>NZ_BAABAA010000003.1:0-581056 GCF_039537185.1 Kribbella ginsengisoli | reverse complement strand
GCCGGGTGGGGGGAGCCGGGTGGGGTGGGCCGAGGGGCCCGGGTGGGGCGTCGGGTGGGGCGGGGTGGGGGGAGTCGGGTGGGGTGGTTAGGTGGTGCGGCGGCGGGGCTTTTTGTCGGGGGTGGGGGAGTCTTCGGCGGGGGTGCCGGTTTGGAGGTCGTGGTAGGCCTTGCGGGTGTGTTCGGTGTGTTCTCGCATGATCTGGGCGGCTTTGTCTTCGTCGCCGTCGGCGATTGCTTTGACCAGGCGGGTGTGTTCACGCCAGGAGGCCGCGCCGCGGACGGGGGCTACGGGGGTGTAGTACCAGCGGACCCGGCGGTCGACCTGGCCGGCGAAGTCGACCAGGAAGCGGTTGCCGGACATTTCGGTGATCAGGCTGTGGAGCTCGGCGTTGGTGCGGACGGTGCCGTCGATGTCGCCGGTCTCCTGCAGTTGGGCGCCGATCTTGCAGAGCTCTTTGAGCTTGGCGACGGCGTCCTTGTCGGGGTTGCGCGCGGCCAGTCGCGCGGACTCGGACTCGAGCGCGGCGCGGGCGGCCAGCAACTGGTCCACCTCGTCCTCAGCAGGTACATGCACCATCGCGCCGAAGCCAGGCCGCAGATCGACCCAACCCTCGTTGTTCAGCCGCTGCAGCGCCTCGCGGACTGGCTGGCGGGAGACGCCGAGCATGCCGGCCAGCTCCACCTCGACCAGGTGCCGGCCACGCTCCAGCGTGCCGTCGATGATCATCTCGGTGAGGGCCTCGTAGACCGACTCCCGCAGTGGCGTCGGCCGCTTGACGTGCCGGACGCCAGGGGAGTCGGAGTTGGCTTCCGGGCCCGCGCTGGTTGTCGTCATGAGGTCCTTCCCCGCCGGTGATGATGGAGATACAAGTGGCACTTGGTAGACAGTCTACCAAGTGCCACGGTCGATCGTCCTGCTCCCGGTGCTCCGGATCCTTGCATTCTGCCCCGCGGGGAGTCCGCCGCCGCGGTGGTGACGCGTGTGTCCGGAGCACCGATCGGGCTGGTCCTCAGGCGGCAGTGGTGACGCGCTCCTGCTCGCCGCTCTCGGTGTGCTGGTTGTGCTGGATTTCGACGTCGACGTCCAGCTCCTGCTGCTGCAGCTCCGGTGCATCCGGGAACTGCGGCCGGGCCGCCAGAGCGCCGAACCTACGGGTGAAGATCATGGTGCCCTCTCATCTGGGTTGGAATTCTGCCTTCTGTATACATTCAACCAGGTGTACCCGACGGTTATGCCCGCGTCTCACGTGATCCCGGTTACGTGCGACGTGATCCCGGTTACGTTCAGGACCTGGTGGAGTACGAGTGCGCGCCGGTACCGGCCAGCCGGCCGCCGTCGACGATCAGGTACTCGTCGCGGATCGGCGTACCGGCGAAGAAGGACTCGAGGATCTCGCGAGTGCCGGCGGCGTACCTGGTCTGAGCGGACAGGGACGAGCCGGAGATGTGCGGGGTCATTCCGTGGTGCGGCATGGTCCGCCACGGGTGGCCGGCCGGGGCGGGCTGCGGGTACCAGACGTCACCGGCGTACCCAGCGAGCCGACCGCTCTCCAAGGCGCGGACGATGGCGTCGCGGTCGGCGATCTTCGCGCGGGCGGTGTTGATCAGGTAGGTGCCGCGCTTCATCGTGCCGATCAGCTTGTCGTTGAACAGGCCCTCGGTCTCGGGGTGCAGCGGCGCGTTGACGGTGACGACGTCGCAGTACGGCACCATGCTGGCGGCGTCGGGGTGGAAGGTCAGGTTGAGTTCGCGCTCGATCGACTCGGGCAGACGGTGGCGGTCGGTGTAGTGCAGCTTGACGTCGAAGGGTGCGAGGCGGCGCAGTACCGCCGTACCGATGCGGCCGGCGGCGACCGTACCGACATGCATGCCTTCGAGATCGTACGAGCGGGCTACGCAGTCGGCGATGTCCCAGCCGCCGTCGAGGACGACCTGGTGGGACGGGAGGTAGTTGCGGACCAGGCCGAGGATCATCATCACCACGTGCTCGGCGACGCTGATGCTGTTGCAATAGGTGACCTCGGCAACGGTGATCTTGCCGGCGATCGCGGCGTCCAGGTCGACGTGGTCGGAGCCGATGCCGGCGGTGATCGCGAGTTTGAGGTTCGGCGCCTTGGCGATCCGCTCGGCGGTCAGGTACGCGGGCCAGAACGGCTGTGAGATGACCGCGTCGGCGTCGGGCAGTTCTTGGTCGAGTACCGAGTTCTCGCCTTCCTTGTCGGACGTGACGACGAGGGTGTGGCCCTGGCTCTCCAGGTACTCGCGAAGGCCGAGCTCGCCGGAGACGCTGCCGAGCAGGGCGCCCGGGGTGAAGTCGATCGCCTTCGGGGTCGGCGCGGTCTGGCCGCCCGGGTACGACGCGATGGCCGGGATGTCGTCGCGCGCGTAGGTGGTCGGATAGCCGTCCTTCGGGTCGTCGTACAGCACACACAAGACCTTGGCCATGATGGGCAACTCCTCAACGTCTGAAGGGGATTCGGTCCTTCAACAGTGCTTCTCGAGGGTGGCCGCGGTCCAAGACTTGCTTGCTATCCCGGGATAGGCGCGCGCTATCGGGTGAGCTGGCCACCCATCAGGTGGACGTCGAGGAGTTCGTCCAGTGCGGTGTGTACGCCGGCTTGGCGGGCGACGTCGAGGAGGGCGCGGGCGAGGACGGGTTCGGGGCTTCGTGCGGCGATCACCAGGCCGACGCGTGGGCCGTGGGCGGGGGATTTGAGCGGTACGACCTTCATGCCGGCGGGTACGCCGAACATGTGGAGCCAGGCGTGGGAGATGACGGTGCTCCAGTGGTTGCCGCGCAAGTGACTGTAGAGGCCGGAGACGGTGTCGCTCTCGATCGCGGGGGTGGCGGTGACGCCGTCGTCGGTGAAGTAGCCGTTCATGATCCGGCGGTTGCGCATCTGGGGTGAGAGCAGGCAGAGGGGTTGTTCGGAGACTTGGGCCCAGGTGGCGACGGGGAGTTCGGCGAGGTCGCTGGTTTCGGGGGTGAGGAGGAGGTAGCGCTCTTCGTACAGAGGTGTTTTGCGGACTTGGCCGAGGGTGTCGTCGTCGAGGTAGGTCATGGCGACGTCGAGTTCGAACTCGGCGAGTTTCTGGGTGATGTCGCGGGACGAGAGCGACTCGAGGGTGACGCGGGCCTGGGTGTGGCGGGCGCAGAACGGGGTGGTCAGGAGCGAGACGACGGGCATGGCGGTGGGGATGGCGCCGAGCCTGAGGGTGCCGGTGAGGCCGCCGCGCATGACGGACAGTTCGTGTCGCAGGGCGTCGCGTTCGGCCAGGATGCGCTGGGCCCAGAGCAGGACGCGTTCGCCTTCGGGGGTGAGGCCTTCGAAGCGGCGGCCGCGGCGGACGATCGGTACGTCGAGTTCTTGCTCGAGTTTGCGGATCGCGGCGGACAGCGACGGCTGCGAGACGTAGCAAGTGTCAGCCGCGCGGGCGAAGTGCCGCTCCCGGGCGAGCGCGACGAGGTACTCGAGCTGACGCAGCAACATCGTGCCTCAGCCCCGCTTCCGGCCGTAGGCAGCATACCGTTCGTCTGTATACATAATCCAACACTACGTGCTCAGTCGTGCCCCGGGAAGACGCGGCCGTCGCCGAATTCCTTCAGCTGAACGGCACCCAGCGGGCGCGCAGTACGCCGTCGGCATCGGGAAGCACGGCTTGGGCCAGCGGGCAGTAGCCGTCAGAGGTCGACGAGACGACAAGCGCCCCGACCGCCTCGCCGGGTATCACCAGGCCGGCGGCTTCCTCGACGCGTTCGGTGTGGATGGCTCCGGTGCGGTCTACCCAGATCAGTTCGCAGCCGAGTTCCATCAACGCCGCCTGCGCACGGACGGTGTCGAAATCAGTCGAGCAGTCCGGCCAGATCTCGACGATCGCCCGCGGCGCCAACTGCCGGCGTACGGCGTGGAGGTGGCCGGGTTCGACCCGATGCCACCGGACGCCGTTCCGAACGAAATGCTCCGCCAGCAGCACGGCTCCATGCCCCTCGGCGAGCGAGGCGACCTCGGCCCAGAAGGCGTCGTCGGCGGGCTGGGCCGGACCATCGTCGTCCAGGTCGTCGTAGGGAGACCGGTCGATCCGAACCGGGAACAGGCCGGCTTGCATGGTGACTTCCAGGGCGCGTTCGCAGTACGTCGTGCTGCCGATGTACAGGTATTGGTCATAGCCGACCTGGACGCAGAAGCGGTCCTCCACCTCGAGTTGGCACCACGCGCCATGATCGCGAAGCATCGCGCGAACCAAGGCGAGTCCCACCTCGATCGACACGACGGCGCCGTCGAAATAGTCACTCAGGTCGGGCGCGAACAGCCCCGCCAGACCGTGTCCCTCGATCGGAGGCTCGAGCCCGAAGGAGACGAAGGCGGGGATGTGTGGATCGCGGACGGTCAGTTCGGTGACACCGCTCTCGGCGGCGAACGAGGTGACTGCCGACAGATAGGCGCTTTCCTGGGGTCCGTGGTCGCTGGTCGTCACCTCGGCGCCGACGTACCGGCCCTGGTCGTCGCGGTCGGCTGGGTCGTACTTGGTGACCTGGTAGACGTACGGCAGATTCGGCATTTGCCGATGGTTGCAGGGCTTGTGAGTCGCCGCCTCTGGTTTTGCCGTCCGTTTCGTCAGCGGTCGTCGTAGGCGTCGCGGGCTGCCAGGACCTCGGGGATGTGTTCTTCGGCCCAGCGGCAGAGGGCGGTCAGGGGGCCTTGGAGGGTGCGGCCGAGGGGGGTCAGTTCGTATTCGACCCGCGGCGGGACTTCGGAGTACGAGCGCCTGGTCACCATGCCGTCGCGTTCGAGGTCGCGCAGGGTGTCGGTGAGGACCTTGCCGCTGATCCCGTCGAGGGCGGTGCGGATGTCGCCGAACCGCAGCGGGCCGTCGTCGAGCACGACCACGGTCATCGCGGTCCACTTGTTGGCGATCCGGGCCAGTGAGGTCCGCGACGGGCACTGGCTGGACAGCACGTCCCAGTTGCGTCCCGCCGGTGGAGCGTAAGTCTTCGGCATCAGGCCCCATTGGTTACGTTGAAGTTAATGGTCACCAATAGTAAGTATTGGCCACTGCAAGGGCAAACAACCGATCTGGAGGATCTCATGAGTGACCCGGTGGCAGTGGTCCAGCAGTACTTCGACGCGCTCGCGGCGAAGGATTTCGCGACGGTGGCGGGCTTCCTCGCCGACGACATCGTCTGGCACCAGCCCGGCGCCAACCAGTTCTCCGGCGTACGGAGCGGCGCGGGCGCCGTGAACGCGATGATCGGCGGGATGATGGAGATCAGCGAGGGCACCTTCGAGCTGTCCCTGACCGCACCCCCGATGCTCAACGGCGATCTCGTCGCCGCGCCCATCCACTTCACCGCCAAGCGCGCGGGCGCCGACCTGGCCCAGGACGGCGTCGACCTACTGAAGGTCACCAACGGCAAGATCGTCGAGGCCTGGCTCTTCTCCGCAGACCAACCAGCCGAAGACACCTTCTGGGGCTGACCCTTCAGCCACCCGCGGGCCGGATCAGTGCGGGGTACTGATCCGAAACCCTGCGGTATGCCTCTTCTACTGCGGCCGGCACGTCCACGTGGTCGATGAAGTCCCGACCGCGTGGACCGTACCCGTCCTCGTCGTCGCGGAGCCGCCGGATCTCGCCCAGAACCAACGACGCGAACCGCTCACGCTCCCAGATGACCGGCCCGCCGGCCGCGGCCGCGACGCCGTACGGGGTGATCGCCGGGATCACCGGGGCGAAGCTGATCAGCTGGGTGCCGGGGAGGTCGCGGAACGAGCGGACGAACGACGCGTGCGTCCGCCGCTGCATGGTCGGGTCCTGCACCAGCAGGATCCGCTGCGCCCGGTCGACGAACGGCCGGGTGAACTCCGCGTTCTCCCCACAGTTCGTCGACCGCTCCTCGACCTCGATCACGTCGGCCGGTACGCCGTACGCGCCCGTCAGCAGATCGCTGAAGATGTGTGATTCGGGCCGCAACACCTCCTGGCCGACTTTCGCCAGCAGATGCTGCGTCGAGTGCCCGATCCCACCGCTGACCACGATCCGCGGCACCAACCCATCCAGCCAAACCCGCGCAGCCACCTCCACCGACTCCAACACGGCGCTGCCCATCAGTACCAGCAGATCCGCGTCAACCGGCTCAGCAACATCCCGCCGGGCCAGGTAGCCGGCAATCAAGGTCAGCTCCGCGTCGAGGTCCACGGCGTCAAGTCTGGGCTAGTCGGAGGGGATGGCGTCGAGGGTGGCTAGGTCGGCGGGGGTGAGGTGGATGCGGCCGGCGGCGATGTTCTCGGCCAGGTGGATGGGGTTGCCGGTGCCGGGGATGGCCAGGACGTGGGGGCCTTTGGCCAGGGTCCAGGCGATCCGGATCTGGGCGGGGGTGGCGTCGTGGGCGCGGGCGATGGTGGCGACCGGGTCGGAGTGGGCTACTCCGCCTTGTTCGCGGCCGGTGGCGGTGACGGCGAAGAAGGGGACGAAGGCGATGCCCTGTGTGCCACAGACCTCCAGCATGGTGTCGTTGACGCGACCGAAGCCGACGCCGTAGCGGTTCTGTACTGCGACCACGGGCGCGATCTCCTGCGCCTGGGCAAGGTGCTCGAGCCGGACGTTGGACAGCCCGAGGTGCTTGATCAGACCAGCTGTCTGCAACTCGGCCAGTACGCCGTAATGCTCCGCGACCGAATCGAGCCCGGTCTGGCGGAGGTACACCAGGTCGAGCGTCTCGAGCCCGAGTTGGCGGAGATCGTGCTCGACCAGCGCGCGCAGCTGGTCCGGCCGGGCCAGTCCGTGCTCCGTCGGGCCGACCTTGGTGGCGATCGTGAGCTCGCCGGAGTACGGCGCGAGCGCCCGCCGGACCGCGTCGTTGGCCCACTCGAGGCTGTCGAAGCCGTGCTGCTCGCCGGCCCGGCCGACCGACGGATAGAAGCCGGCCGTGTCGAGGTGATCGACGCCGAGGGCAACGGCCTGGCGCAGCAGCTCGATCGCCTGCTCGGGGCTGCTGCCGAGGCGTTTGGTGCCGAAGCCGATCCGGTTGACGGCTTGCCCGCCGAGCCGCCAGACTCCGGCCTCGTTCGGGGACTTGCGCTCTGCTTCATCAGATGCTACGGTTGAGACGAGATCTGTGTTCACATCTGTTCTATGCATGTGGACAGAATAAGGCCCCGCTCGCTTCCGGTCTAGTGCCGTTTGCTTGCCAGGGCATATTTTTTTGGGCCGAGCGCCGGAAACCATGGTCTCGATCGCCCCTCTGCATGGGATTCTTCGGCAATGAATTCGGAGATGGTCGCGGCCGACCCGGGCCGCCACATGCTCAGTACTTATCGGCACGGCTGGGACGAGCAGGGGCAAGCCGTCCAGGCGCCGGTCGAGTTCCGGGAGCAGGCCGCTGGCTCGCGTGAGTCGCTACGGCCGCCGCAAGACGAGGACGCAGCTCGTACGGTCGAGTTGGGCGGTACCGAAGTACTGGTTGCCGCATCCCTGCTCCGGGAGCTCTCCGCGCGTCTGCGCGATGAGGCTGCCCGTGGCCTGATCAGCCCGGACGCCGAGCAGTTGGCGGCTGTGTCCGACGAGCTGGTCGAGCGCTTCTACACCGCCGCCGGCCTGCGCGGCTGATCGAGAACACCGGAGGAACGAAACAGCATGTCCGATCCCTTCGAGGGTCTACCGAACACCGGCCGTCCGTTGCGAGTACTGGCTCTCGCTGACAAGTGGTACGGCGGTGGGCCGTTCGCGGTGAACCGTGAGGTCGCCCAGTCGCTTGCCCGGATGGGCCACCAGGTCACCGCCCGCGTCACCACCCCGACCGACCTGCACCGGCTGGTCGACATCCAGGTGCTCAAGCCTGTCCCCGGTATCACCGACACCCGGGCGCAGTTGCTGCGCGCCGACGGTCTGCCGCCGGACATCGACGTGATCCTCGGCCACGGGCGGTTCTCCGGTGGCGCGGCGGGCTACCTGCGGGACAACTTCTACCCGAACGCCAAAGTCATCCACTTCATGCACGTCACGGCTGACCAGATGGACCGTGGCCGCGGCAACCCGCAGCAGTCCAACGAGCACACCATCACCGAGCGGGCGCTGGTCGAGCGGGCCGACCTGGTGGTCGGCGTCGGGCCGCTGCTGACAGAGGAGGGTCGCCGGCTGGCGCGGATGTGCGAGAAGCCGCCGCCGGTCGTCGAGCTGAAGCCCGGCATGGTGATGGAGTCCCCGGCCTTCCACGACCCGAACCAGCGGATCAAGAACCTGCTGGTGTTCACCCGGACCGACGACCCCCTGAAGGGCGCGGACATCGCGGCGCGGGCAGCGGCCGAGTTGCGGGCCCGGGGCCTGCAGGTCCAGCTGACGATGCTCGGCGCGCGGTCGGCTGAAGTAGCGGAGCAGGAACGGATGCTGTCCGACATCGCCGGGTTCCCGGTCCGGGTGCGCGCCTACACCAAGGATCTCGAGATCATGCGGGGCGAGATCCGGAGCGCGGACCTCGTCATGCACACGGCTCGCTGGGGCGACTACGAACTGGCCCCGCTGGAGGTGGCCGGCTACCGGGTGCCAGTGATCGTCGGCAACCACACAGGCGTCGGTATGGACCTCAGTGACCCGAACAGTGTGCCGCAGGGCATCGGCGACCCGGCAGTGGTCGACACCACCGGCCTGTCGCAGGACAAGTACCACCTCGCCTTCGCGGACAAGGCGGAGTGGCACCTGCGCAACCCGGAGGAGTCCAAGGCGTCGGCCGTCCGGCTGGGCGACTACTTCGAGCAGAACCGGAGCTGGGACCACGGCACCGCCGGGCTGGTGAGGGAGATGGACAAGCTCGGCATGATGCCGGAGCCGGAGCCCGGCCAGCCGATCAAGGGCCCGGCCGATATGAGCCGCTTCCTTGGTACCGGCGGTGCGGTCGACTTGTCGAAGGGTGATGGCGCTCGCGAGAAGCCGGCGACTGTCACCTCCATCAGCCGGCCGACCGTGGAGCGTTGATGGCGGGCAGACCCTGGGTGCTGGTCGACATCGACGGGGTGCTGAACCCGGAGAAGAACCAGGCCGAGCGGGGCTTCACGCCGTACCGGCTGAAGGGTGAGGAGTACCTGGTCTGGCTGCATCCCGAGCACGGGCGGATGCTGAACGAGCTGGATCGCGAAGGGCTGGTCGACCTGCGCTGGGGGACCACCTGGAACGACGCCGCCAACCGGATGGTCGGTCCGGCGATCGGGCTCGACCGGCGCTGGGAGTTCGTCAACATCGACCGGGCCGCGGCCGGGCCGGTGCGGTTCGGCCACAACTGGAAGGCGGTCAGCGTTCGGGAGGGGGTCGGCGATCAGGCCTTTGCCTGGTTGGACGACGCGATCACCGAGCCGGACCGGTTGTGGGCCGAGGACCGGGTGCTCGACGAGGGCATCCCGACGCTGCTGATGCCGATCGACCGGAATGTCGGGCTGCAGCCTGCGCATCTGGAGGAGGTGCGGCATTGGGCTCAGAGTGTCTCTGAGCCGTCGCCGGTGAGCGCCGGGCAGTTGCTGCGGCGTACGCCGGACCTGGCGGCGGACCCGGTGGCGGCGGGTCGGGCGGAGTGGCTGGCGCGGACGGTGGCGGCTCTGCCGGATACGGTTGCTGCTGGCAACGGTGTGGTGAGTCGTAGCGAGTTGGCGTTGTCCGTGTGGGATCGGACGGGGCATGCGGTCACTGCGGAGTACAAGGCGTCTCGCGGCGGTAGGCCCGTGGATGACTTTGTGCGGCAGTCTCTGCGCCGGTATGGCCGGGGCCAGGGGGATGCGGCGGTGGCATGGGCGGATAGGGCGGCCTTGCGGGCGTCTGCTCCGCATGCTGGGCATGTCCGGCCGGTGGGACCGCATGAGCACCGGCTGGTGTTGCCGGCTCAGCCGAGTCGGGAGCACGGGTACCAGGTGCAGGCATTGATCGACTCGGCTGCTGCGGTGATCGGGACGAATCCTGAGTGGCAGCGGGTGCAGAAGTCCGTCCAGGTCGGTGCGGACGGGCCGACGATGCTGGTCAATCTGCGGGCGGATCGGAAGACCACGTCGACCGGGTTGACCCTTGCCTTCGGCAACGCTGGGGCCGTCGAGCGACCGTACGAGGAGTTGCTGCGCGGTGGGCCGGAGGCTGCGCTGGAGGCTGTGCGGACGGCCACCGACTACGAGATCGAGCCGCTTCAGCAGGTCGTACGGGGCGCGCAGGCAGATGCGCAGGGGTTGCGGCTGTCGCCGTTGACTGACCCGGCGCTGCTGCCGCCTGGAGCCGCCCGGCCTGGAACTACAGTGCGAGCCGAGAACAGCCGCTGGACCGGTACGACCGGCCAGCAGAACACGACGAGGACGATGGAATGACTTTCGACCAGCCTGAGCGCAAGAGCCTGGCGCAGCAGTCCGTGGACGACTGGGAGGCGCTGCGCAGCGTGGGGGAGCTGTTCCCCGGAACCCCTCTGGCGGACAGCGCCTCGGAGCTGCCCGCCTGGCCGGAGAACCTGCAGGGCACGCCTGTGGTGCTCGCTGTTGGTGCCGCTGACTTGGTACTGCGTATCGCGGCGTCCACCGCGCGGGACCTCGCCCTGGTCGTCACCGAGGACGTCGCGGCGGCGCGCGCGGTACTGGACTCGCTGGGACGCGAGGACGTGAATGTGACTGCGGAGGCCTCAGCGGTTGCTGAAGTACCGGGTGAAGGCCAGGTGCGCTGGATCGGCGCGGGGCGGGACACCAGTGCACTCGCAAGTCTCATCGACTCGGAGGTCGTCGGCCGGCTGCGAGTTACGCAGCTGCAGGTTGACGGGGGAGCGGGACCGGTACTGGAGGCCGCGGCGGCTGGACGGTTGAAACTCGATCTTGTAAGCCCGAACCCGGACGATGGCGAGCTGGGGCCGGCAGTGGTCGTCGCTGGTGGGCTGGCGCTGCCGTTCGTCGACTTCAGGCAGGTACCGGTCGGGGTGGACGCGCTGGGACGGTTCCAGCCGCAGCAGGGCGGTGTCGTCCTGTGGTGGGGCGTGAGCACCGAGTCTGGGGCGTTGCAGGCCTGGCTCGACCGCGTCGACGGCGGTAGGTGACCGTGGCGATCGAACGAGAGCTCCCGCCGCTGGCGGCGATCAGCGATGCGTACGGGCTGAAGGACCAGGCCGACCGGGATGCGGTGGAGCGGATCTACAACGCGTTCCGGGCCCACCACGCGCGCTTCGTCACGTCGATCGCGCGGGACATGCTGCGCGACCTGCGCCGAGAGGTGGCGGCCAACCCGCACACCAGGGTGGTGTTCCTCGGCCGGGACGGCTACAGCCTGTCCGTGGCGACTCGGACGCTGGACCCCGAGTTCTTCTCGGCGCACTGCCATGACGCTGTCCTGTCCCGGGCGGTGGCGGAGGCCGCAGTACAGGACCTGGAACAGAACGGCGGCAAGTCCTTCCCGGAGATCAGCGGGTACCGGGAGAACACCGCCAGTGTGTCCGCAGAGGACGTTGCTGGGTCGTACCAGCAGCTCACCCGCTACCTGCGCGGTGCAGGCGTCCCGGTCGGTACGCCGGGCAGCCGGGTCGTGCTGATGGACAGCTGTCTCAAGGGGACCGTGCAGGAGTTGCTGTCGTCGGCGTACCCGGAGACGCACTTCGAGGGCCGGTACATGTTCTACGACGGCATCGCGTCGGATCCACACCCCGGGACGAAGCGGGGGTACGTGCTGCACCGTGACGAGGGCATCGGAGGCGGTATGAAGGAGCTGCCGCGTGATCCCGGGCTGACGTTCGGCAGCCTCGCCGCGATCCGCACGATCGAGAACTCCCTCCAGGGCCCGCTGAGCAGCCCCAAAGCCCTGGACGAGTCAGGGCCGGTCCAGCGTCGCCTCACCGAGGAGCAGGACCGCACCTTCGGCGTCAACCCGATCCTGGTCGACCCGCCGTACTTGAACCCGGTGGTCCGCGAGGCCTGCAAGGTAGCTGGCCTCCGAGCCGTCATGGACGCCGCAGCCGAAGTCCGCGACGGCGCTCCCCTCGACACCGCCGCCGTGCAGCAACAGTTCACCAACGACGTCCGAGCCTGGCTCACCCACGCCCCAGCCCAGGACCCCGAACTCAAGCTCCTCCTGGACAGCTTCGTCCACCGCGACGACCACCGAATGATCCGCCAGGTCGACAAAATGCTCCACGAAAGCACCCTGACCCCAGAAGCCCACCACCAGGTCTGGCAAAGCTTCGAGGTAGCCCAAACCCTCCAGGAAAAACAGGCCGTACTAGCCAACGTCCAAGCCATAACCCAACAAACCAAGCCGCCAACCGCTCAGACCGCCGCCACCGACACCTCAGCAGCCCAACACCCCGGCCGCACCACCCGCCACCCCAACCAGTCCTTCGAAGTCGGCTGACAGCCGGTGCCGGGCCGCCAGATCGATGCCTGACCAGCGGGTCCAGGAGGCGCGCCCGGCAGGATTCGAACCTGCGACCAACTTCAGTTCGCACCACGAATAGCCCCACGTCCGTGGCCCAGCCGGCCACGCCCGGCGCTAAGGCGGGGGTGGGAGCGCGCGTAGCGACGGCGGCTCGGACTCGGCACCTTCTCCCACCCGTGAGTTATCAGCGCTCATCGAGTGGTTTCACGTACCGCCCGCTCGATGAAGGAGACGGTCGTGTCCGGGTGTGAGACGAACACCATGTGGGAGGCGCCTTTGACCGTCTGTACCGTCGATCCCGCGCGCTTGGACATGTACCGCTGGGCCGCGGGCGGGATGATCTTGTCGGCGCCGCTGATCAGGGCATAGCTCCGGATCGTGTGCCACGCCTGCTCCCCCAGGATCGGCTCGGTGAGTGCCACGTTGGTGGCGGGGCGCTGGGTAATCGAGTAGAGCGCGGCGTCCTTGGCCGGCAGGTCGGGCGCGAAATTCGCACGGAACACAGCGGGATCGATGTAGAGATCGACCACTCCGTCCGGCAGCGGCACCGCCTTGAGGGACGCGTCCACCGTGCTGCCGGGGAACTTGTCGGTCAGCTGCGCCACAGTCTCTCCGGTCTCGGGGATGTACGCCGCCACGTAGACCAGCGCCTTGACGTTCTTGTTCCCGGTGGCGGCCGTGGACATGACGACCCCACCGTAGGAGTGGCCGACCAGCACGATCGGACCCTTGATGCTGTCGAGCAGGGCAGAGAGTTGCGCGGCGTCGGACGGGACCGCTCGCAGCGGGTTGGCCGCGGCGACGACCGGGTAACCGTCCTTCGTCAGCCGCTGGATCACCGCGTTGAAGCCGCTGCTGTCGGCGAACGCGCCGTGGACCAGGACGATCGTGGGCTTGTCCGCCGGAGCGTGGCCTCGGCCGCCCGGGCGGGCGTCGGCCGTCGTGACGGCGAGCATGCTGACGCACGCGGCAACAACTGCTACCGAGGCCCCGACGAGGGCCGTGAGTCTCTTGCTGATCATGATTGCGCTCCCTCTGGTCTAGTCCTGCATCCGGAGCCCGCTGGAGCCCCGGGGACGACGCTAGGGATCGCCAGTGGACGGGTTGTGGACGGACGCGGCGCGGTCGGTGTTCCCGATGGAGCCGTACTGGAGGAACGCCGGCGAGCCGATCAACTAGCTGTCCACTGGAACTGATCCGTCGCGCCGCTGGATGCTCGAGGAACTCCGGATCAGCCTGTTCGCGCAGACCCTCGGCACGCCGTACCCGGTCTCGGAGAAGCGGATCCGGAAGGCGCTGGCCGAGAGCTAGGCCTTCAGGATCACCGAAGGATCACCGACGCGACCCGCTCGGTGAGCCAGCGGGTCGTGCGTTCGGCACCCCAGCCGAACTCGTCCGCGGCGAGCGCGAACTGCGGGTACCGGAAGTGGAAGAAGATGACCTGGACGGCCTCGTCCACCGTGATCCCGTCGGCGAGGCCGCCGGCGTCCCGCATGCCGGTGACGATGTCCCGGAGCGCGTTCTGCTGGCGTTCGTCGGCCACCTCTAGGTACGCCTCCGCGACGGGCGAGGCGGCCGCGGCCCGGGTCACGATCTGGATGATGTCGCCGAACTCCGCGTAGATCGCGACGTACCCCCTCGCCAGCGCGTCCAGTTTGGCGTGTGCCGACTCGGCGGCCAGGCATTCGGCGATGGTGCTCGGTACCAGGTCGCTCGTGGTCCACAAGTCCATCAGCGCTCGGAGGAGGCCCTCCTTTCCGCCGCACTGCGCGTAGATCGTCGCCGGGGACACCCCGGCATCCCGGGCGATGCTCTCGACAGTGGTCTGCGAGTACCCGATCTGGCCGAACAACTTCCGTGCCGAGCGCAGGACCTCTCGCTTGGTCATGTCC
The DNA here is from genome assembly GCF_039537185.1 of Kribbella ginsengisoli. Lineage (NCBI taxonomy): Bacteria > Bacillati > Actinomycetota > Actinomycetes > Propionibacteriales > Kribbellaceae > Kribbella > Kribbella ginsengisoli. Next base: position 566,793 of record NZ_BAABAA010000003.1, on the reverse strand, counting down.
GCGTACAGATCGCGCCGGGTCTGTCCGTTCTCTGGCACCCGCACCCACCTTCGATCTCCGACGATCCCGGCACCGCGCGAGCGCGGCCGGTTCCGCGGCGAATCTATCCGAGCGGGACCGGCGGCGCCGTGCTGCCCTCAGGACTCGACGAACTCGAGGATGTCCGCGTTGACGACGTCGGCGTTCGTGGTCGGGATGCCGTGCGGCCAGCCGGGGTAGGTCTTGAGCGTGCCGTTCGCGAGGATCTCGACGGCCCGCGGCGCGGTGCTGCGGTAGGGAACGATCTGGTCGTCGTCGCCTTGCATGACCAGGACCGGCACGCTGATCTTCTTCAGGTCGTCGGTGTAGTCCTCCTGGGCGAACGCGTCGACGCAGTCGAACTGGGCCTTCGCCGAGCCCATCATGCCCTGGCGCCACCAGTTCTCGATGACTGCCTCGTTCGGTTCGGCACCCGGCCGGTTGTACCCGTAGAAGGGCCCGGCGGCCACCTCACGGTAGAACGCCGACCGGTTCGTCGCGATGCCTTGCTTCAGACCCGCGAAGACCTCCGGCGGCTGGCCGTCAGGATTCGCATCGGTCAACTGCTGGGACGGTACGACGGAGCTGATCAGCACGAGCTTCGCCACGCGGCTCTCGCCGTGCCGCCCGAGGTAGCGCACCAGTTCGCCGCCGCCGGCCGAGTGCCCCACGAGCACGGCGTCGCGGAGATCGAGGTGGTCGAGGAGCGCCGCGAGGTCGTCGGCGTAGTGGTTCATGTCGTGGCCGTCGGACACCTGGGCGGACCGTCCGTGTCCCCGGCGGTCGTGCGCGATCACCCGGAAGCCATGGCCGAGGAAGAACAGCATCTGGTTGTCCCAGTCGTCGGCCGACAGCGGCCAGCCGTGACTGAACACGATCGGGCGGCCGGATCCCCAGTCCTTGTAGAACAGCTCCACCCCGTCGGGGGTCGTCATCGTTGCCATGGTGTTCTCGCCTTTCTCGTTCGAGGTGGTCCGCGGGCAGTCGCTCCGGGGCCGGGAGCGTGCACGCCACCGTCGACGGTAGGGAGCCGCAGTTGACGGTCAGTGGATTTGCAGTGGAATCGCTGGCTGGAGCGGGACTCCAGCCTCTAGAGTGCAACTTGACCGAAGCGCGTGAGGACAGATGCCGCGGCGGCCGGACCATCGACGAGGGGGCCGGACATGACGGAGACGCTCGTACCTCGAAGCGTCGACGGACAGCCTTGGGGTGACGTCGGCTCGCTGAGGCTGCAGGTGCTCGGGCCGCTGCGGGTCTGGCACGGCGGTGTCGAGGTCGATCCCGGTCCACGCCAGCAGACCTATCTGCTCGCGCTGTTGCTTGCGCACGTCGGGAGACCGATCGGCCCCGGCGAGCTGATCGAGCTGATCTGGGGCGGGAACGAGCCGGCCAGTGCACTGAACGTCATCCACAAGTACGTCGGTGCACTCCGCCGCCTCCTCGAGCCCGCCCTGCCACCGCGGCAACCAGGTGCCTACCTCGCGCGGAGCACCAACGGATATCTGTGTACCGCCGGCCCGGACGTCCTGGACCTCGCGCGCTTCCGGCAACTCGTCACCGCGGCTCGGGCGGCTGTCGACAACAGCCGCGAAGCAGCCGCGCTCGACCAGTACGCCGCCGCGCTGGAGCTGTGGAGCGGCCCGGCCGGAGGCGGCGCCGCGCACAACCCCGCCGCTGTCGCGATCTTCGCCGGACTCGACGACGAGTTCTTCGTTGCTTGTGTCGAGGCTGCGGAGCTCGCGATCTCGCTGAACCGGCCCCATCGGGTGCTGCCGGCCCTGCACCTCGCCTCAACCATGGCCGCTCTGAACGAACCGGTGCACGCCGGCCTGATCCGCTCATTGTGCGCCGCCGGGCAGCAGGCGGAGGCGCTGACGGCGTACGACGTGATCCGGCGCCGGCTCGCGGACGACCTCGGGATCGACCCCGGCGCGGCATTGCGTTCCGCCCAGCGGCAGGTACTCGAACAGACTGCCGGGCCCGCGCCGCCTTCTCCCCGGACCGCGCCGGCCGCCACCCTCAACGGCGAGTTGGTGGGCCGAGCCGAGGAGTTCGGCCTGCTCCGCAGCGCCGTCGAGCCGGCGCTCGCGGCCGGGACGGCTGTCGTCCTGCTCGAAGGCGAGCCCGGCATCGGCAAGACCCGTCTCCTTCAGGAGACCGCCCGGCACGCCCAGGATCGGGCCGCGCGCGTTGTCTGGGGGCATGGTCTCCAGGGCGGCGGCGCTCCCGCGATGTGGCCGTGGGTGGAGGTCGTCCGGAGTCTGCTCCAGAGCCGGTCGGCGACTCGTCGCGCGGAGTGGCTCAGCGGCGATCTGAGCCGCCTCACCGAGACTCGGGACCCCGCCGGATCAGCACCGGCCGTCCCGGATGACGGCGCCCAGTTCCGGCTGTTCGAAGAGGTCGTCGGGGTGATCTCCGAATCCGCAGCCGAGCATCCCCTGGTGATCGTCCTCGACGACCTCCACTGGGCGGATCCCGCGTCGTTGCACCTGTTCGACCATGTCGTCGCCCGGCTTCCCGCCGGTACTGCCGTGGTCGCGGCGCTGCGGAACCGGGACCCGTCGCTCGGCCTCGAGCTGGCCCGGACTCTTGCCGCCACGAGCCGGATCCGTGGCCATCGCCGGCTCCTCGTCGGACCGCTCGCCCAGTCGGGCGTTGCCGAGCTGATGCGCCGCGAGACGGGCGAGCTGCCCGCTGCGGAGGTCTCCCGTGCGGTGCATGCGCGAACCGCCGGCAATCCGTTCTTCGTCCAAGAGGTGGCGCGGCTCCTCGCCGACGGCAAGGCCGTCACCGAGGAGTCTGTGCTGCGCAGTGGTGTCCCGCTGACCGTCCGGGACGTGGTTCGCGACCGCATGGCCGCGCTGGACCCCGGCGCTCAGGAGCTTCTGCAGGCGGCCGCGCTCGCCGGCCGGAGTGTTGACCTGGTGCTGCTTGCACGGATCGCGACCGCGGACGTGGCGACCTGTCTCGAGCAGCTGGAACCGGTCCGCGACCTCGGTCTCGCCGGTCCCGCGCCGGGAGATCCCTTCAGTTACTGCTTCGCCCACGATCTCGTCCGCGAGGCAGTCTGCGAGACCGTCCCGCCCGGACGCGCCGCGTCGCTGCACCGAGCGATCGCCGACGCGATCGAGGCCGTCGGCTCGACGGACGACTCGCTCGCAGAGCGGGCGGCGCACCATCTGTGGGAGGCCGGTCCGTTCATCGACCCGGCCCGCACTGTCTCGGCCCTGCTTCGCGCCGGGGCGCGGGCGACCGCGAAGACCGCACTCCGGGACGCCGAGCGTCACCTCGTCCGCGCCGTCGAGCGCGCCCGCGGAGCGGCCCTGCCCGAGCTCGAACTGGAGGCGCTGTCCCGCTTGATCGCGGTCGCCGGGATGCGCTCCATGTACGGCACCGCGTCCGTCGACCTGCTGGAACGAGCGGAAACAGTGGCGAAGACACTCGGCCGGGAGCGTCAGGCCGCGAGCTTTCTGTTCTCCCGGTGGACCGCGCACGTGCAAGGCCTTGAGCACGAACGCAGCGGCATCCTGGCGGACCGCCTGCTGGAGCAGGGATCGACCTCCAGCGATCCGGTCGTCCGCAGCTACGGGGACGCCGCGTGGGGAATTCAGCAGTGGCACCTCGGGCGTCTCGGAGCGTCGTACCGCCACCTGACCGCGACGGCCTCCCAAGGGCTGCCTGGCGATCACGGCCCCGACCCGGTGTGGGACGGGCTCCGGCTGCTGATCGTGGCAACGCTGGCCGAGATCTCCGCGTACCACGGGAAGACCGCTCGCGCCCGGGCGGCCCTGGACGAGCTCGTCGCGGGCGCCGGGGACGATGCCTACGCGACCGCCGTCGCGACGTGCATGGCTGCCCGGGCCGCCTCGGTCGTCGGCGACCCGGACTGGGCGCTGCAGGTCGCGGACCGTGGGATCGCGGCGGATCCGCAGTTCTCGTTCGTCTTTCTCGGCACCTACCTCCGCCTGGCGCGATACTGGGCGCTGGCGATGACCGGTCGCGATCCTGGTACGGCCGCGGATGCGGCGGAGCGGCTGATCGTGGCCAACCTGACGAACCCCGTCCGATCCAGCGTCTCCACCTGGTACGCGCTCCTCGCGGAGATGCGGCTGGCAGCCGGTGACCCGGACGCCGCCGCCGTTGCGCTCGACCAGGCCGACACCTTCCGCGACCGCTACGGGCAGCGGTCCGCGGATGGCCTGCACCTGCTCGTCCGGGCTCAGCTGGCGAACAAGCTCGGCGACCGGGGCAGCGCCGTACGTCTGGCCGAGCAGGCACGGGTTGTGGCTGAGCGGCAGGAGGCGTACCTGTTCGTGCAGCGCGCCGAGCTGCTCCTCGGCGACCTCATCGATCGAGAGCTAGGAGTTCAGTAGGCGGCGGGCGTGCTCGTGGACGGCGGCTCGGAGTTCGGGTGGGTCGAGGATTTCGAACGGCCAGTAGATCCGGACCACACCGGAGACGAGCGGTCCCAGGTTGGCGGCGAAGCGGACCTCGCAGGTGGTGGCGTCGACTGCTTCGACCACGCCCTGGCTCGGCGGGATCAGCTTCTTCACCGTCTCAGCCGGGGCCTGGACGCGGACTCGGCCGACGATGTCCCACGGAGCGACTCCGGTGCCTTCGGCAACCAGCTCGACCGGGTCCGGGGGTTCTCGTAGCGGGAACCGGTCAGCTCCGGGAGGGTGATGCGGTCGACGCGGAACGTCCGCCAGGCCTGACGGTTGCTGGCGACCAGGTACCAGCGGCGGCCGGTGTGGACGATCCGCAACGGTTCGACGCTGCGCTCGGACTCGGTGCCGTCGTGGGTGCGGTACCGGAACCGGATGCCTTCGGTGTGCCGGCACCCCGCTGCGAGCGTGACGAGCACGCCGCCGTCGACCTGCGGCAGCTCGCCCTGCGGTAGCTGCGTGGTGTGGGCGCTGATCGCGTCGACCTACTGCGGATGCACCACCCGCGAAGGCATGGCGATCGCCCGCGCCAAAGGACAGCTCAAGGGCCGAGCGCCGAAGCTGTCAGCCGCCCGGCAGGCCCACCTGCTGAACTGCACACCGCCGGCGCCTAAGAGGGTCTCAACGAAGGATACGAACTGCTACAGACCTCGCTGACTCCAGACGACGGGAGTAGCTTCTAGTTCGCACCATGAATGGCCCCACGCGGGCGTTGTCATCACGGTCTGCATGTCGGCCAACTGCCGCCTGATCAGCGGGTTCAGGTGGCGCGCCCGGCAGGATTCGAACCTGCGACCAACGGATTAGAAGTCCGACGCTCTATCCAGCTGAGCTACGGGCGCTCGGCCGGATCGGTGTCCGGCACGGATCAGAGTCTCTCAGATGGTGGGCCGATCATGCTCGTGGGTTCCTCCGGCGGGGCGGGGACGGGTTACGGCCGCCGGGGCTACTGCGAAGTACAGGGTTGTCGTTCCATCCCGGTAACGCCGAGTGGCCGGTCCTGCCGTGTGGATGGCTCTACAACTAGGCTGCGTGCATGAGTTACCCCTCAGGAGGCCCGCCCGAGTCGCCGCAACCCGCGGTGGCGGCGGTCGGCGTGCCCGGCCCACCCGGCTCGCAGCAACCGGAGCCCAACCGGCTCGGGACCCACCCGGTGCCCGGCCAGCGGCGCAACCAGAGCATCCTGATCGGGGTCGTCGTCGCGGTCGCCTTCGCGATCGCCGGGCTGGGCATCTTCGCGATCGTGGCGAAGTCGACCGGCGCCAGCGGGTTCATGTGGGGTCTGGTCTTCGCGTTCATCCCGGTGGTACCGGTGATCGCCCTGTACCTGTGGCTGGACCGTTACGAGCCGGAGCCGGCCAAGTACATCCTGACCGCGCTGTGCTGGGGCGCCTTCATCGCGACCCTGGCCGCCATCTTCATCAACACCCAGGCGTCCGAGTGGCTGCACGAGACCGGCAGCGGTGGCAGCCGGGCCGCGGTCTTCGTGGCGCCGCCGGTGGAGGAGTTCGCCAAGGGCTCGATCATCGCGTTGCTGGCGCTGCTGCGGCGCAAGGAGTTCGACGGGATCATCGACGCGCTCGTCTACGCCGGCATGGTCGGCGTCGGCTTCGCCTTCACCGAGAACATCCTGTACTACGGCCGGCTGTTCCATCAGCTGTCCGAGGAGTCCGGCAGCGACGCCGGCCTGCGCGGGACCTTCTTCCTGTTCGTGTTCCGCGGTGGGATCTCGCCGTTCGCGCATCCACTCTTCACGTCGTTCACCGCGATCGGGATCGGGATCGCCGTGCGGCACCGCAGTACCGTCGTGCGGTATCTGGCGCCGATCGTCGGGTATCTAGCCGCGGTGCTGGCACACGCGTCCTGGAACGGTGGGGCGAGCCTGTCCGGTGGTGGCGGGTTCCTGATCGTGTACCTGTTCCTGATGTTCCCGATCTTCATCGCGATGTTCATCTTCGCGCTGGTGATGCGGTCGCGGGAGGGGCAGATGATCGCGTCCCGGCTGTACGACTACGTGCGGTTCGGCTGGCTGGCGCCGCAGGATGTGCCGCTGATCGCGACGCTGCGGGGGCGCAAGGCGCTCCGGCAGAACGCGAAGCGGTACGGACCGCAGGCGGCCGCCGCGGCCAAGGCGTTCCAGCAGACGGCGACGGAGCTGGCCTACCTGCGAGACAAGATCGTCCGCCAGGTGATCGGCCCGGACGCGCTGGTGACGGAGAAGGAGTTGCTGGACGAGCTCAGGGCCCGTCGGCCTAGCGTGCCGTTCCCGCCGATGCCGGCCTTTGCCCAGGCTGTCGTGCCGCAGTACCCGGTTGGAGCGCCGCAGGGGATGGCCGGTGGGCCGCAGTTCCCTGGGGGTGGGCCGCAGGGTCAGCCGTACCCGGGGAGTGGGCCGCAGGGCCAGCCGATGCCGGCAGGCGGGTCGCCGTACCCGGGTTCGCCGGGGCAGCCGTATCCGGCCGGTGGGGCGCAGTACCCGGGTGGCGGGCCGCAGAGCCCGGCGGGTGGGTCCCAGGGGGCGCCGTATCCGGGTGGTGGTCCGCAGGACCCGCAGTACCAGGGGAGTGCCCCGCAGGGGGCGCAGTACCCGGGTGGCGGGGCACAGGGGGCGCCGTACCCGGGAGGGCCTGGATATCCACCGGGACAGGCGGGTTATCCGCCGCCTCAGCCGGGGTATCCCTCCGGGCAACCCGGCTACTCAGCGGGCCAGCCCGGTTACCCACCGGGACCCCCTGGACCGTCCGGAACGCCGGGAGGATACGGTCCGTATCCACCGTCGCAGTGACTGCCACCCGTCCACGCCGCCAAACGGGGATGAAGATGACTTTGCTTCTGCGCTGTCCGACCGGGCACTCTGTGCTCGTGGGCGGTAGCCGTGGCTGACACCAGGCCAGCTGGTGAGGGTTCGGAGCGTTCGGGAGAGCCGAAGGTTCCGGCCCAGGATCAGCCTGTCTCCGAACTGGCCCGGCTGATCGCCGAATCCGATGCCAAAGGCAAAGGTTTCTGGCGCCGCCGCAAACGCAAGTCAGCCAGTACGCCGACCGCTGTGCCGACCCTCCAGACGGAGCCGGCCGCACCCTCTGTGGCGACCAAGCCCGCCGCTACGCCGACAGCCGGCCAGGCGACGGATGGCCAGGCGATGGGCGGCAAGCTGACGGGCGACGACGCATCCGAGGCCGAGAAGTCGACGGTCGAGAAGGCGACGAGCGCCGATCCTGTGGTGGCGACATCGACCGGGCAGCCTGCCGTCGAGACTTCCGCTGAGCCGGCAGCCGACCAGTCCGAGGCCGAGAAGCCTGCCGAGTCCGCCGCCGAGGCGACCGACGTGACTGCTGACGCGACCGCCGCCGACGCTGCTTCTCCCGCCGACGTGGACACCGCAGACAAGAACAAGGCAACGGAAGCCGAAGCGACGACCGATCCCACGGGTATCGACTCAACCGACGCCGAGGCAACTGACACCCAGGCAGCTGAGGTAGCTGACGCCCAGGCAGCAGGCGATCAGGTCGCCGATGCCCAGCCGGCCGACGGCGAGCAGCCGACCGATGCCGAGAAGGCGGGCGACGAGCAGGCTGCAGAGCAGTCGCCTACCGAGGTACCGGCCGCTGATGCGTCCAGCGCCTCGACCACCGAGGAATCAACCGATGGACACCCCGAGCCCGAATCCGTCACCCCGGCCAGCGCGGTGACCCTGACGGCAGAGGAAGAGGCGGCGCGCCCGAAGGTCGGCGTCGTCTACGAGCCGGACGAGTCGGCCGAGGGCTTCCCCCTCGAGTACGGCGACATCATCATCGGCCTCCCCAAGCAACCGGGCGCCTCTGAAGAGCCCACAGCCCTCCGCGACGAAGCAGACGCCGAACTAGAAGCCGTCTCCGCCGCTGAAGCCGAGGCCGAAGCCCAGGCAACAACCGAAGCCGCCACAACCCAGGCAACGGAACCAACAACCGAAGCTCCTGCCGACTCCGACTCCGAGCCGGCTACACCGCACGATGCGGAGCCGACTGCCGAGGCTTCACCTGGCTCCGACCCCGAGACGGCCGCACCGCAGGACGCCGACCCAACCGACGAGTCGGCGGCTGGGTCCGAGATCGAAGCTCCCACAGACTCCGATGCCGGCGCCGAGCACGATGCCACCGGCAACGCCGAAACAACTCCCGACGCCAGCGCCGAGGCCAACGCCGACGCCAGCGCCAGCGCCAGCGCTGAGCAGGGTGCTGACGGCAACGCCGAAACAGTTGCCGAAGCGGAGGCGGACGCCGAATCTGGCGCCGATGCTGGGTCGGCTGCTGCAGCTGCGGACTCCGATCCCGCCGGTGATGCTGAAGCGACGGCGGACGCGGAGGACGGCCCGGCCCCGGCCGCTGACGCCGAACAGACTGCAGAGACCGACTCGGCTGCACCTGCCGAGTCGGGCGAAGCGCAGGACGACGCACCCGGCCCAGGTGAAGTGCAGGGCGAGGCGCAGGACGACGCACCCGGCTCAGGTGAAGTACAGAGTGACGCATCGGGCGGGGCGCAGGATGGCGCATCGGTCGAGGCGGGTGGGGAGCAGGACGGCGTGGCTGCCGAGGAGGTGGCTGGAGGGGGAGAGGCAGCCGCAGCCGCAGCGGCGGAGGGTGGGTTGAGCGCGCCTGCGGAAGGCGAGTTGGCCCCGGACGCGGATGGCGAGAGTGCTGAAGCCGGCTCCGGTGACAGTGCAGCTGGGGCAGAGACAGACGTTGACGCCTCCGCGCCTGCGGAGGGTGAACCGACCGCAGTCACGGACGGCGAGAGTGCCGAGGGCGGCACCGACTCCGACGCGGACGCAGAGCCAGACACAGAGCCGGACTCCGACGTCAGCGAAGCGGACGCGGCGGATTCCTCGGCGGAGGGCGTGGAGCCTGCTGGGGATGCAGAGGCGGCGTCTGATGCCGAGCAGAGCGCTGAGGTCGAGTCGGCTGTGACCGCCGAAGACGGTGGCGTGCAGGCAGAGGATGCAGCGGGTGCTGAGGCGCCCACAGGTGCGGAGGCTGAGGCATCCGCGGCTGCGGTAGGTGGACTGACTGCGGTCGCGGACGACGGGAGTGCCGAGCGCGACTCCGACGGCAGTGCGCAGGGTGGTACCGACTCTGAGGCAAACGACTCCGCCGCGGGTGCTGTCGCCGACTCCGGTGCGGATGGCGCCGACTCCGGTGCGGATGGCGCCGACTCCGGTGCGGACAGCGCCGACCCCGGTGCGGATGCTGTCGACGGTGGCTCCGGTGCTGATGCTCCTGCGGAGGTTGTGCGGGAGAAGTCTGCTGAGGAGGTGGCTACTGAGCAGGCGGCTATGGCGTTGATTACGGCGTTGATGAAGCTGCGGGGCGCATTGGCCGCCAGTCGGTTGCCTATTGATGTGGTGGGGGCTGATGAGGCCCGCCAGCAGCAGAAGGCGATGTTGGATCAGCTGGACGACTACGTGCTGCCGCGCCTGGTGCAGCTCGAGGCGCCGGTGCTGGCGGTGGTTGGCGGGTCGACCGGGGCGGGCAAGTCGACGCTCGTCAACAGCATCATCGGGCAGGTCGTCAGCGAGCCCGGCGTACTGCGCCCAACAACCCGTTCCCCAGTACTGATCCACAACCCGGCCGACGCCGACTGGTTCACCAATGACCGCGTACTGCCCGATATGGCGCGCTCCAGCGGTGACAGCCCGGGCGGGATGGAGGACCCCGGGCAGATCCGCCTGGTCGCCGCCGACACCATCCCGCAGGGCCTGGCCATTCTCGACGCCCCCGACATCGACTCGGTCGTCGAGGCCAACCGTGACCTCGCCACCCAGTTGCTGGCGGCCGCCGACCTCTGGCTGTTCGTCACCACTGCTGCCCGGTACGCCGACGCGGTCCCGTGGGAGTTCCTGCAGAGCGCGTCAGACCGCAGTACTGCGGTAGCCGTCGTCCTCGACCGAGCCCCGTCCGACACGATCGACGACATCACCGGCCACCTGGCCCAGATGCTGCTCGAGCGTGGACTCGGCGACTCGCCGCTGTTCAGCATCAAGGAGACCGTTGTCGATGGCAACGGAATGCTGGCCAGCGAGGTCGTTGCCTCGATCAAGGACTGGCTGATCGACCTGGCCGCCGATGCCGAGGCGCGTTCAGGTGTTGTACGGCGTACGCTCCAAGGCGCCGTTACTGCGATGACCAAGAAGACCCCGGCCTTCGCCAAGGCGGTCAGGGCCCAGGCGGACACAGTCGTCGAGCTGCGGTCGACTGCGGAATCGGCGTACGACCAGGCTGTCCAGGACATCGCCAAGGCGACCACGGACGGCACCATGCTGCGCGGCGAGGTGCTGGCCCGCTGGCAGGAGTTCGTCGGCACGGGCGAGCTGCTCAAGGGCCTGCAGACCAACGTCGGCCGCCTGCGCGACAAGGTCCGTACTGCGGTAGTCGGCAACCCGCCGCCGACGCGTGACCTCAAGGACGCCATCGAGTCCGGCCTGGAGTCGTTGCTGCGTGAGCACGCCGCCGCCGGTGCTGAGCGCGCCGAGGCGGCCTGGCAGTCGTCGGCGCCTGGTCGCCAGTTGCTCGCGGCCGGCGACCCCGCGATGGGTGGGATGTCCGAGGAGTTCCCGGACGCGGCGGGTCGCGCGGTGCGGGAGTGGCAGGAGGGCGTGTTCGAGCTGATTCGCCAGGAGGGCGCCGACAAGCGCAGTACGGCGAAGATCCTTGCCTACGGCGAGAACGGCCTCGGCCTGGCCCTGATGATCTCCATCTTCGCCAGTACCGCGAGCGTCCCGACCGGCTCGAAGGCCGCGACGGGAGTCGGTACGGCCGTGGTCGGACAGCGGCTGCTGGATGCCGTCTTCGGCGAAGAGGCGGTTCGCGGGCTGGCCGCCAAGGCCCGGGACGATCTTGACGCTAGAGTTCATGCTTTGATGGATGCCGAATTCGCCCGCTACCTGGCTGTGCTCGACCAGCATCCGGTCGATCCCGATGCACCCAGGCAACTGACGGAGGCCGCGCGCGCGGTGGAGGACTGCACGTGACGGGAACTGTGGATACGGTCAAGGGCCTGACGCGAGGCGCTACCGATGTCCTGACGAAGATCGAGGCCGTCGAGGACGCTGCCGAGGCCGGCCGGGGACGGCTGGACCAGGTGGTCCTGAGTGAGGCGTCGCAGATCGTGGACCGGGCCAGCCAACGGCTCAGGATGTCCGGCGATCTGACAGTCGTGGCGCTGGCCGGTGCGACCGGTTCGGGCAAGTCGTCGCTGTTCAACGCGCTGACCGGGCTGGACCTGGCCGCGATCGGCACCCGGCGGCCGACCAGCTCGATGCCGCTGGCCTGTGTGTGGGGCGAGGAGCCGGCCGGCGAGCTGTTGAACTGGCTGGGCATCCCGCGCCGGCACCAGGTGCAGCACCGCAGCTCGCTCGAGGACGCGCACTCCGAGGACCTCGACGGGCTGGTCCTGCTCGACCTGCCTGACCACGATTCCACCGAGGTCGAGCACCGGCTCATCGTCGACCGGCTGGTCGAGCTGGTCGACGTACTGGTCTGGGTGGTCGATCCGCAGAAGTACGCCGATGCGGCGCTGCACAACCGGTACATCAAGCCGTTCGCGTCGCACTCGTCGGTGATGGTGTTCGCGCTGAACCACGCCGACAAGCTCACCGACGAGCAACGCGAGAGCTGCCTCGCCGACCTGACCCGGCTGCTCAAGTCGGACGGTCTGAAGAACCCGCAGCTTGTGGCGACATCTGCCATGAGCGGCGACGGGCTGGACGACCTGCGGGACCTGCTGGTCAAGCGAGTCAGCGCGAAGCGGGCTGCCCGCGAGCGACTCGCTGCCGACGTGGATCGCGTCGCAGACCGGATGGCCAGCCAGTGCGGCACGGCGAAGACCCCGGAGATCGCCCAAGCGGACATCACCGAGCTAGTGGATGCATTGTCGGACGCTAGCGGGCTACCTGTCGTTGTAGAGGCCGTGCGCCGGTCCTACTTGCAGCGGGCAACTGCTGCGACTGGATGGCCGGTCACCAAGTGGCTTGCTCGCTTCCGGCCGGATCCGTTGCGGCGTTTGCATCTGGACCAGGTTCCCCGCCAGCAAGGGAAGGCGCTGCGCAAGTCGGCCTCCAACGAGGTATCGATCGCACGGTCTACGTTGCCTGCGGCAACTCCAGTGCAGCGCGCCCGGATGGACACTGCCGTCCGGACGATCACCAACAAGGCCGCAGCCGGGTTGTCCCGCCCCTGGGCCGATTCAGTCCGTACTGCGATCCGCAAGCGCGAGGAGTCCCTCGGAGACGAGCTGGACCAGGCAGTGGCTCGTACGGACCTGGGCACCAACAACAATCCGGGCTGGTGGGCCGCGGCCCGGTTCCTGCAGTGGTTGCTGTTCCTGGTAGCGCTGGGTGGAGCTGTCTGGCTCGTACTGGCCGCCTTCCTCGATGGTGTGACGCTGCCGGAGTGGGAGGGCATCCCGTACGCGACGATGATGCTGGTCGGCGGAGCTGTCCTCGGAGTGGCTCTCTCGATCGCCTGCCGCCTCTTCGCGACCAGCGGCGCCAACCGCCGGGCTCGCCTGGTGGCCAAGGCGCTTCGTACGGAGCTGGAGAAGGTTGCCGACAGCCATGTCGTCGCACCGGCCCGCGAGGAGCTTGACGCCTACACCGTCTGCCGCGACAAGCTGGCCATCGCTCGCGGTTAGTCGGTGGTCTTGGGCTCGCAGCTGTCTGCTGCGGATGGCCTGGGCCGCCAAGACGGCGGCCAAGCGCGCTCTGGGTAGCTAGCTTGTGCGGTTGGCCGGCGTCTCGTAGTACGGGTCAGAGGTAGTCGTCTGCTGAGGAACCTGGGGCGAATTGGGCGGCTGAGGCCTCGGTGGCGGCGCGCAGTTCTTCCTCGGAGACCAGGCCGGAGTCGCGGAGTGCCTTGACCCAGGCGTGGATCGACGCCGTGTTGAACTCGATCACCTCGGGGGAGTTGGCCATCTCCTGCGGGTCGTGGTGCTCCTCGAGCTTGCCCTCGACGTACAGGGCGAGTCCGAGCAGGGCGCCGTCCCAGCCGGGGCCGACGTAGAGCGCTCCGCTGGCGCCGCCGAAGTCGGCGGGGACCGAGTGGTCCATCTGGAGCTCGGTGGAGTCACCGTCCTGGCTCAGGCTGATCTCGACCAGGCTGGCCGGGCCGCCGAAGCTGACCTTGAACCGCTTCGGTGGTTCGCATTCGAGGATCTCGCCGCCGGCGTTGCCTTCCAGCTGGAAGCTGCCGCCGACCTTCAGCTCGCCGGTGATCGGCATCATCCAGCGGCGGATCCGGTCCGGGTCGGTCAGCGCGTCCCAGACGTCCTCGACCTCTGCCTGATAGCTACGCCGCAGCGTCACGCGGACCTCTTCGCCGGTCTGGCTCACCTGGCGCTGGATCGCGGCGATGTGCTCGAGGATGTCGATCACGGGGGTTCCCTCTCGGTGGTTGTCGTCTTCGGCTGCACCAGAGTGCCGGGTTCGGCTTATATAAGTCAAGACTGAAATATAGTTTTCCCCAGGCTGGAAAGTCGTTCCCGGAATCGGGGCGTGGGCGGGCACCTTCTCTGGTGACAGCACAGATGCGACCTCAGGAAGGCGGAGGACATGAGCTTCAGCGAGACCTATGTGGCGGTGCAGGGGTGGATCGGCAGCGACATCCGGTACCGGGAGGTGTCGGAGGGGGTGCCGGTGGTGACGTTCCGGCTGGCCACCACGCCGCGCCAGTTCGATCGGGGTACTGGTGGCTGGGTCGACCGGCCGACGAACTGGTTCACCGTCGAGTGCTGGCGCGCACTCGCGACGAACGTCAAGCAGTCGATGGAGCGCGGTCATCCGGTGGTGGTGAGCGGCCGCTTCCGCACGAACGAGTGGCAGGACGAGGAAGGTGCGCCGAGATCGAAACTGGTCCTCGAAGCCTTCGGCGTCGGCCACGACCTCTCCAGGGGCACGGCCACCTTCGTCAAAACCCCACCACGGGCCCAACTCCAGGAGCCGCCTCTCCTCGACGAGGAAATGCCCGAGCCCCAAGCCGCCTAGTAGACAAAGATGTGGTGACGTCGTAGTCGCTCTGGAACCCGAGGGGAATCTCGATGGTGGATGCACAGATCCTGGCGATGGGTGGTGGCGGCTTCTCGATGGAGCCCGACAACCCCTTGCTCGACGACTACTTGCTCTCGCTCGCGCCGGCGGGCCGCAAGCCACGGGTCTGTTTCGTGCCGACGGCCAGCGGTGATTCCGACGGCTACAGCGAGAAGTTCCTCGCCGCCTTCGGCCCGGACCGGGCCGAAGCGACCGTGCTGTCCCTCTTCAATCGCACCGTCACCGACCTCGACGCGTTCGTCCTGGAGCAGGACATCATCTACGTCGGCGGCGGGAACACCGCGAACCTCCTGGCGGTCTGGCGGGTCCACGGCCTCGACGTCGCCCTCACGAAGGCCTACCGAGAAGGCGTGATCCTCGCCGGAATCAGCGCCGGCATGAACTGCTGGTTCGAAGCCTCCGTGACCGACTCCTTCAACTCAAACGGCCTAGCCCCACTACCCGACGGACTAGGCCTGCTCCCCGGCAGCGCCTGCCCCCACTACGACGGCGAGCCCCTCCGCCGCGGCACTTACCGAGCCCTCATCCAATCCGGCTTCCCCACCGGCTACGCAGCCGAAGACGGCGCAGCCCTCCACTTCACCAACGGCGACCTGACGGCCGTAGTAACCTCCCGCCCCCAAGCCACCGCCTACAAACTCACCCCAGGCCCCACGACCCCCACAGAACAACCCCTACCAACCACCTACCTGGGCACTCCTGAGTAGCCCACCCATCCCACCACCAACTCGCGAGGCGAACGCTCCGAGTACCAGCGGTTTCGGCGGATCGGAGTAGTCATGAGCCCGACGCACCCCAAGTCGCCCCTACCCGGCGTACCGGCGTACCGGCGTACCGGCGTACGGGCGAATCCGAGCACCCGCATGCCGGAGTTGCTGTTGTGCCTAGCGTGCCCGTGGGACCGAAATGCCTGAGTTTGCGGTGGCGGGCCGCGAATCACCTGAACCGGGCGCCGCTCACCCGCGATCGATCGATGCTGCTGAATCGCGTGCGTTTGGGCGGCACCTGCTCGGCGGTCGTCTCAAACCGCAGCAACCTGCAGTCCATCTCCGGCAAACGCCAGTGAGTCCGCTCCTCCGGCGTGCGTCGCTGCCGCGCCAATCGTCGTATCGGTGGGGGAGATCCAGCTCACAGTCCACCCGCCGTTCTCCAATCCTCACTGACTCCTTCACTGCGGCGCATGTGAGCACCCGACCGTCCGAGCACCTGACCGTTCGAGCATGCGAGCAGGCGAGCACGCGGCGTTCGAGCACGCGGGCAGCGAAGTACCTGCGAACGCCGGAGTGCCTCGTGCTGGTGCGGGGTGGGTGGTGGCGATTGGGGGTGGGTGGGGGTTGGGACATAGGCTCTGGGGTATGGCGGAATTCATCTATACCCTTCGCAACGTCCGGAAGGCGCATGGGGACAAGGTCGTGCTCGACGATGTCACCCTGAACTTTCTGACCGGGGCGAAGATCGGCGTGGTCGGGCCGAACGGTACCGGCAAGTCCTCGTTGTTCAAGATCATGGCGGGGCTGGATCAGCCCAACAACGGTGAGGGGCGGCTGGCCGAGGGCGCGACGGTGGGGATCCTGTTGCAGGAGCCGCCGTTGACCGAGGGCAAGACCGTGCTCGAGAACGTCGAGGAAGGGGTCGGCGACACCAAGAAGAAGCTCGACCGCTTCAACGAGATCTCCGCGGAGCTGGCCGACCCGGACGCCGACTACGACACGCTGCTGACCGAGATGGGCGACCTGCAGACCGAGCTCGACCACCGCAACGCGTGGGACGTCGACGCTCAGCTGGAGCAGGCGATGGACGCGCTGCGCTGTCCGCCACCGGACGCGCTCGTCGACAACCTGTCCGGTGGTGAGCGCCGCCGGGTAGCGCTGTGCAAGCTGCTGCTGCAGGCGCCCGACCTGCTGCTGCTCGACGAGCCCACCAACCACCTGGACGCCGAGTCGGTGCTGTGGCTCGAGCAGCACCTGCAGAAGTACGCGGGCGCCGTCCTGGCGATCACCCACGACCGGTACTTCCTGGACAACGTGGCCGAGTGGATCCTCGAGCTCGACCGCGGCAAGACCTACGGGTACGAGGGCAACTACTCGAAGTACCTGGAGACCAAGCAGCAGCGGCTGGTCGTCGAGGGCCAGAAGGACGCGAAGCGGGCGAAGATCCTGGAGCGCGAGCTCGAGTGGGTCCGGTCGAACGCGAAGGCCCGGCAGACCAAGAGCAAGTCCCGGCTGGCTCGGTACGAGGAGCTCGCGGCCGAGGCCGAGCGCTCCAAGCCGCGCGACATCGACGAGATCAACATCCCGGCGGGTCCGCGCCTGGGCAGCACGGTGCTGGAGGCCGACAAGCTGGTGAAGGGGTTCGGCGATCGCGTTCTGATCAACGGGCTGAGCTTCTCGCTGCCCCGGGCCGGCATCGTCGGCGTCGTCGGCCCGAACGGTGTCGGCAAGTCGACGCTGTTCCGGATGATCGTCGGCGAGGAAACGCCCGACAACGGCAGCCTCAAGCTCGGTGAGACGGTCCGGATCTCGTACGTCGACCAGTCGCGCGGCGGTCTGGACCCGAAGAAGACGGTCTGGCAGCAGGTCTCCGACGAGCTCGACTACATCAAGGTCGCGAACTTCGAGATGCCGAGCCGCGCGTACGTCGCGTCGTTCGGGTTCAAGGGGCCGGACCAGCAGAAGCCGACCGGCGTACTGTCCGGCGGTGAGCGCAACCGGCTGAACCTGGCGCTGACGCTGAAGATGGGCGGCAACCTGCTGCTGCTCGACGAGCCGACCAACGACCTGGACGTCGAGACGCTGCAGTCGCTCGAGGACGCGCTGCTCGAGTTCCCGGGTTGTGCCGTGGTGATCTCCCACGACCGGTGGTTCCTCGACCGCGTCGCGACCCACATCCTCGCCTGGGAAGGTACTGACGAGGACCCGTCGAAGTGGTTCTGGTTCGAGGGCAACTTCGCGGCCTACGAGGCGAACAAGGTCGACCGCCTCGGCGCGGAGGCGGCTCGCCCGCACCGCGTCACCTACCGCAAGCTCACCCGCGACTGACAGCAGAAGACACAGAAAGGCTCGTCCGGCAGGCGCCGGGCGGGCCTTTCTCTTTGTCAGTGGGTGTTGGGGCGGGCCAGTTCCAGGGCGGCGGTGCGAACCGTAGTACCGGAGCCTGATTTCCTGGCGGGCCGTGGTGCCAGGTACTACCCGCGGCTAGGCGATGTCGATCGGCTGCTGGTTGGCGATCGAGTCGCGGAAGAAGTCGGAGATCACCCGCAGGTCGGCGTCGGAGCGGCTGGCCAGGACCTCGTGCATGCGGCGGCCCTGTTCGGCGTACAGGGGAGCGAGCTTTTCCTGGATCGCGTCGAAGGACGGGGTGACCAGGACCTTGCGGCGGTCGTTGGGGTCGGGCTCGCGGGTGATCAGGCCGATGCCCTCCAAGCGGTCGATCACGCCGGTGACCGTACCGGAGGTGAGGCCGGTGTGTTCGGACAGTTGCCGTGGGGTCAGCGGGCCGTACGACTGCAGCAGAGTCATGAACTGGGAGTCGCTGCCGCCCAGGCCGACCTTGGCCGACACGGCGTGGTTGAACAGGATCACGTCCGCGATGAAGCGGACCATCCGCTCCTGCAGCTCGGCGGCCAGCTCTTCCCGGGTACTCATCACAGACCTCCACGACGACGGGCTTGCATTTCTCTCGGATCTCCAAGATACTCGGCTTATCGAGATACTTGAAGAGCCGAGATACTTGTAGATCCGAGACAATCGTAGTGGAGGCGGGACCGATGAAGGTGTTGGTGATCGGTGGCGGGACCGGCGGGCTGGCGCTCGCCCACGGGCTGAAGCGGGCCGGCATCGAGGTGCGCGTGTTCGAGCGGGACGTCCTGCGGACCGACGGGCTGCACGGCTACCGGGTCGGGATCGACCCCGACGGCAGCCGGGCGCTCAGCGTGTTGCTGCCCAAGGAACTGTTCGCCACGTTCGTCGCGACGAAGGCGCGCGATCCCAGGTACTTCAACATGGTCACCGAGGACCTCAAGGAGGTTCTCTCGATGGAGCTGCCGCCGGCCACCGACCCGATCGAGAGCGAGAAGTCGATCAGCCGGATGACGCTGCGGCAGGTGCTGCTGACCGGGCTGGACGACGTGGTCGAGTTCGGCAAGGAGTTCGTCCGGTTCGAGCAGCAGGGTGAGGCTGTCACGGCGTACTTCGCCGACGGCTCGTCCGAGACCGGTGACCTGCTGGTCGCCGCCGACGGTTCGGGCTCCCGGGTACGCCGGCAGTACCTGCCGCAGGCGAAGACCGAGCCGACCGGGATCATCGCGCTGGCCGGCAAGCTGCCGATCACCGAGGAGAGCGCGAAACTCGTCTCGCCCAAGGTGTTCGAGGGCATCACGATGCTGCAGGCGCCGCACGGATTCGGCTGCATCCTGCACGTGATGGAGTTCCAGTGGGACCGTGACGGCAACGTCAAGGAGGGGATCGGCGGCAACACCGAGGATCTGATCCGCCGCTGGCCGGGACTGCAGTTCGACAACACCCGCGACTACATCAACTGGGGTCTGTGGGCAGCCGCCGACAAGCTGCCGGCCACCGTCATGGACCTTCGCGGCCAGGAGTTGGTCGACGTCGCGCTGGCGGTGACGCCGGGCTGGAGTCCGAAGCTGCGGCGGCTGTTCGAGCTGACCGATCCGGGGACGTGCTTCCCGGTGAACATCTGGACGTCGGTCCCGCTGGATGCCTGGCCGACGACCAACGTGACGCTGCTGGGTGACGCGATCCACACGATGACGCCGGGGCGTGGGGTCGGCGCCAACACCGCGCTTCGCGATGCGCTGCAGCTGTGCAAGAAGCTCATTGACGTCAGGGACGGACGAAGCGGGCTGATCGAGGCGGTCGCGGACTACGAGAAGGCGATGATCGAGTACGGCTTCGACGCGGTACTGAAGTCACGGGCTCAGATGACGTCGGCCGACCCGATGCACAAGCCGGTGATCGGCCGGGTGGCGCTGGCGGGCATGCGGACGGTGATGCGCGTCATCAACCACCTACCGCCGCTGAAGCGCCGGATGCAGCAGTCGATGATGGCCTACCGCGGCGCCGACCGCGATGAGGCCGCCTTCGAGATCACGCCGCCGGTGAAGTGATCGCGGCGATCCAGGCGTCGGCGAGCACTCGCTGGCCGGCGTACGTCGGATGGATGCCGTCCCAGATCCAGTGCTCGGCGGGCGCACGCAGTACTGCGCTGTCGAAGGCGGCCTGGTTGGGCACGAGGACGGCGTCGAAGGAGGCGGCCAGCTCTCGTACGATCTCGGCTCGTTGCCTCACAGCAGACGCCCAATCGGCGTGGAGCCCGGGATCCGGGCTGGTCGGCAGGTAGAACGGCTCGCCCAGCACCAAGCGCACGTCCGGCAGCGCGACGCGGGTCCGGTCCAGCAACAACCGGTACTCCGCTGCGAAAGCGGAACCGTCGACGTCGTCCGACTTGCCGCCGAGCAGCGCGTCGACGTCGTTGACCCCGACGAGGATGCTGAGCACGTCCGGGCGCAGGTCGATCGCGTCCTGCTGCCAGCGGGCGGCGAGATCGGCCAGTGTGTCTCCGCTCACGCCCCGGTTGACGAAACGCCAGCCGCGCTCGGGCAGCGCGGCGGCCGCTGCCGAGGCGATCAGGAACGGGTACGAGTGGCCGAGGATGTGGTTCGGGTCCTCGGTGGATCCGCGGCCCCCGTGGGTGATCGAGTCGCCCTGGAAGACGATCTGAGCACCCGTCGGGAAGCCGAGATCAGCGGTCAGCGCTGGCCGATGTGTTCGGAGACGGCGTCGAAGACGCGGCCGAGGGCGGCGAAGTCCTCGGGGGAGACGAGGTCGACGAGGTTCTCCCGGACGCCCTCCACGTGGTACGGCGCGGCGTGCTCCAGGAGGGAGAAGCCGGCGTCGGTCAGCTCGGCCCAGACGCCGCGCTTGTCGCTCTTGCACGAGGTGCGGCGGACCAGTTCGGCTGCCTCCAGGCGGCCGACCGTGTGGGTCAGGCGGGAGCGGCTCTGGTGCAGCCGGTCGGCCAGTTCGGCCATCCGGAGGCGGCGCTCTGGCGCCTCGGAGAGCCGGACCAGAATCTCGTAGTCGTTGATGCCCAGGCCGAACTGTCGGAGATCGTCGTCGAGTTTGGCCATCAGGCGTGCAGTGCCCAGCAGGTAGGCGCGCCACGCCACCTGCTGCTCGGAGTCAAGCCACCGGGTCCCAGTCGTCATCGTCACCGGATCAGTGTACCGGGAATGTAGTTGACTTTTAAATAGTTCATATCTACTGTCGACGTCGTTGGTTGAAGTTTTAACGAACCTCGACTGCGACGCCCCCATAGCTCCCCGGTTTGTGAAAGGACCCCCACAGATGAGCACCGCCACCACCACGATTCCCGGCCTCGTGTCCGGAACCTACGCCCTCGACGTCGCGCACTCCGAGATCGGCTTCACCGTCCGGCACCTGATGACCAAGGTCCGCGGCACCTTCCAGGAGTTCTCCGGCGACATCATCGTCAAGGACTCGATCGAGGAGTCGACGACCACCGTCGCCGTCGAGCTGGCCTCGGTGCACACCCGGAGCGAGCAGCGCGACGGTCACCTGCGCTCCGGTGACTTCTTCGACGCCGAGAACAGCCCGAAGATGACCTTCGTCAGCACCGGCATCAAGCCCGAGGGCGACGACTACATCCTGGCCGGCGAGCTGACCATCAAGGACGTCACCAAGCCGATCGAGTTCGCCGTCGAGTTCCTCGGCGTGGACCAGAACGCCTACGGTCAGACCATCATCGGCTTCGAGGGCTCGACCTCGATCAGCCGCAAGGACTGGGGTATCGACTTCAACGTCCCGCTGGAGGGCGGCAAGCTCCTCATCGGCGACAAGGTCGACATCCACCTCGACGTACAGGCCGCTCTGCAGGTCTGATCTTCGTAGACGAAGCCCCGCACCTCTTCTGAGGGAGCGGGGCTTTTCTATGCCTGGACCATGCGGAGGGCGAGGTCGGCGTACGTTGCGCCGAGAGCCTCCGGTGAAGGGCGGCGGGTGGGGTCGTACCAGCGGGCTACGTCTATGGAGAGGGAGAGGACTGCCAGCGTGGTGCCGGGGAGGTCGGGGACCGTGAAGGTGCCGTTGCTCACGCCGTCGGCGAGGACCTTTTCGATCAGGGACGAGATGGCTCGGCGGATGGTGGCTACCTCGGTGAAGTGTTCGGGGGAGAGGGCCGCCAACTCGTACTGGACCACGCGGGCGATGGTGTGGTGTTCGGCGTGCCAGGCGGTGAAGGCGGCCACCATGGCGCGGAGGCGGTCCGCGGGGGTGTCGGCGGTGTCGGCCGCGGTCAGGATCTCCAGCGCGGCGCGGTGACCGTACAGGCTGATCTCGAAGAGCAGGCGTTCCTTCGAGGGGTAGTGCACGTAGAGCGCTGCCGGTGACATGTCGGCCCGGGAGGCGATGTCGCGGGTGGTGGTGGCCTGGAAGCCACGCTCGGCGAACGCCTCGATGGCGCCGGTGAGCAGGCGGCGGGCGGCGGCGGGCTGGACGTGCTCCCACGCGAGGGGGCTGGTGACTGCGGACACGTTGACACCATGCCCTAAGTTCGCGAAGCTAAGCAAGCGCTTAGCCATCAGGTGGCGACAGCGCCGACGCAGCGTGATCACGCGGACATCTCGGGAGGACAGCGATGGAACGGATCATCTTCAACGAGGACCACCACGCCTTCCGGGCCAGTGCCAAGGAGTACTGCGACCGCTCGCTGGTGCCGCGGATGGAGCAGTTCCTCGAGGAGAAGACGATCGAGCGGGCCGCCTGGCTGGAGGCCGGCAAGCAGGGCTTCCTCGGCCTCGACGTACCGGAGGAGTACGGCGGCTCGTCAGTCGGCGACTACCGGTTCAACCAGGTGTTCGCCGAGGAGGTCTCGAAGGTCTCCGCCTCGCTGTCGAGCTGTTTCGGCATCCACTACGACTGTGCCGCGCCGTACTTCGTCGACCTCGGCACCGAGGAGCAGAAGCAGCGCTGGCTGCCGAAGTTCTGCTCCGGCGAGTACATCGCCGCGATCGGGATGACCGAGCCGTCCGGCGGCTCCGACCTGGCCGCGCTGAAGACGACCGCGAAGAAGGCCGACGGCGGCTGGGTGCTGAACGGGTCGAAGACCTTCATCACCAACGGCGACATGGCCGACCTCGTCATCGTCGCCGCCCGGACCACCCCCGAGAAGGGCGCGAAGGGCATCACGCTGTTCGTGGTCGAGGAGGGCATGACGGGGTTCGCCCGCGGCCGCAAGCTCGACAAGGTCGGGCAGACCGAGTCCGGCACGTCGGAGCTGTTCTTCGAGGACCTGTTCGTCCCGGACGAGAACGTGCTCGGCGAGCTCGACCGTGGCTTCATCCACATGATGGAGCGGCTGGCCCAGGAGCGGATCGGCGCCGCGGTGTCCAACATCGCGCACGCGACCCAGATCCTGGACGAGACGATCGAGTACGTGAAGCAGCGCAAGGCGTTCGGCCAGCCGGTCGGCTCGTTCCAGTACAACAAGTTCCTGATCGCCGAGCTCGTCACCAAGGCCG
Organism: Kribbella ginsengisoli; assembly: GCF_039537185.1. NCBI lineage: Bacteria > Bacillati > Actinomycetota > Actinomycetes > Propionibacteriales > Kribbellaceae > Kribbella > Kribbella ginsengisoli. Next base: position 543,695 of record NZ_BAABAA010000003.1, on the reverse strand, counting down.
AGGTGACCCAGGCCTACGTCGACAACGCGGTGGTCGCGCACGACGAGGACCGGCTGTCGGCTGTGGACGCAGCCAAGGCGAAGTGGTGGAGTGCACAGGTACAGAACGAGATCCTCGACGCCTGCGTCCAGCTGCACGGCGGCTACGGCTACATGAACGAGTACCGGGTCGCCCGCGCCTGGCGGGACGCGCGCGTCACCAAGATCTGGGCCGGCTCGAACGAGATCATGAAGGAACTCATCGGCCGCGATCTGGGCCTCTGAAAGGAATCGGTATGCCTGAAGCAGTCATCGTCTCCACCGCGCGGTCGCCGATCGGCCGGGCCAACAAGGGGTCGCTGACCTCGATCCGGCCGGACGATCTGGCCGTCCAGATGATCAAGGCGGCCGTCGACAAGGCCGGCCTGACCGGGGACCAGATCGAGGACCTGATGCTCGGGTGCGCCGAGCCGCACGACGAGCACGGCGGCAACATGGCCCGCCGGGTCGCCGTCCAGCTGGGCTGGGACAACACGCCCGCGACGACGATCAACCGGTTCTGCGCGTCGTCGACGCAGACCGCGCGGATGGCCTTCCACGCGATCAAGTCCGGCGAGGGCGACATCTTCGTCAGCGCCGGGGTCGAGTGCGTCTCGCGGTACAAGAACTTCGGCTCGGCCGGGGTCGGCGACCCGAGCTCGTTCAACGAGGTCTTCGCGGACGCCGTCCAGCGCACGGTCAAGTACGCCGAGACCAACGAGACCTGGCACGACCCGCGCGAGGACGGGCTGATCCCGGACGTCTACATCTCGATGGGGCAGACCGCGGAGAACGTCGCGACGCTGCGCGGGATCAGCCGGGAAGACCAGGACGCGTTCGGCGTACGGTCGCAGAACCTGGCCGAGAAGGCGATCAACAACGGCTTCTTCGAGCGCGAGATCGTCCCGGTGACGCTGCCCGACGGCACGGTGGTCAGTGCGGACGACGGTCCGCGGGCCGGTACGACGCTGGAGAAGGTCAGCCAGCTCAAGCCGGTGTTCCGTCCGGACGGTACGGTCACCGCCGGCAACTGCTGCCCGCTGAACGACGGCGCCGCGGCCGTGGTGATCATGAGCGACACCAAGGCGCGCGAGCTCGGCCTGACCCCGCTGGCCCGGATCGTCTCGACCGGCGTGAGCGGCTTGTCGCCGGAGATCATGGGCCTCGGCCCGGTCGACGCGACCAAGCAGGCGCTGGCCCGGGCCGGGATGAGCATCGGCGACATCGATCTGGTCGAGATCAACGAGGCGTTCGCCGTCCAGGTGATCGGCTCGGCGCGTGAGCTCGGTATCGACGAGGACCGGCTGAACGTGCACGGCGGCGCGATCGCGCTCGGCCACCCGTTCGGCTCGACCGGCGCGCGGATCATGACCACGCTGGTCAACGGCCTGCAGTTCGAGGACAAGCAGTTCGGCCTGGAGACGATGTGCGTCGGCGGCGGGCAGGGCATGGCTGTGATCCTGGAGCGCCTGAGCTGATGACGCTGAAAGGCAAGACGGCGATCGTCACCGGTGCCTCCCGCGGCATCGGGCTGGCGATCGCCAAGCGGCTGGTGGCCGACGGTGCCCATGTGATCATCACGGGGCGCAAGCAGGAGGCGCTGGACGAGGCGATCGCCGGCCTGGGCGGTCGCGACAACGCGATGGCGGTCGCCGGCAACGCGGCCGATCCGGCTCACCGCGCGAGTGTGGTGGCGGCGGCGGTCGCGACGTACGGATCGGTCGATCTGCTGGTCAACAACACCGGTATCAACCCGATCTACGGCTCGCTGCTCGACGTGGACAGCGCGGTCGCGGCCAAGATGGTCGACACCAACGTGCTGGCGACCATCGCCTGGGTCAAGGCGTGCAGCGATGCGTGGATGCGCGCTCACGGCGGCTCGGTCGTCAACCTGTCCTCGGTGGCCGGCTTGTCGCCGTCACCGGGCATCGGCTGGTACGGCGCCACGAAGGCGATGCTGTCGCGCGTGACGGCAGAGCTGGCGGTGGAGCTCGCCCCGGCGATCCGGGTCAACGCGGTCGCCCCCGCCGTGGTGAAGACCCGATTCGCCGGCGCTCTCTACGAAGGCCGCGAGGAGAAGGTCGCCGCGGCGTACCCGCTGAAGCGCCTGGGCACGCCCGAGGACGTCGCGTCCCTGGTGTGGTTCCTGCTCTCCGACGAAGCCTCCTGGATCACCGGCCAGACCATCACCATCGACGGCGGCCTGACCCTCAACGGCGGCATCACCGGCTGACCGGTACTACGAGACGCCGTACTCCGCGTCCGTGACGTGCTCGCCCCACTCGGACTCGGGCACGTCCGGCTCGCCGGCCTCCCAGATGGCCGTATGGACCATGAAGTTGTCCGGTGATCCACCGTGCCAGTGCCACTCGCCGGGCGGCGTGTAGATCACGTCGCCCGGGCGGATCGTGGTGACCTCGCCACCGCGGGCCTGGATGAGCCCGACCCCGTCGGTGACGTGCAGCGTCTGGCCCTGCGCGTGCCTGTGCCAGGCCGTCCGGGCGCCCGGAGCGAAGCGGACGGTGTTGACCCGCACGCGGGACGGCTCCTCGCCGCGGATGATCACGTCGAACCAGACATCGCCGGTGAACATCTCGGCCGGTCCCTTGGTGCTCGGCGTGCTGGGTAGCAGGTGCACTGACTACTCCTTGCTGTGGGCAACTGATTCGGTGGCGGCCCAGCTCGCGAGCAGCGTCAGGGCATCCGCGGTGGGGGTGCCCGGTGCGGCTGTGTAGACGAGCATGGTCAGGCCGGGGGAGGAGGGGAACTCCATGGCCTCGAAGTCGAGGTCCAGGAGGCCTACGACGGGGTGATGGAGTTGCTTCTTGCCGGTGCGGTGGAAGCGGACGTTGTGGGTCGCCCAGCGGGTGCGGAAGTCCTCGCTGCGGGTGGAGAGTTCGCCGATCAGCTCGGTGAGCGCCTTGTCGTGTGGGTTGCTGCCGGCGTGGCTGCGCAGGATCGCGGCGATGTCGTCGGCTGTTCTGTCCCAGTGCGGGAAGAAGTCCTTGGATGCGGGGTCCAGGTAGACGAAGCGGGCGGTGTTCGCCGGGCGGTGCGGGTCGGCGAGCATCGGGGCGTACAAGGCCGACGCCATCTGGTTGGCGGCCAGCATGTCGTGGCGGTCGTTGCGGACCCAGGCCGGTGCGTCGGTGATCGCGTCGAGGATCTGTTGGATGGCCGGCTTCACGGCTTGCGTAGTACTGCGGCGGCGCCGGGCCGGGGTTGCTGTGCTCTGCCGGGCCAAGGCGAACAGGTGGGACTGTTCGGCCTCGTCGAGTTGCAGTGCCCGGGCTACTGACTCCAGCACGCTCTCGGAGGCTCCGCTGAGGTTCCCGCGTTCCAGGCGGATGTAGTAGTCCACGGACACTCCGGCGAGCAGGGCGACCTCCTCCCGGCGCAGTCCCTTCACCCGGCGGTTGCCTCCGTACGCGGGTAGCCCGGCGCGCTCAGGGGTGATCCGCGCACGCCGGGAGCTGAGAAACTCGCGGATCTCGGCTCTGTGGTCCATGCCTCCACGCTACGTCGCTGTTCGGGTCTGAAGGAGGTACTGCCGTTACCTGGAACGACAGACACTGCCGGGTCGGAGTGCGAGCGCCTTCACTGGGGACATCCAAGCCAGTTGAGAGGAAGCTATGCGAGCGACATACCTGTACGGCGCCGGCGACGTCCGAGTGATCGACGTACCGGACCCGGTCATCCAGCAGCCCACCGACGCGGTACTGCGGGTCATCCGCTCCTGCGTTTGCGGGAGCGATCTCCACCCGTACCACGGTGCGCCCGTCCCGCCTGGCGGCAAGCCGATGGGCCACGAGTTCATCGGAGTCGTCGAGGAGATCGGTAGTGAGGTGGCGACCGTCAAGCGCGGTGATGTGGTCATCACCCCGTTCGCCTGGTCGGACGGGACCTGCGACTTCTGCCGCGAAGGACTCCAGACATCCTGCCGGCATGGCGGGTTCTGGGGCAGCAACGGCATCGGTGGCGGCCAGGCCGAGGCGGTCCGCGTACCGCTGGCGGACGGAACGCTGGTGAAGGTACCGGTTGGCGAGGACTCCGAGTTGCTGCCGTCGCTGCTCACGCTGTCGGATGTCTACGGCACGGGCTACCACGCGGCGGTGAAGGGTGGCGTCAGCGAGCGCACGGCGGTGACCGTGATCGGCGACGGCGCAGTCGGTCTGCTGGCAGTGCTTTCGGCCAAGCAGTTGGGAGCGTCGAGGATTGTGTTGATGGGGCGGCACAAGGAGCGTACGGAGCTTGGGGTCGAGTTCGGCGCTACGGATGTTGTTGCCGAGCGGGGTGACGAGGGTGTCGCGAAGGTCCGCGAGCTGACCGGCGGCGACGGCACCCACGTGGTGATCGACGCGGTCGGCTTCCGCGAGGCCTACGACCAGGCGCTCGGCATCGTCAGGCCAGGCGGCGTGATCAGCCGGGTCGGCGTTCCGCAGTACGCCGACGCGCCCGCGAGCTTCGCCGGCTTCTTCGTCCCCAACATCACCCTCACCGGCGGCGCCGCCCCCGCTCGCGCCTACATCGAACGGCTGCTCCCGGACGTACTGGCCGGCAAAGTTGCCCCCGGCAAGGTCTTCGATAAGACCGTCACCCTGGAAGACATCCCGGCCGGCTACCGCGCGATGCACGAGCGGACGGCACTGAAGGTACTCGTCCGCCCGTGATCGCCAGGCTGGTCCGGCCAGGCTGGTCCGGCCACGCTGGTCCGGCCACGCCGGTTCGGTCAGGCCGGTTCGGTCAGGCCGGTTTGATCAGGCCGGTTTGATCAGGGCTGGCGGCCTTGCCAGGCGGCTAGGCGGTCGTAGGGGGAGGCGTCTTCGGGGACCTCGACCACCGGGCCGAACGGGATGTGGCCGCCTCGGGGTGTGGCGGGGAGGAACTGCTGGGAGAGGGGGAGGCAGTAGGTGGCGATGGTGTCGTCCAGTAGGTCGGTGCGGCCGGTGGCCTTGGCGAGGTCCCAGGCGTGGGTGGCCAGTTCGCTTGTGTAGGAGGCGATTGCGGCGGCGCCGGGGATGGTTCCCCACGGCACTGTGCAGGTCATGGTGAGGACAGCGGGGTTGGAGAGCGTTTCGTCGGCGGCGGTGCGGCGCTCCTTCCAGGTGGCGGGGAAGTCCTTCACACCGGGTGTCACGGTCGGGATCGACAGCGGGTTGTTGCCGGTCAGCGCGAGGTCGATCCGGGCGATGACGGTCATCAGGTGGCCGAGCAGCGTCTCGACGTCGTACTCCGGGCAGGGCGTCGGCAGGGCCAGGTCGTCGGCGCCGATGGTGTCGATCATCGCCTGGGTCTGGTCCAGAGCGCGGGCGAGCATCGGGCGTGGGTCGGTCACGGTTCCTCCAGTGATTGCGTTGTCGGAACCACTCTCGCCGGGTAAGTACGACATCTTCTGTCGTATATTCGAGAAGTGCGAGCTGACCGGTTGCTGCAGATCATCCTGCTGCTGCAGCGCCATCCCCGGTTGAGCGCGCGGGAGCTGTCCGAGCGGCTGGAGGTGTCGACCCGGACGGTGATGCGCGACATGGAGGCGTTGTCGGCTGCCGGCGTACCGGTCTACACGGAGCGCGGGCGCAACGGCGGTTGTGTGTTGCTGCCGGGCTATCGGGCCGATGTGAGCGGGCTGACTCCGCGGGAGGCGCAGGCGTTGTTTGCCTGGAGCGGTAGGGCGTCTCTGTCGCAGGAGCTCGGCCTGCATGACGCACTGCAGTCTGCGATGGGCAAGCTGTCCTCCACGCTTCCGCTGCAGTTGCAGGACGACGCAGAGGCTCTGTCCGACGCCATAGTCGTCGACCGGCGCCGGTGGTTCGCCGATGCCGAGGACACCGGTGCACTGCCTGTACTACGCCAGGCCGTGGTCACCCGTCGTCGGGTAGCCATCCGCTACGCCTCAGCCAGCGAGGGCCGGTCGGTACGCCGTACCGTCGACCCCTGGGGCCTCGTCGAACAGGCGGGACGCTGGTACTTGGTGGCAGCCCATCGCGGGGTCGCGCGGATGTACAGGGTGTCGCGGGTCGAGCAGGTGGACGTACTGGACGTAGCAGCGGTTAGGCCGGAAAACCTCGACCTGCAAGAGGAATGGGACCGCCTGCGGTCAGGCCTGGAGCGGACGCTGCCGGCCAAAGGAGTGTATGTACTACTCCGGGTGCGGCCGGATCGGGCGGAGCAGGTCAGACGGATCTCCGCGCCGATGCTGGCCCGGGGTGAGCGCGTGCACGACGTACCAGCCGAGGATGACGAGTGGCCGCGACTGTCGATGCGCTTCCGCATCCGCGAGGCCGCCTGCGGCATCCTGCTCGGCTTCGGTGATGTCGTGGAGGTACTCGAACCAAGCGACCTCCGCGACGAACTCCTACGCCTGGCGGAAGCCGTCGTCGAGGTCTACAGCGCGGGTACCTGAGAAGCGTTGCCGTACGAAGATCCTGCCGTCGGCGTCCTCGTCCTCGTTGCGCCACTGGAAGCTCGTCGCGGTGATGTCGGTGAAGATCCACCGAGTCTTGGCCAGGTCCGAGTCGCGGGCCTCGAGCGTGATGCTGCCCGGCCCGGCATGCCCGATGAAGGTCTTCACCAGCGCAGCGCGAGGCCCCATCCAGGTCGACCGGAATGCGTCCAGCTCAGGATCGTAGATCCGGATGCTGAGCCCCCATTCACCGTCCTCCGGCGAGGTGCGAACCGCTCGGCTCGGCGTGATCCAGATGTCAGCTACCGCGCTGCCATCCAGAGCCCATGCGAAATGCCATTCACCCTTGGTCTCGCGGGTCAGCTGCCCCTCGTCGTCGTACCAGCTGACATCCAGATCCCAGCTACCGATCAACGGCGCGTACGGCCGGAAGGCCTGCTCGAACTCCGGTCGCGGTGACTCGGAGACGAACAGGCCGGCCAGCATCGAAGCCGGTGACACTGCCGTCATGCCCGGCACGTTACAACATCAGATCAGGAGGGGAAGACCCGCTGCGAGACGAGGAACTTCTCGACACCGCTGTGCAGGTCAACGGCCATCAGGCTCACTCGGACCGAGGCCGCGCCGCCGATGACGTCGGCAGGCAGGTTGGTGGTCGCCAGGACGTTACCGTCACAGGCAATGTTGGAATCATCGACCGAATCGGGGCTGAGCTGGTGGCCGGCCGGATTGAGTGCCTGAACCCGGATGAAGCGACAGTCGGTCAAGCTCACCGACTTGACCGTACCGTCGGTTGCCACTCCGCGATTGAAGAAGGTCACGGTGCCCACCGCGTAAGTGTTTCCGTACCTCACGTCGAACGGAGCCGTCGGATACGCGGTGGTTGCCGCCTGGCTGGCAAGCGGGGCGGCCAGGCAGGCCAACCCGGCCGCGACAGCCACTCCAGCGGAAACAGACCTTCTGATCATTGTTGAAACCCTTCGTCGTCGCACTCGGATGTCCAGCGGTCACAGCCTGCAGCAGCGAAAGGCCAGGACAGAAGCCTTTTGCAGCAACGTGCAACGAGGATCCGGCGAAGCGGGGAAAGGGTTACGGTTTCACTCGGCGGTCGAGAGGATCAGGCTGCGGAGGCGGGTGATCGCGAGGGTTAGGCCGATGACGGTGACGGCCAGCAGGAGGATGGTGGCGAGGGGGAGTTTGACGGCGGAGTCGACGTCGGGGTGGTCGGTGAGTTTGTTGATGACGGCCAGGGACCACTGCTGGACGCTCAGGGTTTTGGCGCCGTCGACGTACTGGCCCATCACGCCTTCCCAGAGCAGGGCGTAGATCAGGCCGATGGTGACCGCGTTGCCCGAGATCACCGACAGGGCGAGGAAGATGGCGGTGTAGGCGATTCCGGCGACCAGGGAACCGATGCCGAAGGCAACGGCTGTCTGGATGTCGTGGACGTCCAGGATCAGGCCGGCGACGAACATCGGCACGGCACCGAGCACGAAGATCACCGCGATCGCGACCAGGGCCTTGGTCAGGATGATCGTGGAGCGCTTGATCGGCTTGCTCAGCAGGTAGACGATCGAGCCGTCGTCGATCTCCGACGACAGCGCGCCGGTCGCCGCGATCAGTGAGACCAGCGGCACGATCACCGCGAGGCCGAACAGCTGCAGCAGGCTGATGCTGAAGTCGGACGAATCGTCCAGCGTCAGCGCCAACAGCACGCACAGGGCCAGCAGAACGCCGGGCAGGATGAACAGCAGCAGGCCGCGCCGGTGGCCGAACAGCGTGGCCATTGTCAGCCGGGCGATCGTCATGTTCATCTCAGCGCCTCCCGACGAGGTAGGAGAAGACGCTCTCGAGGGACTCGTCGGTCGGAGCGACTTCCAGCAGGCGGATGCCGAGGTCGCGCGCCAGCGACGGCACGATCCGGCTGAACCGCTCGAAGTCGACGACCTGCACCTGCAGCGCGCCACCATCGAGATCCGCGCCGGACGTACAGGCATCGCCGATCAGCGCGGACGCGAGCCGGCGATCATCCGAGGAGCGCAGCCGGTACAGCACCGGCCGGTCCGTCATCAGCGTGCGGATCGCGCGATAGTCACCTGAGGCCGCGTGCCGCCCGGACACGACGACCTCGATGTGCGTCGCGACCTGCTGCACCTCTTCGAGGATGTGCGAGCTGAAGAGCACCGTACGTCCGTCCGCGCCCATCTTGCGGAGCAGGTCCATCAGATGGAGCCGTTGCCGCGGATCCATCCCGTTGAACGGCTCGTCGAGCAGCAGTACCGACGGATCGTGGACGAGTGCCGCGGCCATCTTGATCCGCTGCTTCATGCCCTTCGAGTACGTCGAGATGCGCCGCCCGGCCGCTTCCTCCATCGCCACCGTCGCGATCGCGGCGGCCCCGGCCGCGCCCGGATTCGGCAGGCCTTGCAACTCCGCATTCGCGACAACGAAAGCCGAGCCGGTCAACGTGTCGTACACAGCCTCGGTCTCGGGCACCAGCCCGATGTGCCGGTAGGAGCTCTCGTTCCGCCAGACCGGTACGCCGTCCAGCGTGACCGCACCCGTCGACGGCGGCAGGAAGCCCGCCATCATCGTGATGAGCGTCGACTTGCCCGCACCGTTCGGCCCGAGCAACCCGGTCACGCCAGGACCGATCGTCATCGTCACGTCGTTGACCGCGACGACGTTGCCGTACCAGCGGGAGACCTTCTGGATCTCGATCACGCTCATCCGCGGGCCACCTTCGCGTAGCGCGAGTTGACGCCCCAGACGCAGAGCGCGACGAGGGCGACGTAGACGGCTGTGAAGACCAGACCCTCGGCCAGCGTCGGTTCGAAGTCGCCGCCGCCGCGGAGGATGAAGCTCTGCAACACCTGGACGAGCGTGAAAGGCGAACCCAGGTTGGTGTAGTGGGCCGCCGTGCTGTCCTGGTCGGCCTGCGAGTTGAGGATCGCGGTCGTGGTGACGACGGCGGTGAAGGAGACGATCAGGACCGCGATGATCGCCGCGACGGCGAAGCCCCGGCGCGGGGTCGCGGCGGAGATGAGTCCGCCGATCGCGGCCAGCAGGATCGAGAGCAGCAGGGCCGCGACGAGTCCGCTGAGGAACTGCTTGGTCATGTCGGTGAAGTCGAACTTGGCCAGTAGCGCACCGGCGTACAGGATCACCAGCGGCAGGCCGGTGAGGATCATCAGCGCGAGGGTGAGTGCCGTCAGCTTGGCCAGCGCGTAGTCGGTCCGCCGCAACGGCCGGGCGAGGTAGAGCACGATCGAGCGGTACCGGAGGTCCCGCGAGAACAGCTGCGGCGCCTGCGAGGCCAGGTAGAGCGCGATGACGGCCTGGAGCAAGAAGATGTAGTCCACCTGGTTCACCGGTGGCTTGTCGAACTGCAGTGCGCTCTCGATGCCGACGATGATCGCCACCGGGACCACCATCACGGCGAGCAGCAGGATCGGCATCACCTTCGACTTGCCGGACCGGCCGAGCCCGTACGCATGCCGCAGGCTCGACACCACCAGCGCCTGCCAGATCGCGAACCGGCCGAGCCGCGGACCGTCGTAGTGCCGGTAACCGATGTCATGGATGACACCAGCCCTCTGCTGCAACCCGGGCTGCTGGTCAGACACTGAAAACCTCTTCCAGCCGATGGCGGTGCTGCTCGACTCTCACCAGTCCGAGGCCGAGCTCGGCGATCGAGTCGCGGACCAGGTCGTACGTCTCCTCGCCGCTGATCTCGACGAGAACCAGAGGACCGTCGGTCCGCGCGCGTCCGCCGGCTCGCTCCAGCGCGGCGGCCAGTCGGTCGCGTCCGCTGAGATCCCGTACTTCGACCGCCAGTACTCCGGTCTCGCCGGTCAGCGCGGCCTTCGACTCCGAGCGGAGCAGCCGGCCTCCGTCGAGTACGACGATGTGGTCGCAGACGTGTTCGAGCTCGCCGAGCAGGTGCGACGTGATCAGTACGGGGATGCCGAACTCGGTGCCGATCCGGCGTACCAGCTCGAGCATCTCGTCGCGGCCGGCCGGGTCGAGCCCGTTGGTCGGTTCGTCGAGCAGGACGAGCTTGGGGTCGTGCACGAGGGCCTGGGCCAGCTTGACCCGTTGCTTCATGCCGGTGGAGTAGCCGCCCATCGGGCGGTAGCGCGCTTCGTCGAGGCCGACGTGGCGCAGCACGTCGGCGGCGCGTTCCCGGGCGGCGGTCGCAGGCAGGCCGGATATCTGGGCGAGGTGCACCGCGAACTCGGTCGCGGAGACGTCGGGAGGCAGGCAGTCGTGCTCCGGCATGTAGCCGACGAGAGCACGGACCGCCTCGCCGCCGGTGACCACGTCGTGTCCCAGCACGATGGCGCTTCCGGCGGTCGGGGCGATCAGTCCGAGCAGAATTTTCAGCAGGGTCGACTTGCCGGCACCGTTGGCTCCGACCAGTCCGGTCACGCCGGACCCCACCTCGACAGTCAGCTCGTCCAGGGCCGTCACACGCGGGTATCGCTTGGTCAACGATGTGGTCGCGATAACGGGCACCGGCCAACCCTAATGCCCACCAGGCCCACGGCAGAATCACAGCCGCCGCACAGCTGTTGCGATCGCGTCCCAACTAAGAGGGCGGCTAATCCGCTGGCGGCCTGGAGACGCCCTGGTTAGGGTCCGGAGATGCGAATCAGGGTGATGACGGCCGACGACGCCGAGGTGGTTTCGCGGTTGCGGCGGGAGGTCTATTCGTACTCCGTGATGTCGCCGGCCTACATCGCGCACCAGTTCGCGACGCGGTCGGCGGCGGAGCGGCAGCTCGGGCTGATCGCGGAGGACGGCGGTCAGGTCGTCGGGATGGGAACCGCTGGGCTGAACGTCTGGACCAGTGAGCCGGGTCAGAGCGAGGTGGCGATCCAGGTCCATCCGTCGTATCGCCGTCGTGGCATCGGTGGCGCGCTGGCCGAGCGGTTGCATGGTCATCTGGGTGCGGTCGGCGCGTTGCGGATCCGTACCTTCGCAACGCCGGCCGGGCTGTCTTTTGCAGTCGCGCTCGGGTATGAGCCGTCGCGCGAGATGCATTACTCGGGCGTCGATCCACGGGTACTTCCGGAGCAGCCTGCCGTGCCCGACGGGATCCGGATCGCGACGCTGGACACTTTGGAGCCACGGCAGATCTTCCTCGCCGACACGATCGCCACCCTGGACGAGCCGAGCGATTCGCCGATGGATTCGGTGGACTACGACGACTGGGTCAAGGAGATCTGGGAGTCGCCGGCTTCGGACAAGACGTTGAGCGTCGCCGCGCTCGCCGGCGATGAGGTGGTTTGCTTCACGGCGGTCGCGGCCGACGGCGACCGGGCCTGGTCGGACATGACGGGGACCGTTCCGGGGTACCGGGGCCGAGGACTCGCGAAGCTGGTGAAGTCCGTCGCTCTCCGGCGCTGCGCCGAGGCAGGCATCACCGGCGCGTTCACCTCGAACGACGACGCGAACTCGCCGATGCTCGCCATCAACGACTGGCTCGGCTATCGCCGGATCGAGACCCAGACAAGCCTGCTCAGGACGCTTGGAGTTCGATAACTATTGCAGCAGTCCAGACCAGTTCGGTCCTGACCGCGGGTATGTTCCCGTTGACTCTTCGCCCCTGAAGGAGTTCCGATGGATATCAGGCCAGCTGTACCGGATGATGCCGCGGGCGCCGCGGCGCTCTACGAGATCGTCGAGCCGTGGTCGGTGACCACTGCCGAGTCGATGCGGGCCGGGCTCGAGGAGGGCAGTGGGTCGCGGGCTCGGGCCGCCTTTGCCGCGTTCGAGGGCGACCAGCTGATCGGCTGGGGGAGTTGTGCGGTGATTCCGGGGTCCAACCCGCTCAGTAGTCAGTTGCGGGTGCTGGTGCATCCGGAGTACCGCAGCCGTGGTGCGGGGACCGGGCTGGTGGAGTGGACGCATGCGCATCTGAAGGCGGCGGGGGCGGTGAACGTTCGCGTGTTCGCCGACCCGGCGTCGCGGGAGTGGGCGTCGCAGTGGGGGTATCAGCAGACGCGGCAGGTGCATTACGCGGGGATCGATCCGCGAGAGGCGCCGGCGCTTCCCGTAGTACCGGCTGGGGTTCGGCTGGCGCCGTTGGCCGAGGTGGATCCGCGGCTGGTCTATGCGGCCGATGAAGTTGCCCAGCGCATCAAACCGGGCGACGCGAAGATCGAGAGCCGGCCGTACGAGGACTGGCTGGCCGATGTGTGGCAGTCCCGGGGCATGATGCTCGACCTGAGCGTCGCGGCGCTGCAGGACGACGCGGTCATCGGGTTCACGCTCGGTACCGGGAGCTATCACAAGATCTGGTCGCAGATGACGGCGACGATGCCCGGGCACCAAGGGCGTGGGCTGGCGAAGCTGGTGAAGTGCGCGGCGCTGCACAGGGCTGCCGACGCTGGGGTAGTCGGTGCGTACACCGCCAACTACGACGGCAACGAGCCGATGCTTGCCGTCAACAACTGGTTGGGCTACCGCCGGGCGGCAACCCACTCAGTCCTGGTCTGCCCGCTCTAGGGAACGAGCAGTACTACGGTCTCGGCGACGCAGGCCGGCTTGGTGGAGTCCTCGAGCTCGATGACCCACTGCAGCGAGACCTGTACGCCGGCCGGTGTCTCCTGCGCGCCCGCGATCGAGGCGCTCGCGCGGACCCGGCGGCCGACCGGGACCGGGCTGGGGAAGCGGACCTTGTTGACGCCGTAGTTCAGCTTGGCCGTGACGCCCTCGACCGAGAACAGCTCTTCGCCGAACCGGGCGATCAGGCTCAGCGTCAGGTAGCCGTGCGCGATCGTGCCGCCGTACGGGCCCTTCGCCGCGCGGTCGACGTCGACGTGGATCCACTGGTGGTCACCGGTCGCCTCGGCGAACTGGTTCACCTGCTCCTGGGTGATCTCCAGCCACGCGGTCTCGCCCAGCTGGGTACCGACAGCGTGGACGACCTCGTCGACGCCGGTGAAGGTCTGCATTCTGTCCGACTCCTAGTTGCGGGGTCCGCCGGCGACGTACAGGACCTGACCGGAGACGAAGCCGGCCTCCTCGCTGCAGAAGAACGACGCGGCGGCGGCGATGTCCTCCGGCTTGCCCGTCCGGTTCACCGGGATGGTGGCCGCGGTGGCCTTCTTGAACTCCTCGAAGTCGACGCCGACCCGGGCCGCGGTGGCCGCCGTCATGTCGGTCTCGATGAAGCCCGGCGCGATCGCGTTCGCGGTGATGCCGAACTTGCCCAGCTCGATCGCGAGCGTCTTGGCCAGGCCCTGCAGACCGGCCTTCGCGGAGGCGTAGTTCGCCTGGCCGCGGTTACCCAGCGCGGAGGTGGAGGAGAGGAAGACCATCCGGCCGTAGCCGGCCTCGACCATGTGAGCCTGGCAGGCCTTCGACATCAGGAAGCTGCCGCGCAGGTGCACCGACATGACGGTGTCCCAGTCGTCCTCGGACATCTTGAAGAGCAGGTTGTCGCGCAGGACGCCGGCGTTGTTCACCAGGATCGTCGGCGCGCCGAGCTCGGCGAGCACCCGCCCGACGGCCGCGGTCACCTGGTCGGCCTTGCTCACGTCACAGCCGATCGCGACGGCCTTGCCGCCGGCCTCGGTGATCGCCTCGACGGTCGCGGCGCAGGCCGCCTCGTCCAGGTCGAGTACGGCGACGGCGTTGCCGTCGGCGGCGAGCCGCTGCGCCACGGCGGCGCCGATTCCCCGGGCCGACCCGGTCACGATCGCCACGCGCTGCTCGCTCATACCGCCTGCTCCCTACTGATCGGTTCGTATCCGGGGATGACATTACCCACGTTCGGTGATTGCCGGTGCGGTCAGGATGCGATGATCGCCGTGTGGATCATCACAACCGGCACGTTTACCACTGTCCGCTCCGCTGGGGGGACATGGACGCGCTGGGCCACGTCAACAACGGCCGGTACGTCGACTACCTGCAGGACGCGCGTGTCGACTTCCTGTTCCGGACCGCCAAGGAGCTGGGCGCCGACGACCTGGAGACCGGGCTGCTGGTCGCCCGGCACGAGGTGGAGTACCGGCGGCCGCTGGTCTTCCGGCCCGAACCGGTCCGGATCGAGCTGTGGATCAGCGAGATCAAGGCGGCGTCGTTCGTGGTCGACTACGAGATCCTGGACGCTGCTCCCGAGGGCCGGATCACCTATGTCGAGGCGCGGACCCGGCTCGTCCCGTTCGATTTCGCCGCCAATCGGTTGCGCCGGATCACTCCGGTGGAGCGGGCGGCGCTGGAGAAGCTGGTGGGCTCGTGACGTTCAGTCATCCCGTACTGGTCCGCTGGTCCGACATCGACTCCTACGACCACGTGAACAACGTCCGGTACTTCGACTACTTCCAGGAGGCCCGGATCCTGTTCCTGGCCCAGCTGGTGGGGGTCGAGGGCGACTACTTCGCGCACTATCCGGTCGTACTGGTGAGTCAGACCGTCGATTACCTGCGGCCGATCCTGCTGCGGCATCCGCCCTACGACGTGGACGTCTGGGTCGAGGCGGTCGGGCGTACGTCGTACACGCTGGGCTCCCGGATCGTCGACCGGGCGGGTGAGACGGAGGACCTCTACGCGCGGGCGACGTCGGTTCTGGTCGCCGTGGACGGCGAGACGCACGCCAAGCGGGAGCTCACGGACGCCGAACGGGACGCCCTCGTGCGGCACGTTTCGGTGGCTTGAGACACTGATGACGATGAGCGAGCCGATGAGTTTCTACGACGCCGTGGGCGGGGCCGACACCTTCCACCGCTTGGTGGCCGCCTTCTACCGCGGGGTCGCCGCCGACCCGGAGCTGCGCGCGCTGTACCCGGAGGAGGATCTCGGCCCGGCCGAGGTGCGCTTCCGGATGTTCCTCGAGCAGTACTGGGGCGGGCCGCGGACGTACTCCGAGCAGCGCGGGCATCCCCGGCTGCGGATGCGGCACAACCCGTTCGCCGTCACTCCGAGCGCCCGGGACAGCTGGCTGCGGCACATGCGGGCAGCGCTCGACGAGATCAAACTCGAGCCGGAGCGCGACGACGAGATCTGGAAGTACATGGTGATGGCCGCGCACAGCATGGTGAACACCGACGAACCGCACTATCCGGGCGCGATCGACGTGGCCGGGAACTGACTTCTTAGGAGTGACAAAGAGCATGGCTGCTATTCGCACCGCCAAGGCCCACTGGGAAGGTTCGCTGCTGGAGGGGGCCGGCAAGGTCAACCTCGAGTCGTCGAAGCTCGGCTCCTTCGACGTGACCTGGGCCGCCCGGTCCAACGACAAGGCCGAAGGCATCACCAGCCCCGAAGAGCTGATCGCCGCCGCCCACTCGACCTGCTTCTCGATGGCGCTGTCCCACGCCCTGGCCGGCGCCGGCAACGCGCCGGAGTCGATCGACACCACCGCCGACGTCACCTTCGTCCCCGGTGAGGGCATCACCGGCATCAAGCTCTCCGTCAACGGCAAGGTCCCCGGCCTGACCGCCGACGAGTTCGCCCAGTTCGCCGAAGAAGCGAAGAAGAACTGCCCGGTCTCCCAGGCCCTCTCCGGTACCACCATCACTCTGGACGTCACCTTCACCGCCTGACCTTCTTCAACACCTCCCGGCGCCGCTCTCCCTCCACGGAGACCGGCGCCGGAGCTGTTCACGCCGCCTGGGTCGGCGCATGGTCGCCGCCCGGATCTCGACCTAAGCTGCGGTCGGAGGTGGGGGCGATGTCTCCTGAGGACGTCACCGAGACCTGGGACTTCGACGAGCGGGCCGTTCAGATCTCTGCGCTGGTACGACGTAGGCCGACCCTGGATGGCGGGATCTCGGTGGATGCCGCCACGCGCTCCGTGGTGGTTCGTCTGGTCGGGTCGGTCGACGAGCCGTCGCGTTCGGTACGGCGGCTGATGGAGTCCGTGCTCGCGGCAGCCGGCGACCTGACCGTGGAGTTCAGGTCGGTGCGGTACTCGCGGACCAAACTGTCGCGGTTGGCCGACAAGCTCTTCCACGACCCGGAACTCCGCGGCATCAGCGGTGGCTGGAACACCGACGCGAACCAGATCGAGGTCATGGTCCGGCTCGACCTGGACAATTCGCAGTACCTGCTCGATCGGCTCCGCGGGCTCGAGGACGACCGGATCCGGATCGTCGCCTTCACACCGACCCCGCACGACTGGGGGCGGCGTCCGCGAGCCCGGCCCGCGGCCGATCGCGTCGATGAGGCAACCGCGCCGGTGGAGTTGCCGGGCCTGTCGGTGCAGCGCTTGATCGCCGTCGAGGCGATGCAGGCGCTGCTGACCGGGACTCTGGAGATCGACGAGGCGACGAACTGCTTGATGCTCCGGCGTGGCGGGACCTTGGTGGAGGTCGCCTGGCCGTGGCGATGGAGCGTGGAGATCCGCTCGGGTGAGGTCGCTCTCCTCGACGAGCGGGGGGAGACGGTCTGCTGGGTGGGGGAGGAGATCGCCATCGGCGGAGGCACCGTGGACGCCGGCCCTGCAGACATCGAGTCCTGCGCTGGGTACCAGTGGGTGTTTCTGGCGAGCGGTTCGGTCGAGGTCGTGGAGTGAACGAGGAAGGCGCCGCGATCCCGCCCCCGGGGTCTCGGCGCCTTCCGGTCGGGGTCAGCGGAGTTGTTCGTTCATGATCAGGAAGGCGCCCAGGCCGTGGCGGTCGTTGGTGGCTCGGTCCCGGGCGATGTAGTACGCGTAGTCGCCTACGTTGGTGCCGATGGAGATGTCCTTGAGGTTGGTACGGCCGTCACTTCCTAGAGAGAGTTTGGCGAGGACGCCTTGATACCCGCGTTGGGCGACCGTGCTGTAGGAGGCGTCCACGTAGCCGCGCTGGACGGCTCGGGAGATGACGAAGGTGTACATGCTGGAGCAGGAGGTCTCGGTCCAGTTGTCGGAGCGGCCGCCTTTGTCGACCACCTGGAACCAGCGGCCGGTGGCGGGGTCCTGGTAGGTCTTGTAGGCCGCGATGAGCTTCTGCAGCACTTGGAGTAGTTCGGCCCGGCGGGGTTGGCTGGCGGGGATCACCTCCAGTACGTCGATCGCGGCCATCCCGTACCAGCCCTCAGCCCGGCACCAGACCTCGGGGGACTGGCCGGTGCTGGGGTCGGCCCAGGACTGGGTGTGCGATTCGTCGTACGCGTGCCGCAGCAACCCCGTGGACCGCTGCAGGTGACTCGCATACGTCAGGAGCTGGTCGACCGTCTCCTTGTTCGTGTACGCCGAATCGCCGAACTCCCGCCCGTACTCCGCCAGGAACGGGTTCACCATGAAGACCCCGTCGCCCCACAGCTGGTGCTGCCGGCTGGTCGCGTGCCAGAAGCCGCCGTCGGCCGTGCGGGGATAGGTCTTCAACCGGTTGCGGATCTTCGTCGCGGCGATCTTGTACCGGTCCTGCCCGGTCTCGTGATGCAGGATCACCAGCAGCCGCCCCGACAGCATGCTGTCCAGGTTGCCGAAGCTGTTGTCGATGTTCCCGCTGCTGTCGACGAACCGGTCGACCCAGGACTTGATGTACGCCAGGTACTTCGGGTTGTGCGTCCGCTGATAGACCAGGTACTGCCCGTACAGATAGAGCCCGTTCGTGTACGACCAGCCGCCGAGCGAACCGGGCGTGTACCGGGCCATCGTCGAGTCCACCATTGCCACCGACCAGTCGGTACTCCGAGCGGCCGGCGCGCTAAAACCCGCCGGCAACCTGTACTGAGCGATGACCTTCGTGAAGTCGTACGCCTTCTGCGAAACCCCACTGCAGTCGTCACCGGCGCCACCACCCGAGCAGGCCCGATCCCGGTTGACCGACCAGAACGTGAAGCGGGCCAGGTGATGCTGCTGCGCGTACGCGAGCAACGTCTTGAAATCAGCCAGCCGAACCGTCTCACTGGAGTCGTCGGTCTTGCCGTTCATCGACGAGATGCCCATCCGCCGGTACGCCTGGTCGTCGCTGTAGCCGTAGGCGCTCTTCAGCTTCGCCTTCAGCCCCTCGGACGCCTTCATCGACAGCGTTGCCATGTTGGTGCTGCCACCACCGAAGTCGAACGGCATCAGGACCCAGCCGTCGTTCGCCAACCCCGCCGCGGCGCCCTTGCTGATCAGCCCGCTGCCCCACGAGTCCGGGCCGCCCTGGTCGGTGCCCATCGTGATGTAGGTCTTGAGACCGGGGTTGTTCGTCTTGATGATCTTCAGCGCGTCGATCACCCGCTTCTGCACGGTGTTGTTCTGGAACTCGGTGTTCTCGATGTCGATGTCGATCGCCTTCAGCGCATAGGCGTTGATCACCTTCTGGTAGGCGCCGGCCAGCGCCGAGGCGCTGGTGCACGCCTGGCCGAGTTTCTTGCCGGACCAGCCGCCGAAGGACGGGATGACGTCGCCGCCGGCCGCGCGGATGCTGTTGATCGCGGCCTGGTCGCTGCCGCCGGTGAGGGCGCGGCTGCCGTCCCACTTCGGGTTGCAGCCGCCGTCGGACAGGATGAAGGCGAGCGTGAACCACTTGTTGCCGGCCGCCTTCATCACGTCGGTGGGCTTCTGCGGATTGCCCCAACCCAGGTACAGGTAGGGCGCCGCCGGCATCGCTGCTGGGTCCGCCGCGACAGCTTTCAGAGTGCTGGCGGCTTTCCCGGTGGTGAGGTTGGAGCGGAGGATCTTGTCGGAGCCGTCCGGCTGGCCGCCGTTGTTGTCGGCGTTCGTGGTGGTGAACCAGATCGCGTTCTCACCCGGCACCTTCGCGACCGCGCGCAGCCGTCCGTACGTCCCGCTCCAGTGCGACGTGACCGTCCCGACGTTCTCGCCGTTGAGCGGGATCCGCCACATCCGCTGACCCCGCAACGCCGCCATGAACAGCGCGCCGTTGGCATAAGCGAGCCCACTCGGCGAGGCCGACGACACCGACCACGTCTTCTTCGGGTTCGTCATACCGGCCGTGCTGCAACTGCCTTCGCAGGTCGGCCAGCCGTAGTTCTTGCCCGGCTGGATCAGGTTGAGCTCGTCCGACGTCGAGTCGCCGAGTTCGGACGACCAGAGCCGTCCGGCCGAGTCCCAGGCCAGCCCCTGCGGATTGCGGTGACCGTAGCTGTAGACCGCAGTACCGAACGGGTTGCCCGGAGCAGCCGCGCCCGTCTTGGTGATGCGCAGGATCTTGCCGTTGAGCGCGTTCTTGTCCTGGGCCAGGTTGCCCTGCTGCGAGTCGCCGATCGCGACGTACAGGTAGCCGTCCGGACCGAACCGGATCCGGCCGCCGTTGTGGTAGCGGCTCTTCCGCATCCCGCTCAGGATCGTGCCGTAGCTGGACAGCGCCGTCCCGTTGAAGTTCATCTTCGCGACGCGGTTGCCCTCGGACGCCGTGTGCATGAAGAACACCTGCTGGTCCGAGCCGCCGTTCCAGGTCGGCGAGAACGCGACGCCCATCAGGCCGCCTTCGCCGTCGGTGGTGACAGCGTTCGGTACGGTCCCGACCTGCGTCTTGCCCGAGCCGTTCTTGTTGATCTTGAAGACCTTGAACGAGTCCCGCTCGGTCACCAGCGCGAAGCTGCCGTCCGGCGCCCAGGCGATGTCCCACGGGATCGACCAGCCGGTGGAGACCTGCGTCGGCGTCGCCGGGTTGTTGCCGCCTTCGCAAGCCCCTGTCGTGAAGGTCGCCGTCGGGCTCTTCGCAGAGGTGTTGCCCGCGGCATCCTTCGCCACGACATGGATCGTGTACGCCGTATTGCAAGCGAGCGTGCTCAACGTCTTCGACGTCGCGGGCGGCGTACCGGTCACGGAGTCGAGTACTGCGTTGCTGGCATTCCTGACGTCGTACTGCGTAACGCCCCGATTATCCGTAGACGCGCCCCACGACACGGTGGCCCCAGTCTGGTTGACCCCGGTAACCGTGGGCTGCCCCGGAGCGGATGGCGGCGTCGGGTCACCCGGATCAGCCGTCGTCGTGCAGATCGCCTCCGGGCTGGTCGCCGACACATTGCCGGCCGCATCCCGCCCGAACACCGACAACTCGTACTGTGCGTTCGGCCGCAACCCGGTCAACCGATACGGCGACCCCGGCGGATTCGGGGCCTCCGCGATCTTCTGCCCCTGGTTGTAGATGTCGTACGCGACGACCCCCACGTTGTCCGTCGACGCCGGGAAGCTCAGGGTCAGCGCGTTGAAGGTGATGTCGCTGCAGACCGGTTGCCCCGGCGCTGTCGGGTGCTCGGTGTCCGACGGCGCACCGACCTGCAGCCGATCCAGGTTCGGACCGCCGTTCGCGGTGGTCGCGGTGGCCCGGATCGTGTTGCTTCCGGCAACCAAAGTGGTGTTGACGACCGCGTCCTGCCAGGTCGTCCAAGCACCCGTCCCCGGGAACGATCGCGCGGTCGCGACGGTCGTTCCGTTCACCGTGATCGTCATCGGCCGGTCGGTGGTCGTCCCGTTGGCGAACCGGAAGGTGAGGCCCGCAGGCCCCGCCGAAGCCGCGGACACGGTGAACTGCACGTAGCTACCGGTGACGTTGTCGTAGTTGACGAACCCGGTCCCCGTGTAGCCGGTGTGGTTGGACTCCACCACGCCCTTGGAGATCGTCGCGTTCTCTGCTTGGTAGTCGGTTGCCGCTGGAGCAGCGGACGCGGGTGTCGGTATCAGTAGCAGCGCGGAGAGCACTGCCAGCCAGCGAGCCTTCATCGAGCGACCTCCAGGTAGTCGAGGTTGGGCGTGCCGCCGGTGCTGGTGGCGGTCGCGCGGATCACGTTCTGGCCGGCGGCGAGATTCACCGTCGTCACGTTGTCGCGCCACAGCGTCCAGGCCCCGGTGTTCGGGAAACTGACGTTCTTCTTGACCACGACGCCGTTGACGGAGATGTCCATCGGGCGGTCGGTGGTGGTGCCGTTGGCGTGGTCGAACACGAGAGTTGCGGCGCCGGCCTGCGGCTGCGCGACCGTCCACTCGACATAGCTGCCGACGGCGTTGGGCGTGTTGACGAAGCCAGTACCGGAGTACCCGGAGTGGTCCTTGTCCACTGTGCTTCCGGGGGTGGAGCTGGCCAGCTCGGCTTCGTAGCGGGTCGTAGTACCGACCCGGGAGACGCGGTAGATGACAGTGCCGTGCGCTGGGACGGATGCGCTGATACTGCCGCTGGTACTACGGGTTGTCTTGCTCCACAGGTCCTTCAGCTCGTACGACGAGGAGCCGCCGAGCCCTAGCGCAGCGGCCGTAGTACTGATCGTGGCTGCAGCCGTGGTCTCGTTGGAGAGGGCTACTGCGCGGTCGCCGTTGGCCAGGGTCTTGCCGTAGACGACCAGGCCGCCGCTGGAGCTGACTACTGTCGCCTGGCGGCCGAGCCGGTCCTGGTCGACAGCGATGACGTCCTGGTTGGTGAGGATGCTGTACGTCTCGTCAGAGGCCTTGCGGAGGTCAGTACCGATCAGCAGCGGGGCAGACATCATCGCCCAGAGACTGAGGTGCGTCTTGTACTCCGCAGCGGTCATCCCGCCGTTGCCGACCTCGAGCATGTCCGGGTCGTTCCAGTGCCCAGGACCCGCGTACTGCGCCAGGACTCGGTTGGCCTGGGCCTTGCTGATCATGCTCGACCAGTTGTCGCTGATGTCGCCCGTGGTACGCCAGAGGTTGCCGACGTCGCCGCCCCACTCCCACACGCGCGGCGGGCCTGTCCGGCCCCACTCGCAGATCGAGTAGGTGATCGGGCGACCGGTGTCGCGCAGGGCGTCCCGCATGGCCTTGTAGCGCTGCTGGGCGTCGACGTTCTGGTTGTTGCAGTTGTCGTACTTGAGGTAGTCGACACCCCAGGAGGCGAACAGGTTCGCGTCCTGCTTCTCATGCCCGAGCCCACCAGGGAACCCGGCCTTGTCGCAGGTCTTGGTGCCGGCGCTCGTGTAGAGGCCGAACTTGAGCCCTTTGCCCTGCACGTAGTCGGCCAGCGCCTTGATGCCGTTGGGGAAGCGGGCGGGGTCGGGTACGAGGTTGCCCTGGGCGTTGCGCTGGGGGAGTGCCCAGCAGTCGTCGATGTTGACGTACTGGTATCCGGCCGCCTTCAGGCCCTTGCTGACGAACAGGTCCGCGATGCCCTTGATCATCGCCTCGTTGAACTCCGCCCGGCACTTGGTCGAGTTCCAGTTGTTGAACCCCATCGGTGGCGTCCGCGCCAGGCCGTTCTCGAGCGCAACCGCCATCGCTGGCCGGGCCGTCGTCTCCAGGTAGTCGATGTTCGGTCCACCGAGTGCTGTGGTCGCACTGAGCCGCACGGTGTTCGTGCCGGCCTGCAGGGCGGCAGTGACCGGCACTGTCTGCCAGGTGGTCCAGGCGCCGGTACCAGGGAACGCCTGAGCGGCTGCGACGACTGTGCCGTTGACTGCCACGCTCATCGGCCGGTTGACCGTGGTGCCGTTGGCATGGCGGATGCCCAGCGTGTAGCTGCCTGCGGTGGGCGCATTGACCGTCCACTCGACGCTGGCGCCGACTGCGTTGGTGGTGTTGCAGAAGCCGGTACCGGAGTACCCGGCGTGGTCGCTGTCGACAGTGCCTTGGCACACGGCGTTCTCGGCCTCTAGCCGGGTGCTGCTGGGAGGTGTGCAGTTGCCGCTGGATCCCGTGGCGTTGACTCGCAGTGCGCCGCCGGTGGTGTTCTGGCCTGTTGCGCAGTACCCGGTGACGGTCTGGAACCCGATGTCATGTGGGCTGTTGGTGCCGCGCTCGGCGGTGAAGCCGTCCAGCCGGACGTTGTTGCTCTCGTTCGCGATCACGGCCGGCCGGCCGTCGTTGGACGCGAACTCGACCGAGCTGTTGGTGAACTTCACGCCGTCGACCCGGCGGAGGTACCAGCCGTAGGCGGGCCGGGTGCCGATGCTGTTCGGGTTGTAGTTGGTCGGATCGTTACTCGGTACGCCCGTGCTCATCGTGCCGTTGCCGCCGGGGACGGTGAGCTTGACGTTGTCGAAGCTGACGTTGCGGATCCGGTTGGCGGCGGCCGCTTCGCCCCAGAGCGTCGAGCTGTAGGCGGTACCGGCTGAGCCGTTGTAGGTACCGGTGACGTTCTGGTAGGTGATGTCGCTGATGCCACCGATCCCCGGGCTGTCGCCGCAGCGCCGGCGGGTGCCGATCTTCTGCATGATGTGGCCGCGGGTGCCGGACATCGTGATGTCGCGGTAGTGCACGTCGGAGATCTTGCTGCCGTCCATCGAGACCAGGCCGAGCCCGGACTTGCCGGCGCCGGTGATGGTGATCCGCTCGAAGACGTAGTCGGTGAAGTCGCCGCAGGTCTCCGAGCCGAACATCAGCGCGTTGCAGCAGCCGGCGGACAGCTTGGAGTCGCTCACCCGGACGTGGCCGTTGTCGATCGTCTGGCCGAGGGCCCAGTCGCTCTTGAAGACCAGGGCGTCGTCGTTGGCCGCGATGTTCGCGTTGGTGACGGTGACGTTCTTGGCGTTGATCACGTTCCAGCCGTCGCGGTCGCCGGCGGTCTCGACCCTCAGGTTGTTGGAGGTGATGTTGTCGCAGCCGTTGCTGAGGATCGCGAAGTGGCCGCCCTGGCGGAGCCTGATGCCGTCGATCTTCAGGCCGTTGCAGCGGGTCAGCGAGATGATCTTGTCGGCCTGGCCGGCCTTGGGGTTGCCGGTGATCAGGTGGTCGTCGCCGTCGATCGTGCCGGTGCCGGTGAAGGTGACGTTGGTCAGCCGGTCGCCGTACATCATCGCGTTGTGGAAGTGGCTGTGGCCGTAGTCCTGGTACTCGTCGTTCGGGTTCGGCTCGGCGGCGTCGTAGGTGTCGTTGCCGGCGCCGAGGATGGTGGAGCCGGCGTCGAGCTGGATGGTGAGGTTGCTCTTCAGGTGGATCGTGTTGGCTGAGCGGTAGTTGCCGGCGGTGAACCGGACGGTGCCGCCGCCGGCCGCGCTGGCGGCGTTGATCGCCTTGTTGATGGCCGCTGTGTCATTGGTGGTGCCGTCGCCTTTGGCGCCGTAGTCACGGACGTCGAAGGTGGCGGCGTGGGCTGGTGAGGTTGGCAGGATGAACAAGGTCAGCACTGCAAGGACCATGAAGATCCATCGAGTTCGCACAACTGCCTCCTGGGGCGGGCGGAGAGATGTGACGGACTAGCTGGTGCGGCGAGCACGCCGGTCGGGGGCGCTCGCGGTCGGGATGGTCGCCCGGGCTAGGGCGGTGGCGGTCGAGGCTGTCGCCGGGGTGCGGCGTCAGCGGTCGAGGTAGTCGAGGTTGGGGCCGCCGGTGGCTGTGGTCGCCGTGAGGGTGATGGTGTTGGGGCCGGACTGGAGGGTGGCGGCGACCGGGGCGGTCTGCCAGGTGGTCCAGGCGCCGGTCGGGGCGAATTGCTGGGTACCTGCCGCTACGCCGTTGACGGTGACGGTCATGGGGCGGGCGGCCGTGGTGCCGTTGGCATAGTCGATGGAGAGGTTCGCTGGGCCGGCAGTGGTCGCGTTGACCGTCCACTGGAGGCTGGCGCCGATGGCGTTGTCGGTGTTGCAGAAGCCGGTACCGGAGTACCCGGCGTGGTCGCTGTCGACGGTGCCTTGGCAGGTGGCGTTCTCGGCCTCGTACCGGGTCGAGGGGGTGCCTGCGCCCGCGTACGACGTACCGACCCAGGCCTCGTCGATGCGGAGGCGCTTGTAGCGGATGGTGTCGCTGGACGCCGCGTAGGTGTTGAGCACCTCGAGCCGTACGTGCCGCGCGGTCTGTGCGGGGAGGTCGATGAACGCTACCGCTCTGTGGCTCGGCAGGGTGCCGGTCTTGATCGGG
Organism: Kribbella ginsengisoli; assembly: GCF_039537185.1. Lineage (NCBI taxonomy): Bacteria > Bacillati > Actinomycetota > Actinomycetes > Propionibacteriales > Kribbellaceae > Kribbella > Kribbella ginsengisoli. The sequence goes on along the minus strand of NZ_BAABAA010000003.1, from coordinate 518,578 downwards.
TTGCCCCAGTTGGTGCCGTCGCTGCTGACGTAGACCTTGTAGTCGCGGATGCGGGCGGATTGCTCGGTTGCCGAGCGGGCGTAGCTGACCGAGTCCTCGCGCTGGTTGATACCGAGGTACTGGATCCGCTTCGGTGCTTTGAGGTCGAAGCGCAGGGAGACGGGGGTGGTCTTGTTGCTGTCCCAGTACGTCAGGTAGCTACCGTCCGTGGCGTTGCCGGGATTGCTGCCGGCCGAGGCGGTCGTCGTATACGTGGTGGGCGGGATGATCCCCTCGCGGCCGTCGGTCTCGACGCGGAAGACCGTGTCGTACGGGTCCCAGGTGGTGAGGCCGGTCAGGGTGAGGGTGCCGTTGGCCTGGCTGCTGGCGATGGTGGCGCCGGTGCGGAGGTTGGTGACTCTGGTGACGCGGTAGCCGTTGTCGCGGATCTTGAGGGTGCTGCCCGAGGGCTTGGTGAGGACGTGGACGTAGTGCAGGTCCGGGTTGGTGGAGCTCACGGTGGTGACGCCGTGGGCGCCGTCGTTCCAGTCGCCGGGTTGCAGGCCGCCGCGGTCGTAGCCGCCTCCCGTCGTACCGGTGACGGACGGCCAGATCGGGTCGAGATATTTGTCAAGAAGGTTGTTGAATTGCTCCTGCTTGGCCGGGAAGCGGCCGTTGACCATCGCCGTCTCGGCCATCAGCGACTTCACCGAGGAGCCGGTGTTGCTGATCAGCCGGCCGATGTTGAGCCCGGTGTCGACGGCGGGGTCGCCACCGCCGTACCACCAGGAACCGGTGCTCGGGAGCTTGAAGTCGGCCTCGATCAGGCGGGGTGCCGCGGTGTAGATCGCCTGCGGGTAGTCGTAGGCGGGGGACATGCCGGTCTTCTGCTCGTTGCTGATCATGTCCATGATCGGCGTGTCCTCGTTGTTGTTGCTGAGGGTGAAGCTGGGCCGGTCCTGGCGGATCTTCTCGTACAGCCCGTGGGTCTCCCAGTAGGCGTTGTCGTTGTCGATCCAGAAGCCGCCGAGCGCCGGGTACCGCTGCATCACCTCGACGAAGTTGTCGTAGCTGAACTCGCCGAATCCGTCGCGGGTGGTCAGGTCGACGGACTTGCCCTTGTACTGCGAGTAGGCAGCCGAGTCGAGCCAGCTTTTCCCTGCCGGCAGGCCTTCCGCGTGCCATTGCGGGTCGTCGGTCATGTAGAGGATGACCTTCAGGCCCTTGGCGGTCGCCGCGTCGATGGTCTCCTTGAGGATGTCGCGCTTGGAGTGGCAACTGCCGGGGATGGCTGACGGCCAGGGTCGTGCGTAGCCGAGGCGGCTGTGGAAGGTGGCGAGTACGAGGTACTGGGTGTGGAGCTTCTGCGCCTCGCGGACCCAGTACGCCGGATCCCAGTTGCCCGACGTGACCGCGCTCTCCCAGGCGCTGCAGCTGGTGTAGCCGGGGGAGGTGCGCATCCCCCAGTGCAGGAAGAGCCCGCCGGTCGCCTGGCGGAGAAACTCCTGTCTGGGATGCTGCAACTCGGCGTTGGCCGGTGTCGCTGGGGTGGCGGTGAGAAGCGCGGCGAACAGAGCGCTGGCAAGCAGCACTCCCAGAGCGCGCAGCCGGGACGGACTCAGCATGACAAGCTCCAACCTGGGGGCGAACAGGTTTTGGTTAGGAAGGTTTCCTAATCAATGGCTCGTCCGATCATGACCCCGAGTACCAACCCGGTCAAGATCTGTGACGGTGAATTTTGGGGCGCGGCCCTGAGTGGCGGGTTTTTGTGTTGCCGGCGGCCTGCATCACGCCAGTGCTATGAAAACCTGCTAGCGCCGAGTCAGTGGAGCTGGGGTGGGCAGGGCGGTGGGGCGGCAGGCGCCAGCTGAGGTCGAAGGGGGCGGCTAGGCGGTGGGCTCGTGGCCGCCGCTGGTGTGGTGGGCGGGGGTGGAGCGGGGCGGGGGCTCGTCGGCGGGGGCTTCTAGGGGTGCTAGGCCGTCGGCGGCTTCGGCGGCGCTGCCTACGCCGGTGGTGGAGGTGGCGGGGGCGTCTGGGTCTCGGGTGGTCAGGTTGCCTACGCGGAGGACCTCGCCGTTGCGGACGTACCAGGTGGTGCCGTCTTCGCCGCGGAGGCGGGTGACCCGGAGGCCTACCGCCTCTACTACGCCGGTGGCTTTCTCCATGTCGACCAGGTCGCCTACGCCGTACTGGTCCTCGAAGATCATGAAGATGCCGGCCAGGAAGTCCTTGACCAGGGTCTGGGCGCCGAAGCCGAGTGCTACGCCGATGATGCTTGCGGAGGCGACGACCGGGAGGATGTTGAAGCCGAGTTCGGCCAGGACCATGACGACCAGGACGGCGGTCAGGATGATCGTCACCGAGCTGCACAGGAGCGACGCGATGGTCTCGGCGCGCTGGGTCCGGCGTTCGCTCATCAGGGTCTGTTCGACGAACTCCTGGCCGCGCTTGGAGCGGGCCAGCACGCCGGCCACGGCGCCGTTGCCGGTACGCCGCGCGAAGCGGCGGATCGCCTTGTGCAGCAGCCAGCGGACGATGAAGAACGCGAGGATCAGGCCGACGATCCGGGCCGGGACGGTGATGATCTGGTCGGTCACCTCCAGCTTGCCGTCGTTGCCTCGCCGGAAGAACGTCGGGAAGGTGTCCGGTACGGAAAACAGGGGGTGACTGAGCAGGGACACGGGGTAACTGAGCAGAATAGGCATCTCGCCGCCCTACTGTAGTGATCGCCGCCAGGATCTCTGCAATCCCCGACCGGAGATTTCGCGAGGAGGAACGAACGGATATGCCGAGCCGGCTGCAGGACGAGCTGACCAGGCTGGTGTCTGCGGGCGTCCTGCGCCCCCACCAGGCCGAGGCCCTCCGCGCAGCCGCCGAAGCAGACGCCGCCGCGCCTCGCGCCGCCTCCAGTGCCGCTCGCTCGGGCGAGGGGTTGGAGGGCGGCCGCCCCGGCGACCCGCCTCGCGTCGTCTCCGGCGCTGCTCGCTCCGCAGACGGGCGGGGCAGCCCAGCAGGTTCCGGGGATGGGCGCAGCGGTGCAGCAGGTCAGTCCGGTAGTGCCCGGGGCTGGGAGCGGCGACCGCCTCCCACGGCTGTGCATTCGTCTGCGCTGACTGAGGTCTTGGGGTATATCGGGGGTGCGTTGCTGCTGGGGGCGGTGGCGCTTCTTACGCTGGCCAACTGGGGCGAGATGGGGCGGGCGGCCCGGATCAGTACTGGGGCCAGTGCGGCGATCATCTTGCTGGGCACGGCGGGGGTGCTGGCCCTGTTGCGGCGCCGGGAGCAGTTGAGTTCGGCGTTGGCGTCGCTGGGGTGTTGTGTGGCGGGCTTCGCCACCTATGTCGCGATCGAAGGGGAGACCGGCCGGGTCGTCGGAGTCGCCGTGGCGCTTGCGCTGGCGGTCCTCGGGGTGTGGTGGCTGGCCGGGTCTTCGTTGCTGGTGGCAACTTTCGGGATCCTGGCCGTCGGTGTGTTGGTGATCACCGCGGACGTCCTCACTCCGGACACTTCGACGACCACCAACTCCGCCGGCATCGCTGGTACCGGTTTCATCCTCGTCGCCTTCGTGATGGCGATGATCGGTCTAGTCCGCGACCAGGTGACCGCGTGGTCACTCGCCGGCGCAGCGATGTTCAGTTCCTCCATCTGCTGGCTGGTCCAAGAGCGAGGCGAGGTGATGGCCCTCGCCGTCGGTACTGCGGGCCCGGCCGCACTCCTGGTCGCCTACGGCCGCCGCCACGCATCGGCGTACGCCGTAGTCGGCTGCTCGATCCTCCTGGTCATCTGGCCGATCTCCCTCTACCAGCTGACCAACAACGTCGCCGGTGTCGCCATCGGCCTGGTAGTCGCCAGTACTGCGCTCCTGCTGGCCGTCTTGCTCCTCACCCGCCGCCAACGAAGACTGGTCGAGTGAGAGTCGTAGTACTCGGCGCCGGCATCTCCGGTCTGTCCACCGCAACCCTCCTCAGGCAGCGCGGCGACGAGGTGATCGTGGTCAGCGCTCATCCCACCGAAGCGACCACCTCCCACCTGGCAGCAGCTGTCTGGTTCCCAACCGCAGCAGCCCCCGCAGACAAGGTCGCCAGCTGGGGCACCACCACGTACGACGTACTAGCCGCCGAAGCCGCCCGTGGAGTCCCAGGCGTAGTCATGCGCGAGTCACTCGTCCTCTACCGCGACGAGCCGCAACCCCAACCCTGGGCCGAGGCTGTAGGCGACATCCGCCCAGCCCGACCCGACGAGCTCCCACCCGGCTACAGCCACGGCCTGCGCTTCGCCGTACCGCTCGTCGAGATGCCCACGTACCTGCCCTGGCTCTACCGCCAGTACCTCGACGGAGGCGGCCAGCAGGAGACCCGCCGGATAGACCGTCTCGACGATCTGGAAGATCTCCAGCCAGACGTCATCGTCAACTGCGCGGGACTAGCCGCCGGAGTACTGGTCGGCGACACCAGCACCTACCCGATCCGCGGTCAGATCGTAAGAGTCACCAACCCAGGCCTGACCCTGTCCGTCCGCGACGAGCACCACCCGGCCGGCCGCGCCTACGTCCACCCGAGGACGAACGACTGCATCCTCGGCGGCAGCCTCGATGCGGGCGCCTGGGACACCAGGGTCAACGACGAGCTCACCGAGTCGATCGTGGACCGCTGCACCGGCCTGGTCCCGGCGCTGGCCGAGGCGGAGGTCATCGAGGCGCTCGTCGGGCTACGGCCCGGCCGACCCGAGGTGAGGCTCGAGCGGGACGAAGGGCACGGAGTACCGGTGGTGCACAACTACGGGCATGGCGGCAGTGGCATCACCCTGGCGTGGGGGTGCGCAGCGGATGCGGTCAGGGCGTGCGGGTGACCTTCAGACCGCGCAGTGCGAGGCTGCCGTCGGTAGAGGCGCGGCCTAGGTGCAGGTAGCCGCCCCGGTAGGTCTTGTCCTCGACCGTCACCTTCGTCGGGTGGTCGAGGCGGCTCCAGGTGAGCGTGGTCGGCGTGACGTCGAGGCGGAACCGCATCCACTCGCCCGCGAACACCGGCGCGGACTTCCGGACGGCCAGCTTGACCCCCGGCCGCTGCCCGCTCCGATGCGCCCACAGGCCCAGTTCCCCATTGGCCTGCAGGATCGCGTGATAGCCGCTGACGGTCCCGATCCGGTTCTCGTAGTACGAGTCGTCCTCATGGCCGAAGGCCAGCGAGAGGCTCGCGAGCGGGTCGGCCGGCAAGGCGGCGAACGACGCCTGGAACTCGACCGAGTAGACCGGTGAGGTGATCGGGCCGAGATTGCCCAGCGTCAGGAAGTGCTGCGTGCCCTTCGCCGCGAGCCCGATGCTGCCGCCGCGCCCCCAGCTGACGGCGAACCGGTCGTCATAGGGATCCCGCGTGAGCTCGCCCGACACGACCGCTCCGGCCGCCCACTGATCGGTCGTCACCTGCTCGGTCTTACCGAGGATGTAGCCGAGGTTCGAGGTGACCGAGCCCTGCATGCCGAGCGCGGTGTAGTGCGCGACGTCCGCCCGACGGTGCAGCGGATACGGCCAGATCGGGATGCCGGTCGCCACAGCCGCCTCGACCAGCGACGCGTCGAGGTAGCCGCCGGGACCGGCGTTCGGTACGACGATCGCGTCCGTCCGCGGCGACAACTGCGCGGCGACCGACTGGATCGTCTCCGGGGTCATCTCGTCCGGCGTGGTGAAGTACGCGAACACGCCCAGCCCGAGCGACTTCACGTCGGCGATCAGCTTGCTCTTGAAGTAGGTCTTGATCATCACGGCCGATTCCAGCCGGTACTTCGCCACCATCGCCATCATCGGCGCGTAGGCCCGCTCGTCCTTCGCCTCGATCGCGAGGATCACCCGGCCGCCGTACTTGCGCAGGACGTCCTCGAACAGCGGCACCTTGAGCTTCTTCTCCGCCCATTGCGGGCCCAGCCGCGGGATCTGCAGCCAGCCCTTCTCCAGCTGGGAGTACTTGACCGCCCGCAGGTTGCCGGTGAGGTTGGTGGTCCGGTCGAGGGTCGTGTCGTGCATGCAGACCAGCACACTGTCCGCAGTGATGCCGACACTGACCTCCATCGCCTGTACGCCCCAGCCGACCGCAGCGTCGTACGACTCCATGCTGTGCTCGGGGAACACGTCACCGACGCCCCGGTGCGCGACCAGGTAGCGGTCGCCCCGGTCCGCGACCCAGTCGGTGAGGCTGTAGTCGCCGGTGATGCCGATACTGCCGCCGGTCGTCGTCTCGCGACAACCAGTGACCAGCGAGCCGGTTGCGACGGCGCCGAGCAGTCCCAGCGTTGTACGGCGGCTGATCCGGGTCCGCGGCAGCAACTCATCCATCGGGTGCCCTCTCCAACGCACCGCGCAAGTCCCCCCTGCGCGGCATGAATACCTTCCCCGCCCCACCACCCCGGTCAGGCTTAGCCGAAGAGTAAGGGCACCAGCCCGTCCTGCGGCAGTGCTCGATGCACTGTCGTGACGCACGAGAACGCGTAGTGCCGATCCGCCTGCGCGCGGTGACGTACAAGACCCTCCCGGCGCGCGCCGTTGGGTCCCATGGCCCGTGATGCGGCAGACTCGCACGCGTGACTGCTCCCACTCCAGCCCTTGTCGAGCTTGCCGTCGCGCACGGAGTGGCGACCGAGTACTGGAACTGGCAGGGCGAACACGTTCTGGTGTCGTCCGAGGTTGTCTCCACAGTGCTGGCCGCACTCGGTGTCGACGCGTCTACCCCCGAGCAAGCCACCGATGCGCTGGCAGAGCACCAGTTGGCGCGCTGGCGCCGTGTGCTGCCCGCCACGCTGGTGATGCGGGAGGGCTGGACGCCCTGGTTCGCAGTACACCTGCCGCACGGCTCCACTGCCGAGGTGTGGGTCGATCTGGAGGACGGTGGCCAGCGCCGGGACATCCCGCAGCAGGAGCACTGGGTAGAGCCCGAGTGGGTCGACGGCGTGCAGATCGGCGAAGCGACGTACCAGCTGCCGGGGGACCTGCCACTCGGCTACCACCGGCTGTGCGCGCGCATCGGGACCAACCCGGAGATCTCGGTCGGCTCCCTGATCGTCACCCCGCAACGACTCGAGCCGCAGCGACTGCAGCGGACCTGGGGCTGGGTACTCCAGCTGTACTCCGTACGCTCCCGCAGGTCCTGGGGTATCGGCGATCTCCACGACCTGGCCGACCTGGCTGCGTGGTCCGCCAATGACCTCGGCGCCGGCTTCGTACTGGTCAACCCGCTGCACGCAGCCGAGACAGCTGGTCGGATGGAGCCGTCGCCGTACCTGCCGGCCTCCCGCCGGTTCGCGAACCCGCTGTACCTCCGCATCGAGGACATCGACGAGTACGGCGACCTAGCACCCGCCGAGCGCGACCGTGTCCGCACACTGGCCCTCCAGGCCCGAGCATTGAGCGAGGACCCGGACGCGCTGGACCGCGACACCGTCTGGGCCGCCAAGCGCGAGGCGCTGCAGCTCCTGTTCGGCGTCCGCCCGTCCATCGGCCGCATCGCGGAGTACGGCGCGTACTGCGACCGTGAAGGCCAAGGCCTGATCGACTTCGCCACCTGGGCCGCCATCTCGGACGTACACGGTCCCGAGTGGAGCAAGTGGCCCGAGGAGCTGCAGGACCCGAACGCACCCGCAGTCATTGCCTTCCGCAACGACAACCCGGACGCGGTCGAGTTCCACTGCTGGCTGCAGTGGCAGCTCGACGATCAGCTGGCCCGGACCCAGGCGCGAGCCAAGTCGGCCGGCATGTCGCTCGGCATCCTGCATGACCTCGCAGTCGGCGTACACCCTGATGGCGCCGACGCGTGGGCGCTCAAGCGCGTACTGGCCGCGGGCATCCATGTAGGCGCCCCGCCGGACGCGTTCAACCAGCAGGGACAGGACTGGTCGCAACCTCCGTGGCGGCCGGACGCCCTCGCTGCCACCGGCTACGCGCCCTGGCGGGACCTCGTCCGCGCAGTGATCCGGCACGGCGGCGGGCTGCGGATCGACCACATCCTCGGTCTGTTCCGGCTCTGGTGGGTCACCTCGCCGGAGCGGCCGACCGAGGGCACCTACGTGCGCTACGACCACGAGGCGCTGATCGGCATCCTCGTCCTCGAGGCGTCCCGCGCCGGCGTCGTCGTCGTGGGGGAGGACCTGGGCACGGTCGAGCCGTGGGTGCGCGACTACCTCACCGAACGCGGAGTCCTCGGTACGTCGGTGCTGTGGTTCGAGCGCGACGCGAACGGCAACCCGCTCCCGCCCGAGCGCTGGCGTGAACTCTGCCTGGCCACGGTGACGACCCACGACCTGCCGCCGACGGCCGGCTACCTGGCCGGCGACCACGTCGAGCTGCGCGACCGCCTCGGCCTGCTGACCCGCCCGTACGCCGAAGAGCTCGCCGTCGACGAGGCCGAGCGCGACTCCTGGCTGAACGCGTTGCGCGAACGGCACCTGCTGGGCAACGCGGACGGCGACGTCGAGCGCATCGTCGAGGCGCTGCACCGGTACGTCGCGCACACCCCGGCGAAGCTGGTCGGAGTCGCCCTGACCGACGCGGTCGGCGAACGGCGTACCCAGAATCAGCCCGGCACCACGGACGAGTACCCGAACTGGCGGGTCCCGCTCGGCGGCCCCGACGGCATGCCCGTCCTGATCGAGGACCTGCCCAACAACCAACGGCTGCGCCGGCTCATCGGAGTACTGCACTCCTAGGCAGTATGAGCGGAAAGTAAACAGCCGCCTACGAGCTGTTGACAATAGATTTGAACGGTTGTTATCTATTGTCAACGAAGGCGCCTTCCTTCATTCCCCGACCGCCCCCACAACCGGGAATCCGAAGGAGTGTCCGCATGCCGCGAACACGCAAACTCAGCCTGGCCGCAGTAGCCGCCGGAGCCTTGGCTCTGACGGCCTCGACAACCCTGTCCGTACCCGTGGCCTACGGGCACGGGTACACCAACTCGCCGATCAGTCGCGCCAAGCTGTGCGCGAACACGACGGTCAAGAACTGCGGCGCGATCCAGTGGGAGCCGCAGAGCACCGAGGGTCCGAAGGGCTTCCCCGGCGCGGGTCCCGCCGACGGGAAACTCTGCTCGGCAGGCCTGCAGCAGTTCGACGAACTGAACGACCAGCGCGGTGGCGCCTGGCCGGCCACCCAGCTCACCTCGGGCGCGAACTACGCGTTCAAGTGGCACCTGACCGCGCAGCACGCGACGACGGACTTCAAGTACTACGTCACCAAGCAGGGCTGGAACCAGGGTGCCGCGCTGAGCCGTTCGGCGCTCGACCTGACCCCGTTCCTGACGGTGCCGATGGGTGGTGCCCGGCCCGCCGCCGACATCACCCACAACGGCCGGCTGCCGAGCCGGTCCGGGCGGCACATGATTCTCGCCGTCTGGACCATCGCGGACACCGGCAACGCGTTCTATCAGTGCTCGGACGTCCAATTCGCCAGCTCCATTTCGAAGACCGGGACCGATTTCGGGTTCTGACCACATTCGGCGCCCCCCGGCGTGGAGCCGAGCCGACTGCCCTCGGTTCGGTTCCACGCAGCCGTCTGGCCGGTGAGTGTTCACGTTTGGTTAATAACTTTCCTGGGAATGGCACTCCTTGAAACCTTCCGCCCCGAGTTTCAAGGAGAGTCCCCATGAAATCCTTTCTCCGTCGCGTGACCGTGCCCTTGGTCGCCCTGATGGTCGGGCTGCTGCCCGGCCTGCTGGTGATCGAGAACGCCTCGGCACTCACCAAGCTGACCCACGCCCAGGCCGCGGCGATCTTCAGCGCCGCCGGCATCACCTGGTCGTCCAGTGGCAACTGCTCCGACTGGAACAACTCCACCTGTACGTCGTTCACCAACATCAACGACAGCACCGTGTACGGCGTCCGGACGCTGCACACGGCCAGCGGCTGCGCGGTGAACATCACCGGGGGTACCGAGACCGGCCACGCCAGCGGGACCTACAGCCACCGCAACGGCTACAAGGTCGACATCTCGAAGTACACGTGTGTCGGCAACTACATCAAGAACACCTTCACCCGGATCGCCAACCGCGGTGACGGCTACCCGCAGTGGAAGGCCGCCTCCGGCAACATCTACTGCGACGAGGGCAGCCACTGGGACATCACGTACTACACCTGTGGCTGCTGATTAGTTTCGTGCCCGCCCCGGTCGAGGCCCCAGGGCGGGTACGGCTGTCAGTGGGACTAGTCTTCTCACCGTGATCACTCTGCTCTCCGGCCACACCGTGCTGGTGTTCGTCGGTATTCCGGTGCTGGTCGTGGCGGTGCTGGCCTTGCTCGTCTTCGCCTCCTCGATCGCACAGGGTCCGCGCTATCGCCCGGGCCTGTCCTGGTGGGCTCCGCCGGTCTGGATCGGCGGCCCGCCGGCCACCCGGCCGGACCCGGCCAACCTGCCCGAGCTCCCCGCCGGCACCACTACCGCGACCGCCGGCACCGGCGTCGCCCGGACGACCGGAGGCGCAAGTGCCAGCTGGTGACGCATTCACCCCGGACCAGCTCTACGACATCGAGCGCGCCGTCCGGCACGCCGAGGACGCGTCGGGCCTGCACTTCTCCGTGTACGTCGGGGGAGCGGACTCCGAGACGCGCCCGTTCGCCCTGGAGCTGCTGAACGAGCTGGACGACCCGGACAACAGCGTCCTGGTGTACGTCGATCCGGCCGGGCGCCGGCTCGAGGTCGTCACCGGCGCGAACGCGCGGCGGCAGCTCTCGGATCACGCGGCCGGTCTGGCAGCGCTGACCATGCAGACGTCCTTCGCCACCGGCGACCTGACCGGCGGCCTCGTCACCGGCGTACAGCAGCTGGGCACGCACGCGCACCAGCCGCCGCTGCTGCACGCGAACGAGCCCCACAAGCAGTAGACAGAGCCCGCGAGCCCGGCTGATCGATCAGCCGGGCTGCTGGTTCGCCTAGCCGGGCTTGGCGGCCGGTTCGTACGTCGGGCAGGCGATGTTCGAGTGGATCGCCTGCGTTTTCGGCGCTTGGCACAGGTTGAGTGCTGCCTGGGCGTTGGACAGCGCGGAGAGGTACACGACCCACTGGCCGGTCTCCGGCTCGAGGCTGCTGTTCGCGATGCCCGGGTACTGCCCGTTGAGGAACATCGCCCGGCCCGGGATGCCGGCGGCGATCAGCTTGCCGGCCAGTTCCTTGGCGATCTGCTCGGCGTCCATACCGGCGTCCGTCGGGTAGGAGTCGAGCACTGCGATCCACTGGCCGCGCCGGAAGACCGGGGTGGCCGGGCCGGTGTTCGGCGTCGCGGACGCCCTCGTGGTGGTCGTCTTGGCCACGGTCGGCTTGGGTGCCGTCGGCTTGGCCGCCGGAGGCTTGCGGTCGGCCTTCACCGTGCTGACCGCGGCAGGCGCCGCGTCGCTCTTCGTCTTCGGTGGCGCGGAGGTGGCCGGTCCCGGCAGCGGCGGATTACTTCCGCTCTGCGGCGCGGAGCCGCCATTCGTCAGGATAAAAGCAGAAGTCGCGACCACTGCGGCAATCGCAATGATCGCGGCTCCGACCGCGGCAGTGGATCGCTTCGATTTCTTCCGGCCGGAATGGCCCGCGCCGCGGCCCGCGGAGCGCTTGCCGGCGGCCAGCCGCTCGGCGCGATCGGCTTCGCTCTCCAGCTGGGAGCCGGCTACATCCTTCGTCGGTACCGCACGTCCGGCGCGGGCGGCCACCCGGCTGTCGCCGCCGTGGTTGAGCGCACGCGCATTGGCCCGGCCGGTCGGGCGTTTCGCCCGGGTCGGTCCTTTCCGGTCATCCACGTGTGTCACGACAAAGGTCCTCCCCAGAATCCCTTGAGTGAATATTGTGGGTCAGCTTAGACCGGGAAACCGGAAAAGTGAGGCCCCTTCACGTGGTGAGAATCTCCTTCTGGACAAGGAGATCGCGGCCCGCGACCGAGCCGCGACGATGCGCCGACAAGCAATTGTTTGAATATCACCGAAAGCGCACGGGCAGGCACTGTCCGGAATTCAGGTCCCGGACGGGATGCCGCCCTGTTTCGGGGCGGGCCGGGTGTCCAGGCAGTCGTCGAGCCAGGTCTCGACGTCCACCTCGGCGTTCAGGATGTGGTTCACGTACGCGGCCCGCTCGTGGCTGAGGACCTCCTGCTCCCAGACGCAGGGCGCGACGCCGATCGGCGCCGGGCGGAGATCGTCGACGTCCAGGCCGCGGAAGATGCTCAGCCGGGACTGGAACTCCCTCGCCCAGCTCTGCACGACCAGGTACGTGGCGTCATCACTCAGATGGAGGATCACCACGCCGAGTCCGACGGCGCCCATCGCGTCGTCGAACTCCAGCTGCTTGGCGGCGGCCACTCGCGCCACCGCGACCATCTGGTCGTCCCAGGAGCGGCCGCGGGCGGTGATCACGTACGGCTTGACCAGCCGTCCGGTGAACCGCCAGGGCATCAGCGGGGTGACCGGACGCGGCCGGTAGGCCTCGGCCAGGCCGGTGAGGGCCACGGCCGAGGCGCCGGCTAACGAGGGGTCGCCTTGCGCACCCTGGTCAGGCATCAGCCGACCGCGTCGCGACGCTGGGCCTCCAGCGCACGCTCCAGGTCGGCACGGGCCTCTCCGACGTAGCGGAGGGTCGGTGCGTCGACAGACTCGGCCTCGGTGTCCAGCCAACCGCTCAGGGCGTCCAGCGTGGCCTGCTCGGCCAGACCGCGCGGCGACAGGTAGACCAGCACGTTCTCGCCCATGGAGGAGCCGAGCCGGGTGTAGACGTCCTTGGCCGCGCTCAGGTACTTGCCGACGTACGGCCGGAGCAACTCCTCCTGGCCCGGCTGCTGGAAGCCCAGGATGGTCCGGAACTGCGTCTCGTTCGGGGTGTCCTCCGACTCGACCGCGATCTGCCATGCGTCGGCCTTGGCCTCGGCGGTCGGCCGGGCGGCACGTGCCTGGGCCGCCCGCTCCTGGCCAGTGATCGTGGTGTCGTGGGTCAGCTCTTCGTCGATGGCGTCCGCGTCGACCCGGCCGAGCCTGGCCAGCGCGACGATCAGAGTCCAGCGCAGGTCCGTGTCGATGACCAGGCCGTCCGGCAGGTCCGTACCGGCGACCCAGGCGGCCAAGCGGTCCGCACCGGCGTCGGAGAACACGCCGCCGATGTAGGCACGGGCGAATGCGAGCTGGTGGTCGCTCCCCGGCTCTGCCCCGGCCAGCAGGTCAGCCAGGGTTTCCTCGTACTGCGCCCGCAGCTGCGCGCGGTGCTCCGGTGCCGCGTAGCTGTTGATCGCCGAGGTGGCCTGCGAGAGCAGCGACCGTACGCCGGTGAGGTCCGTCTCGGCGCGAACGCCCTTGAGCACGATCCCGACGTACTGACTGGCGGGCATCTCCGCGTCGCGGGTCATGTCCCAGGCGGCACCCCAAGCGAGGGCCCGGGCCAGCGACTGGTCGAGGTTGTCGATCGACTCGACCAGGGTCTGCCGGGACCGCTCGTCCAGCCGGATCTTGGCGTAGGTCAGGTCGTCGTCGTTGAGCAGCACCAGGTCCGGCTGCGTCGCGCCGACCAGCTCGGCCAGCTCGGTCCGCGGGCCGTCGATGTCGACCTCGAACCGCTCGGTCCGGACCAGGCCGGCGTCGGTCAGCCGGTACAGGCCGACCGCGAGCCGGTGCGGCCGCAGGGTCGGGTGGCCGGCGGCCGCGGTCTGCTCGATCGCGAAGGTCTGGAACTTGCCGTCGGCGTCCACGGTGAAGTCGGCGCGCAGGGTGTTCACCCCGGCGGTCCGCAGCCAGCGCTCGGTCCAGTCGTCCAGGTCGCGGCCGGACGCCTTCTCCAGCGGCTTGAGCAGGTCGGCCAGCTCGGTGTTGCCGAACGCGTGGTCGGCGAAGTACTCCTTCAGCGCGATGATGAAGGTCTCCTCACCGACGAACGCGACCAGCTGGCGCAGCGTGGAGGCGCCCTTGGCGTAGGTGATGCCGTCGAAGTTCACCTCGACCGCGTGCAGGTCGATCATGTCCGCGGCGATCGGGTGCGTCGAGGGCAGCTGGTCCTGCCGGTAGGCCCAGTTCTTCCGGGCGTTGCAGAAGGTCGTCCAGGCGCCGGCGTACTTCGTCGTCGCGGTCGCCTGGGCCCAGTGGCTGGCCCACTCGGCGAACGACTCGTTCAGCCACAGGTCGTCCCACCAGGTCATCGTGACCAGGTCGCCGAACCACATGTGCGCGAGCTCGTGCAGCACCGTGTTCGCGCGGCTCTCCAGCTCGGCGTGCGTGGTGCGGCTGCGGTAGATGTACTCGTCGCGGATCGTCACGCAGCCGGCGTTCTCCATCGCGCCCATGTTGTACTCCGGCACGAACGCCTGGTCGTACTTGTGGAACGGGTACGGAACGCCGAAGGCGCGCTCGAACAGCTCGAAGCCCTGCTTGGTCACCTCGAACAGGTCCTCGACGTCGAGCGAGTCGGCCAGCGACGGGCGGCACAGCAGCGACATCGGGTACGTGCCGTTCGGGCCCTCGTAGGCGTCGGTGACGACGTGGTACGGACCGGCCACGACGGCGGTGATGTAGGTCGAGATCGGCTCGGTCGGCGCGAAGCTCCAGGTCGCCAGGTCCTCGCCGTTCTCGCCCTTGTACGGCGTCGGCTCGGGGGTCGGCGCGTTCGAGATGACGACCCAGCGGGCCGGCGCGGAGACGGTGAAGGTGAACGGCGCCTTCAGGTCCGGCTGCTCGAAGGTGGTGAACACCCGGCGGGCGTCCGGCACCTCGAACTGGGTGTAGAGGTAGGTCTCCTTGTCGGCCGGGTCGACCGAGCGGTGCAGCCCTTCACCGGTACGCGAGTAGATGCAGTCCGCGACCACGACGAGCTCGTTGCGCTCGGCCAGACCGTCGAGCTGCAGCCGGGCGCCGTCGTACACGCTGTCCGGGTCGAGCGCGCGTCCGTTCAGCGTCACCTCCCGCACCGTCGCGGCGATCAGATCGGCGAAGGTGCTCGCGCCGGCTTCGGCGGTGAAGGTGAGGGTGGTCGTCGACGCGAACGTCGCGGCGCCACTGGCGGCGGTGGTCAGGTCGAGCTCGATCGCGTAGCTCACGTCACTGACCAGGCCGGCGCGGGTGCGCGCTTCATTGCGCGTCAGGTTGGTTCCAGGCATGTCGGCATCCTATGCACCTGGATGCGTGCGGCGCCGAGGGATTCCCCGCGACTTGCGCAAGCTGTGGGAAACCGTTGTCAGAGCTTGATCCGGCGTTGCCCGAGGGTGACCGGCCGGTATCGCGGGGTGACCGGTCTGGTCCGCTGTTCTCGCGTTCGTCGTCCGGTGGGCGAGACGCCACGCGCGCCGGAGTACGAAGTGGTTTCAGTTTGTACGATCGATCGCATGACCCCCACCGCTGATTTCTGGTTCGACCCGGCCTGCCCCTGGGCCTGGATGACGTCTCGCTGGATGCTCGAGGTCGAGCAGGTCCGGGACGTGAAGACCGCCTGGCATGTGATGAGCCTCGCGATCCTGAACGAGGAGCGCGACGAACACGACGCGAACTGGCTGCGCAAGCTCGGTCTGGTCCGGGTGCTGATCGCCGCCGAGCAGGCGCACGGCAACGAGGCGCTGCTGCCGCTCTACACCGCACTCGGCAATCGAATCCACGTCCAGGGCCGCGGCATCAACGGCGAAGGCGTGCTCGAGGAGTCGCTGGCCGAAGCCGGGTTGCCCGCCTCGCTGGCGGAGGCCGCTGACAACGACCGGTACGACGACGCGGTCCGCAAGTCCCACCTGGCCGGGATCGAACTGGTCGGGATGGAGGTCGGCACGCCGGTCATCTCCGTCGAGGGCAGCGCGTTCTTCGGTCCGGTGGTCACGCCGGCACCCAAGGGCGAGGCGGCCGGCAAGCTCTGGGACGGGGTCCGGCTGGTCGCCGCGACCGACGGATTCTTCGAGCTGAAGCGGACCCGGGACCGGAGTCCCAGCTTCGATTGATTCCTTCGAACTTGCTGAGAAGGGGTTGAACGTTCCAACAGTCTCGGCGAAGGTTACTCACCAAGTTAATCGTTCAATGGTGAGTAGGTTGCTTGTGAAGCTTCTGCGTAGTGACGAGTCGGTCGTCGTGCCGGTGGGTGTGACGGCCGGTGTCGCGGTCTTCGACCGGCAGGCCGGGCAGTTCACCGACCTGGTCAACCCGGATCTGCGGTTCCGCTCGGCGTCGGTGGTGAAGCTGCTGCTGGTGCTCGACTTCCTGTGGGACCGCGGTCCGGCGTACGAGATCCCGGCGGCCGACCAGGCCAGGCTCGAGGTGATGCTGCGCAGCAGTGACGACGACGCGGCCAGCTACTACTGGGACCATCTCGGTGGCTCGGCGATCATCGGCCGGATGGTGCCGCGGCTCGGCCTGACCCACACGGCCGGGCCGCCGCCCACCCACCCGGGCTTCTGGGGGTACGCGGCCTTCACTGCCGCCGACACCGTCCGGATCTACCGCTACCTCCTCGACCAGGCTCCTGCGCCGGTGCGGGACTTCGTGATGGGCAACCTGCACCAGGCCACCCGCTACGGCACCGACGGCTTCGACCAGTACTTCGGGATCGCGTCGGTCTTCGACTCGTCCTTCGCCATCAAGCAGGGCTGGTCGGGCTTCCCCAACTCCAGTGGCTTCGGGCGGGACAAGAGCAAGCCCAAGGAGTCGGTCGTGGACCTTGCCAACGAGGCACTGCACACCACCGGGACGGTGGGGCCGGACGACCGGACCGTCGTCGCGGTCTACACGCTGCACCCCGACGGCACGGGGTACGGGAAGGCCTACTCCGACGTGACCCGGCTGATCCGGGCGCTGAACGTACCGGGCGCGGTGAAGACGCCAGGGAGCTGGGTGACGAGCACTGGGAGTGGAGTACGGGTTCGGTCGGCGCCGAACACCTCTGCCGGGGTGCTCGGGACGCTGCCGTCCGGGGTCGAGGTACTGGTCAGTTGTCAGAAGAAGGGCCAGCTGATCGACACTCCGCCCCGTAGTAGCGAGTGGTGGGCGTACTTGCCGAAGTACGACGGGTACGTGACCAACGTGTACGTCGGTAGCGGGGGGCCGAAGCTGCCCGGCGTACCGGACTGTCAGTAGGACCTGTAAGACTTCTGGTCATGCGAGTGCACATCGGCTCTGATCACGCCGGCTTCGACCTGAAGAACCATCTGGTCCAGCACCTCAAGGGTGCCGGGCACGACGTCGTCGACCACGGCCCGGCCGTGTTCGACGCGGTGGACGACTATCCGCCGTTCTGCCTGCGCGCTGCGGAGGGGACCGTCGGTGACGAGGGCAGCCTCGGCATCGTGATCGGCGGCTCGGGCAACGGCGAGCAGATCGCCGCGAACAAGGTGAAGGGCGTCCGGGCCGCGCTGGCCTGGAGCGTCGAGACCGCCGAGCTCGGCCGGCTGCACAACAACGCGAACGTCGTCAGCGTCGGTGCGCGGATGCACACCGAGGAGGAGGCGACCTCGTTCGTGGAGAAGTTCCTCGCCACGGCGTACTCCGGCGAGGAGCGGCACACCCGGCGGATCGAGATGCTGTCCGACTACGAGGAGACCGGCGAGCTTCCGCCGTTGCCCTCCTCTTCCTGATCTTCCTTTTGCTTGCGGGCCGGCCGGTCCGGAGTACGAGGCCTGGAGACGTCCCGGGCCCGCATGGAACGGCCGGTCCCGACCACTGCCGGGGTCGGCGCGCCGCCGCGGCCTTTACCTGATGTCAGACCCATAAGAGGAATCATGCCCGAAGGTCACACCCTGCACCGGCTCGCGAACGACGTCTGGGCCGGCTTCGGCGGCCGGGTGGTCCGCGCGTCGAGTCCTCAGGGCCGGTTCGTCGAGGGCGCCGCGCTGCTCGACGGACACGTGCTCCGCGGGACCGAGGCGCACGGCAAGCACTTCCTGGCCGACTTCGAGGGTGCCGGCTGGCTGCACATCCACCTCGGGCTGATCGGCAAGATGGACTTCGGCACGATCGAGGCCGGGGACGCCGCGCCGCAGCCCGTGGGGCAGGTCCGGCTCAGGTTGCAGAACGCAACGGCGTACGCCGATCTGCGCGGCGCGACCGTCTGCGAAGTACTGACCGACGGCGAGCGTGAGGCGCTGATCAAGCGGCTCGGCCCCGACCCGCTGCGCGACGACGCCGACCCGGAGCTGGCCTGGAAACGGATCCACCGCAGCAAGCTGCCGATCGGCCAGCTGCTGATGGACCAGGAAGTGTTGAGCGGCGTCGGCAACGTGTATCGCGCCGAGGTGCTGTTCCGCGCGAAGCTGCACCCGAAGACGCCCGGCCACCTGGTCAAGAAGAAGGAATGGCAGGGGATGTGGACCGACCTGGTCGAGCTGATGAAGTACGGCGTGGAGACCGGCCGGATCGATACCGTTGCCGATGACCACACTCCGGAGGCGATGGGCCGCGACGCGCGCCAGGACGATCACGGCGGCGAGGTCTACGTGTATCGGCGCCAGGGCCAGCACTGTCATGTCTGCGACTCGGTGATCCGGACCGAGATCCTGGCCGGGCGCAACCTTTTCTGGTGCCCGAAGTGCCAGCGGACCGGCTTGACCAGGCGTGGCTGAGTGCTCAACCGGTATCGATTGTGAAAAGGCTGCAATCAACTTGTGACAATGTGATGCGCGGACCGGATGGTGCCGTTATCTTCATTTCACCATGAGTAGCGGCGGTGGCGGCAACGCTGTTCTGCGACGGGTCGGCAACCGGGCCGAGTCGTTGCTTCGGCGCGCGCAGAAGTCACACCAGCTGGCCTTCGTCGGTCTGCTGGCGCTGACGGTCACGGTCAGTTCCGCCGCACTGGCGATGCCGTCCTTCATACCCACTTCCATCCTGGTCATACCTCTGTTGCTCGGCGGATTGCTGCTGCGCTTCCGGCCGCTGGTGCTGCTGACGGTGATCGCCGTCGCCGCCGGCGCCTACGTGGTGTCCGAACGGGTGGCCGGGTTGCCGAAGACCGGGTTCGTGGTGGTGCTCGGGCTGATCGCGTGGATCATCCTGGCCGGGGCGAAGGTGCGCAGCCGGCTCGGCGTACAGGGCACCCGCGGCGAGACGATGCTGATGGAGCTGCGCGACACGTTGACGGCGCAGGGCGAACTGCCGGAGTTGCCGGCCGGGTGGCGGGCCGAGCAGGCGATCCGGTCGGCGGGCGGGGCGTCCTTCTCCGGCGACTTCGTGGTGTCGACGACGCGGTCGGACAAGGTACTGGAGATCGCGCTTGTCGATGTGTCAGGCAAGGGAATCGATGCCGGTACGCGGGCGCTGCTGTTGTCCGGGGCCTTCGGCGGGTTGCTGGGGGTGGTACCGGTGGAGGAGTTCCTGCCGGCGGCCAACCACTACCTGCGGCGGCAGGACTGGAACGACGACTTCGCGACCGTGGTGCACGTGGCGGTCGATCTGGGGACGGGCGAGTTCGAGGTGCGGACCGCCGGGCATCCGCCGGCGATCCAGTTCGACGCGTGGTCGGGGCGGTGGCAGACGCGGGACGCCGACGGGCCGCTGCTCGGGCTGGTCGAGACGCCGGACTTCGTGGTCAACCGCGGCCAGCTGAAGATGGGCGACGCGCTGTTCCTCTACAGCGACGGCATGGTCGAGACGCCCCGGCGCGACATCGAGCGGGGGACCGACCGGCTGGCTGGTCACGCCGAGCGGCTGATCGCTACCGGGTTCAAGGGCGCGGCGCTCGAACTGGTCGACGAGATCGGCGGACCGGGCGACGACTCGGCGATCGTGGTCATCCACCGCAAGACGAACCCGTCCGAATCACCGGACTGCGCGACCGCGCGCCCGGGGTTCACCACGAAGATGCAGCGCCGCAAGGCAGCAATGCTTCGCTACGCCCGCTGAAATGCTTCGCTACGCCCCCTGACCGCGCGCATACTGCTGAGGAAGACACCTTCACTTCCCAGTGTCTGCGAACGGGGCAGTGCCGTGATCGCTAACTCGGCCAGGATGTTGCCGCTACTGCTGATCGCCTTCGCCACGCTCGCGTTCGGGCCGCAACCCGCTGCCGCTGAGGAACTGCCGGGGACTGTTCCGGTGGCGTCGAGTGAGCGGCCGCCGACCGTCCCGGTCGCGACAGTGTCGACCCCGGTGGCGTCTGAGTCGCCTCCGGAGACGCCACCCAGTACGCCACCGGCCACGCCGCCCACCACGTCTCCGTCGACTCCACCGGTCACACCGCCTTCGACTCCACCCACCAGCCAGCCGCCGAGCAGTCCGCCGGCGACGCCACCCGGTACGCCGGCCACCTGTCAGCCTTCGAGGGCGTTCGCGGTGGGGTGCTCGGCAGGGCGTCCGACCTTTCCCGTCCGGCCAGTGCCGCCCGTGCCGTCGACCGACTCCCCGTCGTCCACCCCGTCGGTGACGACGTCTGAGCCGGCTGCACCGGTTTGGCGGGGTGGGCCGAGCGAGGGGCCTCGGCGCCAGTCGACTACGGGTGCGCCGCCTACGGTCCCGCCCAGCGGGGTGACTCTGCCACCGCCGACGGCGGGCGGAGTACAGGTTGAGGGGGTTGCGCTAGCCCGGAATGCGGCGCCGGTGTTGCCGTTCGACGTACTGGGCGGCATCTTCCTGTCGTCCGGCGGCCTACTGCTGGCAGCGGCCGTCCTGCTGCTCCGCCGCCGGGGCAAGCACTCCTACTGACGCACTCCTGCCGGGCTGACCGCGGCATGGCGTACCGTGCTCGGTCGTGACGATAGATGGGGTGGACAGCGGCGCGGACCGAAGCGCGCCGGACGTCTCGTTCGACGAACTACTGGCGATGACTCCGCCGTCGATGCGCGAAGTCTTCCCCCAGACTCACTGGCAACTGGGCAAACTCTGGGCCCTAGACCTGCGCGTAGAGCCGGTCGAGGTGGCCGACCTCCTCTGGATGTTCGACCTCCCCCTCTGGCAACTCAACGGCGAACGCTTCAAAGTCACCCCCAATCAAGTAGCCGCTACCCCCATGAACTACCGCCCCCACTACGAACGCGTAATGGACGCAGACCTCGACTTCCCCATCCATCTGGTCGCCTACCGAGGCCGCCTGGTCGTCCTGGACGGCGTCCACCGCCTCCTGAAGGCCCACTTCCTCCGCCGCCGCTGGATAGAAGCCAAAATCGCCACCGCAGCCCAACTCCAGGAATGCACCCCCAGCTAGACCTCCACCACGATCCGGCCTTCGGCCAGCAGCGGGACCTGGGCCACAACTGCTCCATTCGGGTCTATTGCTGAGGTCGGCCCGTAGCTGACCCGCTCTGCGTCGAGCGGACCGGTGACATCGGCGGAGATGATCCAAACCACACCTTCTCGTGCGCGCTGCTGCCGGACCGGGTGATGAAGTTGCTTGTACTTCGCCGCTGCCGCGGGTCGCATCATGTTGCTGCACGGAGCGAGCACCACCGACGCACCTTGCTCGGACAGCGCGGCGACCCCGTCGGCGAACTGGAGGTCGTAGCAGATGTTGACGCCGAGCAACGTGCCATCGAGCTCGAAGACCGGGGTGCCGTCCCCCGGGGTGAAGCACTGCTCGCCGGCCAGCAGATGCCGCTTGCGATAGCTGCCGATCAGCCGCCCGCCGCGGACCAGGACCGCCGTGTTGTAGATCCGGTGGTCTTCCCGCTCGATCAACCCGAAGACCAGTGCGGGGCGAACCGGCGCCAGGCGGTCCAGTACCCGGCTGAAACTGTCCGATCGCAGATCGATGGCGTGCTGGGCGGCAAGCTCGCAATCCGTCAGATAGCCCTGCAGGTAGCACTCCGGAAAGAGCGCGAGGTCGACGTCGGGGGTTGCTGACTCCAGGTGCTGGAGGGCTGCTTCGAGGTCGAGCCGGTGCTCCGCGGACTGGTGGGCGGCGATGCGCATTACGTGGTGGCGGCCGCGATGACTCTGGTGAGGGATTTGTGGAGGGCTTCCAGTTCTTCGAGGGTCATGCCCAGGCGATCGATGATTGCCGGTGGGATTGCCAGGGCTTGGCCGCGGAGAGCCTGGCCGGAGTCGGTGAGGGTTACTGCCAGGGCGCGTTCGTCGCGGGGGTCTCTGGCTCGGGTGATGAAGCCGCTGGACTCGAGGCGTTTGAGCAAGGGGGAGAGGGTGCCGGGGTCCAGGGCTAGCAGGTTGCTCAGTTGCTTGACGGAGAGCGGGGACTCCTCCCACAGGGCGAGCATGACCAGGTACTGCGGGTGGGTCAGGCCCATGGGGTCGAGCAGCGGGCGGTAGAGGGCGATCACGCTGCGGGAGGCGACGGCTAGCGCGAAGCAGACCTGGCGGTCCAGGGCCAGTAGGTCGACCTCTTCGGATGTCCCGGGCATATCTCTCCTTCGATCTGTGTTGACTAGAGTATCAGTTGGTGTACAAACTATTGCCACACCAAGCAATTGGAGAGATCGATGAGCAAGAAGACCGACGGCCTGAGCCTCCCGTACAAGATCCGCTGGCGCCTGACCTGGCTCCTGCTCCACATCGCCGGCCCCGCGACCCTCCCGGACCACCTGGACCCGCGCCGCCGGATGGAACGCGAACGCGCCGCCCGGGTCGCCCGCTTCCAAGCGGCCCACCACGCCTGAACAGGCGCTGACCTGCCCGATAGGGCAGGGTGGGTGACATGTCATCCAACGAAGAAGAATATGCCCCCAGTACGACCGGCTGGGTTCGCGCCGCGGTCGAGAAGATGGTGGCGGCCGGCGACACCAGCGTCGGCGGGTTCAACGGTATGCACGTGGTGCTGATGACCATGCGCGGCGCCAAGTCCGGCAAGCTCCGCAAGGTGCCGGTGATGCGCGTGGAGCACGACGGCGTGTACGCCGCGGTCGCCTCGCTCGGCGGCGCTCCGAAGAACCCGGTCTGGTACTACAACCTCCAGGCCGATCCCAAGATCCAGTTGCAGGACGGCGAGCGCACCGGCGAGTACGTGGCCCGTGAGATCGACGGCGAGGAGTACAAGCTGTGGTGGAAGCGCTCGGTCGAGGCCTTCCCGAACTATGCCGAGTACCAGACCAAGACCGACCGGATCATCCCGGTCTTCCTGCTGGAGCCGGTCCCCGGTAGCTGATCGAACCAGGCGGCGATCGTAAGGTCGCCGCCAGTTCCGGCGCCCGAACGGTATGCGGTCTCCGGTTCGGCACCCGCCTCATGAGACCCTGACTCTCTGAAGTCCGGGGCATTGCGCCCGGCCGAGTTCTGGGAGTTCTCCTGACCACACACGACGCGGTGCGGGAACCGTTCGTCGGGTCGACGCGGTTGCGTCTGGCCGGACTTGCACTGCATGCCTATACCGCGAGCGGAACGGTGCTCGCGTTGCTGATCGTGATCGCGGCGATCGACGGGGACGCGGTCCGCGCGCTCTGGCTCGGCCTGGCCGCGCTCTGGATCGACGGCACCGACGGGATGATCGCGCGGCGGCTCCGGGTGAAGGAGACGATCCCGTGGTTCGACGGCGCGATGCTGGACAACATCGTCGACTACCTGACGTACGCGTTCGCGCCGATCGTGTTGCTGTGGACCGGCGGCTACCTGCCGCACGGCTTCATCGGCGCCGCGCTGGCCGCGCTGCCGCTGCTTGCCTCCAGCTACCAGTTCTGCCGGACCGACGCGAAGACCGACGACCACTTCTTCCTGGGCTTCCCGAGCTACTGGAACGTGGTCGCCTTCTACGTCGTCGTGCTCGACCTCGGCCAGACCGCGACCGGCATCATCCTGCTGACCTGCTCGATCCTGGTCTTCATCCCGATCAAGTACGTCTACCCCTCGCGGACCAAGGCGTTCCGGACCACCAACCTGGTCACCACGCTGATCTGGCTCGGCTCGTACGCCGTCCTGCTCACCCAGATGCCGAACCCGAGCGCGATCGTGGTCGCGATCTCGCTGGCCTATCTCGTGTACTACGGGGTGCTCAGCCTGTACCTGACCTTCTGGGCTCCCAGACGCAAGGCAGCCTGACTTGATCCTCGGTCTGAGCGCGGCCCTGGGAGCCGCAGTCGTCTTCGGCATCGCGTCGATCCTCCAGGCGGTCGGTTCCCGCAAGGTGCCGACCGGCTCGGAGCTCGACCCGCGGCGCTTCGGCGGCTTCGTCATCGCCCTGCTCAAGCAACCCGCGTGGCTCGGCGCCCTCGTGCTCCAGCTGGCCGGCTTCGGCCTGCACTTCGTCGCACTACGACTACTACCTCTGTACCTCGCCCAGGCAGGTATCGCAGTCAGTCTCGTAGTCACCGCCTTGCTGGCGACTCGCTTGATGGCCGACCGGCTGTCGGCGATCGAGTGGTCGGCCGTCGTCGCGGTCTGCGGCGGACTCGGACTGCTCGCGGTCTCATCCGGCGACGCGGGCGAGGCGGCCGTCCATCACGGCCTGACGATCGGCGTCATCGGCGGCCTGATCGCCATCGCGGTGCTCGGTGGCGTAGCGAGCCGCTCGCAACACGCGAGCGCGACGGCAGTACTCGGCGTACTCGCAGGCTTCGGGTACGCCGGCGTGGCGATCTCGGCGCGCATGCTCGACGACAGCTCGATCGGCGCCCTCTTCTCCAGCCCGACGACCTACACGCTGCCCGTCTCGGCCGCGCTCGCGTTCATCCTCTACTCGCTAGCCCTGCAACGCGGTTCGGTCACCCTCGCAACCACCCCGATGATCGCCCTCCAGACGATCACCCCGGCCGCGGTCGGCGTCTTCCTCCTGGACGACAAGATCCGCGACGGCTGGTACGCCGGAGCCATCGCCGGCTTCGCCATCACCGCTGTCGGCGCCCTGATCCTGGTCCGCTTCGAAAGCGTCAAGGACGAGGCGGCTACCGACTCGGCCACTTCCACGCCGGCTCATCCAGAGGGCGCTGACCCTCGATAGTCGTCTGGCCGAATTCCTTCACCAACTCGATGGTGCGGAGGTCGAGGCCGGTCTCGTCGGCGCCGGCCTGGAGCGCGGACTGGAAGGGGCGGGAGTGGGTCACGACGATCACCTGGGTGTTGCGTGCGGCGGTGACGACGAGGTTCGCCAGCGCCGGCAGTAGATCCGGATGGAGACTCGTCTCGGGCTCGTTGAGAACCAGCAGCGCGGGCGGTCTCGGCGTCAGCAACGCGGCGACCCACAGCAGGTATCTGAGCGTGCCGTCGGAGAGTTCGGCGCCGGACAGCGGTCGCAACAGACCGTGCTGGTGGAAGGCGATCTCGAACCGCCCGGCGTTGTTGCGGATCTCGACCTTGCTGCCCGGGAAAGCCTGCTCGATCGCCAGATCGAGTCCGCCCCGCGGCCCGATCTCGCGGATCGTCTGCAGGGCCGCCGCCACGTCGGCGCCTTCCGGACCGAGGATCGTCGTCCGGGTGCCGATCTGTACCTGCCGGGCCGGCGCGTCCGCGTCGGTCCGGAGATGGTCGTAGAACCGCCACGACCGCATCCGCTCCCGCAGGGTCAGCAGCTCCGGTGCCCGCTCGGGATCGGCGAGCTCGCTCAGGATGCTGTCGAACGGCTGCAGCGCGTGCCCACCGTCGTGCCACTGCCCGTCGCCACCCCGGATCCGGACGCCGCCGCCCCCGCGCTCGACCAGCAACGCGGCAGGTCTGAGGAAGGGTCCTGCCCAGAGCGCCTCGCGCTTGATCTCCGGATCCAGGCTGAACGCCGACGGCTCGTTGAACTCGCCCTTCAGCGGCGGCGGCAACCCGAAGTCCATCGCATACCCGTAGTCCTCCGAGGCGAAGCCCATCCGCAGACTGACCGCCTTGCTCCGCACGGTCCCCTGCAGCGGGTGCTCGCCCCGCCGGACAGCCTTCGAAATACCCTCCGGCCCCGCCCACAACGTCGAAGGCAGCCCGCCCTCGCGTGCCAGCGCTGCCACGGCTCCGTTGCGCGAGGCATCGGCCAGCAAGCGCAGAGCCCTGTACAGACTCGACTTCCCGGTCCCGTTCGCCCCGCTCACCACGTTCAACCGCCCCAGCGGCACCACCAGCCGCAGCAACGACCGGTAGTTCTCGATTGCCAACGTGGTCAACATGCCAACCAACGTAGCCGCCGCCGGGGACATTTCCCGAGCGACAGGACATAGTCCGGTTTCAGCCCCGCTGGAGTGCATCGCCAGGCGTGGCATCGCGTTGGACAGCCGACTATGTCCTGTCGCTCGGGACGGCAGACTGTCGCCATGACCACACCGATCCGCCTCGGCATCGTCGGCCTCGGAGCGATGGGCCGCCATCTGCTCGCCGAAGCCCTCGACCACCCGGACTTCACCGTCACCCACGCCGTCGACCTCGCCCCGGCCACCGTCGCCGCGCTCCAGGACGAGCACCCCGCCGTTCAGTTCAGTACCTCGATCGCCGACGTGATCAGTGCCGCCGACGTCGACGCCGTCTATGTCGCCACGCCGCCGGCCACGCACGCGGCGCTGGTCGTACCGGCGTTGGAGGCTGGGCAGGCGGTGTTCTGCGAGAAGCCGCTGGCCGTATCAGCCGACGATGCGGCAGCCATGCTCAAGGCGGCTGAGGGTAAAGCAGCCGGCGTGAACTTCTCGTTGTCCGACCGGCAGTCCACCCGCTACGTCGAGCAGGCGATCGCCGACGGCCGGGTCGGTGACGTGCTCGGCGTCGAGATCCGGCTCTCGTTCCCGGTCTGGCCGCGGGGGTTCCAGGCGGAGGCGACCTGGGTGGGGGAGCGTGCGCAGGGCGGGTTCGTCCGTGAGGTGTTCTCGCACTTCGCGTACCTCACCGATCGGCTCGTCGGTCCGCTGCGGGCGGTCCACACGGAGTTGGAGCACCGGACACCGGCGAGTGAGACGGCGGCGTACGGGCTGATGAAGGCGGGGGAGATCCCGGTCCAGTTGAGCGGGCTCGTCGGTGCCGCCGGTCCGGAGAGTTACGAGTGGGAACTGCGCGGGACCAGGCAGTCCTACCGGCTGACCGGCTGGCGTGACCTGTTTGTTGCCGAGGACAACGAATGGCGTCCGGTCGAGCTGACCGGTGAGCTCGGCTCGGAGGGGACCCGGCTGACGCTGTTCGCGCAGGCCGTGCGCGGCGAGCATCCTCGGGATCTGGCGGACTTCGCGGCGGGCGAGCGGGTGCGCAGCGTCGTCGAAGCCTTTCACCACTGAGCAGTGGTTCTAGGGCTGGCGGCGGAAGCGGACCGCGTCGGCGATGACGAAGCCGTCGGCGGCGTCGGTGAGTTGGACGTAGCCGGCGAGCCCTGCCTTGAAGGTGAATATGCCGAGAGGGAGCCACTCGCCGGTGCGGTTGTCGGGGGTGGCTCGGACTCGCTGATTGACGGTGACCGTGGTGGTGCCGGTTGCATGGCGGACGGCGTACTTGGCGTTGCTGGCTCGGTTGGGGTCTGCGGTGTAGGAGACCAGTACTTCGTACCGACCGTCGCCTGGGATGGCCGGACGGTAGCGGACCAGGTTCGTACCGGTGCCCTTGGCGTGGGTGAGGTAGTTGAAGCCGTAGTAGCCGGGGATGCTGCGACCGCTGTTCCAGGTGCCGACTGTTTCGAAGCCGAGCGTGTCGTTGTCGACCGTGAGCTCCTCGCGGACGTCGGGCTTGGCAGGGGCGGTGATTAGGCTCAGTCGGTCGAGGGCCAGCGCAGTACCGCCACCACGGCCCGCACCGGTCGTGGTGAATCGGATGGTATGCCGGCCGGGTAGGAGTCGGCGCTGGTCGAGCAGTAGTACGTCGTACCCGTCGCCGCGGAAGGAGGTGAGGTCGATGGTGCTGTTGCGCGGCGCCAAGCCGTCCACTGCCACAGTGACCAGCCCGCCGTCCGCCGACCGGAAGTACCGCAACCACAGCTCGTACTGTCCGTCAGCACCGACCATGAACGGGTACTCGACGACGTCACCGACCGCCTGCACTGGCAACCGTGGATGGCCGAGGTCAAGGTCGCGCCGGGTCAGCCCCGGACCGGTGGCGAGGCTGTCGCGCCCCTGCGTGAGCCACTCGAGGTTGAACCGGGCAACGCTCACCCGTCGGGGGCTACCGTCGAGCTCGCCGTCGCAGCCGTACAGCAACACGATCGTGCCGTCCGACAGCCGGGCCAGGTCGGAGTAGAACGACCGCCCCGGGTAGACCGTCCGGCTGTATCGGTACGACTCCTTCTCGTCGTAGCTGACCGCCACCGTCATGTTCCAGCGCATGGGAGAGTCCGGCCGGCTGAGCAGTACCCGATTGACGTCTGTCGAGCCGGGACCACCGGTGTACCGCGTAAGCCCCATGTCGACGCCGTTGAAGAGTCCGGCGCCGAAGTCCATCACCGGCAACGACCAGCTGAGGCCGTCGTCCGTACTGACCGCGTACCCGTGCGGCCAGTCGCCACCCGAGCCGACCCGGGTGTTCAAGACGACCGTGCCGTCGTCCCGCTGCAGCAGGCGGGACTCACCCACCTGCGGAAGGGCCGGACCCAGCGGTACCTCGCCACCGGACTTCCAGGTACGCCCGTGGTCGTCGCTGTAGATGCTGGAGGCCCCGTACTTCCGATCCTCCGCCGGAACGCTGGTGATGATGGTCCGGTGTCCGACGGTGAGCAGTAGCCGCCCGGACTCGAGCTGGATGCCATGACCCGGCCCTGGACCGTGCATGGCCCAGTTGTAGGGGAAGTGGTCGAACAGACCGGCCAGACTCGAGCGTGGGCTCCAGGTGACGCCGCCGTCGGTGCTGGAGCGGTAGTAGACCGTGCCGGAGTCGGACGAGCAACTGGTGTTCTCCGGGAGCCGCTCGCAGAGGTTGTAGAAGAGGAACACCTCGCTGGTGGACTTGTCGACGACGAAGGCGGGGTTGGCCCAGCTCTGGCCGCCTACTGACGGCTCTACCGCTTGGGTCGGGGTCCAGGTCAGTCCGCCGTCGGTACTGCGGCGAATGAGGAGGTCGTGCGGGCCGGCGTCGCAGACCTCGTGACGGCCTTCTGTGCAAGCAATGATCGTGTCGTCGGGCAGGACAGCGAGGCCGTAGACGAAATAGCTGGCCAGCGGGTCGACGGCGTTGTCCCACAGCGTTGTCTCTGAAAAGAACGGAGTGGCGGCAGCCGGCGCCTGACCGGAAGACGCGGGCAACGCGGATGTGGACAATGCGGACGCGGGGGTGGTGGGGAGCGCGGTGGCCGCGGCTCCTCCGGCGAGCCCGATGGTGAAGGCACGACGGCTGATGGGCAGGCTCATGGAGCACTCCTCGTGAACCGGGGCGGGCGGTCGTCAGGAAGCCTGCCGGGAGCCCGGACGCAGAGCCAGCGCAATCAACGGCCAGTACTGGACATTGACCAGAACTGGCCCCCGCACCCCGTAGTACAGGGTCCGGAGGCCAGCCAGCCAAAGCGTCAGGCCAGGGAGTCTTCCCAGGCTTGGTGGAGGTCGGCGTAGTTGCCACCGGTGGTGACCAGCTGCGAAGGAGCACCGTCCTCGATGATGCGGCCGTGCTCGAGCACGATCACGCGATCTGCCGTCTCCACGGTGGAGAGGCGGTGCGCGATGACGATCGCCGTCCGGTCGTCGAGGATCGTCCGCAGCGCGCGCTGGATCAGCCGCTCGCTGGGGATGTCGAGGCTCGACGTCGCCTCGTCCAGGATCAGCACCGCCGGATCCGCCAGGAACGCCCGGGCGAAGGCGACCAGCTGCCGCTGACCGGCCGACAACCGGCTACCGCGCTTGGCAACGGCGGTCTCGTACCCGTCCGGCAGCGCCATGATGAAGTCGTGCGCGCCGATCACCTTGGCCGCCTCGACGATCTCGTCCATCGTCGCGTCCGGCTTGCCGAACCGGATGTTGTCGGCGACCGAGCCGGTGAACAGGAAGTTCTCCTGGGTCACCATCACCACCCGCTCGCGCAGGTCGTCCTCGGTCAGGTCGCGCAGATCGATCCCGTCCAGCAGCACATGGCCGCCGGTCGGGTCGTAGAAACGCGCGACCAGCTTGGCGATCGTCGTCTTGCCGGCTCCCGTCGTACCGACGAGGGCAAGGGTCTGCCCGGCCGGCACATCCAGGTCGAGCCCGGGTAGTACCGGCACTCCGTCGACGTACCGGAACTGCACGTTGCGCAGCTCCAGATGCCCACGTGCATGCGGCGAGGGCTTCGCCGGCTTGACCGGCTCAGGCACGTCCGGCTTCTCGTTCAGTACGCCGGACAGCTTCTCCAGCGCGGCACTCGCCGACAGGAAGGTGTTGTAGAACTGCGAGATGTCCTGCAGCGGCTCGAAGAACTGCCGCAGATACAGCAGGAACGCTGTCAGCACCCCGACGGTCACGTGCCCGTGGTACGCCTGCCAGCCGCCGTAGGCCAGGATCGCGACGATCGTGATGTTGCCGACGCCCTTGATCGACGGCATGAAGATCGCATTGATCCGGAACGACTCGAGGTTCGCCTCGCGGTACTTGTCGTTGACCCCGTAGAAGATCTCCTCGTTGCGCGGCTCCCGCCGGAACGCCTGGACCGCGCGGATCCCGTGCATCGACTCGACGAAGTGCACGATCACCAGGACGACGGCCTCGCGCGTCCGCCGGTACACGATCGCCGACCGCTTCCGGAACCACGCGGTCAGCACGAACAGCACCGGGAACGACAGCAGCGCCAGCAGCCCGAGCTTCACGTCCAGCGTGAGCAGCAGGATCGCCGTACCGACCAGGGTCAGCAGCGCCGTCACCAGCCCGTCGAAGCCGGTCTCCAGCATCTCGTCGATGACGTCCACGTCCGAGGTCAGCCGCGAGATCACCCGCCCCGACGTGTACTTGTCGTGGAACGACGGGCTGAGCCGCTGGAAGTGGTCGAACACCCGCCGGCGCAGGCCGAGCAGGATGGTCTGCCCGAGCCGGCCGGACCGCATCAGGAAGATCTGCCGGGCGCCGGCCTGGATCAGCGCCGACGCGAGCACGATCAGCACGATGTCGATCAGCGTCGAGCTGCCCTGACCCGCCAGGATCGGCGGGATGCCCTTGTCGATGCCGAGGTGGACCAGGTACGGCACCGCCAGCCGGGCCGCGTTCTCCACCACGACGATCGCGACCAGCAGCCAGATCATCTTCTTGTACGGCCGGAGCAGCTCGCCGAGCAGTTTGCGCGACTGCTCCTTGAGCCGCAGGGTCGTTGCCTTCGACAACTCCCGGTCCGGGTCCTCGGCGTACCCGCGCCAGGTCTCCTCGGTGCTGGGCTGATCGGCCGGCTGGGGCTGAGGTGTTTGCTGAGTGGTCGTCATGCGTGCACCTCCTCCTCTTCCGCCGCGAGCAGGGTCCGGTACGCCGGTACCGTCGCCAGCAACTCCTGATGCGTCCCGACGTGGGTGATGGTGCCGCCCTCGAGCAACGCCACCTGGTCGGCCAGCATCACCGTCGACGCCCGGTGCGCGACCACGATGCCGGTCGTGGCGGCGAGCACGTTGCGCAACGCCTCCTCGACCAGTGCCTCGGTGTGCACGTCCAGTGCCGACAACGTGTCGTCCAGGACCAGTACTGCCGGCCTGGCCAGTACTGCGCGCGCCAGTGCGAGCCGTTGCCGCTGGCCACCCGACAGGGACATGCCCTGTTCGCCGACCCGGGTCTCCAGACCCCAGGGCAGCTCGTTGGCGAAGGTCGCCTGCGCGATCTCCAGTGCTTGCTGGACCTCGGCGTCGGTCGCGTCCGGCCGGCCGAGGGTGATGTTCTCCCGGGCGCTCATCGAGAACAGCGTCGGGTCGTCGAACGCGGACGCGACCGCGCTGCGCAGCGACTTCAGGGTGAGGTCGCGGACGTCGTGCCCGTCGATCGTGATCCGGCCGCCGGTGACGTCGTACAGCCGGGGGACCAGCGACGTCAGGGTGGTCTTGCCCGAGCCGGTGGCGCCGACCAGGGCGAGCGTCGTACCGGGGGCGAGGTCGAGGTTGATGTCGTGCAGGACGTCGGCCGAGTCCGGGCCGAACCGGAAGCTGACGTTCTCGAAGACCAGGTGACCACGGGGGTCGACCAGCTCGTCCGGACCGTCGGTGATGGTGGACTCGGTGTCCAGGATCTCGCTGATCCGGTCCGCCGACGTCATCGCCTCCTGCGCCATCGCGAGGATGGTGCCGAGCGACTCGACCGGCCAGATCAGCGACAGCATCAAGGTGATGAAGGCGACCAGGGTGCCCAGCGTGATCGAGTGCCGGCCGACGGCGAGCGCGCCGAGCAGCAGCACGATCACCAGGGTCAGGTTCGGGATCACCTCCAGGAAGGTCCAGAACCGCGACGCCAGCCGGACCTTGTCGACCGAGGTCTCGTACAGCTTCACCGCGCCGTCGTCGAACTGCTTCTTGACGTGCTCGCGGCGGCCGAACGCCTTGATCACCCGGAAGCCGACCGCCGACTCCTCGATCCGAGTGGCCAGGTCGCCCTGCTGGTCCTGCACCCGGCGGGAGATCGCCAGGTACTTCTTCTCGAACTTCAGCGACACGATGATGATCGGCGCGGCGGCCACCAGGACCACGACGCCGAGCGGCCAGTACAGCCGCAGCAGCAGGAAGGTGACGACCACCAGTTGCAGGATGTTGATCACCAGGAACAACAGGCCGAAGCCCATGAACCGGCGGATGGTGGACAGGTCGGCGGTGACCCGGGAGAGCAGCTGACCGCTCTGCCAGCGGCTGTGGAACTCCATCGGGAGGGCCTGCAGCCGGATGTAGAGGTCGTTGCGGAGATTGGCCTCGAGGTCGCTGACCGTGCGCGACTGGGCCCACCGGCGGACCCAGACCAGCAGTACTTCGCTGATGCTCAGGCCGAGGGCCAGCAGGCCGAGGGGGAGCAGGAGGTCGATCTCGCGCCGGGTGACCGGCCCGTCGATGATGGCCCGGGTGACGAGCGGGACGGTGAGGCTGACACCTACGCCGAGGATCGCCGTGGTGAACATCGTCACCAGGCGCCACTTGTGGGGGCGGAGGTAGGGGCGGAGTCGCCAGAGATTCTGGCTCCGCCGGGGGGTCGTGCGGTTGGAGGGGGCAGCGATAGAGGGCGCTTGGACAGGGTGCTCAGAGGGCATCTGGAGGGGCGCACTTCCCAACATGACTCGGCGCGGGATTGGCTGGCGACCGGAAACGGCGCACTTTCCATTGTCGCTCAGTGGTAAGCGCTTGTCCTGCGAATTCCATTCCCTGGAGCTGAATTACCGCTTGTTGCAATAGCCGAGCCCCGTCACCCTGCGGTGACGGGGCTCACACTGATCACGAATCGTGATGAGTCTCAGCTGCGCAAGAAGGCGACGCCATCGATCACGGCCT
Organism: Kribbella ginsengisoli; assembly: GCF_039537185.1. Taxonomy (NCBI): domain Bacteria; kingdom Bacillati; phylum Actinomycetota; class Actinomycetes; order Propionibacteriales; family Kribbellaceae; genus Kribbella; species Kribbella ginsengisoli. The sequence continues at coordinate 485,502 of NZ_BAABAA010000003.1, read as the reverse complement.
GGGCCGCGCCGGCCGAGACGATCTTGAGCTCGCCGGTCCGGTACGGGGTGACCGGGAGCAAGGTGACCGTCACCTTGCTGCTCGGCGCGAGCAGGGAGACCCGGCCGATCTTCACGCCTGCGTGGTAAACGTCCACGCTGCCCTGACCGGGCCCGTTGACGGTCACCAGCGCGATCCGCAGCCCGGCCTCACCGGCCTTGGTGAGCGTCGCGCCGGTCGCCTTCAACTGCGAGATCGTTCCCTTGTACGTGATCGAGCTGGTCGCCCGGGTGACAGTCCCGGTGGCCGTCAGCGCCCGGTCGTCCTGCGGCGCGACCGCACAGGCAGGTGCAGACCAGCCGGACAGGTGCCCGGTGGCGTCCCGGGCCCTGACCATGAAGCACCGATCGACCCCTGCCACCGGCGTCCACGTGACCGAGGTGGCGGTCGTCGCCTGCCAGGTGGCGGGGTACTGCCACTTGCCGTAGGCCTGACCGGCGATCGCGTCCCGGTAGACCACGTCGTACGACGCGACCTTGCCGCTGTTGTCGGTGAAGGCGTAGCTGTACTTGCCGGTGGCCGCCGTGATCACCCGCTCACCCACACTGCTGCTGGTCAGTGTCGGCGGCGTCCCGTCGACCTCTGTGCAGAAGCCATGGCTCCACTCGGTCTGGTTGCCGGCCCGGTCTCGGGCCCTGACCTGGAAACAGGTGGTGGTGCCTGGAGCCGCCTCGAGGCTGACGTTGGTGATGTGCTTGGGCAGCCTCTGCCAGGCGGCCGGTGTGACCACGTCCCCGAACGGCGCAGTAGGCGATGGCCGCTGCTGGTACCTGACGTCGTACTCCGCGATGCCGCTGGCCCGGTCGTCCGGGCCCGCCGGGTTGTCGGTGAACGAGTAGCGGAAGAGCAGGGTCGACCCGCTCTGGACATCCGGACCGGAGCTCGCGTTGTCCAGCACCGGAGCGAGGTGGTCGGTGTCGACCGTGGGCTGCGGGGCCAGCCAGTCGAGCGTGACGATCCGGGGCTGCCGGTTCCGGTCGTTGTAGACGAGCCGGGCGGCGTCCGCGTCGTCCGGCTGGTAGCGGGGGCTGGTCCAGAAGTACGCGGCGACCGGGCCGTACCGGCGTTCGGCCAGGTTGAGGGTGTTCAGGTCGGTGACCACGAGATCGATCGGCTTCGACGGTGAGATGACGGTGCCGGCGGTGTCCTGGACCAGGAAGTCGTAGCCGAGCTTCCAGCGCGGGCCGAGCGTGATCGTCCGCGTCGGCACCTGGCCCTGGACGTCGATGATCCGGTCGTCGGTGCCCGCGCAGTCGACCACGACCCAGCGGCCGGCCGCCTGGATGCCCTGCGCCGGTCCGCAGCCGGGTCCGGCGGGATAGGTGGTGGAGAACCCGTTGGTCGTCGCGGTCAGGTTGTCGCGCCAGTCCGGCCCGGTCCAGATCGTCTGGCCGTTCAAGCCGACCGGCAGCGGGAAGGGGTCGATCATCTTCCGGGCGGCCAGGTCGTAGACCTGCACGAACTCGCTGCTGTTCGGCATGCCCACCGCAACCAGCTTGCCGCCCCGGCCGAGGTGCACCACCGGGCCGTCGAACTGGATGGTTCCCTTCCCGTCGGTCACCAACCCGTACTCGGTCCCGTCGTAGCGGACGCGGGTGGTCGCCAGCGCGTTGCCGGCGAACTGTGGCGGGTGCCTGAACTGATCTTCGGTGACCGCCGCGTCGGTCCAGGTCAGCCCGAGGTCCGACGTCTGGTGAACGGTGGTGAGTTTGTCATCGCGCACCCCGGTCTGCGGCGGCACCGCCGCATCGGTGACCACCTTGCTGCCGGACAGCATCACGAACTCGGACTGACCGTGGAACGGCGGTGTCTGGGCGATGGTCTGCAGCACGCCGTCCGCCCCGACGCTTGCCACCTGTGCCTGAGCAGTGACGAGCAATCGCCCGTTGCCCTGGTCCTCCGCGTCGTGCACCCCGGTGGCGAGGTTCCTGGTCACCGCGCCGTCCTGGAGGCTGACCTTGACCAGTTCCTTGGTGTCCGGCACCCGCACGGCGACGTCGTCGCCCAGCGGCAGCAACGGCTGCTTGAACGGTACGACGACTGTGCCGTCGTCCGAGCCGGTCCGTTGCTTCCAGGCCAGGGTCGTCGTCGTGTCGCTGCTAGCGGTTTGCCAGATGACTCGGCCAGGGGTGAGCTGCGCCCAGGTGGTCTCCGCGGTCAGAGTCGCCGCCTGCGTCGCAGTACCGGTGGCTACGTCGAGGACGTACAGGCCGGTCGCTGTGCCGAGCAGGAAGTCGTCGTCGGTGCGGTCCAGCACCTTCGCGGTGGCGGTGACTCCGGTGACGGGCGTCTCGGCGCCTGCGTAGGTACGGAGAGCGAAGGCGTCTCCGCGGGCCAGCAGCACGCCACCGGGGTAGACGTTGCGAACCGTGGTACCGGCAGGAGCGTTGATGACTTGGAGGTCGTCGGTACCCAGCCGGCGGGCTGCGGCGTCGCCGTCGCTCCACTTGACCGCGTACTCGCCGACGATGTCGGGGGTCGCGTTCATGTCGATGTTCTGGCGCGGGAAATCACCCTTGACGGTTCCGTCGAGGACGCTCTTGATGCTCCACGGGGCGGGGGTGAAGTCCGTCGGCCACCCGTAGTCGGTCAGGTAGTACTTGCTCGTCGCCGCCACGATCTGGATCGGCGGATCGGCCTCGAGACGCGGCGCGAGCAGCGTGCCCTCGCCGAGGTGGATCGGTGGCTCGGCGGCGTTGGCCGCCGTACTGGAGCCGACGGGTAGCAGTGCCAGGAGACAGGCGGCGGCGACCGCGCTACGCAACTTCAAGAGGACCCCTCCCACAGGACCGGCCAAGCCGGATCAGCGGGCGCAGCCTAGAGGCCGGGAGAGCTCAATGTCGCCGCCTGCCGGTGTTTCTGCAGGAAGTTGCAGTCAGTACCTCAAGAAGGCGACCCCGTCGATCGCGGCCGGGGCTGTCGAGGTCGAGACGACCTTGACTACTCCGCTGCGGTAGACAGTGGTCGGCAAGTAGGTGACCGTGCGCGCGGTGGTCGTCGCGGCCAGGTTGACGGTGCCGATCTTGACTCCTGCGTGGTAGACGTCGACCTTGCCCTGCCCTGGTCCGCTGATGCCGACCACTGCGATCCGCAGGGCGCCTTCGCCGGTCTTGGTCAGGTACGCGCCGTTGGCCTTCAGGATCGAGGTGGTGCCCTGGTAGGCGATCGTGTTGGTCGCCCGGGTCACTGTGCCGGACGACGTGAACGCCCGGTCGTCCTGCGGCGCCACCGAGCAGAGCGGCACCGACCACGCCGACAGGTTTCCGACGACGTCGCGGGCGCGGACCATGAAGCACTCGTCCATGCCCAGTCGTGGCGTCCAGGAGATCGACTGGATCTGGGTGTTCTGCCATGCGGCGGGGTAGACCCAGCTACCGAAGGCTGCGCCGGCTGCGGCGGTCTTGTAGACGATGTCGTACGTCGCGACGGCGGTCTCGTCGGTGTAGGCCCAGCGGACGGTGGCCGGTGTCGCCAGGTTGGTACGGTCACCGATCCGCAGCGTGACGGCGGTCGGCGCGATGCCGTCGACCTCACTGCAGTACGACGTGCTCCAGTTGCTCACGTTGCCGGCGTAGTCACGCGCCCGGACCTGCCAACACGTGTCGGTGCCCGGTACCGCGCTGTAGCTCGCCGCTGTCGTCGTGAGGCCCTGCCAGTTCGCCGGCAGGTTCCAGGCCCCGTACGGCGAGGTGCGGTTGGGTCGCTGCTGGATGCGGAGGTCGTAGGACTTGACCCCGGTCGCCGGGGCGTTCGGGTCTTGCGGGTCGGTGTAGGCCCAGTTGAACGACAGGCTCGTGTTGTCCCGCAGCCGGTCGCCCGCGGTGGCACTGGTCAGCACGGGAGCAGTGGTGTCGGGGCGTTGCTGCGGGTCGGCCGCCAGCCAGGTGAGGCTGATGATCCGGGGCCGGGCGTCGGGATCCGCGTAGATGAGCTTCGCGCCGCCACTGCCGTCAGTGCGGAAGCTGGGCGGCTGGAGGAGCCGACCGTTGATCGGGCCGTAGCGGCGCTGGCCGAGACCCTGGTCGTTGAGGTCGGTGACCAGCAACTCCTTGGTGGACAGGCCACCCGCGTCCTGACCGACAGCGGTCTGTACTACGAACCCGTTGCCCAGCTGGGAGTCTGCCGCGACTGTGAGGTTGCGCGGCGCCTCCGGACCCTTGATGTCGATGACCTGCTTGCAGCCACTGAGCAGTGCCCAGCGACCGTTGACCCCGTCCGCGCCGACGATGCAGCTACTGGCCACTGCGATCGTCTTGGTCGCCTGCGTGGTGAGGTCCTTGCCGGTCAGTACTCCGGTCGCGGTGACCTTCCAGACCGAGCTGTCAGCCATGGCGAAGGGCACTGCGTAGTCCGCGACCTTCGTCTTGGTCGCGACGTCGTAGACCTCGGCAGTCGCCGCATCCGGTGCACGGTGCGAGACCAGCTTGCCGCCCTTGCCCAGTACGACCTCGTCGGCCGCAGGGAAGGTCAGGTCGCCGCCAGAGCCACGCACGCGGGCGATATCGGCCTGGTACGTGACCAGGGTGGTCCCCTCAAGCTGCAGCGGCTTGGAGGAGTTGCTGGTGCTCAGCGACGACCAAGTGGTGCCGTTGGTCGTCGTCTCGTACACACCATGGTCTGGCTGGTAGTCAGCCGTCACCACGCGCGCGCCGGACATCGCAACTCCGCTGACCTGAGCAGCAAAGGCGGGAGTCGCCTTGACGGTCGTCAGTACGCCGTCTGCTCCGACACTGGCCACCTTGCTCTGGGCACTGACCAGCAGCCGACCGTTGTCGAGGTCTGCCGCGTCGTGGACTCCAGTGACGAAGGCTGGTGTGACAGTCCCGCCGTTGGCCGCGATCTTCGCCAGTTGCTTGGTCTCAGGCACCAGTACCGCGAGGTCGTCGCCAACCGTCAGCAGTGGCAGCCCGAAGGGCACGTCTACCGAGCCAGTGGTCGTGCCTTGCTTCCAGCCGACCGTCTTGGAGCTTGCGGTCGCAGCGGTCTGCCAGAGGACCCTGTTGGGAGTCAGCGCCGCCCAGGCCGGGTTGGCGGGGAGGGTCGTGACGGCGGTCGCAGTACCGGTTGTTGTGTCTACTACTGAGAGGTGGCCGGCTACGGTGATCAGGATCGACGTGGCGGTCGTATCGAGGATGACGGGGTCACCGAAGGCTGCACCGGTGACTGGCTTCTCGGTGTTGTCCAGTGCGCGCAGGGCGAACGAGCTGTCGGCTGCGCGGGACAGCAGGATGCCGCCGGGGTAGGCGCCCTGGTACGTCGCTCCGGCCGGTACCGAGACGTCGCTGACCGCGTCGGTGGCGATGTCGCGGAAGGTCGTTTGAGCGGCGGTCGGCGTGACGACGTACTTGCCGAGCAGGGTCGGGGGCTTGTCCGGGTCGTCACGGAGTCGCGGGGCGGTACGGACCAGGGCTCCGTTGGTGGTGCTGAGGATCTCCCACGGCTCGGGTGAATGGTCGTCGGGCTGGCCGTAGGACGTCACGTAGTACGAGCTGGTGGCCTGCCTGATCTGGAGCGCGGGGTCGGCCACGGACCGGCTGCCGACCGGTGTGCCCTCGCCGAGGTGCGGCGGCGGATCGGCGGCCATCACCTTCACGGCGGCCAGCGGCAGCAGGACGACCGCGCAGGCGGCGGCGACCAGTTTCGAACGCAGCATCATCAGAACGCAAACCCCCTCGGTGGCTGAGCCACCGTGTCTTCTCCTGATTCGCGGCACCTTAGCCGGTAACCCGGAGTAACGGAAGCGCTTGCCGGGAAATCCGATGGACACGCGCAGTGACGCGGAGGACCATCGAAGGTGTCTCCCGAAACCGCTGAAAGGACCCGATGCAGGCCGCCATCACCGTGACGCCGGCGCAGTTGCCGGACGTGTTGCTGAACGTAGCCGTGGTTCGGCCTGTCTTCGTCTGGGGCGCTCCGGGGATCGGCAAGAGCAGCCTGGTTCGCTCGTTCGCGGACTCGCTCGGCTTGGACTGTGTGACGTTGCTGGGGACGCAGTTGGCGCCGGAGGACCTGATCGGCGTACCGCAGATCGTGGACGGCCGGAGCCGGTTCGCGCCGCCGGTGAGCATCGCGCGGGAGACGCCGTACTGCTTGTTCCTGGACGAGCTGAACGCGTCGTCGCCGGAGGTGCAGAAGGCGTTCTACTCGCTGATCCTGGACCGCCGGATCGGTGAGTACGAGCTGCCCGCGGGATCGGTGGTGATCGGTGCGGGGAACCGGGCGACCGACAACGCGCTGGCTCGGCCGATGGCTTCGGCGCTGCTCAACCGGCTGGTGCATGTTCATCTGAGCGCGTCGGCGCGGGACTGGCTGGCGTGGGCCGCGGGGGCGGGGATCCACCCATGGGTGCTGGACTACCTGCTCAACCGGCCCGATCACTTGTGGACCGCGCCGCCGAAGACGGAGGAGCCGTTCTCGACGCCGCGTAGCTGGCACATGCTGTCCGACGCGCTGCACTCCTACGGCGACGAGGTGGACGACGAGACCGTCCGGATCCTTGCCTTCGGCACCTTGACTGCTTCGCATGCTTCGACGTTCCGGGCGTTCGTGAAGACGGTCCGGAATGCTTTCGGGCTGGAGGCGGTGCTGAAGGGTGAGGCGAACTGGCCGGCGGCGCCGCAGGATCGCGATCTTCTGTACTTCCTGGCCGAGACGTTCCGCGCGCGGCTGGTGAAGGAGTTGTCGGCCGACAAGGCGTCGGCGAGTCCGGCGGCGCGGCAGTTGGCCTATCGCGGCAAGGCGTTGCTGGTGGAGCTGGCCGAAATCTCATTGGAGGTAGCCCAGATCGTGATCGCATCCGACGACGACGGACGTCCGGTACTCCCGTCCTGGTTCCTGGTCGAGGTCACCCGCGACCTGCCCCGGCTCGTGGCTGCCCGGTCCTGACATGGGGTGGGCGAGCAGGCCGGGGTGGTGGGCCAAGAAGCCGGCTCGGTGGGAGCCTCGGCTGACCCGGTGGGAGAAGCGAGCAGCCAGGCGCGAGCAGAAGCCGCCCCGCCGGGAGAACGGCCCCGCCCGCTGGGCCGCCCGAGCCAGGCGAGGACTCGGCTGATGCCTCGGTGGGGACTGGCTGATGGCTCGGCGCGGGCCTAAGAAAGATCCGGCGCTCGAAGCGATCCGCGCCGGGTGGGGCGTGGTTGCGGCGCATCCGCTCTTCCGGGCGATGGTCAGCTACCGGAGCGAGCCCCGGCGGGTGCAGAACGGTCCGTGTCCTGCCGACGGCTGGGCGGTCGTCGACTCGGACGGGACCTTCTACGCCCACCCGACGCGGTTGGCTGATGCGGATCAGTGGGCTTGGGTGTTCGCGCATTTGCTGATCCACCTGGGGCTGGGACACGCGACGCCCGGCCGGCCTGTCGCGGATCATGCTTCGGCAGCGGCTTGTGATGTGGCGGTCAATCGGTTCCTGGCGTCGTTGGGGATCGGGCGGGCGGTGGTGCGGTTGCCTGACGAGTTGCCGGGGACGGACGAGGAAGCGCTGGCGCGCGAGTGGCGGCGTACCGGCGTACCGGTTGAGTTCGGGCAGTTGGGTGTGGCTGGGCATGTGAACGACGTAGTCGTGAAGCCCTGGACTGGGTGGGGTGATCCGCCCGCCTGGGAGGACTGGTTTGCAGTTGGGCTCTCGGACGCGGCTGCGGCGGCTGTAGACGTCGCTGGTGGGGTGCGGTCGTCGCTGTCGGACGCGGGTGGTCGTCTGGATGAGTGGGACCGGGCGCTGGCGTGGTTTGTGTCGTCGTACCCGTTGCTGGGCGCGCTGGCGGCGAGCATGAAGGTAGTGGCCGAGGCGGAGCTCGCCCGCGGGTGGGACATCCACGTGGCGGCGGTGAATGCCGAGGCGGGGGAGATCTACATCAACCCGCTGCACAAGCTGACTCAGAACGAGTGGCGCTTCGTGATGGCCCACGAGATGCTGCACGCTGCTCTGCGCCACGGTGCTCGCGTAGGAGGGCGTGATGCGTACCTGTGGAACGTGGCGGCCGACCTGGTCATCAACGGCTGGCTGATCGAGATGGGCGTCGGCACGATGCCGGAGGGAGCCCTGTACGACGCGTCGCTGCGCGGACTGTCCGTGGAGGCCGTGTACGACCGGATCACGACTGATCTGCGCAGGTACCGCAAGCTGGCGACTCTGCGGGGTGTGGGACTAGGGGACGTGCTCGGGCAGCCGCTGCCCCGGGTGGGCGAGGCTGCGCGGGCTGCTGACCTCGACGACATCTACCGGCGCTCGCTGACGACCGGGCTGGCGTACCACGACAGCAGCCGGGGTCTACTGCCTGCAGGGCTTGTGGAGGAGATCAAGGCGCTCGACCATCCACCGCTGGCTTGGGATGCGCAGTTGGCGCGCTGGTTCGAGGAGCATGTGCCGTCGGTGTCGAAGGTACGGACGTACGCTCGCGCCTCGCGTCGCCAGGCGAGTACGCCGGACATCCCGCGGCCGGGGTGGATCCGGCCGACCAGTGTCGAGCGACTGCCGACGTACGGGGTGGTCCTGGATACGTCCGGGTCGATGTATCGGCCGCTGCTGGGGAAGGCGTTGGGCGCGATCGCGTCGTACTCGATGGCACGGGATGTCCCGGCGGCTCGAGTGGTCTTCTGCGATGCGGCGGCGTACGACGCTGGGTATGTGCCGGTCGACGAGATCGCTGGGCGGGTGAAGGTGCGTGGGCGGGGTGGGACGGTGCTGCAGCCGGGGGTGGATCTGCTGGAGCGCGCGGACGACTTCCCGGTGGACGGGCCGATCCTGATCATCACGGACGGCCAGTGCGACGTAGTACGGGTCCGGCGTGAGCACGCGTGGCTGGTGCCTGCGGGAGCGACGTTGCCGTTCACGCCGCGGGGTCCTGTCTTCCGCGTGCAGTGAACAGGCTTCGCTGTCGGTGCACCGAGCTGTTGCTTGAACCCGTCGCATTGCGAGGGTCTGGGCATGTGGCGCAACCGGGAGTTCCTGAAGCTGTGGTCAGGGCAGGCGATCTCCTGGACCGGCAGTGCGATCACCACTGTCGCCATGCCGCTGGTAGCCGTCGTCACTCTGCATGCGTCGGCTGTGGAGATGGGTGTGCTCGCGGCCCTCAATGTCCTTCCACACTTGGTGTTTGGGCTCCCAGCGGGCCTATGGGCCAGTCGCTTCTCGCTGCGCCGCGTACTGATTGGCGCTGACCTGGGCAGAGCGCTACTGCTCGGCGCGATCCCTTTGCTGGCAAGCATCGGGCACCTACAGATGCTTCATCTCTACCTGGTCGCGGCTGGCGCCGGCACCCTCACACTGCTGTCCGACACCGCCTCACAGTCGCTGCTGCCGGTACTCATCCCGCGCAAGGACCTGATGTCCGCCAACAGCGCAACCCTCTTCACCCAGACCGTCGCCGGCACCGCCGGCCCATCCCTGGCCGGCGCCCTGATCGCGGCCGCCAGCGCCCCCTTCGCTATCACCTTCGACGCTCTGTCCTACGCCGCATCCGCAGTTACCTCCGTACTCCTCAAGAAACCACCGCCCCTCCCTACCTCTCGCGGACCCGCGTTATCCCTCACGGGCGGCCTACGACACCTCTTCGGCGACCCGCTGCTCAGACCACTGGTCATCTCCGCAACAGCAGCCGCAGCCTTTGGAGCCCTCCAGGCCCCGCTGGCGGTCCTCTACCTGGTCCGGGAACTCCACTGGTCCCCAGTGCTCGTCGGCGCCGCCATCACCGTCGCAGGAGTCGCCTCCGCACTCGGCGCACTCGCAGCCCCGGCGTACGGGCGTCTCCTAGGCCTAGGCCGCGCCTACATCACCGGCCAGCTCCTCGCATCCCTCTCAGGCCTAGCCCTAGCCGCAGCCCTAACCCCACTGGCCTTCCTGAGCCAGCTCCTAACCGGTCTAGGCATGCCCCTGTACGGCGTCCCCCAACGCACCCTCCGCCAATCCCTCGTCCCTCCCGCCCTACTTCCACAAACCACAGCCACCTGGCGCACCCTGGTAACCGGCGGCCAAACCCTCGGCGCCCTAACCTCCGGTGTCCTGGCCACCACCGTCGGTCTTCGCCCCACCTTCATCCTCACCACCCTCGGCATGCTCACCGCCACCCTCTACTCCGCCCTATCCGCCCTCCGCCACGCGCGATGATGGCTCCCATGACCCCAGTCCACTCCGCACTGGTACTGCTGCTCGCTGCGGTGGTCAGCGCCCAGGTCCTGATGCTGATGGAAGGCGAGCGCTCACTACGCCAACGCCTGCGCGACCTGAGCTGGGGCGGCGACGCATCCTCGCTACTACTCGCCACCGCCTTGATCGCCGGAGCCCTCGGCCTACTCCTCGGCAGCCTCTGGCACAGCGCCGGCGTAGGCGCGGGAGCTGGCCTAGGGCTCAGCGTCATGGGCTGGGCAGCCGCTGTCGCCTGGGCCCATCGACGACTGGCGGAGGGCGACACCGAGGTCTGACGTTGCGGACGTCGGCGCTGGCGCCGAGCTGAGTCAGCCGACGGGGGATGCCGGCGCTCGCGCTGGGGTGGGCAGCTGGCAAGGTGGGCGGATGCTGACGCAGGTGGCTGATGGGGTGTGGGTGCGGCAGAGCGAGTGGGTGTGGAGCAATGCCGTGGTGGTGCGTGGGGACGCTGGGTTGGTGCTGGTCGATCCGGGGATCGATGGGGACGACCTGAGCCAGCTGGCGGATGATGTCGAGCGGTTGGGGATTCCTGTGGTTGCTGGGTTCTCCACTCATCCGCACTGGGATCACCTGCTGTGGCACTCCCGATTCGGTGACGTGCCGCGGTACGGGACCGCAGGCTGCGTACAGGTCGCCAGTGAGGCGCGAGAGCGGGCGCAGGCGATGGCGGCCGAGTCAGCGTCGGGCATCCCGCTCGAACTGATCGGGCTCCTCACCCCGCTACCCGCGGACGGGGGAGGCGTACCGGGCAAGCTCATCGAGCACCAGGCACATGCCGTCGGCCATGCAGCGATCCTGCTCGCGGACCGCGGCGTACTGATCGCCGGCGACATGCTCTCCGACGTCCTCATCCCACTCCTCGACCCCCGCCGCCCCGGCCAACTGGACACCTACGAAGCAGCCCTCGACCAACTGGACGAAGCAGCCCGGCACGCCGAGGTCCTGGTACCCGGCCACGGGGCCGTAGCCAAAGGCCCCGAGCTGGCCGCCCGCCTGGCCACCGACCGCGCCTACCTCGCCGCACTCCGCCAAGGAACCAACCCCGCCGACCCACGCCTGGCCCAGCCCTGGCTCGCCGGCCCCCACCAGTCGAACGTAGACCAGGCCTCCGGGGCAGCCGACGAAGAGCACCCATAGCCGTCCGCCCCAAAGGCGTTCGTTTGCGCCTAGGGTGACCCGATGGCCGCCCGGATCCAGATCGCAGTCGCCGTCCTCGTCCGCGACGGCCTCGTACTCCTGGTGCACCGCCACCCCGCGCGCCAGCACTACCCCGACGCCTGGAGCTTCTCCGCCGGCGGCCACGTCGACCCAGGCGAGTCGCACCACCAAGCCGTCACCCGGGAATGCCGCGAAGAACTCGCGATCCAGATCCACGCCCCCGTACCCGTCCCCATGACGATCAGCGACCCCACCCTCGACATGCGCGCGTTCCTAGTCACCAGCTGGGACGGGGACCCGGTCAACGCGGCCCCGGAGGAGCACGACGACCTCCGCTGGTTCCGCCCCGCCGACCTCCCAGCCCTGAACCTGGCCCACCCCGAGAGCCTCCCGACCCTCCTGAGCGCCATCCGGACCGCCTGAGCGCGGTACAGAATCGAAGCCAAGGCCCGCGCCGCGGTTCTGTACTGCTCCCTCGAAGCGTTTATGGTTCGACGTGCCTGGAATCTATGAGCAGCGCTGGCGATGGGCGGTCGATTTCATCGATCCGGACCCGTCCCGGCGCCGGGCCGCGAAGGTGCGAAACGATCGGTACCGCGCCGAGCACAGTGAGTCGATCCGGCGCGAGAACGCCCTGTGGTGGTCGAACGGCCAGAGCTACGACTTCTCGGCGGAGCCTGCCCTGGAAGCGGAGTTCTACCGGCAGGTCGCGATCGGGCGGACCGCGGGCGACCACACGATCTACGGTGCGCTGTCCAGGTTCGTCGACGCTTCGTGGTACCCGGACCGCTGGGCGACCTTCGAGCAGCTCACGCCGTACGCGGTGCTCTTCCTGCGCTGGGAGGCCACCTATCCCGAGGAGTGGGAGGCCGCCGGCGACGGAGCTCCCTGGGGTCTGAAGAAGCGGATCCTTCGGAGCTTCGCACGAGCCGGTGTACCTGACTCGGCTCGTGCTCAGCTGGTAGAGCTCGTCACCCAGGCCGTGTCGAGAACGTACCGCTGCGAGGACCGCTGGTACGCCGCACTGGCGCGACGCGTCGACGGCCCAGACCTGAGAGCAGCCCTCGACGAGCGCCGGAAGTCACCCGATGACTTGGTGCGCGTCAAGGCGGACTACGTCGAAGCTGTCCTGGCCGACGCGGAAATGCCCGTCACCCGGGCAAGCTGGCGCCGGTACCTCGCCCGCTCGGGTACGAACGTGACAGAAGGCCCCTGGTCACCGGATCCCGGTGGCCAGAGGCCTTCTGCTTCCTGAGCGGGTGACGAGAATCGAACTCGCGTAGTCAGTTTGGAAGACTGGGGCTCTACCATTGAGCTACACCCGCATGCGCCCTGTTGGGGGCACGCGCACATGATTCCACATGGCCGGGCCAGGTCTCAAACCGGTTCCCGTCGGCGGTCCCGATGGGGGTGGTGGCGCGAGCACTGGTCCGCGTCCACTAGACTCGTGCGGTCACTGCGGGGCGTAGCGTAGTGGCTAGCGCGCCTGCTTTGGGAGCAGGAGACCGCAGGTTCGAGTCCTGTCGCCCCGACAAACCCCAGCAGCACCGTGCAGCGTGGCCTGTCCGGCCACGGCTGTGAACGTCATCGACCAAGGAGAACCGCCACCGTGAAGAGCACCGTCGAGTCCTTGAGCCCGACCAAGGTCAAGCTCATCGTCGAGGTGCCGTTCGAGGAGCTCAAGCCGAGCCTCGACGCGGCGTACAAGAGCATCGGAAGCCAGATCGTCGTCCCCGGCTTCCGCAAGGGCAAGATCCCGCCGCAGGTCATCGACCAGCGGGTCGGTCGCGGTCCGGTGCTCGAAGAGGCGATCAACGACGCGCTGCCGAAGCTGTACTCGCAGGCCGTCCAGGACAACCAGGTCAAGGCGATCGGCCGGCCTGAGGTCGATGTGACCGAGTTCAACGACAAGGAGAGCCTGCAGTTCTCCGCCGAGGTCGAGGTCCGTCCCGAGATCACCCTGCCGGACCTGGAGGGCCTCGAGGCCGGCGTCGAGGACATCGCGATCAGCGACGACGAGGTGACCGAGCAGATCGAGGCGCTGCGCCAGCGGTTCGGCGCGCTGAACCCGGTCGAGCGCGCGGTCGCCGACAAGGACTTCATCACGATCGACCTGTCGGCCACCAAGGACGGCGAGAAGATCGAAGAGGCGCAGGCGACCGGCCTGTCGTACCAGGTCGGCAGCGGTCAGCTGCTCGACGGCCTGGACGAGGCCGTCCTCGGCCTGAACGCGGGCGAGTCGAAGACCTTCGTGACCCAGCTGGTCGGTGGTGAGCTCAAGGGCGAGGACGTCGACGTCGAGGTCACCGTGACCGCGGTCAAGGAGCAGGAGCTGCCGGAGTTCGACGACGACTTCGCGCAGACCGCGTCGGAGTTCGACACCGCCGAGGAGCTGACCGCTGACGTCCGTACCCGGCTGGAGCGCGGCAAGCGCCTCGAGCAGGCCGGCGACGCGCGCGACGCCGTACTGGAGAAGATCCTCACCCTGGTCGAGGTGCCGGTCCCCGAGGGCCTGCTGACCGACGAGCTGGCCGCCCGCCGGGAGAACCTGGAGCAGCAGCTCGGGTACTCCGGAATGACGTTCGCGCAGTTCCTCGAGGGCGAGGAGCAGACCGAGGAAGAGTTCGACGAGGACCTGAAGAAGCGTTCCGAGGACGCGATCAAGGCCCAGTTCGTGCTCGACCTGGTCGCCGAGCAGCAGGAACTGAGCGTCAACGACCAGGAGCTGACCGAGCACATCGTCCGGCACGCCCAGCGTTCCGGTGTCAGCCCCGACCAGTTCGCCCAGCACGCCGTCGAGAACAACCTGGTCCCGAGCCTGGTCTCCGAGGTAGTCCGCGGCAAGGCGCTGGCCCACCTGGTCGAGAACGCCAAGATCACCGACGCCTCCGGCAACACCGTCGAGCTCAAGACCCTCCAGCCCGACGGCACCTACGCAGACCCGGCCGACGACACCGACGCCGAAGCCCCCGTCGCCCCGGCCGAGGAAGAGCCCGCCAAGGCCTGAACCACCTGAACACCAAGCCGACGGGCCCGATCCCCAACGGATCGGGGCCGTCGGCTGTTTCGGCCCATCCCGACCTAGCTGGTAACTAACTTGCACCTGGCGACGAAAAGTTTCCGCCTAATCACGTACGGGGCATTGGCGACTACAGGGATCGGCCGGGAGGCCGGGAGCCCGGCGGCGAAGGACATCGAGGACCTGTACGGCGGCATCACAGGGGCGGTTGGTGATGTCGAACCAGCCGTAGCGCAAGGTGGCCTCGGCTCGTAGGGTGGCGCGATTGTCGCGGTCGAGGTCACGCCACCGGCGCTGGGGCGCGAGGTGGAAGCGCCCGTCGAGTTCGACCACCAGGCCGTACCGGGGATAGGCGACGTCCGTGAATTCCTGATCCACCTGGCGTTGCCGTACGCCGGTCGGCAACCTGTGCCGCCGTTCGACGTCGCGTAGGTATCGCAGTTCGAGCAGGGAATGCGAGCCGGATGCGACGTCGGCCAGGATCGGTCGCAGTACGGACCGGTGACGCAGGCGGCCTCTCGTGTCGAGGGCTCGGACGATGTCGGCGGGGCTGACCTGCCCGCTCTGGCAGGCTTCGGCGATCGTGGCTGCGGCCTCGTCCGGGGTCGCAGAGACTCCGACGATGTCCAGTACGGCCTGGGGCGCCTGCCGTCTCGGCGGGATGACGGTTGCCAGGCGGTTGGCCCAGTGCTCGTCGCGGTGGATCCGGAGGTTCGGGCGGCTCCTGACTCGCCGCTCGGCAGGGATGGTCACGTGGACCGGCCGGCGGTCGTCGCGTTTGATCAGCCCGTGCTGTTCGGCGGCGGTGTGGTGGCTCCAGGCTGCATCCGGACCGGCGTACAGGAGTGCTGCGAGGAGGCGTTCGTCGTACCCGATCGGGCCGGTGTGAGTCGCATAGACGCCGGGGTGGACCGTCTGCCAGGACCGGCGGCGCAACCGGCGGCGGATGTCGGCGTCCGACCAGCCCGCGGCCAGGAGCTGGCTGCGCGCGATGATCCGGTCCTGGGTATGGATCAGCACGTCGAGGCCTTCGTCCGCAAGCTCTTGCCGCCACCACCAGTCCATCTGTACGAGAGTGCCTGAACCAGCCGGAACGGCGCTGATGCGGCTGTGGACAGCCGCTATCTGGTAACTGACTTGCACCAGGCGACGAAAAGTTTCCCGAGTCGGGGTGGAGCGTAAACGGCTGTTCGGGGAGTTCGCTGAGGGCAGATGGCGTGCGCCGTGAGCGAACAGGTGGCTACCAGCCTTAGGTCTGTGGGTGGGGACCAGTAATGTCGGCTTTGTGAACGAGACATTTGCAGCCAGCCCCACCGCCGCGGGCGGTGCCGGATCCGGCGGACTAGACGACCACATCTACCAGCGCCTGCTGAGCAACCGGATCATCTTCCTGGGGTCCGAGGTTCGCGACGACAACGCGAACGCCATCTGCGCTCAGATGTTGCTCCTCAACGCCGAAGACCCCAACAAGGACATCTGGCTGTACATCAACTCGCCGGGTGGCTCGGTGGACTCCGGGATGGCGATCTACGACACCATGCAGTGGATCTCCAACGACGTCGCCACGGTCGGGATGGGCCTGGCCGCCTCGATGGGCCAGTTCCTGCTCTGCGCCGGCGCGAAGGACAAGCGCTTCGCCCTGCCGCACGCGCGGATCATGATGCACCAGCCGTCGGGCGGCATGGGTGGTACGGCCTCCGACATCAAGATCCAGGCCCAGCAGTCGCTGCACATCAAGGCGCAGCTGTTCAAGCTGATCGCCGAGCACACCGGCCAGCCGCTGGAGCAGGTCGAGACCGACGCCGACCGCGACCGTTGGTTCACCGCGGACCAGGCGAAGGAATACGGCTTCATCGACCACGTCGTGGCCAGTGCTGCTCAGCTGAGCAGCGGCAGCCCGAACTCCTGACCTCTCCTGCGAAACTAAGGACACCAGCATGAACTACTTCATCCCGCAGTGGGAGGAGCGCACGTCGTACGGCATGCGCCGGATCGACCCCTACACGAAGCTGTTCGAGGACCGGATCATCTTCCTCGGCACCCCGATCACCGACGAGATCGCCAACGCCGTGATGGCGCAGCTGCTCTGCCTGCAGGCGATGGACTCCGACCGGGACATCAGCATCTACATCAACTCGCCCGGTGGCTCGTTCACCGCGCTGACCGCGATCTACGACACGATCCGGTACATCAAGCCGGACGTGCAGACGGTCTGCCTGGGCCAGGCGGCCTCCGCCGCCGCGGTGCTGCTCGCAGCCGGTACGCCGGGCAAGCGCCTCGCCCTGCCGAACAGCCGGATCATCATCCACCAGCCGGCCACCGAAGGCACCTACGGGCAGTCCAGCGACATCGAGATCCAGGCCAACGAGATCCTGCGTCTGCGGGCCCTGCTGGAGACCATGCTCGCCGAGGCCAGCGGCAAGCCGCACGAAGAGGTCTCCCGCGACATCGAGCGGGACAAGTTCCTGACCGCCGACCAGGCGATCGAGTACGGCCTGATCGACGACATCCTGCAGACCCTCAAGACCCCGGTCCCGGCCGGCGTCTGAGAACGACCGTTCCGCTTCCGGCGGTACCGAGTCAGGGGAACGCACTGTCAAGTGACAGTGCGTTCGCCACCGGCGTAGTCACAACGCGTCGGTGGGCGCGGCGTTTCGGCCCCGGGCGCGGTACCGTCGAAGCGAGTTCCGGGTGGGGATCAACTCCGATGGTTCAGGTTCGAGTCCGCCCGGTTCGACTGCTCAGAGAAGGGATCTGTCCCGGTGGCACGCATAGGTGACGGCGGTGACCTGCTCAAATGCTCGTTCTGCGGCAAGAGCCAGAAGCAGGTCAAGAAGCTCATCGCCGGTCCCGGCGTCTACATCTGCGACGAGTGCATCGATCTCTGTAACGAGATCATCGAGGAGGAGCTGAACGAGGGCTCCGAGGTCGGTCTGACGGAGCTGCCCAAGCCCCGGGAGATCTACGACTTCCTCAATGCCTACGTCGTCGGACAGGACGTGGCGAAGAAGGCGCTCGCGGTAGCGGTCTACAACCACTACAAGCGGGTCCGCGACGGTCAGGGCTCGTCGAGCGCCGGCCGGCACGCGAAGGACGAGGCCGTCGAGCTGGCCAAGTCGAATATTCTGCTGATCGGCCCCACGGGCTGCGGCAAGACGTACCTGGCCCAGACGCTCGCCCGGATGCTGAACGTGCCGTTCGCGATCGCCGACGCCACCGCGCTGACCGAGGCGGGCTACGTCGGCGAGGACGTCGAGAACATCCTGCTGAAGCTGATCCAGGCGGCCGACTACGACGTCAAGAAGGCCGAGACCGGGATCATCTACATCGACGAGGTCGACAAGATCGCCCGCAAGAGCGAGAACCCGTCGATCACCCGCGATGTCTCCGGCGAGGGTGTCCAGCAGGCGCTGCTGAAGATCCTGGAAGGCACCACGGCCAGCGTTCCGCCGCAGGGCGGCCGCAAGCACCCGCATCAGGAGTTCATCCAGATCGACACCACCAACGTGTTGTTCATCGTCGGCGGCGCGTTCGCCGGGCTGGACCACATGGTGGAGCAGCGGGTCGGCAAGAAGACGCTCGGCTTCAACGCCAAGCGCGAGCCGGAGAAGCCCAAGGAGCTCAGCGGCTACTCCGACGTGATGCCGGAGGACCTGCTCAAGTTCGGTCTGATCCCCGAGTTCATCGGCCGGCTCCCGGTGATCACCACCGTCTCCCCGCTGGACCGGGACGCGCTGATCAAGATCCTGTCCGAGCCGAAGAACGCGCTGGTCAAGCAGTACCGGCGGCTGTTCGAGATCGACAACGTCGAGTTGGAGTTCAGCGACGACGCGGTCGAGGCGATCGCGGACCAGGCGCTGCTGCGCGGCACCGGCGCCCGCGGGCTGCGCGCGATCATGGAAGAAGTCCTGCTCAACGTGATGTACGAGGTGCCGAGCCGCGAAGACGTCGCCAAGGTCGTCGTCACCGGCGAGGTCGTCCTGGAGAACGTCAACCCGACGCTGATCCCGCGCGACCAGATGGTCAGCAAGCGCGAGCGCCGCGAGAAGACCGCCTGACAAAAGCAAGAAGAGGTACGGGGTGCGGTCGGTCGGCAATCCGTACTACGGGTGAGCTCCGCTCACCAGGTTCACTCCTGCGAGGGGCCGGCATCCGCTGAGAGGCGGACTGCCGGCCTCCTTCCGTTGACGGACTCGGACCGACAGCTCCCGGCAATAGCGTCGATGACGTCCACTCATCGACTCGCTGGGGGAGAACCGTGTACGTCCGACCCGCTCGACGGATAGCGGCGGTACTAGCCGCGGCCGCACTCGTAGTGCCAACTACGGCGACAGCTGCACCAACCACAAGCACCAAGCAACCAGTAGTCCCCAAGCTCAACTGGGGGAGCTGTGGCAGCGCCCCGGAGCTGAAACCGTTCCAGTGCGCCACAGTGGAGGTCCCCGCCGACTACGACCACCCCCGTGGCCCGACAACCACTATCGCGCTGACCCGGCTGCCCGCCAGCGACCCGGCTCATCGCATCGGCACGCTGTTCACCAACCCGGGCGGCCCTGGCGGCCCAGGTGTCGACTTCATCCAGCAGGTCGCCCAGATCGCCTACACCCCGCAGGTACGGGCGCAGTTCGACATCCTGGGCTTCGACCCGCGCGGCGTCGGCAAGTCCGACCCGGCGACCTGCTACCGCACAGAAGCCGAGGAGCAGAAGGTACTGGCCAGCCAGCCGGCCTTCCCTGTCACCCATGCCGAGGAGCGCGCCTACACCACTTGGGGCATCAAGGTCGGCCTGCATTGCACCGCATTCGCCGGTGACAAGCTGGCCCACATGTCGACGGCGAACGTTGCCCGTGACATGGATCTGCTCCGCCAGGCAGTCGGTGACGACAAGCTGAGCTACGTCGGCTACTCCTACGGCACGTACCTCGGTGCCACCTACGCCAAGCTGTTCCCCACAAGGGTTCGCGCACTGGTTCTCGACGGGACGCTCAGCCCGACCGGGTACTCCGGGTCGGACGGCGATCGGCGCCCGTTCGGCGTACGGGTTGCGCAGGGCGACGGCGCTGCAGCGACCTTCGCTCAGTTCAAGGCAGAGTGCAGGAAGGCCGGGCCGGACAGGTGCTCGCTGGCCAAGCTCGGTGACCCGTCCACGGTCATCGAGAAGCTCTTCAAGCGGCTGAAGACCAACCCGGTCGTCGTGACGCTGCCTGACGGGACCACAACGACCGTGACCTACCAGGTCGCTGTGGTGGTCGGCTTCCAGCACATGTACGACCCCGCAGGTTGGCCGGAGCTCGCCGACCTCTACAGCCAACTGGCGGCCCCCGCGAAGAGGTCGAAGGCGCCGGCTGCGCTGGCCGAGTGGACCAAGCACAGGGAGGTGTATCCCTCGCTGGCACAGGCCATGCAGCCCTGCATCGAGACCGCGAAGGCCGGCCGGCCTCTGGCCTACCCGGAGTACGCCGATGCCGCCGACAAGACCGGTTCGCACTTCGGCCGTTTCCGCGCCTGGATCAGTCAGCCGTGCGAGTCCATGCCGGTCAAGGACACCGACGCGTTCAAGGGCCCCTGGCCGAACAAGGTGAAGGCGCCGGTACTGGTCATCGGCACCCGGTACGACCCAGCGACGCCGTATCAGGCCACCCGCCCGTACGCCGACCTCTTCCCGGCCGCCCGGATGCTCACGGTCGAGGGCTACGGCCATACGACGCTCTTCAAGAGCAGTTGCGCCGACGCCCGCATCACGGCGTACCTGACAACCCTGCAGGCACCAGCCGACGGCAGTACGTGTCAGCAGGACCGCAAGCCCTTCGATCCGATCCCGGCAGGCAAAAAGTTGGTCCAGGGAGCCGTTGTCCAGTAGGACAACGTGTAGGAAAGTTACCAAATTTTGGGGAGTATGGGCACGAACCGCCCCAATCGTGAGGTTCTCCGGACGGATCCGTCGTATTCATCCGTCCGGAGGGCCCTGCGCCATGTGCACCTCGGAAGGTGACGCCCATGAAACCCATCAGTCGTCGAACCCTTGTTCTCGGCGGACTGGCGGCGGCCGGTGCTACCGCGCTGCCCGCCCGCTCCAGCATCATCACCGCCACTGCTGCTGTCCCCTATCCGTTCCAGCTAGGGGTCGCCTCGGGTGAGCCGGACGCGAGCAGCGTCGTGCTCTGGACCCGCCTGGCCCCGTCCCCGCTCAATGCCGACGGCCAGGGCGGCATGGCCAACGCCAATGTCGCCGTGGACTGGCAGGTGTCCACTACCGAGTCCTTCAGCACCCTCGTCACCTCAGGGACCGTCACTGCTACCTACGGAGCCGCTCACTCCGTCCATGCGATCGCCAACGGCCTCAACCCCGACTCGGACTACTTCTACCGCTTCCGCGCCCAGGGCCACGTCTCACCCGTCGGCCGCACCCGTACTGCGCCCGCGGCGGGCACGAACGGCCGCGACCTCGTCATGGCCTTCACGTCCTGCGCGCACTACGAGGAGGGCTACTACACGGCGTACCGGCGAATGGCTGAGGACAATCCGGGCCTCATCCTGTTCCTGGGCGACTACATCTACGAGTACCCCGCTACTAGCGGCCGGACCCGTCTCCACCTGGGTGCTACCGAGATCACGACACTGGCCGACTACCGCCGTCGCTATGCGCAGTACAAGTCGGACCCGGATCTGCAGGCGGCCCATGCGGTCGCGCCGTGGATCGTCGTACCGGACGACCATGAGGTGGAGAACAACTACGCCAACATGACTCGTGCGGACAGTACTCCGGCGCTGACGACGGCGCAGTGGACAGCGCGCCGTACTGCGGCGTACCAGGCGTACTACGAGAACATGCCGCTGCGGCCGGCCCAGGCCAGCAACGGCAACTCCATCCAGTTGTACCGGCGCCTGCCGTGGGGCCAGCTCGCCACGTTCCACATGCTCGACACCAGGCAGTACCGCAACGACCAGGCGTGCGGCGACGGCTGGAAGATCTGCTCGGACGCAGACCTGGCCACCCGGAGCCTGCCCGGCAACGCTCAGGAGACCTGGCTGCTCAACGGTCTTGCCGAGAAGGCGGCCACCTGGGACATCATCGGGCAGCAGGTGTTCTTCGCCCGGCGCTTCAACTCGACCGGGGCCAGCATGGACTCGTGGGACGGGTACCGCGCATCGCGGGCCCGGATCCAGCAGGGCTGGATCGACCGCGGCAACCGCAACCCGGTCGTGCTCACCGGCGACGTGCACCGCGCCTGGGGCAACAACCTGATGGCCGACTACGACAACGCGAACTCGGCCGTGATCGGCACCGAGCTCGTCACCAGCTCGGCCACCTCGACCGGCGACGGCGACGCCACCACGGCGATCCCGGACGTCGGGACCAACCCGTGGCTGAAGTTCTACAGCAACCGCCGCGGCTACATCCGGACGACGGTCACGCCGACGCAGATGCAGGCGGACTTCCGTGGCGTGGCGAAGGTTTCGGAGCACGACGCGCCGGTGTCGACGCTCAAGTCGTTCGTGATCGAAGAAGGCCAGCCCGGCCTTCAGGCCGTCTGAGGGGACCCAGCGATGAAGAAGAAGCTACTCGCCTTGGCCGTTGCCGTTCCCTCGCTACTGTTCACAATCCCTGCACAGGCAGCGATTGCGGCGCCTGTCTGGAGTACTGCGAACAGCGTGTCGACCGGCGACCAGGACACCGCCTCGATCGCGACCAACCGCAACGGGTACGTCGCCGTCGTCTGGGAGGACGACCGCGACACGACCGATGCGACCGACAACGCGCACAGCGAGATCTTCCTGCGGTTGTATCGCAACGGCACGGCGCTCTACGAGGTCAAGCTGTCCGCGGCCGGCAGCAGTGGCGTCACCAACTGGCGCCACCTGCACCCGGATGTCGGGCTGGACGACAAGGGCAATGCGGTTGTCGTGTGGGCCGACGACCCGGACGGCAACGGGTACTACAACATCCCTTACCGGGTGGTGAATACGGCCGGTACCGTGACAGCCTCGGCCAACGCGAACACGTCGGCCGATGGCCAGCAGATCAACCCGCGGGTGGCGGTCGACCCGGACGGCGCTCCGTCGACAGCGGCGGTCGCGTTCACCGTGGTGTGGGAGGACATCCAGACGGGCACTCCGGCGACGGTGAAGGCGGCTGGATTCACCGGGCCGACGACTCGCGGCTACGAGGTGACCGCCTCGACGACGACGGGCCAGCACCACAACCCGGACGTGGCGGTGTCGGCCTCGGGCGACGCGGTCGTGGTGTGGGACGACGGGTCGACCGATACGGCGTACAACGTCGGACTGGTTGGGCTGGCCCGTACGAATGGCGCGGTCACGCTGTCCCGGCGTACGGCGAACGGCACTACTGCCGGCGCGCAGGCGCATGCCTCGGTGGCCGCCAACTTCAACGGCGACTTCGCGGTCGCTTGGGAGTCGGGTGGTGGAGTGTGGACGCGAGGCTTCACCGGCACGGGTGGCGCGCGCACTGCTGAGGTGGAAGTTGTTGCCAATGGCAAGAATCCGTCGATCGGGATCGATGACCAGGCCGGCAGCGTCGTCGGCTGGACCGCTACAGCCACGGACTCCGACGTGTGGGTCCGCGGCTTCAACTCAGCCGGTACTACGGACGCGCCGCGGCTGTCGGCTCAGCAGTTGAGTCAGTTGCCCGCGGGGCGGCAGGAGCAGCTGGTGGTCGCCGTGTCGCCTTGGTCGGAGGTGGCGGTCGCCTACACGGACGACAACGACGGGAACACCTATGACCAGGTGATCCTGGGCCAGGGCATTTCGAACAACAACTTCTGACAACTGTGCAGGGCCCGGGCAGCCTGCCCGGGCCCTGCCTTTTGAGGTACTACTTCTTGGCGACCCAGATGAGGGCATCGCCGACGGCCCGCTCGGCCCCGTTGGTGCCGCTGGGGTGGCTGACGAGCGCACCGTTGACGGCCATCGCGGTCGAGCCGCCGCCGTCGAGGTTGATCGCATCGGTCAGGTCGAGGGCGTTGGCCACGGCGGCCGTCTCGTCCATCGTCGTACCGACGCTGGTGGTCTGCCGGCCGTCGAGCGCAGCCAGGGTGAGCTTGCCGTCGCTGGTGGTGCCGACGATCGAACGCGGGTTGCGGTCGAAGAAGCTGCCGGTACCTGCAGGGACGACGACCTGGCCGTTGGCGGTGAGACGGTAGCGGCCGGTTACGGCGTACAGGTCCTTGCGCAGTTTGAGGTTGGTGCCGTGCTCGTCGGCGATCGCGATGTCGGTCTTCAGGCAGGTGTGCGAGACCATCGCGAGCAATGCGTTCGAGTCGCTGCCGGTGGCCTGCAGCGAGGTCTGGTTCTTCGTCAGGGTCGTACCGCGGGTGGCGGCGACCCGCTCGACGCAGCCGTCCCGGTCGAGGACGACCTCGATGCCCGCGCCGGCCGGGGTGCTGGCCGCGAACTCGGGGGTGAAGAGCGTGACGTCGCCGGGGACGGTGCAGGCGGTCTGGGCCGGGAGAGTCGCGCAGGCGGTCGGGATGACCGGCGGATGGTTGACGAATTCGAGGGGCAGCGTCGCGCCGGTCTTCGGGTTCTTGACCGCGCCGGTCCAGCGGAGATGGCCCATCACGGCCTTGTTGGTCTTGGCGTCGACGATGAAGTTGGCCTCGGCGGGATCGGTGAGCGGCTCGCTGAGCAGCTTGCCGTCGGAGATGCCGAGACCGACCGGGTCGCCGGGGTAGAGGGCGCTGGCGGTGAAGGTGAAGAAGGACGCGTTGATACCGGCGAGGGCGCCGGACGTACGGACCAGGTCGCTGGTCTTCTCGACCTTGGCGAGGTCGGGGCCGTACGTCGTCCGCAGCTCGCCCCTCGCCTTGCGCGGGTCGATGGTGAGGACGTTGACGATCCACGGGCCGCGGGTCGTGGTGTTGATCTGGTCGGCCGGCGCGGGGTCGGTACCGCGGACGATGCGGGTGAGGGTGACGCCCTCGGCGAGGGTCGTGACGGTGCGGGTCTCGGCGAGGTCCGCGTCGCCGAGGGGGAGGTCGCCGGCGGCGTACTGGATCGGGGCCGGTTGCTGTTCGGGGTTGGGCTCGGCGGCGGTGGCGGACGGGGCGACGAGCAGGGTCGCGAGCGCGGCCAGCATCGTGGTGGCGGCGGCGCGAGACCTGGCGGGAGAAGTCATGGTGGCCATCCTTCGGGGTTTTGGTGGAATCTTTCCACTCGGATGGCTGGCTGGTCAGTAACTTGCAGGTGAAACGTTTCGTCTACGATCGCTGGCGTGATGACGAAGCCGCCGGGTCGCTGATCTTGTGTCTGCCGTTGTCGCTGCCTTCGTCGCGCTCGTTTCGGTCGCGGTGCTCGGGTACCTGGTGGGGCTGGCCGGCGTACTGCGGGCCGAGGACGAGCTGGTGTTGTCGCGGCTGGCGTTCTACGTCGCGACGCCGGCGTTGCTGTTCACCACGGTGGCGCGGGCTGACCTCCATGCGATCTTCTCGCCGGTGCTGCTGACGAATCTGGCGGGGCTGTTCGTCGTACAGGTGCTGTATCTCGGCGTGGCCGTGCTGATCTGGCGGCGGAATCGAGCGCAGGCGACGATCGGGGTGCTGGCTGCGTCGTACGTGAACGCGGGGAATCTGGGGGTGCCGGTCGCCGCTTACGTGCTGGGCGACGGGGCCTTGGTGGCGCCGATTGTGTTGTTCCAGTTGCTGGTGATGGCGCCGGTGGCGTTCGCCGTACTGGATGGGGATCGGCATGGCGCGGGGCGGCGGGTGCCGGTGCGGGTGCTGTTGACGCGGCCGTTGCGAAATCCGCTGACGGTGGCGTCGCTGCTCGGGTTGCTGGTCGCGGCGGCGGGCATCTCGCTGCCGTCGTTGCTGATGCGGCCGATCGATCTGGTGGCGGCGGCTGCGGTGCCGGTCGCGTTGGTGGCTTATGGGTTGAGCCTTGGCGGCGCGAAGGATTCGATCAGCCTCGACCGGGACGCAGTACTGGCCGTCCTGCTGAAGACGCTGGTCCAGCCGCTCGTCGCGTACTCAGTCGGCCGCTGGCTCCTCGACCTCGAGGGTCCTGCCTTGCTGGCCCCGGTGCTGTTGGCGGCGTTGCCGACCGCTCAGAACGTCTACGTGTACGCCGTGCAGTACCGCGCCGCGCGGAGACTCGCCCGCAGCGCGGTACTGCTCAGCACCTTGCTCTCGATCCCGGTGATGATCGCCTTGAGCGGCCTACTCGCCTGACTACCGGTCTGCTCGCCTGACTGCTTCGGCTACTTCATGGCCTTGAAGGCCTCGTCGGCGAGCGGGCCGACGTCGTTCACACTGACACCGTCGTTGGCCGCCTGGGCGATCACGGTCAGCGTGTTGGATCCTCGGTAGCACTGCGTCGGCAGATTATCGGTCGACTCCACACAGGTCGCCTGCCCGACCTTCTTCACCTGCTCGGGCCTCGCGCCGGAATCCTTGATCGTCTTGTCGATGTCGACCTTGCCGCGCAACGCGATCACCACGAACAACCGCTGCCCGTCGAGATTCCCGTACGCCTCGACAGTCGCCTGCTTGCCGTCGTTGATCCGGCTCAACGCATCCCGCGTCTCCTCGAGCTTCAACTGCTGCCGGATCTGCGCATCAGTAACCCGATCCAGCCCACCCAACTTCGCCGGCGGCGTGATACCCCTCGCGGTGTTCAGCCGACTCATCGGCCCCAGCCCAGCGAAGTACCCAAACGCCGCCACCACCAGCAACGCCAGCACAACCCCACCCACAGTCACCCACGGGTTCCGCCGCCATTTCACCTTCTTAAGCGCCCGCCAAGGCGCCTTCCACCAAGCCCCCTTCCCATCACCCTCACCCGGCCCCGCCTGCGCAGACGCATCCGTCCCAGTCCCACCACCACCCGCGGCACCCGCCCCAACCGCACGCCCCTCAGCCGCACCCGCCCCAACCGCACGCCCCTCAGCCGCACCCGCCCCGGCCGCACCCACTCCGGCTGCACCCGCTCCAGCCGCACTCGCTCCAGCAACATCCGCCCCGGACGACGAGCCGCCGCCCACGCTCGCTCCACCGGCGCCCACCCCAGCGCCGCTAGCGCCCGCCGCACCGCCCCCAGCGGGGCTACTCATTTCCGCCGCCCCGGCTCCGGCGCCGCCGCTTGCGCCCGCCGCGCCAGCTCCGGCGGAGGTGTTCGTGCTGGTGGTGCTGGCTCCGGCGGAGGTGCTCGTGCCGGTCGCGCTGGTTCCGGTGGGGCTGCTCGTGCCGGTCGCACCGGTTCCGGCGGAGGTGTTCGTGCCCGGCGCGCTGGTTCGGGTGGGGGTGCTCGTGCCCGTGGCGCTGGCACCGGCGGGGCTGCTCGTGCCCGCCGCATCGGCACCAGTGGGGCTGCTTGTGCTGGTGGTGCTGGCTCCGGCGGAGGTGCTCGTGCTGGTGGTGCTGGCGGGTGGGGTGGTGTCCGTGGTCGGGGTGTTTGTGGGGGTGGGTGGGTTGGATGGGGTGGGGAGGGGTGTCTGCTTCGGGTGGTCGTCCGGGCCGGGGGTGGTGGGGGTGCTCATGAGTGCTCCTCGGGGCGCGCGGACGGGGTCGCCGGGGGTCGGGCTGGGGTTGTCCCGATCGTTTCATATCTGGACAAGGTGATCTCGCAGCGGTCGGCGGACCGGCTGAACCCGCAGGGTAGTCGCTCGGGTGAAACCAGTAGCGCCCGCCTCCGAAGAAGCGGGCGCTACCGGACGGCGAATCCGCCAGGGTGCTGCGACGAGTCAGCCCGGTGTCGCGGGTGACCCGGGTACTGCCGGTGACTCGGGTACTGCGGGTGACTCGGGTACTGCGGGTGCCCCGGGTACTGCCGGTGCTCGGGTACTGCGGGTGCCCCGGGTACTGCCGGTGCTCGGGTACTGCGGGTTGCCTGGGTACCGCGGGTGAGCTCAGAGAGCGGCGATGACTGAGACCTCGGTGGATTCGTCGGGGCTCCAGAGGATTTCGCCGGTGATTCGGCCGGCGGCGCGGAGGTCGACTTCGGCCTGGGCGGCGAGGGTGAGGCGGGCGGCGGGGCCGCTGACCTCGACCTTCGAGACCTCGGTCTTCATCGAGACCTGAGCCGTCGACTTGGCGCCGCGGATACCCGCGAGGACCTCGGCGACCGCGTCGAGGACGGCCGGGTCGTGCTCGGCAGCAGCGACGTCGACCGACGGGACCGGCCAGGAGGTGGTGTGGATCGAACCTTCCTGCCACCACGACCAGACCTCTTCGGTCGCGAACGGCAGGTACGGCGCGAGCAGCCGCAACTGAACCGACAAGGCGACAGCGAGCGCCGCCTTCGCCGACACAGCACCCTCCTCGCCGTGTCCGCCGTACGCCCGCTCCTTGACCAGCTCGACGTAGTCGTCGCAGAAGCTCCAGAAGAACCGCTCGGCGATCTCCAGCGCACCCGTGTAGTCGTACCGCTCGAAGGCAGCCGTCGCCTCGTCGATGACGTGCCGCAACTGCGCCAGCATCGCCAGGTCGACCGGCTGCGTGACGGCACCCGCGTCGACCGACGTCGCGCCGAACGACAAGACGAACTTCGACGCGTTCAGAACCTTGATCGCCAGCCGTCGCCCGACCTTCATCTGCGACTCGTCGAACGGGGAGTCCATCCCCGGCCGGGCCATCGCGGCCCGCCAGCGAACCGCGTCCGAGCCGAACTTCTCCAGGATCTCCGACGGGACGATCGCGTTGCCCTTGGACTTCGACATCTTCTTGCGGTCGGGGTCGACGACGAAGCCCGAGATCATCGACCGCGCCCACGGCAGCGTGCCGTTCTCGTAGTGCGCGCGGACGACGCGGGAGAACAGCCAGGTGCGGATGATCTCGTGCGCGTGCGTGTTCAGGTCCATCGGGAAGGTGCGCTGGAACAGGTCGTCGTCGCGCTCCCAGCCGCAGACGATGTGCGGGCTCAGCGACGACGTCGCCCAGGTGTCCATCACATCGGGATCCGCGACGAAACCGCCCGGCTTGCCGCGCTGGGACTCGTCGTACCCACCCGGGACCTGGGAGGTCGGGTCGATCGGCAGGTCGGCCTCGCTCGGCATCAGCGGGTGCGCGTAGTCCGGCTCGCCGTCGTGGCCGAGCGGGTACCAGACCGGGAACGGGACGCCGAAGTAGCGCTGCCGGGAGACCAGCCAGTCCCCGTTCAGCCCCTCGACCCAGTTCTGGTAGCGGTGGTGCATGAACTCGGGAACCCAGGCCAGCTCGTCGCCGCGCTCGAGGAACTCGGCCTTCAGCGCGTCGTCCCGGCCGCCGTTGCGGATGTACCACTGCCGGGTGGAGACGATCTCGAGCGGCTTGTCGCCGTTCTCGTAGAAGTTCGCCTTGCGCTGGGTCGGCTTCGGCTCGCCGTCCAGGTCGCCGCTGTCCCGCAGCTTGCCGACGATCAGCTCACGCGCGCTGAAGGCCGTCTTGCCCGCGATCTCCGCATACAGCTCGGAACCCTCGAGCCACGCCGGGGTGTCGCGCAGGATCCGGCCGTCGCGGCCGATGACGGTGCGGACCGGGAGCTGCAGCTCGCGCCACCAGATCACGTCGGTGAGGTCACCGAAGGTGCAGCACATGGCGATACCGGCGCCCTTGTCGGGCTCGGCCGCCTCGTGCGCCAGGACCGGGATCTCGACGTCGAACAGCGGCGAGCGGACCGTGGTACCGAACAAGTGCTTGTAGCGCTCGTCGGACGGGTGGGCGATCAGCGCGACACAGGCCGGCAGCAGCTCGGGCCGGGTGGTCTCGATGTAGATCGGCCCGTCGGCGCCGTGGAAGGCGATCTTGTGGAACGCGCCCGGGTAGTCGCGGGCCTCCAGCTCCGCCTGCGCGACCGCCGTCTGGAACGTGACGTCCCACAGCGTCGGCGCCTCGGACAGGTACGCCTCGCCGCGCGCGAAGTTGCGCAGGAAGGCGCGCTGCGAGGTCCGCCGGGAGTCGTCGGAGATCGTCGTGTAGAGGTAGTTCCAGTCGACGCTCAGCCCGACCTGGCGCCACATCGCCTCGAACGCCTGCTCGTCGATGTGGGTCAGCTCGCCGCACAGGTCGACGAAGTTCTGCCGCGAGATTCCGACCTGCTTCTTCGGGTCCGGCTTCTCCGGCGGGGTGAAGTCGGGGTCGTAGGGCAGCGACGGGTCGCACTTGACGCCGTAGTAGTTCTGGACCCGGCGCTCGGTCGGCAGCCCGTTGTCGTCCCAGCCGATCGGGTAGAAGACCTTCTTGCCGCGCATCCGCTGGAAGCGCGCGACCAGGTCGGTGTGGGTGTAGCTGAAGATGTGCCCGACGTGCAGCGACCCGGAGACGGTCGGCGGCGGGGTGTCGATCGAGTAGACGTCCGCGCGCTCCGCAGTACGGTCGAACGCGTAGGTCTGCTGTTCCTTCCATACGGCAGCCCACTTCTCCTCGAGACCGTCGAGGGTGGGCTTGTCAGGAACACGGGACGCTTCGCTCATACGGCAATCCTAGTGGTTGTCAAGGGGTGCTCACGACGGGTTATCCACAGCCCTCCTACACTGGCCGTCTGATGAGCGCACTCTCTTATGCCGAGGTATCGGCGAAGCTTCAGGCCCGTTGGCCGGAGAACAAGATCGATCCCACGCTGGACCGGGTCCGGCGGCTCGTCGAGCTGCTCGGCGATCCGCAGAAGAGCTATCCCGTCGTCCATCTGACCGGGACCAACGGCAAGACCTCGACCGCGCGGATGGTCGACGCGCTCCTGCGCGAGGCCGGGCTGCGGACCGGGCGGTTCACCAGCCCGCATCTGGAGTCGGTGCGCGAGCGGATCACGCTGAACGGTGAGCCGATCGACGAGCAGCGGTTCGTCGAGGTCTACACCGAGATCGAGCCGTACGTCGATGTCGTCGACTCCGAGAACGAGCACCCGCTGTCCTTCTTCGAGGTGATGACCGGGATGGCGTTCGCCGCCTTCGCGGACGCGCCGGTCGACGTCGCGGTGGTCGAGGTCGGCCTCGGCGGCACCTGGGACTCGACCAACGTCGCCGACGGCACGGTCGCGGTGATCACGCCGGTCGCCGTCGACCACGCGCACATCCTCGGCGCCGATCCGGTCACCATCGCCAGGGACAAGTCCGGGATCATCAAGTCCGGCAGCACCGCGGTGATCTCGCAGCAGAGCCTCGACGTGGCCGAGGTGCTGGTACGCCGGGCCGCCGAGGTCGGTGCCCAGGTCGCCCGCGAGGGACTCGAGTTCGGGGTCGTCAGCCGCTCGGTCGCGGTCGGCGGCCAGCTGATCTCCTTCAAGGGTCTCGGCGGCGAGTACGACGACATCTACCTCCCGCTGCACGGTGAGTACCAGGCCCACAACGCCTCCACCGCACTCGCGGCCGTCGAGGCGCTGCTCGGGGCGAGCGGGCAGAACGAGGGCCAGCGGATGACCCGCGAGCTGGTCGAGGCAGCCTTCGCCGAGGTGACCAGCCCCGGCCGGATGGAGGTCGTCCGGACCAGTCCCACCGTCATCGTCGACGCCGCGCACAATCCGCACGGTGCCCAGGCGACCGCCGAGACGGTGTCGGAGGCGTTCGCGTTCCAGCCGCTGATCGGCGTACTGGGCTGCATGAAGGACAAGGACGTGTACGGCGTGCTCGAGGCGTACGAGCCGATCATGGAGACCGTCGTCTGCACCCGGAACTCGTTCGACCGGTCGATGCCGGCCGAGGAGCTGGGGGAGCTGGCGATCGAGATCTTCGGCGAGGACCGGGTCCTGGTCCGGCCCAAGCTGCTCGACGCGATCGACGACGCGATCCGGCTGGCCGAGGAGAACGCGCTGGCGATGGGCACCGGCGGCGTACTGATCACCGGCTCGGTGATCACCGCGGGCGAGGCCCGGACGCTGCTGGTCCGCAGACCGGCAGGCGAGAAGCGATGAGGTCGCTGGCCGGCATCGTGCTCGGCTTCGAGTTCATCGTCCTGGCGCTCGTGACGCCGGTGATGATCTCGGTCGCCGACGTGAAACCCGGTACCGCGCTCCCGGTGTGCCTGGGGCTGGCCGTGCTCGCGCTCGTCGCGGCCGGACTGTTGCGCAACCAGGCCGGCTACGTCCTGGGCTCGATCATCCAGGTCGCCGCGGTCGGTCTCGGGTTCGTCGTACCGGTGATGTTCGTGCTCGGCCTGGCCTTCGCCGCGTTCTGGGTGATGGCGATCGTGCTCGGCCGCCGGATCGACGAGGCCAAGGCCGCCCAAGCCGCCCACGGGTGACAACCACTAGGCTCGGCCGCAGCAAGCCCGCCTGAACAGCATCGGAGAGAGAACAGACATGTCGCAGCGCACCCTCGTCCTGCTCAAGCCCGACACGGTACGCCGTGGCCTGGTCGGGGAGGTCCTCGGACGGTTCGAGGCGAAGGGCCTCACCGTCGTCGCGATGGACCTGCGCACGATCGACGGCGAGCTGGCCGACCAGCACTACGCCGAGCACGTCGAGCGGGACTTCTATCCGCCGCTGCGCGAGTTCGTCACCAGCGGCCCGCTGGTCGCGCTGGTGCTCGAGGGCGACGAGGCGGTCGAGGTCGTCCGCGCGCTGAACGGCGCCACCGACGGCCGCAAGGCCGCTCCGGGCACGATCCGCGGCGACCTGTCGCTGTCGAACCGGGAGAACCTCGTGCACGGCTCGGACTCGCCGGAGTCGGCCGATCGCGAGATCAAGATCTGGTTCCCCGACCTGCCGTAGTACTCCGCAGTTGTGGAGGGCGGCGCGAACACCTGGTGAATGGACCGATACGATGCGTCGCGGGCGGACGAGTCGTGTCGGTCCCCGGGTGGCGATGGGTCCGCGCTTAGCCTGAGAACCCCGGGACCCGAGCAGCGGGAGGCCGCCGAAAATGGCGAACAGCATGCTCGGCCGCGATATGGCGGTCGACCTCGGTACGGCCAACACACTCGTGTACGTACGCGGACGTGGCGTCGTACTGAACGAGCCGTCGGTGGTCGCGATCCGGACCGACGAACCGCGCGAGGCGGTCGCGTTCGGCGCCGAGGCGAAGAAGATGATCGGCCGGACACCCGGCAACATCACCGCCATCCGGCCGCTCAAGGACGGCGTGATCGCCGACTTCGACGCCGCCGAGCAGATGCTGCGGTACTTCATCCAGCGCGTCCACCGCCGCCGGTACTTCGCCAAGCCGCGGATCGTCGTCTGCGTACCGTCCGGCATCACCGCCGTCGAGCAGCGCGCCGTCCGCGACGCCGGCTACATGGCCGGCGCCCGCAAGGTCTACATCATCGAGGAGCCGATGGCCGCTGCCCTCGGCTCGAACCTCGAGGTCCGCGACGCGACCGGCAACATGGTGGTCGACATCGGCGGCGGGACGACCGAGGTGGCGGTGATCTCGTTCGGCGGGATCGTCACGTCGCAGTCCATCCGGGTGGCCGGCGACGCGATCGACAAGGCGGTCGTGAACTACTGCAAGAAGGAGTACTCGCTGATGCTCGGCGAGGCCACCTCCGAGCAGATCAAGATGACGATCGGCTCGGCCTTCCCGACCTCCGACGGGCCGGACTCCGAGATCCGCGGCCGGGACATGGTCTCCGGGCTGCCGCGCACCGTGAAGGTGTCCTCGGCGAGCATCCGGCAGGCGATCGAGGAGCCGATCACCGCGATCGTCGACGCGGTCAAGGCCACCCTGGACAAGACGCCGCCCGAGCTGGCCGGCGACATCGTCGACCGCGGCATCGTGCTGACCGGCGGCGGCGCGCTGCTGAAGGGCATGGACGAGCGGCTGCGGCACGAGACGGGGATCCCGATCCACGTCGCGGAGAATCCGCTGGACGCCGTCGTGCTGGGCGCCGGCAAGTGTGTCGACAACATCGAGACACTGAACCGCATCCTCGTCACCGACCGCCGCTGAACCGATGCTGAAAGATCTCGGTACGCCGGCACGCGGGCTGGTCCGTTCGGCCGGGTTGCCCCGGGAGATCCGCCGTCGCCGGACCATCCTGGTGCTCGTCATCCTGGCCTCCTTCACCCTGATCGTGCTGGACGCGCGACGCTCGGCGGGCTCTCCCGTCGAGCCGCTGCGGCATGCGGCGGCGGCCGTCTTCGGCCCGCTGGAGTCGACCGCGACCAACGCCCGGCAGCCTGTGGACAACCTCCGGGACCGGTTCGCGGAACTGGATACCTTGAAGGCAGAGAACGAAAAACTCCAAGCAGACAACGAGAAGCTCACCAGCGAGCTGCGCACGACCGACTACGCCCGCAACCGCGCCGGGGAACTGGACCGGCTGCTGAAGGTGGCGCCGACCTACACGGTGACACCGGCCCGGGTGATCGGTCTGGGCAGCGCGCAGAGCTTCAACCACACAGTGACCATCGATGCCGGAACGGCGGACGGGGTGCGACCGGACATGACAGTACTGAATGGCGACGGGCTGGTGGGCCGCGTCGTGCGGACCACCGAGGCCACCGCCACGGTGCTGCTGATCGGCGACCGCAACTCGACCGTCGGCGGCCGGCTGAACTCGACGATGGCGCTCGGATTCGTCTCCGGCCGGGGCGAGATCGGCTCGTCGGCCGCGCTCGACTACAAGCTGGTGGACCTGAAGGCCCGGCCGAAGGTGGGCGACCGGATCGTCACCTGGGGCTCGAGCGGCAACGCGCCGTATGTCCCGGGCGTGCCGATCGGCGAGGTCACCTCGGTGACATCGGTCCAGGGCGCGCTCGGTTCGACCGCGCTGGTGAAGCCGTTCGTCGACCCGACGCGGATCGACCTGGTCGGCGTCGTCACCGGTCCGCCCGCGCGGGCACCCCGCGGAACTGTCCCGGCAAGCGGTGCCCGATGACTGCCCCGCGCGGCGGCAGTTCGGCGTTGGCGGAGGGATGCTGAGATGACGGCCGTTCGGGTTGGGCTGGGGGTTCTGTTCCTGATGATCGCCGTGACGGTGCAGACCTCGTTGCTGCCGCACATCGCGGTCGCCGGGGTGACCTGCGACCTCGTGATGATCGTGGTCATCGCGCTCGCGCTCTCCCGCGGGGCCGAGTGGGGTGCGATCGCGGGCTTCCTCGGCGGACTGCTCCTCGACGTCGCGCCTCCTGCCGACCACACCGCCGGCCGCTGGGCCCTCGCCCTCGCGCTGTCCGGATACGTCGCGGGCCTGATCCGGCGCGAAACGTCAGCCGCACCGGTCGGTCCAGTGGCCGTCGCGCTGACTGTCGTACTGGGCGCGGGCCTCTCCCTGACCGTGTACTCCGCGACGGGGTCGTTGCTGCATGATCCGGCGGTCGACTGGGGTCAGTTCGGGGTGCGGCTCGGTATCGCTGCTGGGTACGACGTGGTCGCGGCGATCCTGGTCATCCCGCTGGTGATGTGGGTGATGGGACGCGTCGTGCCGGCGCGGGAGCGGCGGCGGGTGCTGCCATGAGCTTCGACAGCTTCAACCCGGCGCCGCTGAAGCCGCGGTTGCGCCTGTTCGTGATCCAGGTGCTCGTCTTCTCGCTGATGTTCACCTTGCTCGCCCGGCTCTGGTACATGCAGGTGATGTCGTCCGACGACTACTCCCAGGCCGCCACTCAGAACCACACCCGCGAGGTGCTCGTCCCGGCGCCGCGCGGCACGATCGTCGACGCGGCCGGCCGGACCCTGGTCGGCAACCGGGTGTCCCTGGTGATCACCGTCGACCGCTCGGTGCTCGCGAAGCTGCCCGACGGCCAGCAGCAGGTGGTGCTGGCCCGGCTGGCGAAGGTGCTCGGCCAGAAGCCGAAGGACCTGACCGCGCGGACCATGCTCTGCGGCGAGCCCGGCGCGTCCAAACCACCGGCCTGCTGGAACGGCACGCCGTACCAGCCGATCCCGGTCGCCAAGGACGTCAGCGAGCAGGTCGCGATCGAGGTGATGGAGCGCCGCGAGGACTTCCCGGGCGTCGCCGCGGAGTCGCAGACGCTGCGCGCGTACCCAGCGCCGTACAAGGTGAACGCGGCCCACATCCTCGGCTACCTGTCGCCGATCACCACCAGCGAGCTGGACGAGCTCGACAAGGCCGGGCAGGACTCGGTGCCGCACCGCTCGGACCTGGTCGGCCGGGCCGGCGTCGAGCGCACCTACGACCAGCTGCTGCGCGGGACGCCCGGCGTGAAGAACGTCATCGTCGACGCGGTCGGCTACACCACCGGCCTCAAGAGCCAGACCGCGCCGGTGCCGGGATCGACCCTGATGACGAGCATCGACGCGCGGATCCAGGCGTCGGTCGAGGCCCAGCTGCGCGGCGCGATCATGACGGCCCGCAAGCAGTACGACAAGATCACCCATCGCAACTACGTCGCCGACTCCGGCGCGGCCGTGGTGATGGACACCAAGACCGGCCAGATCGTCGCGATGGCGAGCTACCCGAGCTACGACCCGGGCGTCTGGGTCGGCGGCATCTCGCAGCGCGAGCTCGACGCGCTCTACTCCACCAAGGCCGGCACGCCGCTGGTGTCGCGGGCGATCCAGGGCCAGCTCGCGCCCGGTTCGACCTTCAAGCCGATCACCACCGCGGCCTCCTTCGCCAACGGCTACGGGCCGAAGACCCGGCTGGACTGCTCGTCGTACTTCGAGGTCGGGGACCGCCGGTTCAAGAACTACGAGTCCGCCTCCTACGGGATGATCGGCTTCGACCAGGCGCTCGCGATCTCCTGCGACACCTTCTTCTACCGGATCGCCTACGCGCTGTGGCTCAAGGAGGGTGGCAACTCCGGTGACATCACCGCCGCCGACCCGATGGTCCAGATGGCGAAGAGCTTCGGCCTCGGCCGGCCGACCGGGATCGACCTGCCCGGCGAGGTGTCCGGCCGGATCGCGGACCGGAAGTGGAAGAAGGAGTACTACGACGCGCAGAAGGACTACTACTGCAAGCTCGCCGACAACCCGCCGGCCGGCACGTCGGCGTTCCTGAAGCAGTTCTCGCGTGAGTTCTGCGAGGACGGCTATCGCTACCGGGCCGGTGACGCGGTCAACTTCGCGATCGGCCAGGGCGACACCACCGTCACTCCGTTGCAGATGGCAACGGCCTACTCGGCGCTGTCGAACGGCGGCAAGCTCTGGGAGCCGCGGGTGGCGAAGGCGGTGATCGGCCCGAACGGCAAGGTCAGGCCGGTGCCGTCCAAGCTCGCGGGGCGGCTCCCGGTGCCGGCCTCGACGCTGCGTTACATCGACCGGTCGCTCAAGGAGACCGCCAAGACCGGTACGGCGGCCTGGAAGTTCAACGGGTTCCCGCTCGACCAGGTCCCGGTCCGGGTGAAGACCGGAACGGCCGAGGTCTACGGCAAGCAGACGACGTCCTGGATGGCGAGCTACACCGATCGCTACGCCGTGGTGATGATGATCAGCCAGGCCGGTACCGGATCGGGCGCCTCCGGCACGGCGGTCCGGCACATCTACGAAACCCTCTACAACGTCAAGCCCCCGGTCGCCCCCACCGAAAAGAAGGTCGACCGATGAGCTTGCTGACGCCGATCCGGCAGTCCCGGCCGCGGGCTGATCGGCGGTCGACGTTGTGGCAGGTCGACTGGGTGCTGGTGATCGGCGTGCTCGCGTTGTCGGCGATCGGGTCGTTGCTGATCTGGTCGGCGACGTACAACCGGACCGCGCTCACCGACGGCAACCAGCACGCGTTCCTGCTCCGGCACGCGCTCAACTTCGCCATCGGTCTGGTTCTCGCGGTGCTCGCCGCCGTCAGCGACCACCGCCGTCTCCGCATCCTCGCCCCAGTCCTGTACGCCGCGTCCGTGGTCGGCCTGATCCTCGTCCTGGTGCCCGGCGTCGGCGCGGTGATCAACGGGTCGCGATCCTGGATCCAGGTGCCCGGGATGTCGATCCAGCCGAGCGAGTTCGCGAAGCTCGCGGTGATCGTCGGGATGGCGCTGCTGATCGCCGAGAAGGGCGAGACCAACCACCGCGAGGCCCGGACGATTGACATCGCCCAGGCGATCGCGGTCGCCGCGATCCCGGTGCTGCTGGTGATGCTGCAACCCGACCTCGGCACGGTGATGGTGCTCGGCTCGATCGTCTTCGGCATCGTCGCGGTGTCCGGCGTGCCGAAGCGCTGGATGCTCGGCATCGTCACCGCGGCGACGGTGATCGCGGTGCTCGCGATCCAGTTCAACGTGCTGAAGAAGTACCAGCTGGCCCGGTTCACGGCGTTCGCGGATCCGGCGTCGGACCCGCAGGGCATCGGCTACAACGTGAACCAGGCGCGGATCGCGATCGGCAACGGCGGTGTCTTCGGGCAGGGCCTGTTCCACGGTTCGCAGACGCAGAACGGGTTCGTGCCCGAGCAACACACCGACTTCGTCTTCACCGTCGCGGGGGAGGAGCTCGGCCTGGTCGGCGCGGGCGCGATCATCTGCCTGTTCGTGCTGATTCTGTGGCGCGGACTGCGGATCGCGGTCAACGCCCGGGACGCGTTCGGCCGGCTGATCGCCACCGGCGTGGTGTGCTGGTTCGCCTTCCAGGCCTTCGAGAACATCGGTATGACGCTGGGAATCATGCCGGTCACCGGTCTGCCATTGCCGTTCGTCTCCTACGGTGGTTCGTCGATGCTCGCCGGTCTGCTCGCGGTCGGGCTGTTGCAGAACATCCACCTGCGATCGCACCAGGTCTAGTCCGCGTCAGGCGGCCCGGCCTGGTCAGGTACGCTTCAGCTTCCCTGCGCCCTCGACGGTTCTGGATGGGTCATGAAGCTCGCGTCGTCGTTCCCGCTCGCCGTTGCCGCTGCTGTCTCGTTGTCGCTCGCCGCCTGTGGTGAGGACAAGCCCAACGGGTCGTCCGGCCCCACCTCGGCACCCTCGGTCACCGCGACTCCCACGCAGAGTGCGCCGACCGATCAGCCGACCGAGACCGGTCCGGTCAAACGCTCGAAAACCGAACTCACCAAGGCGCTTCTCGAGCTGAAGGAGCTGCCGAGCGGCTTCTCCGAGGAGAAGGACGACCCGGCCGACGACGGCAGCAACCCGTTCTCCGCGCCGACCAGCAAGTGCAAGCCGCTGGTCAAGTTGCTGAACGCGGACGAGGCGCCCGGCTCCAAGCGGAGCGTGCATCGCTCGTTCTCGGGCAGCCAGGAAGGGCCGTACATCGACTTCTCGCTGGACTCGATGAGCACGTCGAAGGCGGTCCGCGAACTGCAGACGTCGTACCAGGATGCCGTTGCGTCCTGCAAGAAGGTGACGATGCGGATGGACGGCGCGGGCTCCACACAGATGGAGGTCGTCGAGATCCCCGCGCCGCAGTTCGGCGACGAGCCCTTCGCCTTCAAACTGACCGGCGTCAGTGGGCCGAAGGAAGGCCTCGAGTTCGACGCGGCCGTCACCGGCATCGGCGATGTCGTCCTCGCCGTCGGCGTCCTGGCCGGCCAACCAGGCGAACTCGACGGCGCCACCGAGGCGGCCGTCGAGAAGGCCCGCACCACCCTCAGCAAAGCCGGCAGCTGACCCATCCCGACCCGGCAGTTGCGCGACCAGCCGACCGGCTTCGGTCTTACGGGTTCAGGAGTTCGGGTGGGACCCAGCGAGAAATCTCTGTCCTCGACTCGATCAGCAGTTTGCGGCGGACGTTTTCGAGGTGCTTCTCGACGGTTCGTACCGAGCAGACCCGCCGGCGGGCGATCTGGGCGTCGGACAATCCCTGCGCGGCCAGCTGGGCAACGTGCTTCTCGGCCGACGTCAGATCGGACCAGGGCGTCGGCGCCGCACAGCCGTTGTCGTGCCCGTCCGGCGAGCCGACTACCTCGTTCGTCGCGAGGGCGTCGATCTCGTCGTAGTGCAGCGCGTTGCCGAACCGGTACGCCGTCCTGAAGCCGTCGTCGCCGAGCACACCGGTCGCCACCCGCTCGGCCTCGGCGTTGGCATCCCGAAACGGTGGCAGGGTGGCGATCGCCACCCGATAGCGCTCCCGGAGCCGGCTCGCGCCACCGAGCGCACGAGCTGCCCGGATCGCGTCGGCGTGGTCGGCGTCGGCGCTCGGCTCGGGGCGCTGCTTGATCACCTCGGCCGCCGCCCAGGCGACGAGATGGGTCAGGTACATCAGGCCCCAGTGATCGCCCGATTGCTGCCGCGCTCGCTTGATCGGGGGCAGGCTGAGCGCGTCGACGTGCCAGATCAGCGCGAGCCCGGACACCAGCAGGGACCAGCCATGAGCCCATTCGGCGCCGTCCGCCAGCGTCTCGTCGGCGTACTGCTGGGAGAGTTCGACGGCTTCGCTGGCCGGCCCGTACCAGTCGGCGGCCATCCCCGCGAACATGAGCGCCATCGCACGCTCACCCCGGTACTGCGCTCCGGCGCTCTCGAAGCCGGTGGCAGCGGCGCGCAGTACCGCGATCGAGGCCGGATCTCCGAGCGCGAAAAACGCATGCAGACCCAGCAGGAGAGCCATCAGCGCCACACTGAGCCCATCGTCGCCGGCCTCGTCCCGTCCCTGGGCGACCATCGCCTCCGCAGTGCTCAGATCGCCTTGGCACAGCGCGGTCAGACCGGTCATCACCACTGCCCACAGGCGGAGCTCGGGTGCTTCCGCCGCCTTCGTCGCAGCCAGGCCGGTCCGCAGCCAGTCGATCGTCTCGCCCGAGTTGCCGAGGTAGAACTGCAGTCGCAGCCGGGCCAGGCCGACCGCGATCTCCAGTCCGGCGGCCTCCTCGCCGGCGATCGAGCTGCTCCAGGCGAGGGCAGCGCGGAAGTTCGCCAGGTCGCGACTGGTGCGCGAGAGCCACTCGACCTCGCGAGGCCCGTACCAATCGACAGCCGCCTGCCGGGAGACCTCGAGGAAGTGATCGCGATGCCGACGGCGCAAGCTCTCGGTCTCGCCGCTCTCCTCGGCCCGCGCCACGCCGTACTGCCGCAGTGTCTCCAGCATCCGGTACCGGGTCGACGGACCACTGGTGTCGGCAGTCACGACCGACTTGCCGACCAACTCGGTGAGGACGTCGAGCACCTGCGCCGCGGGCAGATCCGGCCCGGCGCCGACCGCTTGGGCGGCTGCCAGGTCCCAGCCGTTCTCGAAGACGGAAAGCCTTGCCCACAAGCTCTTCTCGGCGTCGTCGCAGAGCCGGTAGCTCCAGTCCACCGCGGCCTGCATGCTGTGGTGCATCGGATGCGCCCCATGCCGTGGCCCGCGGGTGAGCAGGCTGAACCGCTCGTCACCCGGCCCGCCGTCCAATCGGGCGAGGATCTCGCGCAGTGACTGGCTACGCAGCCCCGCGGCCGCCAGCTCGATCGCGAGCGGCAAGCCGTCGAGGCGCTGGCAAAGCAACGCAGCGGTCGTGTGGTCAGCAGGGCCGATGCTGATGCCCACTGCTGCGGCCCGCTCGGTCAGCAGGTCGAGCGCCTCGTACCGCGACCCTTCCGGCGCATCGGACAGACAGGTCAGCGGAGGTACCGCGAAGAGTTGCTCACCGGCGCACCCGAGCGCCTCGCGACTGGTGGCGAGCACCTGTACGCCGGGGACCTCCGCGAGGATCGCACTGACCAGTGACCCCACCGGTGCGGCCACGTGCTCGCAGTTGTCGAGCACCAGCAGCACCGGTCCCGAGCCGGCCTCCTCACCGAGGTGGTCGAGCAGCATGCTCCGCGCCGACCGTTCGGTGACGATCTCGACGCCGAGCGACTTGGCCACCGTTCGCTCGACCGTCACCGCGTCGGCGCCATCCGGCACGCCGATCAACGTGCACCAGTGCACCCGCAGCCGGGGATCTGCCTTCTGCGCGGCCTGCGCGAGCCGCCCGGCCAGCCGGGTCTTGCCGACCCCACCCGGGCCGACCAGAGTCAGCGGGTTGGCAGCCTCCAGGCGGACCAGCCCAGCCCGGATCTGCTCCTCGCGGCCGACGAACGAGGTGAGTTCGACCGGTACCTCCCCAGTGCTCACCCTCAGGTTCTACACGCTCGACGGCCGGTAATCGAATCCCGTCTACGTACCGATCTAAGTACTACTACGGTCGCCTCCCGGCCGTCCGATCCGCGAGTCTGAACGGGCCATCTGACGAAGGGAGACCCCATGAACACCAGGACCACCCGAGTCACCTGAGGCGGCTCTACCCGCCTGGCGATGTGGATCCGTGCGTCGCCCGCTGACCGATCGGGGGAGCGTCACTCTGGCTGGGAGCCTGGGGTGGCGCTCTTCAGCGCTCAGGCAGTGGCAGGACCGTCGTCCGGCGGTGGTGTTCGAAGACGACGGAGCTGCGGATGTCGGCGATCTCCTGGCGCTTGGCGAGGTCGAGGACGAGGTCGCGGAGCGCCTGGGTGTCCTTGACGGCCACGTGGGCGAGGAAGTCGGAGGCGCCGGAGACCATGAACATCGCCAGCGTCTGCGGAAGGTTCTGGACGTAGGTCTGGAAGGTGGTGGCCGTCGCCATCGCCTGCGGGCGGAGTTTGATCGAGATGATCGCCTGGGTGGAGCGGTCGATCGCCTGCAGGTCGACCTCCGCGTGGAACCCGCTGATCACGCCGCGGTCGCGCAACCCTCTGATCCGCTCCAGACAGGTCGACGGCGCGATCCCCAGCTCGGCCGCCATCTCCCGGTTGGTCCGGCGCGCGTCGTTCTGCAGCATCCGCAGCAGCGCCGTATCAAGTTCGTCCATAGCCGCCATTTTCGCAGACCTGCCGAACATCGTTCGGTACCACCGTCAGCCAGCCGTTCAAGCGGCTAACGTCGGTCGGGTGCTGGCGAACAAGTTAGTCGTCGTGATCGACGCAGACGCACCCATCGGAGTAGCACTCAACGCGGCGGCCCTGGTCGGAGTCGGTGTCGGCTCGCACATACCCGACCTGGTCGGCCCGGAGGCGCAAGACGCCGCAGGTAACCCGCATCCCGGTATGTGCGCCTACCCGATCCCCGTCCTCAAGGCGGACCCCGCGCGCCTGACCGAACTCCGCGCCGCAGCGGCCGCTCACCCCGAGGTAGCGGTCCACGACGTCAACCAGGTAGCCCAAGGATCCCGGACCTACGACCAGTACGCAGCCACGATGTCCGGCACCAAGCCCGACGACCTGCACTACACGGCCCTGGCAATCCACGGCCCCCGCCCCGCAGTCGACTCGCTGACAGGCGCTCTACCCCTCTACCGCTAGTCGCCGCTACAAGGTTGGGCGGATCTCGCCGACCGGTTGGCCTCCGCCCAGTACGGGCAGGCTGATCAGGTTGGCAGCTGGGGTGGTGTCGACGCCGCACTTGGACAGCAGGGCCAGGGCCAGGGCCGTGGTGGCTCGGGGGTTGCCGTCGATGACTTTGACGGCTACTGCGTGGCCGTCGGGGGTGGCCATGGCTATTACGCCTTCGGCGCCGCCCTTGGCGATGATGCCGGGCAGTAGGCGCATCACCTCGGTGTTCTGGTGGCCTGTGCCGCCGACGAAGTCTGGGTGCTGGCGCATGGCGGCCGCGACCTGGCCTTCCGGCGTACCGGGTGGGGCTGTTGCCAGGCGGCTGAAGGCGAGGGCCAGGCCGGACAACGGCATACCGAGCAGGGGAGTGCCGCAGCCGTCGGTGGTGAGGATGCCGGTGGAGGAGTCGGTGAGGCGTTCGATCTCGGCGGTGATCGTGCGCTGCACCGGCGTCTGCGGATCGAGGTAGCTGGCGGGGTCGTTGCCTTGGGCGACGGTCGCCAGCAGCATCGCGGCGTGTTTGCCGGAGCAGTTCATCCGGACCGGCGACGGTTCGATGCCTTCGGCAATCAACCGGAAGCGGGTCGGCTCGTCTTCGGGCCGGTCCGGCGGACAACGCAGCGCGTCGCGATCAAGGCCGGCCGACGCCAGCAGGCGATCCACCACCGCGACATGACGGTCCTCGCCGGTATGGCTGCCGGCTCCGATCGCCACCTCCTCGCCAACCAGCTCCGCGCCGGCGACGATGCAGCCGACTGCTTGCAGCGGCTTCGCGGTCGACCGCGGGAGTACAAGACCGTCGACGTCCCCGGCCGCATACAGAGCCTTCCCGTCCGGATCCAGCGCTACCGTCAGCCCGAAGTGCCGGCTTTCCACGAACCCGCTCCGCACCACCTCGGCCAGCTCGACCACATTTCCCAGCCCGGGAACACCCTTGATCATGGCCCGACGCTAGCAACGTTCGTAATGTGGACTCCATGCGACTCAACTACGAGACGACCGGTCCTGATGACGCGCCTGTGCTGTTGCTCGGCTCGTCGCTCGGTACTACGCACGCGATGTGGGCGCCGCAGCTCGACGCCCTGTCGCAGCGGTTCCGGGTGATCGCGTTCGACCATCGCGGGCACGGGGACTCCGAGGCGCCCGACGGTCCGTACACGATCGAGGA
This sequence comes from Kribbella ginsengisoli, assembly GCF_039537185.1. Lineage (NCBI taxonomy): Bacteria > Bacillati > Actinomycetota > Actinomycetes > Propionibacteriales > Kribbellaceae > Kribbella > Kribbella ginsengisoli. The sequence continues at coordinate 441,954 of NZ_BAABAA010000003.1, read as the reverse complement.
CCTCGGTGGCGACGTGGTCGAGTTGCTCAACGAGTTGCTGATCGAGCGGGCGTCGTACGTCGGCATCTCGCTCGGCGGCGCGGTCGGCCTCTGGCTCGCCGAGAACGCGCCCGACCGGTTCCACCGATTCGCGCTGCTGTGCCCACCGGCGTACCCGGCCGCGGGCGCCCAGATGTGGACCGACCGCGCCGCGCAGGTCCGCGCCGAAGGCACCAAGGCGATCACCGAGGCGACGCTCAGCCGCTGGTTCCTTCCCGAGTACGCCGATGCGCAACCGGCAGCCGTCGATGCGATCCGCCAGCAACTCCTCACCACCTCGCCCGAGGGCTATGCCTCCTGCTGCGAAGCGCTCGGCGCCATGGACCTCCGCCCGGGACTCGGAGACATCACCGCCCCCGTCCTCCTGGTCACCGCCGAGTCCGACGCCTCCATCCCGCCCGAGACGGTGATCCCGCTGGCCATGCAGATCCCCGGCGCCCACCTGGAGATCCTCGAGTCCGCCGCCCACCTGGTCACCTACTCCCACCCCGATCAGATCAACCAACTCCTCCTCACCCACCTCACCTGACCACTGTCCGTAGCCGCCGCACCCCACTAACCTGCTGACCGGGAGGGGTGCATGGCTGACGAGCAGCAAGAGCTGGTGGTGACCGTCGAGGGGCATCGCGTAGAGGTCTTTCTCCGCAATCTCTTCGACAGCGACGCGCGGCTCCTGGTCGTGCCCTGCAGCATCAGCGGCAGCATCGCGCCGGACTTCGCGGTGCGGCTGGACGCTCTCGGGATCGTGCGGCCGAACCGCGAGTTCGAGCCGGGTGAGGTCGTCGAGTTGCCGTCAGCCGACCGGCGCCAGACGATCCTGCTCGCGGCGGTGGTCGCGGCGGACGGTCCGACCGAACAGCTCGTTCTGCAAGCCGCGCGCCGGGTGGGCGAGCTCGCTGTCCGCATCGGCGATGCCGCCATCCGGCCCGGTGGCACTGTCTTCCCGTTGCTCGGCAGCGGTGCCGGTCTGCTGTCGCCGGAGAACTCGCTGCGTGCGATCGCGGTCGGCTTCGGCGACGGCCGCCCCGAGATGGCTCCACGCATCCACGTGCTCGACAAGGCGATCTTCGACCGTCTCCGCAAGCTGAGCAGCACCATCACCCCGGAGCCACCCAGCAGTAGCAGCACGGCCGACCCGGAGATGCAGGCCGCAACGAGCGGCCACGCCGAGACGGCGTCGGCAACCGGCTCCGCAAGCAGCGCCTCCCCGGCAACTACCTCTACGGGGACCGCCCATGAGGGGCGTCGGGAGGAGTTGGTGCCGACTCATACGGATGGGCCGGCGCGGATCGACGAGCTTGGACGGCAGGGGTTTGCTCGGGTGCTGGCTCGGCGGATTCGGGATGCCCGGAAGGAAGAGGCCAGGAACAGCGAGCAGGCGGACGTACCGCGCGGTGGTGCCTTCATCGTCCATCTGCATGCGCCCTGGGGTGCGGGCAAGACGTCTGTGCTCAACTTCCTCGCCGACGAGCTGCGGAAGGTCGACAAGCGGGCCGGCGAGAAGCGTTGTGTCGTGGTCGAGTTCAACGCCTGGCGGCATCAGCGGATCGAGCCGCCCTGGTGGTGGCTGATGACCGCCCTGTACGCCGGTGCCGTCCGCGAACTCTGGAAATTCGACAAGCCGAGGGCCGCGTGGCTCTGGCTCCGGGAGCGACTCTGGCGCTCGAAGGGTGGCTGGCCGGGCTACCTCGCCCTGCTGCTCGTCGCGGGAGCCGTCACCTGGGCCTGGCGGGCCGGCTGGTTCGGTGCTGCCGGCAACGAGAAGCTGTTCTCGCCTGACACGGTCAAGGACTACGTGGTCACCGCCGCCGCCATCATCACCCCGGCGCTCACCGTCTGGGGCCTCCTGCACACGATGGGCCGCTGGGTCTTCACCACCTCCGCGCGGGGCGCCAGACGCTTCATGGCCAACACCAGCGACCCGATGCGGACGGTGCAGGATCACCTGGCCGACCTCACCAAGTGGATCCACCACGACGTCGTGGTGATGATCGACGACCTCGACCGCTGCAAGGGCCCGTACGTCGTCGAGTTGCTCGAGGGCATCCAGACGCTGTTCCGCGACGTACCGGTGACGTACGTGATCGCCGCGGACCGGGACTGGCTCGCGGACAGTTACGCCAAGGAGTACGCCGAGTTCGTCAGCGCCGGGGGAGGGCCTGGCCGGCCGGTCGGCTATCTCTTCCTGGAGAAGACGTTCCAGATCTCCACCGGACTGCCGCAGGCGGGCAAGCGGCTGAACGACTTCTGGGGCCGGATCCTCCGGTCGGCGAACGTGCCCGGCGAGCAGGAGCTGAAGCGGGCGCGCGCCGATGCCGGCCGCGAGCTCGCCGGCAAGACGAGCGAGGAGGTGCGGGCGGAAGTACTGGCGAACCCGGGCCGGACGCCCGCCGACGAGCAGGCCCGGCTGGAGACCCTCGCCATCGAGATGGTCGGCGAACGCGCCCAGCAACAGAACCAGCACACCCTGGAACCGTTCCAGCGGCTCCTCGGCCGCGACCCGAACCCGCGCGCCATGAAGCGCCTGGTCAACGCCTACGGCATCGCCCGGGGCATCGAGACGCTCCAAGAGGTGAACCTGGCCGACAACCACCTCCAGGAGCAGCAAACCGCTCTCTGGACCATCCTCACCCTCCGCTGGCCCAAACTCGCGGGCCACCTCGCCCGGTACCCCGAACACCTCCAGTACGTCGGTACGCCCGACCCACCCACCACCATCCCGCCCGACCTCCGCCCCCTCTTCGCCGACCCGGAACTCCACGACGTCGTCCACGGAAACGCCGGCGAAGAAAACAAGGTCGAAGCAGCCCTCACCCCCGAGTTCCTGACCGAAACCCCCCTCCGCTGACCGACCCGCCGAGCCTGCCGGACCCTGCCCCATAGCAGAGGTTTGCAGATCGATGCGGGCCGGGAAGGGGGTCGGCGCTAGGCTGGTAGGTGCTCTGGCCGCTGATCTGGAAGTTCTGTGATGACTGTTGAGTCCTTGTTTCCCCGCCTGGAAGCGTTGCTGCCTACCGTGCAGAAGCCGATCCAGTACGTCGGCGGTGAGCTGAACTCCGTCAGCAAGGACTGGGAGTCGGCCAGTGTGCGCTGGGCGTTGATGTATCCGGACGCCTACGAGGTCGGCCTGCCGAACCAGGGCGTCCAGATCCTGTACGAGGTGCTGAACGAGCGCGAGCACACCCTCGCGGAGCGGACCTACTCGGTCTGGCCGGACATGGAGCAGGTGATGCGGGACAACGCGATCCCGCAGTTCACGCTCGACAGCCACCGCCCGGTCCGGGCCTTCGACGTGTTCGGGATCTCGTTCTCCACCGAGCTCGGCTACACCAACATGCTGACCGCGCTCGACCTGGCCGGGATCCCGCTGTACGCCGTGGACCGCACCGACGAGGACCCGATCGTGCTGGCCGGTGGGCACGCGGCGTTCAACCCGGAGCCGATCGGCGACTTCATCGACGCGGCGGTGCTCGGCGACGGCGAGGAGATCGTGCTCGCCATCTCCGACGTGATCCGGGAGTGGAAGGACGAGGGCAGCCCGGGCGGTCGCGACGAGGTGCTGCACCGGCTCGCCTCCACCGGCGGCGTCTACATCCCCAAGTTCTTCACCGTCGACTACCTCGACGACGGGCGGATCAAGCGGATCGCCCCGAACCGTCCCGGCGTCCCGTACCGGACCGCCAAGCACACCGTGATGGACCTGGACGCCTGGCCGTACCCGAAGAAGCCGCTGGTACCGCTCGCCGAGACCGTCCACGAGCGCTTCTCGGTGGAGATCTTCCGCGGCTGCACCCGGGGCTGCCGGTTCTGTCAGGCCGGGATGATCACCCGCCCGGTCCGCGAGCGCAGCATCACCACGATCGGCGACATGGTCGAGAACGGCCTGAAGCAGACCGGCTTCGAGGAGGTCGGGCTGCTCAGCCTGTCGTCGGCCGACCACACCGAGATCGCCGAGGTCGCGAAGGGCCTGGGCGACCGGTACGAGGGCAGCAACGTCTCGCTGTCGTTGCCCTCGACAAGGGTCGACGCCTTCAACATCACGCTGGCCAACGAGTTCTCCCGCAACGGCCGGCGCAGCGGTCTGACCTTCGCCCCCGAGGGCGGATCGGAGCGGCTGCGCAAGGTGATCAACAAGATGGTCACCGAGGACGACCTGATCCGGACCGTCGCGGCGGCGTACAGCCACGGCTGGCGGCAGGTGAAGCTGTACTTCATGTGCGGCCTGCCGACCGAGACCGACGAGGACGTGCTGGCGATCGCCGACCTGGCCAAGCGGGTGATCGCGACCGGCCGGCAGGTGTCCGGCCGCAACGACATCCGCTGCACGGTGTCGATCGGCGGGTTCGTGCCGAAGCCGCACACCCCGTTCCAGTGGGCCGCGCAGCTCGGCGTCGAGGAGACCGACGCCCGGCTGGCCAAGCTGAACGCGGCGATCCGCTCGGACAAGAAGTACGCCAAGGCGATCGGTTTCCGGTACCACGACGGCAAGCCGGGCATCATCGAGGGCCTGCTCTCGCGCGGCGACCGCCGGGTCGGCCGGATCATCGAGCAGGTCTGGCGCGACGGCGGCCGGTTCGACGGCTGGAGCGAACACTTCTCGTACGAGCGCTGGATCGCCGCCACCGAGAAGGCGCTGGCCGGCACCCCGGTCGACCTCGCCTGGTACACCACGCGTGAGCGCGAGTACGCCGAGGTGCTGCCGTGGGACCACCTGGACTCCGGGCTGGACCGCGACTGGCTGTGGGAGGACTGGCAGGACGCGCTCGAGGAGGACGGCGCGATCGAGGTCGAGGACTGCCGCTGGACGCCGTGCTTCGACTGCGGCGTCTGCCCGCAGATGAACACCGAGATCCAGATCGGCCCCACCGGCAAGAAACTGTTGCCGCTCTCGGTGGTCTGAGAGCTGTCTGTGGTCTGACGGTTACGCGGGGTCGCGGCGCTTGAGATAGCGCCGGGCCGCGAAGTGGCCGTTGTCCGCGGCCATCCGGTACCACGGTTCGCTGGCATCGATTCCATCGCGCTGCTCGATGAGCCGGCCCAGCTCCCACATCGAGTCGACGTCGCCGTGGTCGATCGCGACCAGCAGCAACCGCTCGGCCCGGGCGTCGTCACCAATGCTCAAGGCATCCATCGCCAAGGCCCGGATCGCGCGCGGGTTGCCCGCCTCGGCGGCGGCGCGGGCGGCTTCCGGCGTACGGAATCCCTTGCGGCGCGGCCAGAACCACAACCAGAGCGCGGAGAAGGCCCCGACAACCCAGATCCCGATGCCGACATAGAGCATCGCCAAGTTGTCGGTGATGACCGCGGCCAGGGTGAAGCCCGCAGCGGCGGCGAACAGAAACAGCGTCATCGCAGGTCCCCTCTCCCCAGCCCCGCGCCGCCCCCCAGCGGTCCTACCTAGGCCCAAGGTAACCGACCCGCAGGTCCAGCACCTCTCCTTCCGCGCGCCGCGAACCCTTCAAACGAAGGGTTCAAACGCCCGCATTCCGCCGCGATGCGGCAAGCAACGCGTCGCTGAGGGTCAGCTCGCCGGCACTGCCCAGGGTCAGGTCGGCGGCACTCAGCGCGGCGGCCCGCACGTACGGGTTGGGGATTGCGATCGTTGCCATGCCCGCGGCGGCGGCCGCCTCGACGCCGTGCGGAGTGTCCTCGACCGCTGCGGTCGCGCTACCGGACAGACCCAGTCGTTCCAGGGCGAGGAAGTAGACCGCTGGGTCCGGCTTGTGGCCGTCCACCTCGTCGCCTGCGGCAATGACATCGAAGAGGTCGAGGGCGCCGACCCGCTCCAGGTGCCCGATCACCCACGAGCGCTCCGAACTGCTGGCGATCGCGGGCCTCAGCCCGAGCTCACGGGCCTCCAGCAACCAGTCGCGGATGCCCGGCCGGAAGTCGAGGTCCTCGTGCAGGCTGTCCCGGTACGCCGTACGCCGCGCCTGACTCACCTCGCGATCGAAGTCCGGCACCAGGGCAGCCAGCTGCGCGTACCGGGCGTCCTTCGTATCCCCGCCGTGCCCCGGCCAGAAGTCGTCGGCCAGTTCGAGCTCGAGACCGTGCTGGGCCCATTCGAACTGCCAGCTCTTCACCAGCGTCGTCTCGGTGTCCATCAGCAGTCCGTCGAAGTCGAACACCACCGCCTCGACAGGCGACCCCACCAGCCGCATCGCCAGCCGATGAAGCTCCCCAGCGGTCAGCCCGCACAGCTCCAGGTAGCTCCGCACCCCGCCGTACCGCTCGTCCACATGATCAAGAGCGGCGGTGATCGTCTCGGGCAACGTCCGCGACAGCAACAGCGCACGCTCCCGCTCCTCAGCCGGCAGTCCAGCGGCCCGTTCGAGCACCCCGAGCCGCACCTCACTGACCACGTAGTCGGCCACGATCTGGTCCCGCGGCACACCGATCAGGTCGAGCAGCAACGCGACCAACAACCCGGTCCGGTCCTTGCCCGACTTGCAGTGCACGACGACCGGCCGATCCTCCGGCGCCGAAGCAACAGCCCGCAAAGCAGCACCGATCTGCCCCTGGTTGCGATCGAGACTGCCGCGATAGATGTCGCCCAGCAGCGGCTCATCCTCCGGCACGCGTTCCTTGTCCCGGACCGGATCGATCCACGGAATCCGCCGGTACTCCGCTACGCCCTCCAGCGGATGTGTCCGCGTCATCTCCCAGTCCGAGCGCAGGTCGAGCACCAAGCCGGCCCCGACGCCACGCAACGCGACCCGCCCGGCGGCGTCGAGCTTGTCGGGGGAGTCGGTCCGGATCATCGTCCCGCCCCGCGTCACCCCGCCGTACCGGGTCGAGAACCCAGCCAGATCACGAGTGTTCAGGCAACCGTTCCAGTCAAGGTCCGTCACCCTGAAGACCCTATGACACCTCCCAACGACTCGAAGTCGTGCCAGGTGCCGCCGTCCCAGTAGAGGTGGTGGAGGGCCGAATCCGTCCCCCGCACGAAGATGTCGAGCCGGCCAGGACCCCAGGACACGGCTGACCCGGCCGGTTGCGGGCGGGGCGCCTCAGCCGCTCCGACCAGGCCGAGCCAGCCGGCCAGCGCCGCGATGTTCATCCGCAGGATCTCGCTCGCCAGCGCCCAGTCGAGGAACTCGAGCTTGTCGTTCGCCGAATGGATGTGCCCGTTCGCACTGTCCGCGCCCTCGATCGTCAGCACCGCAGGCACCCCGGCGTTGATGAACGGCACATGATCACTGGCGAACGGATTCAGCGACGTCTCGACCTTCAGCCCCGTGTACGTCGCAGCCGCCGCGGCCAGGTCGTCCATCTGCCCCGACGACACCGGCGCGCCCTCGAGCAGGACGGTCGGCGCAGCTGTGTTCTTCGACGCGATCATGTCCATGTTGAGCACCGCGCGAATCCGCGACCGCTCGGCCGGCGGCAGCGCAGCGACGTACTGCTTGCTCCCGAACAGCCCCTCTTCCTCGCCACCGAAGAGGATCAGCCGGACGTCGTGCTCCCACTTCCGGCTCGCGATCAGCCGCCCGAGCTCCAGTACGCCGGCCGACCCGCTCCCGTTGTCGTCGGCCCCGGGCGCACTACCGCCCGGGCCGCCCGCGAGGTTGATCGAATCGAGGTGCGCGGTGATCACGACCAGCCCGCGCGTGCCGGCTCCCGACCCGGCGCGATCACCGATCAGGTTCTCCGAATGCCCAGCTCCCACAGTGATCGGCACCCGCGTGACGCTGTAGCCGAGGGCAACCATCCGGGCCGCCGCGAACTCCACCGCGGTCGTGAAGGACGCACTCAGCGAATGCCGGGTCGGCAGCGAGGCCAGCCAGGTCAGATCAGCCTGGTACGACGCCGGCGCCACCTCACCGACCAGCCCCGCAACCACCGGGTCAGCGCGCCGGGCCATCCGCGCCGGGACGTCGACAACCGTCGTACCGGCCTTCAACGCCTCCACTCGCCAGCAATGGTTGGAGCGCCGTCGCCGGGGCTTGTCGGCGGCCGAGATCACCAGGTGGCGACCGTGATCGAGCAGCGGAGTGACGTCGGGAAACTCGTCCTGGAAGCTCCGGCCGACCTGCGTCACGAGGACCAGGCCGGGCGCGGTACGAGAGGCCCGGCCGAGCTTCTGATCAGCGGGTCCCCACAGGATCGTCTTGTCGCCGAACCGGGCCGACTTGGCGCCGTCGGCCGCGTCCTCGGTCGGCACCACCAGGTACCGAACAGGCGAACCGGTCATCTCACTCCTTCCAGCGAATCTCCAGCCGATCCGGTGTCGCGGCGACGATCGACCCGGCGGAGCCTGTACTACGGCTGATCTCGCCGCCCGCCGACCAGCGCCCGGCATGCCCCTCCGGAGCGTCGCCACGGCCGATCAGCCAGTCGGTGAAACTGCCGTCGGCATGGAACTCCACCCCCCGCCGGCCGCGAGCCGGCGGGAAGGCGAAGTCGTCGCGGCGGTAGACGGTCACTCCGTCGTGGTCCTCCTCGAAGGAGTGCGTCCACCGCCCGACCAACCGCGAGGTGTTCAGTTCAGCACCGCCTGCTCGGCAGAGGCGCCGTTGGGCAACTGGTCCGGCGCCGGCTGATCCAGCTTGAAGTCGCTGATCACGCCGCCGAGCGCTTCGTACCCGGTGATGGACGGTCCCCAGGCGGTTCCGTCCCACCACTTGTGGTACATCCCGCCGTCCGTGCCGACGACGAAGACGTCCAGTCGATCCGGTCCCCACGACGTCACCCGCGGCTCCTCGGTGCAGATGCCGCCGAGCGACTCGAACCCGGACCACGACGTACCGTCCCACCACTGGTGGTACAGCGCGGAGTCGGTCCCGAGGACGAATACGTCGAGCCGGTTCGCGGCCCAGGAGACGACGGTCGGCGCGCTCGTGCAGATGCCGCCGAGGTTCTCCCAGTCCGCCGACCACGACGTACCGTCGTACCACTTGTGGTAGAGCGCGGAGTCGGTGCCGATGACGAACAGGTCGAGCCGGTTCGGGCCCCAGGCCACCGCGGTCGGGGGAGAGGCGCAGACGCCACCGAGTGACTCGAAGCCACCCCACGCGGTGCCGTCCCACCACTTGTGCCAGACCGCGTTGTCCGTGCCGAGCACGAAGACGTCCAGCCGATCGGGGCCCCAGGCAACTACTTCGGGCGGGCTCATGCAGATCCCGCCGAGGTACTCGTAGTCGTTCCACTGAGCGCCGTCCCACCACTTGTGGTAGAGCGCGCGGTCGGTCCCGAGCACGAAGACGTCGAGCCGGTTCTCCGCCCAGGTGGCCACTCGCGGCGGGCTCATGCAGACGCCGCCGAGCGCCTCGTAGCCCGTCTCCGACGGTCCCCAGGCGGTCCCGTCCCACCACTTGTGGTAGAGCCCGTGGTCGGTTCCGAGGACGAAGGCGTCGAGCCGGTTCGGCCCCCAGGACGCCACTTCAGGAGCACTCATGCACACACCACCCAGGTACTCGTAGCCGTTCACGGACGGTCCCCAGGCGGCCCCGTCCCACCACTTGTGGTACGTCGCCCGGTCGGTGCCGAGCACGAACGCGTCGATCCGGTTGTCGTCCCACGACACGACCGGCCCGGCGGGAGTCGGCAGTGCGCTGGTGGAGCTCGAACCCTGGCTGAGATCCGTCCGTACGGTGTCCAGGCAGGCCGCCATCCGGGCGACCTGGTCGTTGGTGAACATCACCATGCCGCGGTCGTCGGTGTAGTCCATGTAGTTCACGAACAGGTCGCCGTTCGGCCCGTTGCTGCAGGACAGCTTCGGGAACGTCGGTACGCCGAAGTTCGGGCCGCCCTGGTTGGGGGTGTCGGCCACCTCGTCGCTGCCGCTGCAGCCGGTGCCGTCGTCGCCCCAGATGTGGAACAGGTTGAGGTAGTGGCCGATCTCGTGGGTCGTCGTCCGGCCGAGATCGAACGGCGCTGCCGCCGTACCGTTCGTGCCGAACCCGCTGTGCAGGATGACCACGCCGTCGGTCTCGGCCGGGCCGCCCGGGAACTGGGCGTAGCCGAGCAGGCCGCCACCGAGCTGGCCGACCCAGATGTTCAGGTACTTGTCGGCCGGCCAGGGATCGATGCCACCGGTCGCCGACGACCTGATCGCGTCGTCGGTCGTGAAGCCGGTGCGCGTCGTCTGGGTCCGGGTGACACCCGTCGTCGGGTTGCCGTTCGGGTCCGTCGTGGCCAGCGCGAACTCGATCCGGGCGTCGGCGACCAGCCCGGTGAACGGGGCCGGCACGATGCCGATATCGGTGTTGGTCGCCCGGAAGTCCCGGTTCAGGACCTCGATCTGGCTGTCGATCTGGGCCTGCGAGATGTTCTGCGCGGCCGTGTTCCAGACGACATGCACCACCACGGGGATGTGCGCGACCCCGCTGAACCGCTGCTGCGACGCGACGTACTGCGTGGTCGCGTTCTCCAGGTAGGAACGCGCCGCGACGTACTCCGCCGACGTCGACAGCAACCGCCGGTGCACATCCATCACGCCACACTGCCGCCGGCTCGGCGTCTGAGCATCGCGCCCCATCCCAGGCGCGGCACCAGCACCGCCGACGGTCTCCATCATTCCACCGGGCATCTGATTCCCGGCGCCCCGTTCGTTCTTGTCCGCTCTCCCGTTGGCCTTTCTCGGCATCTCTCCCCCTAGTACGTGCGGGGGCAAGGAAAGAAGAACGAACAGGCTGCCCCCCAAGACGCTGCTCTTTTTCAGCGTGCTCCCGCTACCGCAGGTGCACAAGAGCATGAGCCCCGGTAGTCAATTTCACCTTTTCCCTTGCGCGCGTTGGAGAATGGCGTCAGGAGGGGTGAATGAGACGAGAGCTGTCCGTTCCGTTCGAGGTCCGCGGCCAACGCGGACTGATCAACATCCGCGTGCTGGCCAACGACGACCCTTACGCCTCGGGTCACCAACTCGTCGTACCGGGCCTGGACGCGGAGTCCTACCGCAACTTCCCGATCTGTACCGCGACCCTGCGCTACCACGGCCAGGGCATCAACGCGATCATGGGCTGGATCCAGCTCGTCACGCGGTCCGGCGTCGTCACGGTGGATGCGCCGGCCTTCACCGCCGACGCCAGTCCACTGTCCGCGTACGGTTTCCTGCCGACCTTCTTCGACGCCCCCGCGCACCCGGAGGACCCCGACGGCGTCTGGCGAGCGGACACCTTCCTGGTGATCGTGCCCGACGTGATCCATACCCGCGCCGTCGAGCCGGTCGCCGCCTTCACCTGGGGCTACCGCCTCCACGGTGGCTACGCCGACCCACTCGATCCAGCCCGCCGCTCAGCCGACTGGCAGGACCACCGCGCCACGCTCGCCGCGCGCTACCCGTACTGGATGTTCCTCTAGATCTCCAGCTCCCAGTCGGTCCGCTGAGCGACCGGCCGGAAGCCGAGATGCACGTTGACGGCGATCATCGGGGCGTTCGTGATCGCGTTCCAGGTGTGCAGCACGGCCGGACGGTCCAGTCCGGCCTGCAGCGACCGGAAGTTGGGGACCTTCACGGCCAGCCCCAGCCGTCGGCCGCGATGTTCTGGTCGGACGAACGTGTCCCACTGGTAGAGGCGCCCGGGATCGCCGGTCCCGCCACCCATCTGCGTGTACGCCGCCAGCTGACCGTCCTTGTCGACGGCGACGGTGGTGTGGCAGAAGCGCCCTTGCTTGAGCCTGCGCGCCTCGGCCTCCCGCAGCCGCTCCGGCGTCCACCGGGCCGGCTCCTGATCGAGCTCTCCGGTCGGGACGTCGACAGACATCGCGCTCAGCGCTTCGGCGAACTGCTCGACCCACTCGTCCGGCGTGTGCTCACGCCACTGCACGATCTCGTACCCGTCGACCGGCTGGTCGAGGTCGGCCAGCCGCTCCTCCGAGAGCGGCAACTCGAGCACCTGGTGCAACTCAACGAGCTTGCGGACGAACCCGTGCTTGGCGGCGAACGCAGTACCGGCGCTCTCGCCGGTCTCCGCATCGCCCAGGATCATGCCGGAGAGCAGTCGGCGGCCGTCCTGCGTGGCCCGCTCGATCACGGCCTCCAGCAGGCGGCTTCCGACACCTGTACGCCGGTACGCCGCGGCGACCGCGATCTCCACCTCGACGAGATGCGTGTTCTCCTGCAGCCACCAGTCGAGCCAGGCGATCCCCAGCCACTGGTCGCCGTCGACCAGGGCAAGCCCGTCGGCGCGCATGTCGGAGTGCTGGTCGGCCATCAGGACCCGGGCCTCTTCCAGTCCGAGACCTGACGGGAACTCGGCTTCCCGGCGTACGGCGTCCCGGAGGTTGTAGAACCGCTCGAAAACCTCAGCGTCCTGGCCATCCACCTCAACAAGTTCCACCCAGCGACCTTAGGCGTCCCGAGCGACAGGACATAGTCGATTAAATCGACCGTCGAGCTCGACCCTCAGGCGGGACGCCGATCCCTCACAGCGACTATGTCCTGTCGCTCGGGACACGGAAGCTCAGTGGTGCGGGCGGAGGGTGCGGTTGGCGGCCGGCTCGGCGATCTGCTCGCGGAAGGGGTGGGCGGGGTAGACGCCCAGGATCCGGACCTCGACCGAGAAGAAGGCGAGCTCCTCCAGCGCGAGGGCGACGTGCGGGTCCTCGGGGTGGCCCTCGACGTCGGCGTAGAACTGGGTGGCGAAGAACGAGCCGCCGAGCTGGTAGCTCTCCAGCTTGGTCATGTTGACGCCGTTGGTCGCGAAGCCGCCCATCGCCTTGTAGAGGGCGGCGGGCACGTTGCGGACCCGGTAGACGAAGCTCGTGATCGTCGGTCCGGAGCCGACTGCCGGGACGTGCGGCTCGCGGGACAGGACCAGGAAGCGGGTCGTGTTGTGGTGCTCGTCCTCTACGTCCTCGGCCAGGATGTCCAGCCCGTAGAGTCCGGCCGCGGCGACCGGTGACAGGGCGGCGACGCCTCTGTCGTTCAGCTCGGAGACCTCGCGGGCCGCGCCGGCGGTGTCGTCGGCGACGACGGTCGACCAGCCGTGCTCGCGGATGATCTTGCGGCACTGGCCGAGCGCGTGGACGTGGCTGCGGACGGTCTTGATCGACTCCAGCGTGGCCCCCGGGACGGCCATCAGCTGGAAGTGGATCGGCAGGAAGAACTCGCCGATGATGTGCAGCCCGGAGTCCGGCAGCAGGTGGTGGATGTCGGCCACCCGGCCGGCGATCGAGTTGTCGACCGGGATCATCGCGAGTCCGGCGCGGCCGGTGTTCACCGCCTCGAGGGCGTCCTCGAAGGTCGTACAGGGCAGCTGTTCGCGGCCGGGAAACATCTCGGTGCACGCCATCGCCGAATTGGCTCCTGGCTCACCCTGGTACGCGATCGGTCCGTCCACGGTTTCCCAGCCTAGTGCCACCCTGTCTCACCCCTTGACTCAGGTGTCCGACTTGCGGACTTTCTTGGGGGCGCCGGTGGTCGCCCGGCCCTCCAGCGACTTGGCCTTGGTGGCGTACATGTCGACGTACTCCTGGCCGGACAGCTCCATGATCTTGTACATGATCTCGTCGGTGACGGCGCGCAGGATCAGCCGGTCGCCCTCCATCCCGTCGTACCGGGAGAAGTCCAGCGGCTCGCCGAACTTGACCGTCGGGGAGGCGAACGAAGCGACCACCTTGCCGGGCGGGGCGACCACGTCGGTGCCGATCACGCCGCACGGGATCACCGGGACCTTCGCCTCGAGCGCGAGCCGGGCGACTCCGGTGCGGCCCTTGTAGAGCTTGCCGTCGTGGGAGCGGGTGCCCTCGGGGTAGATGCCGAACAGGTCGCCGCGCTCCAGCACCTTCAGGCCGGCCTTGATCGCGCCCTCGGACGCCGAGCCGCCGGACCGGTCGATGGGGACCTGGCCGGTGCCCTTGAAGAAGCCGCGCTGGAACCGGCCCTTGATCCCGGCGCCGGTGAAGTAGTCGGACTTGGCGACGAAGGTGACCCGGCGGCGCAGTACCAGCGGCATGAAGATCCAGTCCGCGTAGGACAGGTGGTTGCTCGCGATGATCGCCGGACCGACGTCCGGGATGTTCTCGGCGCCCTCCACCTTCGGGCGGAAGATGCGCTTGACCGGCGGGCCGACCACGACGTTCTTCAGCACCCAGTAGATGCCCTTGCCATCGCCGTCACCGGCGTCGTCGACCGGGCGCTCAGGCTCCGGCTCGAACCGCGGCGACTGTGCCGGTTCCGTCATCGATGTCCTTTCCTCACGTTTCCCCGAGCCCTCATGATGCCGTACCGGGCCCCGGGCCGCTCCTGCCTACTGGCAAGTTCGGCGCGCGGAAGCCGCTGACAACTCCGCCGTCGCCTTCGTAGGCTTCTCACGGCGGCCTCGCCCAGGAGCCGCCACACCTGGGGAGGACCGCCTCGTGAGGACTGGTTTCAGTAAGTCGCGCCTGACCGCAGTACTGGCAGTAGCTGCGACAGCGATGGCCGGTGTGCCACTGGCCGCATCAGCCGGTACTACGTCCGCCGCGGCCGATGCCGTGCCGGCGCCGAGGGTGGTGCCCCTTCAGGTGACCGGGCCGGCGTCGTCGCGGTTCAACCTGGTGGTGATGGGGGACGGGTACACGGCAGCGGACCTGCCGAAGTTCCGGGAGCAGGTGGACAAGCACCTGAACGTGCTCTGGAGCATCGAGCCGTTCAAGACGTACCGCAACTACGTGAACGTGTACGCCGTCGAGATCGCCTCACCCGAGAGCGGCGTCGACTGCGACCCCGGCCTCGACTCACCCAAGGTCGACACCCCGCTCCAGATGGGCTTCTGGGGCGGCTGCAACCCCGGCTCGGTCCAGCGGCTGCTCACGGTCAGCGCGACCGCGGCTGCGCAGTACGCCGACCTGGTCCCCGGGACCACGCCCGCCAACCGCCAAATCCTTGCCATCGGCAACAGCAACACCTACGGCGGCGCAGGCGGCACCTATGCGACCGCCTCCGGCGGCAACGCACTCTCCGCCCTCATCACCCCGCATGAACTGGGCCACTCCCTGGGCGGCCTCCAAGACGAATACGACTACTACGCGAGAGGCGACCGAGGCGCACCCTACGAAGGCCCCGAACCGTCCTCGATCCACCACACCCTGCTCACCGAACAACAAATGCTCACCCAGCAGAAGAAATGGTTCCGCTGGCTGGGCGAACCGTCCGAGTCAGGCGGCCCCATCGCCCGCTACGAAGCCGGCATGTACGCCGGAAGCGGCATCTGGCGCCCCTCGAAACACTCCATGATGAAGGTCCTCGGCTACTACTTCGACCAGGTCTCCCGAGAACGAATGACCCAGCGAATCTCCTCCAGAGCCACCCTCATCCAGTCCAGCACTCCACCCGGCCCACTAACCCCCACCCAGTCCGTCTGGCTACAAACCCTCCACCCCGCCACCCACGAGTTGACAGTCACCTGGACCCTCGACAACACAACCCTCCCCACCAACAACCGACGCTACATAGACCTGAGCTCCCTCGCCCTGACCCCCGGCTCCCACACCCTCACCGCAAAAATCGTCGACCCCACCGATTTCGTCCGAGACCCAGCAGTAAGAGCCTCCACCGCCCTCACAGCAACCCGAACCTGGACCATCACCCCCACCAACGAGGCAGGCTTCGGCCTACCGCCGGCGGCTCAGGCCGACCCGGCCACCGCCGAGGTGCCCGCCGCCCCTCAGCCAACCTTCACCACCTCCACCTCCACCGAGCACCCGGTGAATGCGGATGAGGTGGTTTATGTGGAGACGACCCAGTCAGACACCGAGCAACCAGCGGTGGAGTGGCGGGTTGACGGCCAAGTGGTAGCCAACCCGGGCAACGACCGTGACTTCGAGCTGGCGCCGCTCAGCCTGACCGGCACCCACACCCTCACCGCCCGTGTAGGCGCCAGCGAACTGACCTGGCAGATCGACGGAGTAGAGCCGACAGTGACCCCCACCCTGTCGAAGCCCCTCCTCAAGATCACCAAACCCACCGGCCCGGAGTACATCTACAACGACGCCTTCACCATGGCCCTGAAGGCGACAGACGACACCGACGGCTACGTAGTACCGGAGTTCCGCACCGACGGCGACGGTTGGTACAACTACTACGGCTGGCCGACCGACGCCAACGCCCCGTTCAAGTTCACCGCCGAAGGCACCGAGATCGACCAACTCGTCTACGGCAAACTCGGCGCCCCGCGAGTAGTCCCCTGGGACGACGTCCCGTCCGGCTACGGCCGCCACCGGATCGAGTACCGCGCGATCGATGCCCCCGGCAACATCGCCACCCCGCAAAGCTTCGCGGTCACCCTCCTCCGCCCCACGCCGGCCTGTACGACGACCATCACCGGCACCCGCAACGGCCCCCTGACGGTCACCTCCGGCGTCATCTGCCTCACCAACGCCACCATCAACGGCCCGGTCGCCATCCGCCCCGGTGCGTCCCTCGTCGCCACCGACACCAAGATCTCCGGCCCGGTAAACGCCACCAGCGCAGCAGACCTCCACCTGCTCCGTACGACGGTCAGCGGCCCGGTCACCTCAACCGGCACCACCCGCTCCGAAGTGCTCGTAGCCACCACCGTCAGCGGCCCGACGACGGTACGCAACTCGAGCACCGCCGACCCCGTAGTACTGGCCGGCAACACCATCAATGGCCCGCTCACCTGCTCCGCCAACACAGCAGCCCCGTCGAACCTCCAAGCTCCCAACCACGTCACCGGCCCCCGCAGCGGCCAATGCAGCGGCCTCTGACAGGCCGATGAAAGACCAGGCCGGGTAGCTTGCCGTCATGAACGGACTGCGAGTGGGGTCGCTGCTGGTCGCGACGATGCTGACCGGCCTGGTCGCGGGGGTGTTCGGCATCTACGCGAACGCCTTCATGCCCGGTCTGGCCAAGACCGATGACAAGACGTTCGTCGGCGCCTTCCAAGCAGTCGACCGGGCGATCATCAACCCGGTGTTCCTCGGCATCGGCTTCTTCGGCGCGCTGTTCTTCACGCTACTGGCCGGCCTCGTCAACCTGAAGGAGAAGGCGCTCCCGTGGATCGCGGTCGCCTTTGTCCTCTACCTGATCGTCGTGATCATCACGATGAGTGTCAACGTCCCGCTGAACGACGCGATCAAGGCCGCCGGCGACCCGAACGCGATCGATGTCACCGCCGTCCGCGCCGCCTTCGACGAGTCCAGGTGGCGCGCCTTCAACCTGGTCCGCGTCGTCCTCAACACCGTCGCCTTCGCCCTGCTCGCCTGGGCGCTGTACCTGACCGGCAAGTCCAGCGCCCAGCCCTAACCGTTCTCACACCCGTACTACGTACTTCCCCTCGCCCCGCCCATCCGCCAACGCCTGCTGGGCTTCCGGAGCATTCTCGAGCCCGTCGACGACAGTCGGCTCGACCTGCAACTCACCACGGCCGAGCCGCTGCAGTACTTCGGTCAGCGCCTCAGCCACCATCCACGGCGCCTTGGCCGCGTACCCCCGGATGCTGAACCCACCGATCGCCGCATTCCCACCGAACAGCCTCCCGGCCGCGGGCAGCGAGGCCAGGGGAGTCCCACCAGCATTGCCGAACAGCACGATCCGCCCACCGGCCGCGACCAGTTCCAGGTCCGTCTCGATCCAGTCCGTCCCCTGCGGATCCAGGATGAGGTCGACACCCCGCCCACCCGTCAATTCTCTAACCCTGTCGACGATTCCGTCACCACGGACGACCACTGCGTCGTACCCAGCCTTCTCCGCCGCCGCGGCTCGCCCTGCGCCACCAACTGTCCCCAGCAACAGTCCAGCGCCGTGCAGCCGAGCAAGCGAAGCCAGTGCCTGCCCAACCCCGCCAGCGGCCGAGTGGACGAGCACACTGTCGCCCTCCCGCAACCGCCCGGTCGGCCCAAGCAGCAACGCCGCAGTAGTCAGCGTCCCCGGAGCAACAGCCGCCTGCTCGAACGACAACCCAGCGGGGAGCTCCACAACAAGCTCACCCCGTACTACGGCAACGTCAGCCAACCCACCCGTCGCAGTGAAGGCCGCCACCGGCGTACCGACCGCCGGCCCACTCACCCCCGCACCAAGCGACCGCACCGTCCCCGCAACCTCCAGCCCGGGTACGAACGGCCAGCCAGTCGCATACCCGGCGTCCCCACGTCGAGCCATCACGTCGATGAAGTTCACCCCAGCCGCCCGGACGTCGATCGCCACCTCACCAGGCCCCGGCTCCGGGTCGCAACCTCACCCACCCGGGTCGTACTCGTGTCGGCAGCAGGCTGATCGAAGAGCAGAGCGCGCATCATCGGATTCCTTTCGACGTTCGTCGTACATCGAAACCAAGCTACGCTCCCTTTCGACGATCGTCGAAAGGAAATTGGATGGCGCACGCACGCCGGCCGGCCCTGGTCCACCCCGAGGCAGCCGACCTGAACCTGTACGCCGTCCTGCACGCTCTGGCGGACCCGACCCGGCTGACCATCGTCCGCACGCTCCGGGAGGACCTCGAGCGCGCCTGCGGCACCTTCCCGGTCTCCGTCGCGCCCTCGACCCTCACCCACCACTTCCGCGTACTCCGGGAAGCCGGCGTGATCCACCAGCGTGAGGACGGCAACCGCCGCTGGACCACCCTCCGCTACGACGACCTGCAGTCGCGCTTCCCGGGCGTCGTCGACACCGTCCTCCAGGCCGAAACCGGTCCTTGAAGCCGCGGAGGTGAGTCGGTGGCGGGGAAGCTGCGAGAATGGCGTTCGTGGCACCAGTACAGGCTCCGCCGTCCCAGCAGCTTCCCGCGGTCCAGAAGTTGCGGATCCGCTTCGCCAAGCGCGGGCGGCTGCGATTCACCTCGCACCGCGACTTCCAGCGCGCTTTCGAGCGTGCGGTCCGCCGCGCCGGGCTGCCGGTGGCGTTCTCGCACGGCTTCAGCCCGCACCCCAAGATCTCGTACGCCGGTGCCGCGCCGACCGGCGCCGCCTCCGAGGCGGAGTACTTGGAGATCTCGCTCACACACGAGCGGGACCCCGAGCAGGTCCGGGCCGCCCTCGACGAGGCGCTCCCGCCTGGGCTGGACGTGATCGAGGTGGTCGTCGCCGGACCGGGCTCCCTGGCCGACCAGCTGGAGGCCAGTGAGTGGCTGATCGCGCTGCCTGGCGTGGATCCGGCCGACGCCGAGCCGGCGGTCGCCGCGTTCCTCGCCCGGGACGAAATTCTGGTCAAGCGCATGACCAAACGGGGTCTTCGCTCGTTTGACTGCCGGGAAGCCGTCCTCCGACTCACCGTCGGTAGTGACCCGGCGACGGTTGAGACGTGTGCGATACTGCAAGTGGTGTTACGGCTCGGAACCCCGGCCGTGAGACCCGACGACGTTCTCGCCGGCGTGCTAGAGGTAGCGACGCTTGAGGTGACGGGCCCGGCTCTTCTGACCAGGCTCGCCCAAGGCCCGCTCATCGCGGCAACCGGCACTGTGGACGATCCGCTCGCTCGTGACCGCGACGCCACCCAGGCGACCGCGACCGGCCAGGCGGTCGACCACCAGACGCATGTAGCGGAGGGCGACGCCGCCGCTCCAGCTGTGCCCTGACGGCATTGCAGGGAGCGGATCCAGAAGGCTTCCGCCGCACCGGATTAGCACCCGGGAGTGGCGAACCGTGACCGCCAGCTGGCAGCGCCGGACCTGTGACAGAGGCCCGCAGGGTGCGCCGGATGGCTTGAGGAGACCCGCACCGCATGCTCGACAACGAGCCCAACGACACCCAGGCAGCCGACGTGGCCGCCACCGCCCCCGCAGCCAAGCGTGCTGCCAGACAACCGGCCGCCAAGAAGGCGACCACGACGCGCAAGCGCACGGCCAAGAAGGCCGCCGCCGTGCCCGCCGAGGCCGCCGCCGTCAGCACCCAGGACGATGGCGAGAGCGCCGACCCGGCCCCCGCGCCGGTCAAGAAGACCGCCGCGAAGCGCACGGTCAAGAAGACGGCCGCCAAGCGCCCGGCGAAGAAGGCCGCCGCCCGCGGCACCACCCAGGACAGCCTCCTGGACACCGACGCGGACAGCGCCGACGCCACCGCGGGCGCTACTGCTGACGCGACCGCCGACGCGGCCTCCGTCGAGGCCGCCGCCCCGGCGCGCGCCGCGAAGAAGACCACCACCCGCAAGCGCACCACCAAGAAGGCCGCGGCCCCCCAGCCCGACCTCCTCTCCGAGGACACCCCGCTCACCGACGGCCCGGTAGCGGCCGCCGAGCTCCCCGAAGAGCAGCTGACCGAGGAGGAGCTGGCCGCCGCCGAGGCAGCAGCCGCCGAGCTCGCCGCGAAGGAAGCGGCCCTCCTGGCTGCCGCCGAGGCTCCCGCCCGCCGTTCACGCCGACGCGCGCCGCCCGCTGCGGCCGTACTGTTCCAGGCTCCGACCGAGGTGCCCGCCCAGGCTGCGGCCACCAGTGCGGTGGAAGCCACGCCGGAAGCAGCCCCGGAGGAGGCGCCGGCCACCGGTCGTCGTACCCGCCGTCGTTCGACCGCAGCTGAGCGTGCGGCCGAGGCTGCCGCGACCGCTCAGGCCGCCGAGGCCGAGGTCGCCGAAGAGCAGACCCCCGAGGTCGCCGAAGAGCAGACCACCACGACCCGCCGTCGCCGGAGCCGTCGCAGCCGCGACGCCGAAGAGGTCGCCGCCGACCGTGCCGAGCCCGTGCTCGAGCAGGCCCGTGGCACCAACGCGGACACCGACGACGACGAGACCGACGAGGGTCACGACGCCGAGGCCGACGAGAACGACGACGACCAGCCCAGCACCACCCGCCGGCGCCGTCGCCGCGGTGGCCGTCGCCGCCGCAAGGCCGGGGACGCCGACTCCGAGGACAGCGCCGACGAGGGCGACGAGTCCGACGAGGACCAGCAGGACGAGGACGCCGAGGACCACGACCAGTCGGCCGAGTCCGACGACGAGGCCGAGGGCGCCGGTACGTCGTCGCGCCGCCGCCGTCGCCGTCGCCGCCGCAAGGGCGAGGACACCGGCATCGCGGCCGACGACCCGGACGAGACCGTCGTCCGCGTCCGTGAGCCGCGCAGCAAGACCGTCAACAACGAGATCACCGCGGTCGAGGGCTCGACCCGGCTGGAGGCGAAGAAGCAGCGCCGCCGCGAGGGCCGCGCCGCCGGCCGCCGCCGCGCGCCGATCGTCACCGAGGCCGAGTTCCTGGCCCGGCGCGAGTCGGTCGAGCGGACGATGGTGATCCGGGCCCGCGACGACCTGACCCAGATCGCGGTCTCCGAGGACAACGTCCTGGTCGAGCACTACGTGACGACGGCCGAGCAGAGCTCGCTGATCGGCAACGTGTACCTCGGCCGCGTGCAGAACGTGCTGCCCAGCATGGAGGCCGCGTTCATCGACATCGGCAAGGGCCGCAACGCGGTCCTGTACGCCGGTGAGGTGGACTGGGCGACCCTGGGTGGCGCCAACGGCCCGCGCAAGATCGAGCAGGTGCTGAAGTCCGGTCAGGCCGTCCTGGTCCAGGTGACCAAGGACCCGATCGGCCACAAGGGCGCCCGCCTGACCAACCAGATCAGCCTGCCCGGCCGGTACGTCGTCTACGTACCGCGCGGCGGCAACGGCGGGATCAGCCGCAAGCTGCCCGACACCGAGCGGAACCGGCTCAAGGGCATCCTCAAGGACATCGTCCCGGACGAGGCGGGCGTGATCGTCCGTACCGCCGCCGAGGGCGCGACCGAGGAGGAGCTGACCTCGGACGTCAGCCGGCTGCAGTCGTACTGGACCGAAATCGACAAGAAGTCGAAGTCGGGCCAGGCGCCCGCGCTGCTGCACGGCGAGCCCGACCTGCTGATCCGGGTCGTCCGCGACCTGTTCACCGAGGACTTCTCCAAGCTCGTCATCTCCGGTGACGACGCCTACGACCAGGTCAAGGAGTACGTCTCGTACGTCGCTCCGCACCTGGCCGACCGGGTGGAGAAGTGGGACTACAACGCCTCCGGCGACGTGTTCTCGAACTACCGGATCGACGAGCAGATCAAGAAGGCGCTGGACCGCAAGGTCTGGCTGCCGTCGGGTGGTTCGCTGATCATCGACCGGACCGAGGCGATGACGGTCGTCGACGTCAACACCGGCAAGTTCACCGGCTCCGGGGGCAACCTCGAGGAGACGGTCACCAAGAACAACCTGGAAGCGGCCGAGGAGATCGTCCGCCAGCTCCGGCTGCGCGACATCGGCGGCATCATCGTGATCGACTTCATCGACATGGTGCTGGAGCTCAACCGCGACCTGGTACTGCGCCGGCTGGTCGAGTGCCTGGGCCGTGACCGGACCAAGCATCAGGTGGCGGAGGTGACGTCGCTCGGGTTGGTCCAGATGACCCGGAAGCGGATCGGCACCGGCCTGCTGGAGGCGTTCAGCGAGAACTGCGACCACTGCGGTGGCCGCGGGCTGGTCCTGCACGACGAGCCGAAGGAGTCGCGTCGCCGCGACAACGACGGCCGTAGCCGCGGGGGGCAGCAACAGCAGCACTCGCACGAGCAGAAGCCCGAGGGTGAAGCCGCCAAGAAGACCACGACCCGCAGCCGCAACCGCGGCAAGGGCCGTCGCGACGACGAGCAGGCCGAGCAGGCGGAGCACCACACGAATGGTGACGCTGCCCAGCGCCTGGCTCAGATCGCGGCCGCCTCGGCCGCCGCCAACGGCGAGCAGGCTGCTCCCCACCACGAGACTCCCGCCCAGGACGACCACTCACAGGTCGAGCAGAGCCACGAGGAGCCGTCGCAGGCCGACGACGCCGCCGTGGCCCAGCAGAACGGTTCCGGGCGGAACGGCAGTACCAGGCGCCGGCGCAGCAGCCGGAGCCGGAGCAAGGCCGCGGACAGCGGTGACAGTGATGCAGGTAACAACGGATCCGACACCGGAGTGAGCACTCCGGAGCTGGCGTCCACCCCAGTTTGACCCGCTCGTGGCGCGCGCCGTATTCTTGTCATTCGGCGCGCGTCATGCGTGCCTCCTTTGTGTGGGCCGCGGTAGGCAGTACACATGCAGGCCCCGCAGTTCTAAGACTTCCGAACAATAGAGAGTGAGATCCACGGTGTACGCGATCGTGCGCAGTGGCGGCACCCAGCAGAAGGTCGCCGTCGGCGATGTCATCGAGATCGACAGCCTGACGGACCAGGTCGGCGACACGGTTTCGCTGACCGCAGTCCTCGTCGTCGATGGCGACACCGTGACGACCGATGCCGCCGCTTTGTCCAAGGTGGCCGTCTCGGCTGAGGTTCTGGGCCGTACCAAGGGCCCGAAGATCCACATCCTCAAGTACAAGAACAAGACCGGTTACCGCAAGCGCCAGGGGCACCGTCAGCACTACACCCAGGTCAAGGTCACCGCGATCGACGCCAAGAAGAAGTGAGCTGAATAAAACATGGCACACAAAAAGGGAGCAGCGTCGACCCGTAACGGTCGCGACTCCAACGCGCAGCGGCTCGGCGTGAAGCGCTTCGGCGGCCAGCTGGTCAACGCCGGCGAGATCATCGTTCGCCAGCGGGGCACCCACTTCCACCCGGGCACCCTGGTCGGCCGTGGCGGCGACGACACCCTGTTCGCGCTGGCCGAGGGCAAGGTCGAGTTCGGTGTCCGTCGCGGACGCCGCGTCGTCAACATCGTCCCGGCCCCGGCGGAGTAACACCGCCACCCGGTTCGAAGTAACACAGCCTTTTCGAAGGGCGGGTCCGCGGAATAGCGCGGCCCGCCCTTCGGCTATGTATCGAGAAGACGTCTTTTCCCAGCAGGAAGTTGAGTACTCCGATGGCGATCCCCAGCTTTGTCGACCGGGTCACGGTGCACGTCACCGGTGGCAACGGCGGAAACGGCTGCGCCTCGGTGCACAGCGAGAAGTTCAAGCCCCTCGGCGGACCCGACGGCGGTAACGGCGGCGACGGCGGCAGCATCATCCTGCGCGTCGACCTCGACCAGACCACGCTCGTCGACTACCACCGCTCCTCGCACCGCTCGGCCACGAACGGCCAGCAGGGCAAGGGCGATCACCAGGCCGGCAGCAAGGGCGGCGACATCATCCTGCCCGTCCCGGACGGCACGGTCGTCAGCACTCCGGAAGGCGAGGTGCTGGCCGACCTGGTCGGCGCCGGCTCGGAGTACGTCGCGGCCGCCGGCGGCAAGGGCGGTCTGGGCAACGCGGCCCTGGCCAGCTCCAGCCGCAAGGCGCCCGGCTTCGCCCTGCTCGGCGAGGACGGCGAAGAGCGCACCATCGTGCTCGAGCTCAAGGTCGTCGCCGACATCGGTCTGGTCGGCTTCCCGAGCGCCGGCAAGTCCTCGCTGATCGCCTCGATCAGCCGGGCCCGCCCGAAGATCGCGGACTACCCGTTCACCACGCTGATCCCCAACCTGGGCGTCGTCGTCGCCGGTGAGCACATCTTCACCGTGGCCGACGTGCCGGGCCTGATCGAGGGTGCGAGCGAGGGCCGCGGTCTCGGCCATGACTTCCTCCGCCACGTCGAGCGCTGTGCGGCGCTGGTGCACGTGATCGACTGCGCGACGTACGAGCCGGGCCGCGACCCGCTGAGCGACCTCGACACGATCGAGGCCGAGCTGAAGGCCCATGGCGGGCTGGAGGACCGGCCGCGGCTGATCGCGCTGAACAAGATCGACGTGCCGGACGCCAAGGAGATCGCCGAGATGGTGACGGCCGAGCTCGAGCAGCGCGGCTACAAGGTGTTCCCGATCTCGACCGCCAGCCACGAAGGCCTGGACGCGCTGAAGTTCGCGATGGCCGAGATCGTCGAGAAGCGGCGCGCCGAGGAGGAGAAGCCGGACACCACCCGGATCATCCTGCGGCCGCGCGCGACCGGTGGACCGGAGTTCAAGGTCAAGAAGACCCCGGACGGCGGCTGGCTGATCCAGGGCGAGAAGCCCGAGCGCTGGATCCGGCAGACCGACTTCACCAACGCCGAGGCGACCGGGTACCTGGCCGACCGGCTGAACCGGCTCGGGGTCGAGCGGCAACTGCTCGAGCTGGGCGCGGTGGCCGGCGACGAGGTGACGATCGGCGATGCTCCCAACTCGGTCGTCTTCGACTTCGCTCCCGAAGTACAGGCTGGCGCCGAGCTGCTGTCCCGCCGTGGCGAGGACCAGCGACTGGACGAGGACCGTCCGGCCGCGCAGCGCCGCAAGGACAAGGACTACCAGTACCACGCCCTGCGGGAGGGCGAGATCGAGCGCCCGAAGGACCTGTCGGAGTACGGTCAGGGCTGGGTCGAGGACGAGGTCGACCTGACCCCGGCGGAGGCGAAGGCGGCTCAGAAGGCCGCCGAGAAGCTCGCGCGCAAACAAGCCCGCGAGCTGGCCGCTGCCCAGGAGCTGGAGGCCGAGCGGCTCTACGCGCTGGGTGAGACCATCGACATAGATGCCGAGAGCAACAACTAGCCGTCGACGACGCCGGCTCTTCGATTGCTCGTACTGAGTCAGGAAAACTCATGACGCAACGGGTTGAAGTCGTCAAGGCCGGGCGGATCGTCGTGAAGGTCGGTTCGTCGTCGCTGACCCAGCGCGGCCGGATCGACCTGGAACGGCTGCGGCTGCTGGTCGACGCGATCGCCGCGCGCCGGGTCGAAGGTACCGAGGTCGTGCTGGTCTCCTCCGGCGCGATCGCGGCCGGCCTGGCGCCGATGGGGTTGCGCTCGCGTCCGCGCGATCTCGCCACCCAGCAGGCGGCCGCGTCGGTCGGCCAAGGGCTGCTGATGGCGCGGTACTCCGATGCCTTCGCCGCGCACGGACTCCGCGTCGGCCAGGTGCTGCTGACCGTCGACGACGTCACCCGGCGAAGCCACTACCGCAATGCCTATCGGACTTTCGCGCGGTTGCTGGAGCTCGGCGTCGTCCCGATCGTCAACGAGAACGACACCGTCGCGACCACCGAGATCCGCTTCGGCGACAACGACCGGCTGGCCGCGCTGACCAGCCACCTCGTCCACACCGACCTGCTCGTCCTGCTCTCCGACGTCGACGGCCTGTACGACGGCGACCCGCGCAAACCCGGTACGACGATGCTCACCGACGTCCGCGGTCCCGCTGACCTGCTGCCACTCCAGATCGGCCGGACGGGCAGCTCCGGCGTCGGCACCGGTGGCATGCAAACGAAGGTCGAAGCGGCCGCAATCGCCACCGAGGCAGGGATCCCGGTCGTCCTCACCTCAGCCGCCCGAGTCGGCGAAGCCCTCCGCGGCGACCGGGTGGGCACCCTCTTCCACCCCACCGGCCGCCGCCGCAAAACCCGCCTCCTCTGGCTGGCCCACGCCACCTCAGGCCTAGGTCGCCTAGTACTCGACGAAGGCGCCATCCGAGCCGTCACCGAACGCCGCAGCTCCCTCCTCCCAGCCGGCATCACCGCTGTGGAAGGCACCTTCTCCGCAGGCGATCCGGTTGACCTGGTTTCAGCCACCGGGGTGGTTGTCGCCCGCGGGCTGGTGAACTACGACGCCGTCGAGCTACCTGGGCTGCTTGGCCGCTCGACCCGAGACCTGGCCCGAGACCTCGGCCCCACCTACGAACGCGAGGTAGTCCACCGCGACGACCTCGTCCTGCTGTGATCGTCCCGAGCGACAGGACATAGTCGGCTACTCGGTCAGCCGCCACGCTCAGAGAGGCGGCGGCTGCGCGTCGTACCTGCACTATGTCCTGTCGCTCGGGACACATCTCCCCTGCTCGCCGCAGCGGTGCCCGTGGCGCATGGTGTTGCCCGGCTGAGACGGTTGGGCAGGGGGGTGGGGGGTCGTCCTACGATGTAGGGGTGAGCGAGATCATCGAGTTGTGCCGGAACGCGCGTGAGGCTTCCTACGCGTTGGCTGCGGCGTCGCGGGCGACCAAGGATGCCGCGCTGAAGGCGATGGCGGCGGCATTGCGGGCGGGTACTGACGAGATCGTGGCGGCCAACGCCAAGGACGTGGCGGCCGCCCGGGAGTCCGGTACGCCGGAATCGACCGTCGACCGTCTTGCGCTGGACCCGCAGCGGGTCGACGCGATGGCTGCGGGACTCGAGCAGCTGGCCGGACTGGTCGACCCGGTCGGCGAGGTCGTCCGCGGGTACACGCTGCCCAACGGACTCGAGCTGCGTCAGGTGCGGGTGCCGTTCGGTGTCGTCGGGATCATCTACGAGGCCCGGCCCAACGTCACGGCCGATGCCGCCGGGATCTGCCTCAAGTCCGGCAACGCGGTGCTGCTGCGCGGCTCGTCGTCGGCAGCCGCGTCGAACGAAGCGATCATCGCCGTACTCCGCTCCGCCGTCGTCGAAGCGGGGTTGCCGGCTGACGTGATCCAAGGCGTGCCCGGCGACCGCGCGGCCGTGAAGGAGCTCATGCAGGCGCGCGGGCTGGTCGACGTACTGATTCCGCGTGGGGGAGCCGGCCTGATCCAGACCGTCGTCACCGAGTCGACCGTGCCGGTGATCGAGACGGGCGTCGGCAATTGCCACGTGTATGTCGATGCCGAGGCGGATCTCGACCTCGCATTGACGATCCTGCTCAACTCCAAGACGCAGCGCCCGAGCGTGTGCAACGCGGCCGAGTCGCTGCTGGTGCACGCGGATGTCGCGGACGAGTTCCTGGCCAAGGCGTTGCCGGCGTTGGCCGAGGCCGGCGTGACCGTCCACGGTGACCCGGCGGTTGTTGCTGCTGGCAAGGATGTTGTCGCGGCGACGGATGAGGACTACGGCACGGAGTACAGCTCGCTGGATCTTTCGGCGGCTGTGGTGGCTGACCTGGAGGCGGCGGTTCAGCACATCCGGAAGTACAGCTCGGCACATACCGACGCGATCGTCACCAGGTCACAGGCTGCGGCGCGGCGGTTCGTGCAGGCCGTCGACTCGGCCGCCGTGGTGGTCAACGCGAGCACCCGATTCACCGACGGTGGGGAGTACGGGTTCGGTGCCGAGATCGGGATCTCGACGCAGAAGCTGCACGCGCGGGGACCGATGGGACTGCCGGAGATGACGTCCACGAAGTACGTGGTGATCGGCGAGGGCCAGATCAGGACCTGAGCAGCGGGGCAGCGTCGAACGAACGGACCTCGAGGTCTTCATCCGACAGCATTGCCAGCGCTGCCGCGTACTCGACGCCGGCCGGCAGATCCACCAGTCGCACCGGCCCGTCGTACCCGGCCCACTCCCGCAGCGCGGCCGGCTGATCCGGCGCGCTGACGACCACCTTGCGCAGATCCGCGGCGATCCCGTCCCCGGTCGCCTTCACCACGGCTTCCTTGCGAGTCCAGTACTGCGTGAAGGCCCGCGCGCGAGCATCGGCCGGAAACGCGGCAAGCTCGTCAGCCTCCAGATCGGAAAGGCTCACCGTAGCGAGCGACGCCGTGTCGATCGACGGGTTGATCAACTCGACATCCACGCCCACCGCCGCCACCGGATGGAACGCGACGACGATCCGGTCACCCGAGTGCGACACCGAGATTTGCATGCCGTCGGCAACAACCTTCCCGTGCTGGCGACCGCAGTCCGGGCAGGTCCGGTCGATCACGACATCGGCGGGGGAGCGGCCCAGCTTGCCCGCCAGCACCCGCCGCACGATCGTGGCGCCGACCACGAACCGGCTCTTGTCCTCGTCGCGCGCGTAGGCGGCCATCCGGTCCCGCTCGGCCGCGTTCAGCTCCGCCACCAGGCCAGGCCGCGCGTCCGCAGTACGGCCCCACCAGATCTCCACCGTCACGCCATCGCCTGATCGATCGTGGTCTGGCTCGGCCGGAGCGCGGCCTCCCAGCTCAGGGCGCCGCTGCGCAGGTCATCGAGCAGCCCATCGATCCAGTGCAGTTCGGCGACGGTGATCGCCTTCTGGTACTCCGTCTCGACGAGCACTACGCGCGGTACCGGAGCGCCTTCGTACTCCGAAGCGAGGTCGGCGTCGAGCGAGTCGATCCGCCGGGTGAGCTGCTCACGCCGCTCCTCGAACAGCCCGGCCGCCGCCTCCGGAGTCAGCAACATGATGAACGACAGCGCGGCCGGGAACTCGGGGAACTCGTTGCGTGGGGTGGACACGATCTCCGCGAGCCACGCCCGCGATGCAGCCCGGCCGCGGTCGGTCAGCTGATAGGTGGTGCGCTCGGGGTAGCGCTCGTCGCGCTCGGTGTCGCCGACGGCGATCAGCCCGGCCTCCTCGAGGCGGACGATCATCCGGTACAGGCTGGTGCGCTGGCCGACGTTGACCACCTGGTCCTTGCCCCACTGCTTGATCAGCCGCTGGATGCCGTACGGATGCAGCGGCCCGTTCTCCAGCAGGCCGAGGATCGCGAGCGCCAGCGGCGAACGGCGGAAGATCGGCTCCATGGGCAGCAGTCTAGAGGTCAGAGAAACTAGTTGCAATGCAACTAGGGTAGATGTAACTATTGGGCCATGACTACAGACCTCGAAGGATTGACGCAGGGATCCGTGACGTCGCGGGACGGCACCCGGATCGGCTACTGGAAGACCGGCAGCGGTCCGGCGGTCGTGCTGCTGCACGGCAGCATGGAGTCCGCTCGCAGCCACACGCTGCTCGCCAAGGCGCTGGCCGGCGACTTCACCGTCTACCTCCCGGATCGCCGCGGTCGCGGCCTGTCCGGGCCGCATCGTCCGGACCACTCGGTGCAGACCGAGATCGAGGATCTCGAGGCGGTACTACGTGACGCCGGGGCCACTCGCGCCTTCGGGGTCAGCGCAAGCGGCGCGATCGTGCTGGCCGCGGCTCGCGCGCTGCCGACGCTGACCAAAGTCGCCGTCTACGAACCGGCCCTGGTCGCCGACCCGGCTCCGCACGCTGCCTGGCTGGCCCGCTTCGACCGTGAAGTTGCCGAAGGCAACATTGCGGCGGCGATGATCACCAGCATGTACGGCCTGGAGCTGGCGCCGGCGGCCTTCAAGGTGATGCCCCGGCGACTGCTCGCCGCGATCACCGAGAAGCTGCTGAAGAAGGAGGACCGGGCGGCCGGGCCGGACGACATCACATTGCGGAAGCTGGCGCCGACGGTGCACTACGAGGGCGCGCTGATCGTCGAGTTGGCCGGGCGGTTCGAGGAGTTCGGCGATGTTGCTGCCGAGGTGCTGTTGATGGGTGGCAGCAAGGGGCTGCCGTTCCTGGCGCCGGGGCGCGACGCGCTGGCTGAGGTGCTTGCGTCGTGCCGGCGGGTGGAGTTCGACGGTCTTGATCATGGTTCGTCGAGCGATCCGAGTGAGATCAACTCGACCGGTAGCGCCGAGGCTGTCGGGAGGATCGCGGCCGAAGTACGGGCTGCCTTCAGGTAGCCGTCGTGTAGGCCCAGTCGATCGCGGCCGGGATGTCGGTGATCGGGTAGAGGACCGCCTTGATCTCGCGGGTCGGGGCGACGATCAGGATGTGGCGCTTGAGGCGCTCGTAGCCGCCCGCCCGGAAGGTGGGCAGGCGGAGGGCGGCGGTCAGGGTCAGCTCGGTGTCGGAGAGCAGGATGTGCGGGATGTTCTCCAGCTCGGCAAAGGTCTGCTGCTCGTCGGGGCGCTGGGTGCTGACGCCGTGGACGGCGATCCCGGCTGATGTGAAGTCTGTGGCGCGCTCAGCGAACAGCTTGTTCTCCAGCGTGCAGCCGGTTGTCCCGGCGATGTCCTCCCAGCCTTCCGGCAGCTTGCTCGGCCTGCCCGTAGCCGGATAGCCGAAGATGATCGTCGCTTGCGCGGTTTCGTCGACCACATCTCTGAGCTGCTGGCCTGCCGGTAGGAGGAGGTCGGCGGGGATGCGGGTGCCGACCAGTTCGTGGATGCGGTGGGCCGGGGCCTCCTCGGGTGCGTTGGTGCCGGTGAGCTCGCCGTCACCGAGCAGCCAGCGGTCGCCCCAGTCCTGGAGGGCGACCAGCACGGGGAGCAGGGCGCGGCCGCGAGGGGTGAGCTTGTAGGCGTACCGGGGCGGGCGCTCCTGGTAGGCCACGCGCTCGACCACGCCGCTGTCGAGCAGGCTGTTGAGCCGCTCGGTCAGCACCTTCCGCGAGATCCGCAGCGACTCGGCCAGCAGGTCGAACCGGTCCAGCCCGCGGGCCAGGTCCCGGATGATCAGCAACTCCCAGCCGTCTCCGACCACCCCGAGGGACTGGGCGATCGCACAGTCGGGCTCGGGGGAGTAGCTACTACGCCGCACGACAGCCTCCTCCGCTTGCTCCCACGCTATCCGGCCTTGTAAGTTCCCTTTAGGAACTCACTCTACTTCGGGGGTGCTGGATGTACTGGCAACGAGTGGCCGGGCTCCCGGGGTGGCTCAAGGCGGTGATGGTCGGGCAGTTGGTTAGCTCGGCCGGGTCGCTCGCGTGGATCTACTTCACCCTGTACCTGGTCGAGGATCGCGGGATGTCGCCGCAGGAGGCCGGCTTTGCGGCAGCGGCGTACGGGGTGGGGTTGCTACTCGGGAACCTGTCCGGTGGCTGGTTCGGCGACCGGTTCGGGCTGCGGGGCGCGGCTGTCGCCAGTCAGCTGTCGTGGGCTGTTGCCTGCCTCGCGATGCCGTTTGTGCCTCTCGGTGGGCTAGCGCCGCTAGCGGCAGTTGCCGGCCTCTGTGGTGGCGCGACCCGTCCCAATCTGAGTGCTCTCGTCGCGCTGGCGCTGCCTGCCGAGCGTCGACGGGAGGGGATCGCGCTGTCGCGTTCGGCCAGCAATGCCGGCTTTGCCATCGGTCCGCCGCTTGGCGGTCTGCTGGCTGCGTACAACTTCTCGCTGGTCTTCGTGCTGGACGCGGTCTCCAGTCTGGTGCTCGCAGCCGTCATCTGGTGGTACGTCCCCAGCGCTACCCGAGTGGCGGCCGCTGAGCGGGTGTCGGGCGTGTGGCGTGCCCTCCGCGCCGACAAGTCGGTCCTGGTGCTGCTCGCGTCGATCGTCGTCATCGACACCGTCTACCGGCAGCTCTTCGCGACTCTGCCGCTGGTGCTGCACGATGCGGGGTCGCCTGCTGTTGCGTACGGCGTACTGATCGGCCTGAGCTCGGTAGTCATCGTGCTGCTCGAGGCACCGCTGGCCATCCGCCTCCGGTCCCACCATGCGTCGCGCGTCATCGCTGTCGGCTTCGCCTTGGTCGCTGCTGGCCTAGCGGTTCTAGGCGCCTGGCCTGTTTTGGTGGGGGCCGCTGTGGCCGTAGGCCTCATCACTGCCGGGGAGATGCTCTACAAGCCCACTGCCACCGCCCAGGCAGTCGACGCGGCCCCTGCGGGCATGACCGGCCGCTTCTCCAGTCTGTACGCCGCTGCGTCGATCTCCGGCATGACACTGGCCCCTGCACTGGGTGGCACCACCTATCAGCACCACCCGCATCTCCTGTACCCGCTGGCGGCTGCTCTGGCACTAGCGGCCGCGGCAACCACCTACCTGGCCGGTCGGCGGCCCGTAGTACCGGCTAGGCCTCCGGTAGAGGCGCTGGACGGGCCTCCCAGCGGGTAGAGAGCACCACGGTCGTCCTAGTCCGCACCACCCCGTTGACCCGGCGCAGGCTGCCCACTACGGCCTCCAGCTGAGTCACGTCCGCCACTCGGACCTTCACGACCAGCTCCTGGTCGCCGGCGACGAACCAGCAGTCCTCCACCGCGGCGATCTCCCGGACGCCAGCGACGATCTCATCCGTCTCCACGTCGTCCCGCTGGAACAACCCCACCAGGGCGCTGGTCCCCAGGCCGACCTGATCAGGGGCCACCACTGCGCGGTACCCGAGCAGCACTCCGCGCTCCTCGAGCCGCTTCACCCGCTCCTGGACACTCGGCCCCGACAGACCCACCACCCGGCCGAGTTCGGCCCAGCTCGACCGCCCGTTGGCTCGCAGCGCCTCGACCAGCTGCCGATCGATCGCGTCCATGCCATCCTCCGTTTACCGCAGATTCGTAGGGAGATCGACTGATCTACCTTCAATTCGTTTGAGTCCTAGCAGTCCCTGGCGTACAATTCAACTATCGAAGCCCGTTGGAACAACCTTGTGAAGGAATCATGATCACCCCCGAAGTCGCCCGTGCCCACATCGACGAGATGCGCCGTGTCGCCGCGATCCACCAGCGCGACTACACCGGTCCGTCCGCCTGGCGCCGGCTGCTGACCCGCTACATCCGGCACAGCTGACCCACCTCCCGCGCGACCGGCAGGGCTTGCCGCCCACCGGTCGCGCTCGCGTAGGTGGGCAAGAGATAGGCTTCGCCTCATGCATGCCCTCCTCCTGCCGCTGTCCGCGGCCGCCGAAGAAGCCTCCACCGAGGCCTCGCACATCTCGCCTTGGTGGTACGGCGGGTTCGCCCTGTTCGTCCTGGTCGTGATGCTGCTCGTCACCGTGATCATGGGCAAGGGCCGGCCGCACAGCTGAGCGGCCTGGTGAGCTGACGTGGATTCGGAGAGGGTGCGCCCCGGGCGCCGCCTGGGCGTGATGGGCGGTACGTTCGACCCGATCCACCACGGTCACCTGGTGGCGGCGAGCGAAGTACAGGCGTACTTCGACCTCGACGAGGTCATCTTCGTGCCGACCGGGCAGCCCTGGCAGAAGCTCGACCGCGAGGTCTCGCCGCCCGAGGACCGGTACCTGATGACGGTCATCGCGACCGCCTCCAACCCACGGTTCTCGGTCAGCCGGGTCGACATCGACCGGCCCGGTCCGACGTACACGATCGACACGCTGCGGGACCTGGCCAGGCTCTACCCCGACGCAGAGCTGTTCTTCATCACCGGTGCCGACGCGCTGGCCCAGATCCTCACCTGGCGCGACGTCGACGAGATGTTCAAACTGGCCCAGTTCGTCGGCTGTACCCGGCCGGGGTACTCGTCGCAGGAACTGCCGCTGGACAAGCTCCCGATGGACCGGATCACGCTGCTCGAAGTACCGGCGCTGGCGATCTCGTCGACCGAGTGCCGCCAGCGCGTCGCGAAGGGCAACCCGACCTGGTACCTGGTGCCCGACGGGATCGTCCAGTACATCGCCAAGCGCGACCTCTACACCAACCACTAAGCCCGCACCACCAAGCCTGTACCGCTAGCAAAGGACCGCAATGCCTGCCACCGAACGCGCCATCGAGCTGCTCACCGCGGCCGCCGAGGCGGCCCACGACAAGAAGGCCGAGAACGTTCTCGCGTTCGACGTCTCCGAGCAGCTCGCCATCACCGACGCGTTCCTGGTCGCCTCCGCCTCCAACGACCGCCAGGTCCGCGCGATCGTCGACGCGATCGAGGAGAAGCTCCGTGTCGACTTCGACGCCAAGCCGGTCCGCCGCGAGGGCGCCCGCGAGGGCCGCTGGGTGCTGCTCGACTACCTGGAGATCGTCGTCCACGTCCAGCACGACGAGGAGCGCAACTTCTACTCCCTCGAGCGGCTGTGGCGCGACTGCCCGATCATCCCGCTGCCCGGTGCGGACGGCACCATCGCAGTACCGGTGATCGCCGACCGTACCGCCGACGAGGACCCGGCCCCGTCCCCCTCCTCAGTCGAATGACAGCGGGCAGGCTGATCGTCTGGCGCCACGGCCGGACCGAGTGGAACCTGCAAGACAAGATCCAGGGCCAAGCAGACATTCCCCTCGATGAAGTAGGCGTCGCCCAGGCGCGCGCAGCCGCCGCGCGCCTGGCCTCCCTGGCCCCCACCCGCCTCTTCTCCAGCGACCTCCAGCGCGCCGCCGCCACCGCCGGTGAACTCGCGGCCCTGACCGGCCTCAAGGTCGAGTACGACGAAGCCCTCCGCGAAATCAACGTGGACGACTGGGCCGGCATGACCATGGACGAACTGGCCGCCATCCACCCGGAAGCCGCCGCCCGCATCCGCTCCGGCGAACCCCAACGCCGAGGCACCGCCGGCGAAACGGTCGAAGAGGTCGCCGAACGCTTCGCCCCCGCCCTCGCGCGCGCCATCGAACACGGCGAGCCCTCCGACACTGTCGTCGTCGCCACCCACGGCCTGGCCGCCCGAGTAGGCATCTGCCTCTTCCTAGGCATCCCCAAAGCCCACTGGCCCGCCTTCGGAGGCCTCTCCAACTGCAACTGGGTCTCCCTACTCCCCGGCCGCCACGGCTGGCGAATAGAAGAATGGAACGCCGGCTCCCTCCCCGAACCAGTCATGAGCGACGACCAGCAACGCTAGACAAGCCCCCACGCCCCCTCCGCTCGGCCGCTCCTACGTCGCGCCCCTGCTCCGGGCGCTCCCGCCCGCCCTTCCTTGCGCCTCTGCGGCGCTCCTGCGTCGCGCGGTGCCGCTCCTGCGTCGCGGTGAGTGCCGTCGCGCTCGCGGCTGCCTTCCGGGGGAACCTCGTCGCACCCTGTCGGTGTGTCCGCACGCTGCCCTGGACCCTTCGACCAGTCGCCGGACCCTCCTTCCGGCGGCTGTCAGGCATGCCCCAGGCCACCCGTTCTTCGCCGGCCGGGAAGCTTGCCCAACTATCACCACCAGCCCTCCCCAACCCGCCGCAAACCGCCCTCGCCCACCGTGCTCTTCCTCACCTCCCCGTCCGCTCCACCCGATTTTTCTTTGCGGCCTCCCATCCGCTAAACTTCCGGAGTCCGCAAGACACCGCGGGGCTTTGGCGCAGTTGGTAGCGCGCTTCCATGGCATGGAAGAGGTCAGGGGTTCGAATCCCCTAAGCTCCACCGCAGGTCAGAGGCCCTTTCCCCTCGGGGAAAGGGCCTCTGATTTTTGACCCGGGAGGCTAATCGGGAGGCTACGGCCTCTCTTTCTCCTCGTTGCCGCCCTGACCGGGGAAGATTTCGTCCATCTTCGTAGCGCCTTCGGTGAGTACTGGTCGCAGCTCGTGCCGGTAGACCTTCTCTGTCACGTTCGTGCTGGCGTGCCCGACCAGCCGCGAGATGTCTTCGATCCGTACGCCCTTGCTCGATAGCAGCGAGACGAAGCTGTGCCGCAGTTCGCGAGGCGTCCACATCGCTGGGTCGAGTCCGGCTGCCTTGACGACCTTCCGGAAGGCGCGGCGCACGTTGGCGGCGTCGAGCTGCGTGCCGATCTCGGAGGCAAAGACCAGGTCGAGGTTCTGCCAGCGGCGTCCTGCTGCCTTCCTCCGAACCTGCTGGCGCTCCTGGTGATCCGTCAGTGCCTCCACACAGCGCAGTGCCAACTCAAGTGTTCGCCGGGACTTGAGCGTCTTGGTATCGCCTCCCTCCCGCACGGAGCGCCAGACCTGGATCGACGGCGGTACGGGAGGTTCCGCCTTCGGCCTGCCAGCAAGGTCTAGGTTCGACCAAGTCAGCGCCCGCAGCTCCTCCGTTCGCGCTCCGGTCAGCAGCGACACCACGATGTATGCGTGCATCACCGAAGATTCGGCAGCTTGCAGGAGCGCTTCTGCCTGATGCAGCGTGAGCGATTTCGACGGCCGACCACCCTTGCCGGTCGGGATCTCACAGAGCATCACCACGTTGCGGTGCACCTTCTCCCTCGCCTGCGCCCGCATGATCGATCGACGCAAAATCGAATGGAGCCGGCGGAGGGTGTCTGTGCTGAGCACTTTGGCTTTCGCAGCAAGCCAGTCGTCCACCTCGTCGGCAGTCAGCGCCTGGAGTTTCTGAGCACCGAGAGCTGGGATGACGTGGGTGTTCGCCAGGCTGCGCAGATTCTTGACGGTCGTCGCTTGACGCTTGTGCAGGCCGAAATCGAACCAGTCGTTGACGGCTTCCTCGATTGTGTAGTCCTTGGCTGCGAGGGCGGCGCGGTCCTCCGCTTGCTTCAGCTTCTCCTTCAGCTTCGCTTTAGCAGCGGTCTTGGTCGTGGCGCTAGCCGTGATCCGAGGCCGCCGCGTTTTGCCCGCCGGGGCGGGTCCTAGGTACACGACTGCGATGTACCGACTCTTGCTGGCATCCCAATGAATGCCACCGTCGCCCTGGCTACGCCGCTGCGGCACTACCGACCTCCTTCGCTTCCATCTTCAGCAGGTTCACGTACTCGGTGATGGCGTCGGCCGGAACACGGCGGCTTCGGCCTTCGGACACGGTTCCGAGGCGGCCCAGGCGGATCAGCTCGTAGACCTGGCTGCGGCTGTAGTTCAGCAGG
Source organism: Kribbella ginsengisoli (assembly GCF_039537185.1). NCBI lineage: Bacteria > Bacillati > Actinomycetota > Actinomycetes > Propionibacteriales > Kribbellaceae > Kribbella > Kribbella ginsengisoli. Next base: position 405,048 of record NZ_BAABAA010000003.1, on the reverse strand, counting down.
ACGACTGCCTCGGCAACGGTGTACAGAGCGCGAGTCGGTACCAGCGGCGTCACGGTGGAGTCGGTCACGCGAGAGTCTCCTTCGGAGTAGCGAGATGGCCTGACAGAACTGACAAAACTGACAAAACCTCCATGGTCATCGGTCCTCCGCAGGGGCGGTCATGACGTGCGGGTGTACCTCGTAGGAGTGGGACGGACGGCCGCCCTTGCTGCTCTTTTCGGTTGGCTTGGGCCTGATGTGGCCGTGTTCGGCGAGGAGCCTGAGAGCGGGTTCGAGGCCTTCGGCGGTCGGGAATCTGTTGCTCTGGAGGCCGCGTAGTGCGTCGCGGCGGGCGAAGGTGTCGCGGCCGGTTCGGTCGCAGTGTTTGGTGATCCAGGCGAGTACGTCGCGGGCGTCGTCTAGGTCGGGGTGGGAGCGGCCCATCAGGTCGTAGACGGCTAGGGCGTGGTCGAGGTAGTAGCGGCCGACGCGTTCGGCGGCGTGCATGGTGTCGGCGGTGATGGGGCCGGCGTAGCCGGTGGTGAAGCTGTGGGCCAGGTGGAGCAGGGCGGCGATCCGGACGACGTGTCCGGCGAGCTTGGAGGCCCAGTCGGTGATGGGTGCGAGTTGTCCGGTGCGGGGGTGGAGTCGGGGTTCGATCCAGTCTTGGAAGTCGAGGAGGGTCTGTCGGGCGTCGGGGGTGAGTTCGAGGTGGTGCGGGGTGTGGCGGTCGGCGAGGAGCAGGACGAGGGTTTGCAGGGCGTCGCGGTAGGTGGTTTCGACGGCTTCGGGGACGGGGGTTGGTGTGTTGTTGCGCTGACCGACGGTGTTGACGGGAAGGCTGTAGAGGATGCGGCCCAGGACGCCTCGGTCACGAAATCCGGGTTGTGCGGCGAGGCCTTGGAGGGTGGAGGGTTGGGTGGTGACGCCGAGCGTCATGGCGGGGCGCTCGATGGCTTCGGACTCGCGGCCTTTGCGGTCGACTTGGATGGGGTCGCCGACGTGGGCTTTGAGGAACACGGCGAGGTTTGGGGCGGCTGAGTAGCGGGTGCCGGTGAGGGTGGCGAACACGTCGCCTTCGGCCGACAGCACCGCGATCCGGCCGCCTTGTGCGGCCATCAGCGACACGCACGCTTCGGGGGTGACGTCGTCGGTCATCAGCCGGGGCACGGCCGGTACGACGATGGCTGCGGCTTCTTTGGCGGCGGCGGTCGCGTCGGCGAGTGCCTCTTGTGGGTTGACGGTGGCGCGTTCGGCCTTCTTGGCCAGGTCTTCGGCTTTCGCGTGGGCGATCCGGGCGGCCAGGTCGGCTTCGGTGCGCTGGTCGGCGGTCGCTTCTTGCAGCGCGGCTTCGGCGGCGTTGAGGGCGCCGGTCATGGCCCGGAACACCGGCGACTTCCGTGAGCCGGGTGGCAGGGCGATCGTGGTGTAGAGGTTGACCTGTTCGAGCCAGGACCGGTCGACCTTGACCAGGACCTTTCCGCCGGCGGCTGTGGACAGGCACGCGAGCGCGACGCAACCGGCCAGGTCGGTCGGTGTCTGGGTCGCTTCGGCGACGGCGCTGACCTGGTCGGCCAGCCAGTCGGGGAACACATCGACGGGGAACGGACGCAGCATCCGATCGGTCTTCAGCGGCACGGGTTCGCCGTCCCAGGGCGGCGTTTCGTTGCCCAATGCATCAGTGCCCGCGGTGACGCCGGCGACGCCCATTTGGTCGTGATGCCTGGGTGTGCGCTGAAGATTTTGGGTTGGCCTGATCGGTGTCGGTGGCGTGATCGGCTCGGGGTCGAAGGGGTCTTCGGGGGGCTCGATCAGGTGCCAGTCGATGTGTTCGGTGCTCATGCTGCGGCGATCCCTTCGGCACGGAATCCGCCGGTGATGGCGGCTCGGATGTCTCGGTCGCTTTGCTCTGCTGCGTGTCCTGCGTCGGTGAGTACGGCGATGGCGTCGTGCTGCTCGATCGCTCCGAGCAGGACAAGCCGTGCGACGCCCCGTGCGGCCCCGTAGAGGGTCGTGCGGCGCTTGCCCTCCGGGGCGTTGCGTACGGCGCTCAGGTGGGCGGCCAGGAGCTTCTCCGGATGGGAGATGCCCCCTCCGCCGGGCATGGTTGCCGGGAGGCCGGCGGGCGCGGTCCGGATCGGCTCGGGCGGTTCGCAGGCGGCCAGGAGAGCGGGCGGGGGCATCTCCACGTCAGTGGCGGTCTGGCCCCACTGGTAGCGCCGGTGGGTGCGGTGGTGGATCGAAGGCGGCAAGACGACGTATCCGCCGTCTGCTTTGACGTCGATCCCCGGTCGTTCGGGCATCGGGCGCGACCCGATGTAGTGGCCGGGGTGGCGGTAGTAGAGGTGGAGTCCGCCGGACCCGCTGTGGACGTGCAGGGTCCGTGGCACGAGCCGTTCGGTCATCAGGGCGGACAGGCTGTGGTCGCCGCCGTGTGCGGGGTCGACGTCGATGACGAGCAGTCCGGACGCGGTGCCGGTGCGGACGGCGAGCTGACCTTGCGGGACGGCGGCGACGATCGCGGCGACGCGGGCGGGGTCGGTAGTGGCGGCATAGAAGCCGTGGCAGGTCAGGTGACCACAGCTCGCGGGATCGTGCGCGTCTTTGGGGCAGGCCTCGCAGTTGGCTACGGGACGCTTAGAGCGTCCAAGCACGAACACGGGCCAGCCACGTTCGGCGGCGTCCAGGGCGGCGGTCAGCAGGTCTGTCACAGCAGGAATCCCTTACTCGAGGAGGGTCAGGCGGCAGTCGCGTAGCTGTCGGCGTAGGCCGGCGTCTGGCAGTCGACGCAGCGGCCATCTGAGGTGGGGATGCAGTAGTCGGCGACCTGGTAGCACTGCCCGCAGGTCCGGCGAGCCTGCATGGCTTTGTCGAGGGCGTTGAGTTGGGCCGGGGACGCGGTCCGCGACGGCTTGGCGAGGTCGAGGCGGTAGAGCCAGGCCCACCGCTGCCCGTTGCGCCACACCAGCAGCGCGTAGGGCTCCTGGCCGCCGGGACACATCCGCATCGCGCGGAGCTGGCGGCGGGTGGCCAGGCCGCCGGGTGCCCACCGGTACCGGAACACCGGCGTTCCGTGGTGGTCCCAGCCGAGTGCGTACTTGCCGTTCCACAGCTCGATCCACTGCGACCGAGCCGGGTGCAGCGATGCGCGTTCCATCAGCGTCCCGGCCATTAGAAGTGCCACCAGCGGCGGCGCGTTTCGGCCTGGTCGAGCCGGTCGCGGGCGGCCAGCGCTTCGGGCGTCTCGTTGTCGCTGGAGTAGGAGGTGAAGTCGGCCAGCGCGGCGCGGTACTCCTCAGCCGGACTCAGCGCCTGCTCGTCGTCGGTCTTGCGGGGTTTGCGGGCCATGGTGGTTCGGGTCTCCTGAGGATCGTGGTGCGGGGCTGGTCAGCGGTTGCGGCGGTTGCGGTGGTGATCGATGAGGCGGCTACCGATGCGGGTCCGGCGGCCTGTGCCTTTGCAGCGGCGGCAGTTGCGGAACGCCTTGCCGCGCGGGGCGCGGGACTTGCCCGAGCCTGCGCACTTGGTGCAGTTGGTGTAGGGGAAGATCAGGCAGCCGAGCAGGTAGAGCGCGACGGCGGCGATCCCGGCACCGATCCAGATCGCGAGACGCTCGGTGTGGGTGAGTGGCTGGGTGTTGGTGACGACGCTGGCGGGCAGGACGGTCGAGGCGTAGAGCCAGAACAGATGGTTGGCGGGCACCACAGTCAGTCACCTTCTGTAGTCGAGTTGGGGCGTGGGAGGTGGAGGCGATGACCTTGTGCGGGGCGTCGCCGGAAGATTCGGGGTTGAGTTAGCTGCCGGGAATTGGGTTAGGTTCCTCACTCGGCGAGTGAGATCGGGCCAATGTGGCTCTGACCTGCGGTTAGTTATCGAGTTAGCCGGGTTAACCGGCGCCGGATGCGGCCTGGTCAGGGCGCTGAGAGCAGCGTTTCCGGCGCCGGCCTCGGGGTTAACTGGCGATCGTGTCGGTGTCTTCGTCGGTGTCGTCAGTCGCGCCGGCGTCGCGCTGCCGGAGGACAATCACGTCACGGACGGTAGCGGGATTGAGGGGGAACTTGTTGCCGGTCGAGGGGACCTTGATGCCGTGCTCCGCGGCGAGGATCTCCCGCAGCGTCTTGCCGGACAGGGACTGGTACGGCTGCCAGGTCGGGGCGAGATCCCGCAGCAGGGCGGGCACGTCGGCGATCGGCACCAGCTCGTTGTTGAGGACCTCGTCCAGGTCGGCGAGCAGGTCGCGGGTCTCGATCTCCGGTCGCCGCGAGTCGCCGGGTGCGGGCAGCTCGCGCTTGCTGATCGCGGCCAGAGCGCGGTCGATGATGGGCGTTATCTGGTCGTTGCCCTCGGCACCATCGAGGAAGTACCACTGCAACGTCTCGAACTTGGCGGCGGTGAAGCCCTTCACGATCGCCGTACCACGGTTCTCGCCGGGGATCAGATCGGTTGCCCGCACCCCCTGCTTGAACGCGCCTTGGCCGAGCAGGCCGTCGTTGGCGACATAGTCCTGCACGTAGAACGCGACGTTGTTCGTGCAGTTGCGGGTAACGTCCTTGGGCAGCGACGTCGCCGTCGGAGCCTGCGTCGAGACCCGGAAGTGCATCCCCCGCTTGCGGCCCAGCTTGACCAGCGCCACGGCGTACTTGGCGATCTCCGCGCCGTACTCCTCGTGCTGGAAGGCCACGTGTGCCTCTTCCAGCAGGCCGACCAGCGGGTGCATACCGACGTTCTTGTCCGCGAGTTCACGGGTGACCTGCTCGACCTGGTAGGCCTTGAGCAGCTCGCCGCGCTTCTCCATCTCCTCGAACATCTCTTTGAGGTCGTCGCGGATCTGACGAATCGACTCGTCGTCGGCACCCATGGTGTAGCGCGAGCAGCGGCGCTTGAACCGCTCGAAGTCGAAGTTCTGGTCGGGCACCCAGATCCGCATCTCCACGGTCGGGTCCAATGCGCATCCGGCCATGAACGTCTTCGACGCCGACGACTTGCCCTGACCCGGTGCGCCGCCCACGACCGAGTTGCGGCCCATCACCGGTTCACGCAGCTCGTCACCGCGCAGGGACTTGCCCGCCGGGACGCCCTTGAACACGTCCACCAGGCCCTCGGTCAGCAGCGGGTACGGGCCGGGGCCACCGGCCAGCGCGCCCTTGTCGGCAATCCAGAGGTCCAAGATCCCGGCTTCGTCGCCGGTGTTGGGCCAGACCTCGGAGCCGGCGCGGTGCAGGCTGGTCGCCAGAGCAACTCGGCGCTTGGAGATCTCCGCTGCGGGAACGCCGCCGGGCAGCCGGATCAGCGCGTGCGTGCCCCGGCCCTGCTGGCGTGCCGGGGTGATGAACTGGAGCTTGTAGCCCTCCTTCAGGTAGCGGGTGATGTTCGGGATGCGCAGCGAGTCCAGCGCGCGGGCGATCGTTGTTTCATCGATGGCCAGATCCCACTGGGTCTCGCCGGTGGTGACGAGCCAGCTCGGCGGTTCAGCGCGGCGCTTGCCTTCGCGGTAGCACGACAGCACGAACAGGAACGGCGCTGCGAACAGCAACACGCCCCACACGAACGACACAGCGGCGATCACGAACCCGATCACGGCGAAGAACCCCAACCAGACACCCGTGAACGACCCGTTGCCGGTGAGCTTGGTGAGCACGGCGATCACGAACACCGCCAGCGGGATACCAAGCAGCGTCGCGGCCAGCACCTTGACCAGGCCGATGAACAGCCGGGGCAGGTCCATCAGGCGCTTGTGGCGGCGCTCGGTGGCCATCTCCTTGCGATCGGCCCACTCCTTCAGAGCCTCCCGGTCACCGGCCGCCTCAGCGGCCTTCATCTGCCGCCGGTACATGCCGAACGTCGAGGCGTCGTAGGCGCGCTTGGCGTACGACTCCGCGCCCTGGACCACCGTCCACGTGTGGCGCAGCGTCGGCTTGACGACCTTCATCGTCGGTTCGTGGCCCTTGACCGCGACCGCTGCCGACCGCACCACCCGCACCGGCGCGGTCGCCCGCCGCACGACCAGCGCACCACGCGACTCGAGACGGCGGTCCAGCTCGGCCGACTCCTCCTCGGACAGGACCTCGCCCTCGATCACGTCCGCTTCGTGAACCTCGGTGGCCTCGTCCATGGCGATCCGTTCGGCGTCGCCGTGAAGGATCCCGTGAACGTCCTCGTGAACGCTGTCCTGAACGGCCTCGTGGTCGCTCGTGTGGTCGGTGTCGTAGAGCCGGTGAACGTTGCTCTGCTCGTCATCGGGCATGCTCATGCTCCTTTCACGTCGACCAGCAGGACGCGGGGCGTGATGCCCTCGGCGGCGGTGCCGATCAGGTCACAGGTGGAGTGGTTCGGCGAGGCCCACACGGCACCGGACTCTCGGCCGTGCGACGCGGCGGCGATCCCGCGCGCCGGCCACAGCTCGACCGCCGCGACGACCATGACCGCCACCTCGTCGTAGTCCACATCGTCGGTACGGGTGAGCAGCCAGAGCTTGAGCGTCATCGGGCTTTCTCCTGCCAGGGTTGAGAACTGAGCGCCGAAGTTGAAGTTCATGCCGCCACCGCCTGCGAGCCAGCCAGGTCACCGACGCTGTGACCGAGCGATTCGGCGACAGCGGCGACCAGGTCGCGGGCGGCGGGTGGGGTGACGGCGTTACCGAGCTGGCGGACCTTCTCGCGCTTGTTGCCGAGCACGACGTAGCCGGGCGTGAACGCCATGCCGGCGCCGATCTCGTGCGGCTCCAGCATCCGGAACAGGCAGTCGTCCACGGTCGGGGTCGAGTACTCCAGCAGTGACTGATGCCCGGCGGTCGTGAGAGTCCGCAGCGATTCACCAACAGGGGTGGACATCTCGGCACCGTCGCCGGTGCTGGTGTTGTTGCGCATCACGAGCGCAAACCGGTCGTGCGCGGTGAACGTGCCGTGCGGGTCGTCGGTCGTGTGGGTGGTTGCGTTGCCGTAGTAGGGCATCAACAGGCCGTGGTGGTTGCCAGCGGCGGCGAACGTGTCGAAGACCTGCCCGACCCCCTTGGCGGTGTTGTTGGCCCGCAGCGGCACAACCAGCGCTTCGGACTCGTTCGCGGTCCGGGTCCGCATCACGTCGGCGACGCTGGTCGCGGCGTCGTTCCAGGTGCCGCCCGCGGGGACCAGCAGAGCGGATTCGTTGCGGGTTGTCTGGGTCCGCAGTACCGCCGTCACCGGTGTTGCCTGCTTGCCGTCGCGGCCTTCCATCGGCACGACCAGCGGCGCACCCAAGTGGGCTTGGCGTTCCAGCGCGGCACCGATCCGGGCCATGGTCTTGTCGGCCAGCGGACGGGCCTTGTCGCCGATCCGCTGACCGGGAATCGTCCAGTCGATCGCCGAAGATGCAGGAAGCCACCCCGGCTCAACCACGCTGTTGCGGCACGAGACGCGGGGGCAGCGCCACACGTACTGAGCGCGGTAGCGGCCCCACGCCCTGTCGGGCTTCTTCCACGCCTGCATGGAGCGCACCACCTCGTCACAGCCGGGGCAGTAGGCCAGTGGGCGGGTCCACTGGTCCAGGTCCGGGCAGCGCGTCGTCTTCAGGTGCGCCACCGCGTAGAGCCGGTCGCGTGACTGCGGCGCGGGCCGCCCGCCGGCCTGGGCGTGCATCGAGTTCAGGTAGACCACGTGCAGGCAGTAGCCCAGCGCGGCCCAGCCCGCGCGCCACGCGGGCCACATGACCCACTTGGCCGCGTCAACGACGTTCTCGATCACGACGGCGGCGTAACGGTGGTACTCGGCGAACCGCAGCGGGTCGAACATCGACACCCGCGACCGCTCCGCCGACTCCAGCGGCAGCACCTGCCCGTACAGATCGGGCGTGGAATCGACGTTGCGCTTGCGGCCCTTGGCCTGGGAGTGGTTCGTGCACTCAGGCGAAGCCCACAGCAGATCGGTGCGCGGGTAGCGCGACGGGTCGACCTGCGACAGGTCAGCACAGTCGTGGTCCGCGCCGGGGTGGTTGGTGTTGTGGCTGTCCACGGCCAGCCGCCAGTGATTCGCGGCCATCCGCACCGTCACGCCCGGCACCATCGTCGCGCCCGTCGAGGAGCCACCGGCACCGCAAAACAGGTCAGTCATCGTGAGCGTCATCAGGCAGCCGCCTTCTCGATCGAGGTCACCGCAGAGGCGACGGGGGCGAGCTGGTCGCGGACACCGGCGGCGACCTTGGCCGACAGGCCCGCAGAGCAGCCGGTCGTCTTGCGCGCCCAGGCCGGGGTGACCTGGTCGGCGGTGGTCTCGGGGTCGGCCTTGGCCAGACCCAGCGCGACGTAGTCAGCCAGCAGCATCCGGCCTGTCTTGGCCGTCTTCTTCCGTGGCGACGGCTTGCGGGTCGACCGGCGCGGCTGGGTCTTGGTGGTCACCTCGGGAGATGCCCCGCCCGCCTCTGCAGGAGCCGATTCCAGCGCCACCGGAGGCGGGGGCATCTCCTGCGTTACTACGGGCACGGCCAGCGGCTCAGCGGCCTTGTGCGGGTCGGCCAGCACGGCGGCCTGCTCGGCGCGCAGTACCGCTTCGGTCAGCCTGTCCCGCAGTACCGGGGCGGTCTCGGCAGCGCAGAACACCAGCAGCGGCGGGACCGAGTGCAGCACGATCCCGGCAGCGTCGCCGTGCCCGAACGAAGACCAGGTGTTCATCACATAGGTCGCGGCGAACGCGAACCGCTTCGTCCGGCGAATCCACGGCCCGGCGTCGGTCACCTGGTACCGCGCGGTGATCTGCTCTGCCCGCAACACCGCGATCAGGACCAGGGACACCATCGGGTCCAGCAGCCACGCAGCGATCCACGGCAACGATCCCACCGTAGCGCCAGCGGCGGCGAACGCCTGGACGTTGACCATCGTGAACGCCAACCCCAGAACGATTCCCAGCCACATGCACCGGTCAACCTGCGTGCGGATCGACTCCACCCGCAGCGCCACAACGTCGGGGTGAGTCGACAGCGCCCGGACCTGCGACGCCTCAGCCGCCTGAGTCCGCAACTTGTCCACGCTCGTTGCCTTTGCCGGGGCCGGCGGGGCCTGTACGAGTGCGCTCATCGGGCCACCTCCTGGCCGTTGATGATCTGGCGGGCATCGGTCAGGAACCCCGACAGAATCCACAGATCGCCGTACGCGGTCGCCTCCTCGGCCGAACCGGCCGGGGGCATCTCGTTCCCCAGCACGAACTGCACGAGGTAGGCGAAACGGGCGGCCAGCTCGCCACTTACAGCGGCTCCGGCGGTCTCAAGACCGAGCTTCTCGGCCCACACCTCTTCGAGGCTTAGCGTCCGGCGGCTCATGCCGCGTCCTCCGTCTCCGGGACGCGGTGGCCCAACTCGCGGGCGGCCTTCAAAACCACGTGCTCCGCACGGCGGACCCGACGTCGGTCGAGCTCCGACACCGCAGGACCGATGCTGAGCCTTGCGATCTCCGCGTCCAGCTCCGCCAGGTCGGCTGCGATCACCGGCCACTCACGCTCGATCCCGGCCAAATCGGCCGGGGTCGGGTCCTCGCCGCTGACGGATGCAAGGTGGATGATGCTCATTGGGTTTGCTCCTGTTCGTGAAGGGACTGGCGCGGCCCAGACGCCTCGGCGGTTGCCTCCGCCGGGGCGTCGCTGCGAGCTGTACCAATTGACGAAGCGAAACTAAGTTGCGCAACACAGTATCGCTTGAGTCTGAGTTGCGCAAGCGAGGCGCGATACACTGGTTGGGTGAGTGACCAACGCGAAGACCTGGCGACCGCGACACGTCGGTACCGGCGAACTGAGTCCGCCCACGAAGAAGCGCGGCAGGAGGTGCTCTCTGCTGTGCTGGCGGCGCTGAAGTCCGGCGTGCCGCCGACAGAGGTCGAGCGGCTATCGCCGTTCACGGCTGCGTACATCCGAAAGATTGCGCGGGCTGAGGGCGTGCCTCCCGCCGCCCCGGGCCCCAAGAGGGTGAGTTCCTGAGTGTTCAGTTCGGTCATGGCCCCAGCGTCGATGCGGATTGGGCTCCCGCTGTGCACTCGGCAGGCTGCGCACTTTTTTGCGCATTCACCGGGCAAGGCCGCGGTTCACTAGGGGAGACCACAGCAACGAGGGGAAGTGCAGATGCACGTAGGAGAGCGCATCGGGGCCTACCGCAAGCGACGCGGCATGTCCCAAGATGCCCTGGCCGGCCTCATCGGAATGTCCCGATCCTGGCTGTCCCAGGTCGAACGCGGCATCCGGGGCGTCGACCGCCTGTCCACCCTGAATGACCTAGCCGCCGTCCTGCGTATCGATGTCGCCGATCTCATCGATCGCGACTGGGTTCTCGCCCCCGACGCCTCGGAGCAGGTGACTGCTGTTGACGCGGTCCGCAGCCAGCTCGCGGGCTACCATCACCTGCTCGGAGAACAGACGGCCCCTTGGCCTCTGCCGCAGCTGCGCAACGGCGCTGTGCAGGTGCACCAGGCATACCAGGCTGCGAGATATCAGACCGCGACTGCGATGCTTCCAGATCTCATTCAGGCCGCCGATGCCTACGACGGATATCAGGGCCGCGATGGCAGAGAGACGCACCTTGCCCGGTGCTCGGTCTACTCGGCTGCGGCAAAGCTCCTGACCAAGGTTGGTGAGCATCAGCTCGGCTGGCTGGCCGCCGACCGCGCCACACACGCCGCGATGGCTGCCGAATCGAAGACGGCCCAAGGCATGGCTGCGTATCAGGTGGTGTGCGCCTTGCTCCGCAGTCAGCGCACGGATGACGCCGAGCGGGTGGCGATCAGATCTGCTGAAGGTCTGATGCGCCTAACTAGCTCTGACGCTCCGGATGCGGTGTCGCTCGCCGGTTCTCTCTGGCTGATCTCGTCGGTCATAGCTGCCCGCAGGTCTGACCGAGCTACCTCTACCGAGCGCCTGGCGACAGCCGAACAGCTCGGTGGCCTACTCGCCCACGATGGTAACCATTGGTGGACTGCCTTCGGGCCAACCAATGTCCTGATCCACAAGGCATCTGTAGCAGCTGAGTTCGGCGACCCGGCGGGCGTGCTGCGAGTCGCCACCGAGGTTGATCCCGACGCCATGCCTGCCGGCCTGCAAGGCCGTCGCTCCCGCCTTCACATCGACCTTGCATGGGCACAGGCTCAGGCCAAAAACGACATGGAGGCGATCCTCCACCTCCAGCGGGCCGAGCGGGTCGCTCCCGAGTCGATCCGCTACCACACCATCGCCCGCGAGTTGGTACGCGAACTTCTCAAGCGCTCCCGCAAGTCGACCCCGGCACTAACCGCCATCGCAACCCGCGCAGGAGTCCTCACGTGACCGACCGCACCCTCTACATCGTCACATGTGGTGCCCCGCTCGCGTCGCGGGTGGCCGACGGCGTTAGTGCCGCCCGCTTACGCGGCTGGACTCCGTACGTCCTCCCTACGGACGCAGCTCGCCCGTGGCTTGAAGGCCAAGACCTCGCCGACGTACCGATCCTGACTGGCAACCGCAAGCCCACGGAAGCAAGGCGCGCGCCAAAAGCTGACGCCCTAGCCGTGGTTCCAGCCACCTTCAACACACTCAACGCCTGGGCAAACGGCAACGCCAACACCTATCCGCTCACGACACTGTGCGCTGCCCTCGGCTCGAGAACGCGGACTGTCGCCGTCCCCTTCGCCAAACATGACCTCGCAGGCCACCCGGCTTGGCTCGCCTCACTTGCCGTACTTCGATATGCGGGAGTGCGGATTGTCGATCCGCACGACGGCTCAACGGCGTCGCTGGAGCCAATCGAGTCCGGTACGGGAGACCGCGTTGCCGAGAACTTTCGATGGGATTGGGTTCTTGGCGAGCTCGAATCATCCGGAGAGATTCGAGGAGTCAGTCAGTGACAGACGAACCCGCAGCCGATGGCACGGCAAGCGACAAGCCAACACCACGGGCCCGGCTGGATCGCCATCAGCTACCCGAGGAATTCACGGTTGAAGCCCTGAGGCAGATCGATATCAGGGACCTTATCTGGCTGCAAGAGGAAGCTGAGCTGACAGAGCGGCAGCGCGAGTCGCTCGACGCTGGTGTCGAGGAGATCTACGGCCCGGTCACCGAGAAGATGCGCAAGGCGACAGCTCAGTTGGCCGAAAAGTTGGCAGGTGCGGTCAAGTTCGACCTCCCGAAGATCCCGAAGATCGGAATTGAAATCGATCCGATCGGTAAGGATTTACGGGAGAGTTTTGCTCGCATACAGGCGCGATCCGAGCTGTGGCAACGAGAAGACGACCATCGCGCTGAGCTGCGCCACCTCACTAGCGAAAACGTTAGGAGGTCGAGTCCGCAGGCAATGCATGCCGAGCAGCAGCGGAGCTTAAGCGAGTTGCACGGTACTTTCCAAGAGGTTGCGCTCATGATGGCAAAGCTGGTCGAACGGACCGAACAGCAGCACGAGGCGGCCGTTCGCCAGGAACGGGCTGCTGAGCGCCAGAAGACCACAAACTGGGCCCTAGCGGTGGTAGCAGCCGTGTCCATGGCGGGAACTCTGGCGACAGTAGACAGCCTGCTGATGTTCTGGCTCGCTCTGATCGGTGCCCTTGTGGTCGCCGGTGTGCTGTGGGTCATCATGCACTGAATGTTGCGGACCAGATGCCACATCGGGCCGTATGGATACTTAGGGGATCGCACGCGGGGCCTGCTAGAGGACTGCACGGCAAGCCGCGGTAACTGCCTTCGATCTGCGGCAGTCAGCTTGGCGTCCGCACCAAGCGAGCCGCGCTGAGTGGCCCTGACAAAACTGACAAAACCTTCCGGGTTGGGAGGTTTTGTCGGTTTTGTCGGTTTTGTCAGGGCCTCTCGGTGCTTGGGAGGGCGCGCGCAGTCCGCCCCGTGCGCCTGCGTGCATCGGGCCGGACGTCCGGTCCCGTGTGGGTCGAGCCGCATGGACTGATTGTCGGTCTGACCAGTCATGATGGCAGCACGAACCAGCAGGAGGCGTCATGAATGATCAAGCGGACCCGACGGCAGTAATCTTTAGAGCAGGCCTCGACCACTACGCCGAGAAGCGCGATCCGGTCGACCACGCACTCGACAAGGCACTCCCCGAAGATCCAGCTCCTGTACACGCGGTCGTCAGTTTCAACGAGGGGCAGCAGACCAACCCGTTCAAGGGCCCAAGACGCCTGCTAGTTGCAGAGAAGTCTGGCCATGAGCCGATCTTCTTGGAGCGGTTCTACTATCAGGACAGCCTGTGTGGTCGGGCCATCAAGGTTGTCCTCGGCATACCTTTTGATTCATCAGACCCTGACGCATGTGAACGGTGCGCCGAAGCTCAACGGCGCGGAGCCACCGGCCCACCAGTTGGCCGATCGCTTGAAGAGCGCTCGACGGCCGATCACGAAGCCTCGGACCGCGCAGCGCAGGAGCATGCAGACTCCTTCGACAAATTGCATCCCGACGATGATCGATAATGGCCCCGGTTTGGATGTGAACTGGTGAACATCATTGTGGAGGTGGCCTGTGGCTGAGGTGGCGATCCTGAAGGGAACTCCCTACTCGTTGCCGTCCGAAGCTAGCGGATCACTAGACGAACTGCGGTCCCGCCTTCACATCGTCCGGACGGACCTACAAAAGGCGCTCGAAAGTGCGCGCCGAATGGGTCTTGTGCGTGAGATGGACCGAGCACACGGCTACTCGTCAGTCTTCGAGAGCAATAGCATCGAGTTCGAGGGTCCTGACCTCGCAGGGACTGTTGAGGTCATCGAGTCTGACACCGGACAACGCGTGCTGCGTGATCTGAACATCAACTTGCTCCCTGAAGTCCTTCAGAAGGACAGGCGGGCGTTTGCGGCGATCGGCCTCGAAACTGCCCGCGTGCTCGCCCTGCGATACATCGGAGGCGATGTTAGAGGTCTTTGCCAATCGGACGTGCGGTCGCTGCACGGCGTCCTGATGGCCGGCGAGTGGTTTGCAGGTCGATACCGGCAGTTCGATGCCGCCATCTCTGGGTCCGACCACGCGCCATATCCGACCTATGAAATCCCGTTTGCGATGGCGGAGCTTTGTGATTGGAGTCAGGGGCCTGTAGAAGGTGATCTGGCAGTGCTGCGAGCGGCGGTCGGCCACGCGTGGTTCACTCACGTGCATCCCTTCCAAGACGGGAACGGGCGTGTTGGTCGGCTGATCGCAAACGTGTTGCTCGGCCAGGACGGCCTGCCGCCCGCGATTGTAAAGGCGCGGTCGCAGCGGAGCCGGTATATCGCTGCCTTGGCCCACAGCGATGAGGGCGGGGACATCATGCCTCTTGTTGGGCTGTTCTTGAAAACGATTGAGCGGTACGTATCAGAGCTCCAGCGACCGAAGGCGTTCAAGCGCCTGTTCGATCAGCTCGTTGCGCGTCGTGGTAGCAGCTACTTCGACTGGTACCGGAACAGCCTCAGCGACTTTATGAGCCGACTCAGCTCCGAACTTGAGCTGTTCGGGCTTCGGCTGACATTGCTGGACGAACTCTCCCAGGAGGTGTTCGCGGATCTAAGGGGAGGTCAGCGTCAGACTGTCATGACGGCACTAATTACCGATGGTGACGGTCAGGACCTGGTTCTCTATCAACGACCGCCGTCGACTGCGGCACGCAATCGATTCAGTGCAGACGAGCGAGTGCCCACAGTTGCCTTCGCTCTGCCGAACGAGCAGTGGAAACTCGAGCCATACCGCCGAACCAAGAGGGCAGACCTCGATGGGTTGGCGGACTTCTGGGTCCAGCCGGATCAGCCCACCAGCGTCTTCATCGATGGGCGCGCGGTTCGGTCGCATTCGGTCGCGGACGGTGCCTCTCTGCTGGCAGAGCAGATCAGGCGGGGATTCGCTAGGCGCTTCGAACTGCCGCCGCGCTACTTCGACTCCGCTCGTTGGCTACCCAAGATCCACGGCGGACCTGGGTAGCCAAAGCGGTCGGATGGCGTGCGCCGATCTGCAGAGTAGTGGTTTTGTCAGTTCTGTCAGGACCACTCGCTCGCGATGTCGGTCTGTGGAGAGTGGCGTTGTCCGCCGCGCACGGGAGATGCCCCGCCTGGAGTTCCTCTCCTTTGCCGCCAGCCAGTCGCAGCAGCGCTCACTCCGCCCGCCGGCCCAACGCCTGGGCGGTCAAGCGGCGGGGGCATCTCTTCGTAATCGCTGGGAGGCTAACGGGGAGGCTACGGCCCTGCATCGGCCTGGACGACACCGGACGTCGGTGGACTCAGGAGGGTGTGGGCTTAGGCTCCCGCAGCGGAGGGGAAATCCATGGCATGGAAGAGGTCAGGGGTTCGAATCCCCTAAGCTCCACCGCAGGTCAGAGGCCCTTTCCCACTTTGGGAAAGGGCCTCTTTTCATGACCTGAGTGTCTGACTGAGTGACTATCGGTTCTGAGGCAACAGTCCGTCCATCGCCTCGGCCGCCGGGTCGGGCGTGGTCAGCGCGCGGCGGCTGCTTCTGCGACGCCCGCCTGCACAGACGTCGGAAGCTTCTGTGGCTCGCCGGGGGCCAGATCGCGTCCACGGAACTGGTACTGGTTGCCCTGGAGTTCGTAGAGACCGGACTCGCCGGCGATCAGGTAGCGGTTGGGGGCGGCGTCGTCCGCGCCGGTGCTCGGTACGAGGAAGACGAGGTACTCGTGGCCAGGCTGCATGAGCTTCGAGATGTTCCCGGTGACTTCGGAAGTACCGAGCTGCCGGATCTCGATGCTGGACCCGGGGTTGGTCCCAGAGATGGTCCTGGTGACCTTGACGGTGGTGACAGTGGTTGGTACTCCGCCGAGCTGTTCGGACCTCTGGCTCTCGGCCACCACCTTCACTGCCGCCGAGCTTGCGGCTCGCAACTCGGTCAGGGTCCGGTAGTTCTTGGCGTAGCTCACTTGAAGCTCACTGTGGGTGGCCTCCGGCGCGGCCGCACCGGAGCCGGCCGTCGCGATCACGATCAGGCCGGCCGCGAGTACCGTCGACGCGGCGAGGAGAATCCGGGGATATCGCATTTGCCTACTCCTTCGACTCATGAATTGCACGCCGGTCAGTACATCGTGTTAATGCCGGTAATATCTCCGGGCCGAGGATCGCTGTACCCGCAGACGTCGATCGCGGTCGGCATGTACATCATTTCGATATTCGGGCAACTTGCCGCCGAAGTCGGCGCCAGCCCGAGTGCATAGCCGATCTGGAAAACGAAGTAGGCCTTCTTCTTCGTGGATGAGTACCCGTCGTTGTAGGCGCGATTCAGGGTGGAGTCGGTCGCTGTTGCGTTGAAGCCGTTCGAGCAGGTCTTGTTGGTGACGACGATCGGGCCGTTGGTTCCCAGGTTCGCGTCCGTGAGCTTGACGTTCGTCCCCGAGGTCACCTTTGTGAAGTACACATTGGTCGGCGTCGCGTTCCAGGCGGCGATCGCGTTGGCGGCCGCGTTGGAATAGGTGGTCCGGGTGGTCAGGTCCTGCCACTTCAGGCTGCCGGTGGTGAATTGGCAATGGTCTGATGCCCAGGCCGACGCGGTCTGGGCCTGGGTGGACAGGAAGGTAGCGAGGAGGGCGGTGGTGGAAATGAATACCAGTGACAATCGTGGTTTTTTCATCTTCATCCTCTCTTTGTGAAGAGAGTAGAACCGCCGGACCGAGGCAGGGAAGCAGAAGGAATTGCAACTTCGTGCAATGTGCCGGTCCCGATGGGTCAGCAGTCCCAGACCGGGCCGACGCGTGGGCGGTGAGGATCTCGTCGTACCGACCCGGACCTCCTCGGACTCTGCCGGTCATAGTCTGGCTGCGCCGCGGATTGGCCTGGTGCGAATCGCACGTGAGAGGCCAGCGGAGATCCGTGCGCATACCAAGCAATCCCAACATTCCAGTGGCCGCACGCGTTACCCCGCCGACCGGCCTCGAGCAGTCCCCAGAAGAAGCCCACGAAGACTTCGTACGAAGGAACTGGCAGCGCCCCGGCGTAGTCGTCAACGGCGTCATCCTGGTCGACCTCTACAACCGAATCCGCGCGCTCGAAGAGCGTTTGGCGGTAGCCGAACAGCAGCCGCCCACACCACCCCGGCCCTGACCGCCATCGCCGCCCGCGCAGGAGTTCTCGCGTGACCGACCGAACCCTGTATCTCGTGACCTGCGGAGCCCCTCTCGCATCGCGGGTTGAAGACGGTGTGCGGGCTGCTCGGGAGCGAGGCTGGAATCCTTATGTACTGCCGACAGATGCTGCGCTTCCGTGGCTCGCGGAACAGGACTTGGTAGGTGTCCCGGTTCTCGTTGGCAACCGCGCGCCAGGCGAGCCCAGAAGAACGCCGAAGGCTGACGCAGTAGCTGTCGTCCCGACGACCTTCAACACGCTGAACGCCTGGGCGAACGGCACTGCCAACACCTATCCACTCACCGTCCTGTGTGCAGCGTTAGGCTCCCGGATCCCTATCGCCGCCGTCCCCTTCGCCAAGCACGACCTGGCCGGCCACCCCGCTTGGACCGCATCGCTCGCCGTACTTCGGTACATGGGCGTACACATCGTCGATCCGCATGACGGTTCGACCTCATCTCTTGAACCGCTGTCCTCGGGTACCGGAGAGTGTGTCGCTGAGAACTTGCGGTGGGACTGGGTGCTCAATCTGCTGAACGTTGCCTAGGGCAACCTAGAGCGTGCATTGGTCGTGGCGGCCTATCAGGAGCGGAGGAACTCCAGTACCTGGTCGACGAACAGGTTGTGGTGTTGGAAGAGCGCGCCGTGGCCGGCGTCTGGGTAGATGCTCAGGGTGGCGTTGGGGAGCAGTTGGGCTAGGTGGAAGGAGCTGATCGTCGGGACCAGGGTGTCGTTGTCGCCGTTGACGATGAGGGTGGGGTTTTGTACGTCGGACAGGGCGGCGGGTGAGGTGGCCCGTTCCCATTTGGTGGCTGCGGTTAGCTGGGCGGTGATCGTCTCTTGCGTTACGGGGTGGTCGTGGTTCTCGGTGCGTTCGGTTAGGCGGGTTAGGAAGGCGTCCGCGGCGGACTGGCTGCGGGGCGTTGGGGTGAAGAAGAGGAAGTGTTTGGGGTGTTTGCCTTCGGTGTCTGCTTTCCCGAAGGCGCTTTGCAGGCCGGCGGCCCAGGTGGCTGGGCCTTCGTCGGCGGCGGGCGAGGTGCCGACCAGGACGAGTCGGCGGATCAGGTCGGGGCGTTGTTGGGCGACTGTCTGGGCGACCATGCCGCCTAGGGAGAATCCGAGTAGGTCGGCGGTTTCCACGCCGAGTGCCTCCAGGAAGGACGCGGTGTCGGCGGCCATTGCCTCGATGGTGTCGGGGGTGGTGCCGCCGGAGGCGCCGACGCCTCGGAGGTCGACTGCGATGACGCGTCGGTCAGCCGCTAGGCCGTCGACCACGGCGGGGTCCCAGTCGTCCAGCACCGCGGTGATGTGGTTCAGCAACACCAGCGGCACGTCGGCGGTCGGACCCTCCTCGCGGTACGCGAGCGGCGTACCGGCGACACCCACCTCGCGGTAAGCGAACGGCGTACCGGCGATGTCCACCGTCTCGGTCGGTGCTTGTGCGAAACTCGCTGTCATTTCTTGCCCTTCCCGCGCGGTGACTGCGCCTCCTGGCGCTGATCGACAGCCTGGCCGGGATCGGCGGGGGACCGCTTCCGTCGGAAGACCATCGCCAGGCGGCGCGACACTCCGCACCCGGCAGTCATTTCTCCATGCCACCGCTTTGCACACAGGCCGGCAGGACCACAGTCTCGCTGACAGTCATCCGACCTATGCGAAGCGTTTCCGGCCTACCGACACTGATGGGACAGCCCGCCGAACAGTAGCGAGGAGCAGCATGTCCCAGATCGTCCTTGTTACCGGGGCTTCCAGTGACCTCGGAGCCGCCATCGCCAACGCGCTGGCCGGTTCAGGTCACACCGTGTACGCCGGGATCGGCCCGGCTGCCGTTGATCCAACCGGCCGGATCGCCGAGCCGAGTGGCCATGCCCTGCGCCGCATCTCGTTGGACGTCGCCGACCAGCGCTCGGTCTCGACGGCCGTCGATGCGATCGTGGCGGAAGCCGGAAGAATCGACGTAGTGGTCCACGCGGTCGGTCCGGTCCCTCGAGGACCGCTCGAATCCTTCACCCCGTACCAGCTGGCACAGCTCTACGACGCGCATGTGCTGTCCACCCAGCGCGTCAACCGTTGCGTGCTGCCGCAGATGCGCGAGCGGCGAGATGGCCTGCTGGTCTGGATGGTGCCGGCGAACCACGACGCCGAGGGCACTCCCTACCTCGCGCTGCACTCCGAAGTGGTGACGATGATCGACCATCTCGCAGCGAGCTACGGCCGGGAGCTGAAAGGATTCGGGGTCGAGACCACGATCGTCGTCCCCGGCTTCCTGGTCCCCGAAGAGGGCACACGCGTTCGTACTGTCGGTCCGGACGACGTCGAGACGGCCCAGGCCTATGAAGGCCGATATCCCGGCCTGGTTGACCAGGTGGACTCGAAGCTTGCCGAGCAGGTGCTCACGGAAGCGGAGGTCGTCCTCGCGGCCCAGGCCATCGCGGCCGTCGTCGACAGCCCCAAAGGCACCCGTCCACAGCGGATCGCTCCAGGACGGCCAGGTTGACGAGAGGCTCACCGGGCGTCATACAGCCCTGATCATTTCTCCAAGCCGGCAAGCGCGTCGCGAAGGGCTGCTCTGGAGGTGATCCCGAGCTTCGGGAAGATCTGGTACAGATGTGCGCCGATGGTCCGGTGCGAGAGGTACAGCCGCTCGGCGATCTGTTTGTTGCTCAAGCCGGACGCCGCCAGATCCGCGATCTCCCGCTCCTGGGGCGTGAGTACCTCTCCGCCCGCCGTGGTTTTGGGTGTGCCCCATCCGGTGGCGCGGAGTTCTTTGGCGGCCCGGTCGGCCCAGGGCCTGGCGCCGAGCAGTGTGAAGGCGTCGTACGCCAGCCGCAGCGGCTCTCGGGAGTCGGCATTCGCCCGGAAGCGTCGCAGCCGTTCCCCGTACGCCAGCCGAACACGGGCCAGATCGAACGGCCACCTTTCGACGCCCGGTCTCGCCAGCGCCTGCTCGAACAGGCGCACAGCCTCGTTGTCGTCTGTCGCGCACAACGCCGCCGAACCCGCTGCAAGAAGGCCGAGCCGCGGGGACAGCCCAGCGATGTCGGCCTCCCGCATGGCACGCACGTGAGCGGCGGCGGCGGAGTGCCGATCGGTCCGCACGGCGGCCTCGACGACGTCGAACGCCACCCACAACGCGTGCGGCACGTGGGAGGCGAACGTACCCGCCGGACTCAGGGCCGTCGCGTGTCGATAGGCGCTTTCGAAGTCGCCGCGGCCGGATTCGGCGACTGTGCGGACGTGCCGGGTGTAGTGCAGCGCCACTCCCACGCCTCGGGGTGTCGCCCAGCGAATGATCTGGTCAGTCAGGCGGTCGGCCGCTTCGTCGTCGCCGCGGGCTGCAGCGACGACGGCTCGGCAGTACCAGAAGTACCAAGTAAAGAAGGGGTATCCGGAGTCCTGGCAGACCTGGATTCCCTCATCGGCCAGCTCCAGGCACTCGTCCCATCTGCCGGTGAGGTAGTCGTCCAGGCACAGGTGCATGAGCGCTCCGATGTGCCGCCGCGGCGGACCGCCGTCGCGCCCTTGGAAGACAACTCGCCACGAGGGCTCGCGGACCTCTGCCAGCCGATCGAGGTAGAGCGCGCCGGTGCCCGCGCGAACGATCCAGCCGGGATCGGTTTCCTTCTGCAGGTCGCCAAGAACCGACTCCAGTTGGTTCACGGCTCCAGCACCGGTACGGACCGGGTCGGAGAAGGTCTTCGCAGCCACCGAGAGCAGGGCGGGCGGCTCCGGCCGCAGCCGTCGGAGCGTTGCGTACAAAGGGTTCCAAAGCTCCGCGCGACCACTGAAGAAGCAGAGGAGCAGCAGTAGGTGGAGCGCGTCGATGAGGGCGCCGTCCTGGGCGTCGTACTGGTGCGTGCCGGCCTCGACGGCACCGGCCAGCAGCCGGTGGGCGGTGTCGATGTCCCCGTCGCCGTTGATGATCAGGAAGACAGCGGCAGCGGCGAAGTGGAGGGAGTCCATCAGCTCCGGATCGGCCTGCCGAGCGCCTTCGAGCAGTTCCGAGGCGTTGCGGAGTTGCCCGGTCGCGTCGGCGCCGATATAGGCGGCCTCAGCGAGCCGGCGTGCGCGGTGCGATCCTTGAGGACTCAGATCGGCAGCCCTCACCAGGGCCGCCACCGCACCGACCGCGTCGCCGCGGGCCGCGATCCGCCGTGCCGCATGTTCGAGCAGTCCGGCCACCTGTTCGTCCGGTTCGACGCAAGCTTCACCGAGGTGCCAGGCCCGCCGCTCGGGGTGGCTCACCAGTACCTCGGCCAGTGCCCGATGAGCCGCTCGGCGTTCGGCGCTCGTGCAGGCGCTCACGACCGCCGAGCGGATCAAGGGATGCCGGAAAACGAGCCGGCGCGTGCCGTCGTCGAAAGCCACCAGCCGATCCTGCTCGGCCGGGGCGAGGTCTTCGAGGTCGGATTCGTAGCCGGCCTGCCGCGCCGACGCCTGCAGGACCGCGACGTCGCCGGTTCCCTCCAGCGTGGCGAGCAACAGCAGCCGCCGTGCGGCGACAGAGAGAGCAGACACCCGGGAGACGAACAGTGCCTGGAGGCGTTCGCTGAGCGGGAGTACCGCGGGAAGGGTCTCCAGCGCCGAACGCTGCTCCCCGCTCAGCGCGGTGGGCAACTCGAGCAACGCCAGCGGGTTCCCCTCGGCTACCGACAGGAGCCGCTGACGCACTTGAGCGGCCAGGGCCGGAAATCGGGTGTTCAGCAGGAGTTGCGAGGACTCTCCGTCCAGCGGCGGCACCTCGTACTCGGGCAGGCCGCCGCCGTGGAAGAAGGTCTCGCTTCCCGAGCGCATGGCGCCGAGGAAGGTGACGCGCGTGCCGTTGAGCCTGCGGGCGACGAAACCCAGTACGGCGGCGCTGGCCCGATCGAGCCACGGCAGGTCGTCGACGATCAGCAGCAAGGGGCTGGCCTTGGCCACGTGGCACAGGAGCATGAGCGTCGCGTTCGACACGACAAGCCGTTCCGGCGGGGATCCGCTCCCGAAGCCCAGAGCGACTTGCAGCGCCTCGGCATGCGGCGTCTCCAGTTCCCCGAAGACCTCGTACAGCGGGAAAAGAACCTGGTTCAGGCCCGAATAGCTCACGTCGGCCTCGAACTCGACGCCGGCGGCACGCAGTACCCGCGACCCGTTCGCGACCGCCGCTTCCGCCACCGCATCGAGCAGGACGGTCTTGCCTACTCCCGCCGCTCCTGACAACACCAGCGCTCCACCACGGTCTGTGGCGTCGAGAAAGCCACGGATTCGCTCGAGCGCCACGCCGCGTCCCACGAGCAGATCGACGCCGGCGTGCTCGAACAGGTCGCCCACTGGAACACCCTCTCCCGCCCACGCGGGGATGGAATGATCCGATGTCATAGGGTCCTGGCTCCTCGGTCCGGAGCGCGGCGGCCGCTCGTGCAGAACAAACTCGCGCATCCTGTGTCGGAGCCTAGAAGGAGGTTGAACCGGAAACATGGCCGATGATCCGGAAGACTTTGCCGATTCGCCACAGCCACCGGCGTACGGCGAACCCGATGTGCTCTCGGACGTGCTGCAGGCGATTCACCTGCAGGGTGGCGAGGTGCTCCGCCGGTCGAGCGCGGGTGAGCGGCACCCGGTCGGCGCCAGGGTGCTGCATCTGGTCGAGGAGGGCGGGCTCAGCATCGAGATCACTGGCGAAGCCACCGTGGAACTGGGTGCTGGGGACCTGGTACTGCTCGCGCGCGGTGATGCCCACCTCGTCCGCGCGGCGCCGCTCTCGTGCTGGGTGACCGGGGAGTTCCTGGTCGAGACGGTTGTCGCTGCGCCGCTGCTCGGGGTACTGCCGCCGGCGATCGTGATCCGCGGCGACGCGGGATCGGCGGCTTGGCTCCGGCCGATCAGCGAGTTGCTCGTGTCCGAGGTGATCCGCTCGGCACCCGGCGCTCGGGTGATGGTGTCGCGGGCGCTCGATCTGCTCTTCATCTGGACGCTGCGGTCGTACGCCGCGTCAGGAGATGTGCGCGAGGCCGGCTGGCTCACGGCAGCGATGGATCCAATGCTCGCACCGGTCCTAGCCGCCATCCACCGGGACCCTGGTCGCGACTGGGCCGTCGACGAGCTCGCGCGGCTTTCCGCGCTGTCGCGTTCGGCGTTCGCGACGCGGTTCGCCGAGTCGGTCGGGGAAACCCCCGGTTCGTACGTACTGCGGTGCCGGCTGGGCCACGCGGCGCACCTGCTCCGCGGTACCGCCGACCCGGTCGGCCGGATCGCGGCCCGCGTGGGCTACATCTCCGAAGCCGCCTTCAGCCGGGCGTTCTCCCGTGCCTATGGCAGCTCGCCCAGGGCGTGGCGCGGCGGACCTGACGTTGATTCCTCCGAAAGAACACTGCGATGACCGGACTGTTCGTGACCTCGTAGGTAGTCGCGGGGAAGGGCCGGACGACACCGCCGGGTTGACCGGTGGCGTCGTCCGGCTGGCGTCAGCGGGTGGCCGCGACGGCCCGTTCGATCAGGCTGGTGACAATCCCCGGGTTGGTCACTTGTGCCGCGTGGGGAGTGTCGGCCTCGACGATGTGGGAGTGGGCGCGGGTCGCCATGAAGCGCGCGGCGGACGGCGGGATCAGGTGGTCGTCGTCGGAGACGAGGTACCACGAGGGGATCTTCTTCCAGGCCGGTACGCCGGCGCTGGGCTCGCCCAGGGCCGTCGATGCGACGGGGCTCTGCGTGGCGGCGAGTTCTGCGGCGACGGCCGCGGTGACACGGTTGCTCAGGAACAAATCCCGGTACTGATCCGCCTTGGCGTACAGGTCGATCTCGGGCTTGTTGTCGGGGGTGAGGAAGGGGACCGGGACGGGGCTGAGGGCGGTGGGAATGGGCGCATTGGGATCGTTGCTGATGTGGCTGCCCGGGAAACGCCCGGTCAGGGTCGCGACGTTCTCACCCGTGTCCGGCGCGAAGGCCGAGATGTAGACCAGGGCCTTGACGTTGGGGTTGTCCGTGGCGGCACTGGTGATGACGGCGCCGCCGTAGGACTGCCCGACCAGGACGATGGGGCCCTGGACGGTCTTGAGGAACGAAGCCAGGAAGGCGGAGTCGCCGGAAAGGCTGCGCAGGGCGGTCGGCGGAGCGACGACCGGGTAGTCGTCGGCCTGCAGGCGCTTGACCACGCGGCCCCAGCTGGCCGCGTCCGACCAGGCTCCGTTGACGAGGACGATCGTCGGTTTCGGACCCTTGACCACCGGGTGCGAGAGGGCGACAGGCGCGGTCTGGTGGGACGGTTCGGCTGACGCCAGCGTGGTGATGCCGGCGGCGAGGACGATTCCGGTCACGCCGAGGACGGCGGAGTACAGAAGACGACGGTTACGCACGATTTCTCCTTTGTTCGAAACGGGTTTTCATTACAGGCGTCGGCGTCACACCCGGGCGGGAGCGTGCTCCTCGGCCCAGTTCAGCGCGTAGTCGGCGACGTCCTGCCAGCCGTCCTGGCCGATGATGAAGTGCGAGCGCCCGGGGAACTCCTGGTAAGCGCTGACGGCCTTGGACTTGCGGGAGAGCCGCCAGTTGGCTTTGTTGACCTTGGGCGGCACGAGGTGGTCGGCCTCGCCTGCGATGAACAGCAGCGGGGCCGTGCGCTTGCGGAAGTCGACCCGGGTCACGGCGCGCGGGTTGAAGTTGGCGAACGCCCCCTGGAAGAGGACGCGGGCCGAGCCGGGGACGGCGTACCGCTCGTAGCGGGCAGCGGACTCGCTTTCGGACAGCGTGTTGGTGACGGCGTAGTGGAACTGCTCCGGCGTCAGCGAGACCGCTTTGTTCTTGTTGGCCGGGTTTCCGAGGACCGGGAAGGTCGACTTGAGGGTCGACAGCGGCAACGGGAGGACGCCCTTGACGGCCGCCGAGTCGATGGCGACGCCGACGCTGCCCAGTCCGCGATCGAGCAGGAGCTGGACGACGGTGCCGCCGAACGAGTGGCCCATGATGATCGGCGGCCGATCCAGCGCCTGGATGATGCTCTGGTAGTGGTCGACCACCTCCCGAAGCCCGACTCCCGCGATCCCCGCGGGGTCACGGCGAAGGTCCTCGACCTCGCGGTCGAGCCCCGGCCAGGCCGGGGTGAGCACCCGGTATCCCCGCCCTTCGTAATGGTGTTTCCACCCCTCCCAGCTGCGTGGATTCACCCAGAGCCCGTGGACGAGCACGATGGTGCCGGCCTCACCGGCGGAGAATTCATTCATGCGGACCTTCCCTTGAGCAAGACGCTTCGTTGCCTGGAGCACGCCTGACCGGCGCTCCCCGAAAGTCGCCTCGGTGCGCGTCGAGCACGCATCCGGCGGATGCTCATCAGGATCGGTCGCCACTCCACCCGCCCGCTTCCGTCGGATGACCACAGGAATCCGACGCCGTCCCGCCACCTCGGACAGTCGTTCGACAGTCGGATGACGGTGACCCTGCTCCTGAGTTACTGCCGCAGGTAAGCGTCGACCTCAGGCAGTACCTCGGACAGCGGGCGGTGCATGTCCAGCTGGAGGTAGTTGCCCGGAGGCCGTTGGACGCGGTCTGCCGCGCCGCGGAAGAAGGCCTCGCCATCGACTGGTTCGTCGCCGAGGTCCACCGGCGGATGATCCACACCGCGACGATGGCTCCTCAGCCGCGGGCGTTGGTGGAGTCGCTCGTCGATGAGTTTCAGATCGTCGACCTGGCATTCGACGTACCGGTAGTTCGCGTTGTGCTGCCGGGCGATTCCCATCCCCTCGGTGACGACCCGTGGCCAGAAGCACGGGCTGTCCATGATGACGGGATGGCCTTGAGTCAGCACGTGAAGCGCCTGGGCGTACATCACCTCGTACGCCGCCTTGGTGCTGCTTGTCAGGTCGAAGCCCGCGTCGAGAATGGCGGACTTGATGACGTCGTAGTCGACGGCGACGGCGTTGAACGTCTTGACGACGTGGGCGGCCACGGTGGACTTTCCGGAGCCGGGAACGCCTGACATCTGGAGCAGGAACATCCTGTGCCGACCTTCCGTTGTTCCCGGTATGAATGAGCCTATCGAGGTTGTACGCCGGTTCTGTGCGGCTTGGTCTGACAATGTCGCTACCGCTGAGCTGGTCGCGTTCTTCGCCGAGGACGCCGTCTACCACAACATCCCGCTGGAGCCGGTGGCCGGACGGGAGGCGATTGCCGGCTACATCGACTCGTTCATCCGTCCTGGGGCACCGGGAATCGAGCGGATCGAGTTCAAGGTCCGCAACATCGCGGCCGATG
Source organism: Kribbella ginsengisoli (assembly GCF_039537185.1). NCBI lineage: Bacteria > Bacillati > Actinomycetota > Actinomycetes > Propionibacteriales > Kribbellaceae > Kribbella > Kribbella ginsengisoli. Next base: position 378,839 of record NZ_BAABAA010000003.1, on the reverse strand, counting down.
GTCCGGTCGTGATGACCGAGCGGGTGGATGTGTTCACGCTGCCCGACAGGTCGTTCGAGGTACCGGTGATGGGGGCCTTCGAGGTTGCCGACGGCAAGCTCACGGCGTGGCGCGACTACTTCGACATCAACCAGTTCACCACCCGAATGGGATAGAAGCCCGCGGATTCTCGGCGGTAGCCTGTTGAGATGGGGCTTGGGCGGGGGAAGACGGAGCATGGCGGCGCTCGCGACATGACACGCAAGCACGGCCATTGGGGTCATGCCGAGGAGGCCAAGGCCTGGGCGTCCCGCGCCCGCCGGCGCGACGAGAAGCTCGAGCTTGATGAAGTACGGCATCAGCTCGGTGAGTGATGCCATTCGCAAGGACGACCTTGCGGCTGAGGGTGAGCCGGAGGTGGAGTTCAACGTCGGGATTGCGGGGCGTTTGCCGCGGAAGACGGCTGCTGCGGGTGCGTTGATTCGCGATGACGCTGGGCGGATCTTGTTTCTGAGCCAGATGGTTGTTGATCCTGGCGAGGCGCGCGGCTATGAGTTCCTGTCGCTGGATGAGGCTGCCGGGCGGTTGCGGCCGTCGCTTGCTCGGAGGATCGCGGTAGCGGTGGAGGCGGGGGATCGGGGAGTGCCGGTCTATGCGGAGTTCGGGCGTTCCGTGAGTTCTGCGGATTAGGCGCGGGCACGCTTGCGGGTTAGGACGGCTACCGCGATCAGGGGTAGGGCTGAGATGGCTTGCATTGTCGTGTACCAGGTGGGGCAGAGGTTGGGGATCAGGTCTACGGCGATGATGGCGATGGGCATGATCGTGGTGAGGGTTTGTAGGCGGGTGAGGCTGGAGTGGGTGCCGGTGGCGGCTTGGGTTGCCAGGCGGTGGAGGAGTGGGGAGATCGCCAGCAGGATGGTGGAGCGGATCCACTCGAAGAGGGTTGTCTGGTGGTTCGTGAAGGTCAGCGTCGCGACTGTGCCTAGGGTGATGGCGCTGACCATGGCGTAGAGCTTGATGCACTTCTTGACGGTGTCGAAGGATTCTTGGGTGCGGGGCGCGTCGGTTGTCGTCATGTCGTCGACGCTACGGAGGTCGGAACAGGTCCGGTATGGAGCTGGGCGTCGGGCGGGGTGGGGCTGGCCACACCCTTGGTCCGGCGATACTGGGTTGGTGATTCTTGAGGGTGTGCGGGTTCTTCATCGGACTGGGCAGTGGTGTGCGGGGGTGCGGACTGCTGACAATGTGGTGGCTTATGACGTGCCGATCCTTCCGGAGTGGCAGGCGGTGGGGCGGCCGACCGTGGATCGTGGGTTTGTCATTGCCGATGAAGGTGTGCAGATCATGAAGCCGAACACCTTCTCGGGATGGCTTGAGGGTGGTTGGTACATCGATCTGGTGGATGTGGAGGAGACCGAGCCGGGGCGGTTGGTCGTTCATGATCGGCAGGTGGATATTTTGTTGCCGCCGACAAGCATTCGGTACGAGATGCTTGATCTGGACGACTTCGCGGATGTGATCGAGAACGGGTCGCTTGATGCGGCTACCGCGGTTCGGGTGTTGCGGAACACTCAGCGGTTCATCGACAAGTACCTGCGCAACACGGACCAGGACGTTCTCGAGTCCTGGCCGGACTTCCCGCCGGCGGCCGTACGGAAACTGGCGGAGCTGCCGCCTTTTGAGAAGGGGGAACAGTGGTGAGGCCTCGGATCTTCGGTACCAGCTTCGCGGACGTCTATCCGTTGTACGTCGCCAAGGCGGGGCGGAAAGGGCGGACCAGGGCGGAGGTCGACGAGATCATCCGGTGGCTGACGGGGTACAGCCGGCAGGACCTGGAAGAGCAGTTGGCGAAGCAGGCGGACTTCGAGACTTTCATCGCGGAGGCGCCGGAGCCGAACCCGGCGCGGGCGCTGGTCAAGGGCGTCGTCTGTGGCGTCCGGGTGGAGGAGATCGAGGATCCGGTCATGCGCGAGATCCGGTACCTGGACAAGCTGATCGACGAGCTGGCGCGCGGTAAGGCGATGGAGAAGATCCTCCGCAAGGGGTGAGCCCGCAGCGCTGGCTTGGCTGAGACAGCGGGGTGACAGCGCCGTGGGCGGGTGCTGTCAGGGGGTGTCGTCAGGGTCGTGGTGTGACTCGACGACAGGAGCTTCCGATGTATGACGTGGTGATAGTGGGTGCGGGGCCGGTTGGGCTGTTCCTTGCTTGTGAGCTGGGGCTGGCGGGGTGCTCCGTGCTGGTGCTCGAGCGGGAGGCAGACGAGGCGTCGCCTTGGCGGGCGATGCCGTTGGGGATGCGGGGGATGTCGGCGGCCTCGGTCGAGGCGTTCTACCGGCGAGGGTTGCTGGGGGAGTTGCTCGCGGCGTCCGGGCGGTTGAAGGATCTCGAGGAAGACGAGCCGCTCGTTCCTCAGCGGGTAGGGCACTTCGCGGGGATGATGCTCGACCCGAGCAAGGTTGATCTCGACGCGTTCCCGGAAAGGTTGCCGACGCCGGCGCCGGGTGGCGCGATGACCAGCCTGGAGGCGGTCGAAGGGTTGCTGGCCGAGCGGGCGGCCAAGCTTGGCGTCGAGGTCAGGTACGGCGTGACAGTTGATGCGCTTACGCAGTACGAGGAGAAAGTAGTCATCAACCAGGAGTACGAAGCGCGGTGGGTGGTCGGGTGTGACGGCGGGCGGAGTACGGTGCGCGGTCTGGCGGGCTTCGAGTTCGCCGGTACGAAGCCGGAGTTCACCGGCTATGTCATGGACGCCACGGTCGCCGATCCCGAGAAGCTCGAGCCCTGGTTCAATCCGACGCCGACCGGGATGTACGTCCGGATGCCGATCGAGGGGCATCTCGGGATGATGGACTTCGACGGTGGCGCCTTCGATCGCTCGCAGGAGCTGACTCGCGAACACCTGCAGGAGGTACTGCGCAGGGTCTCAGGCACTGATGTGACCTTGAGCGAGGTACGCCGGGCGTCGAGCTTCACCGATCGGGCGATGCAGGCGACGACGTACCGGCAAGGGCGGGTGCTGCTGGCCGGCGACGCCGCGCACATCCACTCGCCGCTGGGCGGGCAGGGGCTCAACCTCGGCCTCGGCGACGCGATGAACCTGGGCTGGAAGCTCGCGGCGACCATCCAACGGATCGCTCCGGATGGTCTGCTCGATACCTACGCGGCTGAGCGTCAGCCGATCGCCGCGCGGGTGCTCGACTGGTCGCGTGCGCAGGTGGCGACGATGGCGCCGGGATCGCAGGCGCTGCAGGGGTTGCTGCACGAGCTGTTCGAGACCCGCGACGGTACGACGTACGCGTTCGAAAGGTTGTCGGGGGCATCGATCCGGTACGACCTCGGCAGCGAGCATCCGCTGGTCGGCCGGGTCGCGCCGGAGTTCCGGCTCGAGGACGGCCGCCGGCTCGCGGACCTGATGCGCGACGGCGAAGGCGTCCTCCTCGATTTCAGCGGGCGCCTGGCCAGCAGGGCGACGGGGTGGGAGGGAAGGATCCGGTACTCCGCTCAGCCCGCCCACGACGATCTCGGACTGGCCGCCGCGCTGATCCGGCCGGACGGTGTCGTGGCCTGGGCGGCGTACCAGGCCGCTCCTGATGGCGAAGCTGCCGCAGCCGGGTTCGACCAGGCGGCGACGCGTTGGTTCGGTGGTCGCGCGTGACGATCACCCTGCGACCGGGCAGCACCGTGATGTTCACCGGCGACTCGATCACCGACAGCTTCCGATTCCAGAGCGAGGAGGCGCTCGGGTACGGCTACCCGCTGCGCGTCGCCGGAGAACGGGGCTACCGCCATCCGGACCGGCCGATCACCTGGCACTACGTCCGCCCGCTGGCGATTCTGCAGGTAGTTGCCAAGGGCACCTTGTGCTCCGTCTGAGCATCCGCACGCCGCGGATCTGCTCAGGCGGAGCACAAGGTCGGTCCGCTCAGTCAGCTGACACCAAGGGAGCGATCAGTTCGTGCCAGTCGGTTTCTGCGGCTTTGCGGGTCACCTCGGCGAATCGTGGTTCGCCGAGGTGATGTCGGGCGTCCTGCTCGATTCTGGTGGCGTCCAGTTGGGAGAGGCTCGCCAGACCGCGGACGTCGGTGGTGGCTGCCAGGAGGAGCGCTGCCTGGTCGTAGTCGCCGAGGCGGGCAGCGAGGTCCGCGAAGCCGACCAGGAGTGGGCCGAGCAGGAAGGCGAATCCCAGTTCGGAGGCCGCCTGCCAGGCGGCGATACGGTGACGGCGGGACTCCTCGAGATCGTTGGTCAGGTAGCCGCGCACGTCGTGGATCTGGGCGCGAACACTCGCCTGCTCCGCGGCGTCGCCCAGGAGCGTGGTTGCGAGGTCCAGCTGACGGCGGGCCTCCGCCAGGTCGCCGGCCAGCCGCGCGAGGCCGGCCTTGGCAAGTGCCAGGGAGACCAGGGCGTACGGCCAGGTGACGCCCTCGGCGAGCCGCTCGGCATCGGCGATGGCGGCCGCGCTGGCGTCGCGATCGCCGATCACCCAGTACAGCATGGCCTGCTGGGTCCGTGTCTCGATGACGTCCTCGACGGCGCCGAGCTCGGTGAGGACGGTGATCGCCTCCTCGTAGCACTCGCAGGCGCCGTCGAACTCACCGCGGGTGGCGAGCTGGACCGCCAGCTCGCCCAGTGCCAGGTAGATCCCGAACCGGTCGCCGAGCGTCCGGAACTCCGCGAGCGCCAGCGCCACCTGAGCCTCCGCCTCCGCGCCGCCCTGGCCGAGGAGGGCTCGCATCTTGCCGACCTGCCAGCGGGCCAAGGCCCCGACCCACGGGTCGTCGCTGTCCAGCTGATCCTCGAACGCGGCCAACGCCTGCTCAGGCGAATCGAGCAGGCGTTCCATCGGGATCACCAGGCCGAGCATGGGGTGGTTGCTGTCGCTGAGCTGGCTGAACCGGTACGCCTTCCGGATCCATTCCTCGCCCAGGTGCTCATCGCCCTGTCCCGACGTCACGTACAGCACCACCAGCCCGTAGACCAGGGCACGGATGTCGTCCGGCACCTCGCCCGGGAGGTCGACGGCCGCGAGTGCCAGTTCAAGCCCTTCGGTACGACGTCCGCCCAGCCACCAGTACCACCCGGTGGCCGCCGCGAGCTGCATCGCCGTCCGCGCGTTACCGGCCGCGATCGCTCCCCGCAGCGCGGCGCTGAGGTTGTCGTGGTCGGCCCGGAGCAGGGCGAGCCACTCCAGTTGCTCGGCGCGACGCAGATGCGGCTCCGCGATCTCCGCGAACTCGGTGAAGTACGCGAGATGCGCCTGCCGGGTCTGATCGGATTCGCCCGCCTCCGCGAGCCGATCGGCGGCGTACTCCTTGATCGTGGTCAGCATCCGGTAGCGCGGAGCGCCATCGCCCACAGGGACCAGCAGCGACTTCTCGGCCAGCGAGGTGAGCAACTCGAGCACCTGATCCCGCTCGACGGCGTCACCGAGGCAGACGTGCTCGGCCGCCTCCAGGCTCGCTCCACCAGAGAACACCGACAGCTTGCGTAGTACCGTCCGCTCGGCGTCGGTGAGCAGCTCCCAGCTCCAGTCGACCACCGCGCGCAACGTCTTGTGGCGCGGCAACGCGGTACGGCTCCCGCTGGTCAGCAGCCGGAACCGGTCGTCGAGCCGGTTGGCGAGCTGCTCGATGCTCATCGTGCGCAACCGGGCGGCGGCCAGCTCGATCGCCAGCGGCATCCCGTCCAGCGCCAGGCAGATCCGCACCATCAGCGCCTTGGTGTGTTCGTCGGTCCCAAGAGCCTTCCGTACTGCGCCCGCCCGGTCCCGCAGCAACCGCAGCGCCGGCGAGCTGTCATCGACGAGACCGCCGGTCGGGAGGGCAAGCGGCTCGACCTGCCACAACGCCTCGCCGGTGATCCCGAGCGGCTCCCGGCTGGTCGCCAGGATCCGCAGCCGCCGGCACTCTCCGAGCAATCGCTCGGCCAGCTTCGCCACCGACTCGATCACGTGCTCGCAGTTGTCGAGGATCAGCAGCATCTCCCGGTCGTTGATCGCGGCAATCAGCCCGTCCATCGGGTCCGATGGCGACGGACCGAGCAGAGCGTCCCGAAGACCGAGCCCAGCGAGCGCCGTCTGCGCGACATCGCTTCCCGCGCCGATCGGGGCGAACTCGATCAGCCAGATCCCGTCCGCCATCCCACCGAGCACTGTCCGCGCGGTCTCCGTCGCCAGCCTGGTCTTCCCCGAACCGCCCGACCCGATGAGAGTGGTCAGCCGATGCTCCGCGATCAGCTCCCGGACTGCCGCGACGTCCGCGTCACGGCCGACGAAACTCGTCAGCTCGGCCCGTACGTTGGTCTTGCGGGTCTCCTCGCGCTGTCCCAGCTCCCCACGCAGCAGCGCAACATGCAAGGCCGCCAACTCCGGCGAGGGGTCGACGCCGAGTGCGTTGGCCAAGGCTTGTCGTGTTCGCTCGTACAGGACCAACGCCTCGCTGTCGCGACCGGTTGCCACGAGGGCGCGGATCAGCGCCGCGACCAGCCGTTCCCGCAGCGGATGGGCAGTCACCGCGTCGGTCAGCTCCGGGAGCACCTCGGCGCCCTGGCCGAGGCTGACCTCTCCCTCGAACCGATCCTCCATCGCGGTGAGCCGCAGCCCCTCGAGCCGGGTCGCCGCCGCGTTGAACGCGGCGCTTTCGTCCAGGCCGACGTCCTGCAACGCCGCCCCACGCCACAAGGCAAGAGCCTCGCGCAGCAGCCGCACCTGCCGGGGACCCTTCTCAGTGCGGGCCTGCCCGACGAGGGCTTCGAACCGCAGCGCATCGACCGCGTCGGGATCCACCGTCAACCGGTAACCGCTCGGCTGCCCCTCGACCGACCCCTCCGGCAAGGCCTTCCGCAACCGCGAAACCAACCGCTGCAAGGCATTCGCCGCCTCGGCCGGTGGCTGCTCACCCCAGATCCAGTCGACCAGCGTCGCCTTCGGCACGGTACGACCCGCCTCCAGCGCCAGCGCGATCAGCAACCCCCGCAGCCGGGCACCCGGAACGTCGGCCAGGCGCCCATCGCCCGCCCGAACCTCGAATGACCCCAGTATCCCGATCTGCACCCGACAGATCTTGCCATCCATCCGGAGCCCCGAACGCCCAGGCTGCCCGCCGCCCCCGCTGTCACCGACTCAGCGGGACAGGTCTCGTAGTTGGCGGCGGGAGGTGATCTCCAGTTTGCGGTAGATGTTGCGGAGGTGGGCGTCGATGGTGCGGGGGCTGAGGAAGAGGGTTGCGGCGACTTCCTTGGAGCTTGCGCCGGCGGCGACCTTGGTGGCGATCAGGCGTTCCTGCGACGTGAGCTGGTCGAGGGGGTTCGTGCCTTCGCGGCGCGGGCGCTGGCCGGTGGCGGCGAGTTCGCGGGCTGCTCGTTCGGCGAAGGCGGCGGCGCCCATCGCGGCGAGGGCTTCGTGCGCGGCTTGGAGCTCGACTCGTGCCTCGGAGCGACGGGACTCGCGCCGCAGCCATTCGCCGTAAAGGAGCCGCGCACGCGCGTACAGAGCCCGTACGTCGGTCTGCCCGAGCAGGTCGATCGCCTCCCGGTACCGCGCGTCCGTGCTCGCTGACGCCGGATCGAGCAAGGCCTGCGCGAGAAGGTGCGATGCGACGGCCCACGGTGTCGGGTTGGTGCGGGCCAGCGCCTCGATCCGGTCCACTGCGAGGGCCGCGTCCTCAGGGCGGCCGGCTCGGGCGGCGGCTTCGACGAGTTCCGCGTCGAGGCTCCAGACGACGTACGAACCGCGTTGCTGTTGTTGCTGGGCGGTGAGTCCGGCCTTGACTGCGGCCGGGTAGTCGCCAAGGCCGTTGCGGAGTACGGCGGTGGCGTAGAGCTCGGCGACGATCTCGTCCCGGCCGACGCGCTCGTGCATGCCGGCCAGCAGCTCCTGGAACTCGTCCGTGTCGCCCCGCCAGGCCGCGAAGATGAACTCGGCGAAGGCCAGGTCGAGGGTGCCGGCCGCCTCGTCGACCGCGCGTGCCTCCTCCAGAGCAGCGGCCGCGTCGCCGAACCGGCCGAGCATCATCCGCCCGATGGCATGGAACTTCAGCGCCTGCGGCAGTACTGCGAACGCCGACTGCCGGCGAGCCAGTTCGACCTGATGGGTGGAGACCTCGTCCACCGCCTCGGCGTCGCACAGGTCGATCGCCATCATGCAGGCGAGCTCCATCCACCAAGGGCTGGTGAGCTCGGAGGTCCTGAACGCCTCCACCGCGGCGCGCATCGCCGGTACCGCCTTCTCGGCCGGCAGCATTGCCTGGTCGAGCAACGCATCCAGTAGCAGGTCGGCAGGTCGTGGGTTCTCCGGCGGCGGTACTTGAGCACGGATCCGGGTGCCGAGCTGGCGCAGGCGTCCCGGCAGCCGGTCGATGAACATCGCGGAACTGAATGCCTCGATGTAGGTCTCCCGGGCCTCGTCGGGCGGGAGGTCCGGGGCGACGCTGACCAGGGCTGCGGTCGCCTCGGGACTGCGCTCGAGGTGGAGGTCGATCAGAGCGCGCTGGAGGCGGGCCTCGGCATGCTGATCAGGGTCGAGCTGGCGGCGTTCGGCCTGGGTGACCAGCTCGCGGGCCTCGCGGAACGAGCCCAGTCGCATCCGCAGCCGGGCCGCGGCGAGGAGTCGGGCGGATTGGCCGGCGGGCTCTGCGCTCAGTTGTGCGGCGCGTTCGAGGAAGGCCGAGGCGGCTGCGAGGTCGCCGCGCCGCTCGGTGCGTTCGGCCGACTCGGTCAGCTCGGTCGCGACGTCCTCGTCGGTGTCGATGACGGCGTGCGCTCGGTGCCAGGCGCGACGGTCGGGGTCGATAGCTCGGTCCGTCGCCTCGGCGAGCGCGGCGTGCAGGCTGCGGCGCATCGCGGGGGTCGCTGCCCGGTACGCCGCTGAGCGCACGAGCGGGTGGCGGAAACGCAGCCGTGGACCGAGCACCACCAGGCCGTCGTCTTCAGCGTCGGCGAGGGTGGCTGGGTTGAGGTCGAGGAGATTCGCTGCGCGTCGGAGTAGGCCTAGGTCTCCGACCGGCTCGGCGGCGGCCAGGGCGACGAGGGATTGCGTTGCCGGTGGCAACCGTAGTACGCGTCGGGTGAACTCGTTCTGCAGAGCCTCGACGACGCTGCCGCGCTGAGGGCTCTGGTGATCGGCGGGCAAGGCCATCGGGCCGTCGATGTGCCCGAACTCCAGCAGGGCAAGGGGATTGCCGTGCGCTTCGGCCAGGATGCGGTCGAGTACTTCGCTGTCGACGCCCGCTCGCGTCGAGGACTGCAGGAGGGTCAGCGCGTCGGCTTCGGCGAGGCCGGAGAGTTGCAGACGGGGGAGCTCGGGGAAGTCGACGCCGGGTCCGCTGTCGTCGCGCGCCGCGAGGACCATGGCGATCTGCTCGGAGGCGATCCGGCGGGCGACGAAGGTGAGCACTTGGCGGGTACCGGCGTCGATCCACTGGACGTCGTCGACGACGCAGCAGACGGGGTGGCGGCGGGTGAGTTCGCAGAGCAGGCCGAGTACGGCGACGCTGATCATCAGTGAGCTTGGTGTCGTGGCGTCGCCGAGGCCGAAGACCGATTCGAGCGCTCGCTGCTGGACGGCGGGGAGTTCGGTGCGGTGCTCGATCACGGGGGCGCAGAGTTGGTGCAGGGCGGCGTACGGGAGGTCGCGCTCGAACTCGCTGCCGTCTGCGCGTAGTACCAGCCAATCGTCGAGCTGTCCGGCCACGGTCTCGACGAGTGTCGACTTGCCGATCCCCGCCTCGCCGGCGACCACGATCGCGCCGCCTCGGCCGTCCGCGGCCCCGCGTGTCACCTCGCCGATCGCGTGCAGCTCAGCCTGCCGGGCCACGAACTGCATCGGGTCGACTCTCCTCGGTAGTCGATGGAACGCGCTTCGCGGCCATCGTAGGTGAGGGCCGGTGACTACGTAGGCAGCCGATCTACGTAGTTTTCGCCGACGCGCCGCCTGCCTTCGTCACGGCATCGTCTATCTCGTCAGCACGACACACCGAGAACGAAGCGAGGACGAGATGATCACCGAGGTAGAGCTCCCAGGCATCGTCGAACCGGAGGGACTGCGCCTGCGCCGGCGGGAGATCCCCGAGCTCGAAGCAGGCCAGGCGCTGATCCGGATGGAGGCGACGGGAGTCTCGTTCGCCGAACAACAGATGCGCCGCGGCCGGTACTACGACCAGCCGCCCTTCCCGTTCGTACCCGGCTACGACGTGGTCGGCGTAATCGAGTCCCTCGGCCCCGACTCGGGCGCCGGGTTCGTGGTCGGGCAGCGGGTTGCCTCGTTGACCAAGGTCGGTGGCTGGGCGGACCGGCTGGTGCTGAACACCGCGGACCTCGTGCCGGTGCCGGACGGGGTGGGGGCCGAAGAGGCGGAAGCGTTGATCGTCAACGGCGTGACCGCCTGGCGGATGCTGCGGATCGCGAAGGTCAAGCGCGGCGACACCATCGTCGTACTGGGCGCCAACGGCGGCGTCGGATCACTCCTCGTGCAGTTCGCCCGGTACCTCGGCGCGCAGGTCATCGGAACCGCTTCCAAGCGTCACCTCCCGTACGTCCGTGAGCTCGGCGCGATCCCGGTCGACCGCGAACAGGACACCGTCGCCGCAGTCAAGGCGATCGCCCCGGACGGAGTCGCCGCGGTCTTCGATCACGTCGGCGGTACCGGCATCCGCCACTCCTGGTCGATGCTCGGCCGCGGCGGATACCTCGTCTCCTACGGAACCGCCTCCACCCGCGACGACCAAGGCAACGCCAAACTCCCCGTTCTCGCCCTCTTCGGCCGCCTGTTCCTGTGGAACCTGCTCCCCAACGGAAAGTCCGCGACCTTCTTCAACCTATGGGCCGGCAAGGCCCGCCGCCCCGAGCGCTACCAGACCGAACTCCGCACCGACCTGGAAGCCGTCCTCGCCCTCCTCGCCGCCGGCGAGATCACCGCCCGCATCGCCCGGGCCTTCCCCCTGGCCGACATAGCCGACGCCCTCCACTACGCCGAATCCGGCACCGCCGCCGGAAAAGTAATCCTCGTCCCCTGATCCCCGCCCCGACCACCCGCCGCGGACCCCCCCGGCCCCGACCACCCGCCGCGAACCCCCTGCCTAGCAGCTTCCTCGTGTACCCGCTTCCAGCGGCCCAGGCCGACTTGAGCACAGCGTCTGCCTCGGCCGCCGACAGCCAACCGGACCACCTCCATTGCGGCGCCCTTCACCCCGCCCGGTCTTATGTTGGACAAGTGACTGATGACAGCTGGGCCGGGTTGGCGGATTCGTTTGCCGAGGGCGCGTATGCCTCGCCGAAGGGCCGGGTGCGGACGTACGTGATGCACCACCAACTGCTCGAGCACCTGGCCGGGCCGCCAGGCGCAGTGCTCGATGTCGGTGGGGGAGCGGGGCATCAGTCGTTCCCACTGGCGCAGGCCGGCTACGCGGTGACGCTGCTCGATCCGTCCGCGGCGATGCTGGACAAGGCGCGAGAGCGACTCGATCGCCTGCCTGCTGAGGTACAGAAGCGGGTGACGTTGTTGCAAGGCGACGGCTTGAAGGCTGTCGAGCTGGTGGGTGGGCGGCTGTTCGATGCGGTGTTGTGCCACGGCGTACTCGGATATCTCGATCAGCCGGACGAACTGGTATCGCAGTTGTGTCAGTGCGCCGTCGCGGGCGGTCTGGTGTCGATCATGACGGGCAATGCCAACACGATGGCGATACGTCCCGCGCTCGAGCGCCGCTGGGAGGATGCGCTGGCGGCCTTCGACTCCACCGAGGAGATCGGGGTGCTGGGCGTGCCGACGCGGGCCGACACGGTGGAGCATCTCAGCGAGTTGATGAAGAGCCATGGGGTCGCCGCGCTGGAGTGGTACGGCGTCTGGCTCTTCACGGACTGGCTTGATTTCAGCGGCGTCGACGTGGATCTGACCGACTCGGCGCAGGTCGCCGCGATGGCCGCGGTCGAGCTGGAGGCCAGCAAGCGAGACCCGTATCGGCAACTCAGCCGGCCCTTCCACCTCGTGGGGCGCAAGCTCACGTAGTACCGGATCTCAGCTTGCGGCCTTCTTGATCAACGCGGTGAGCTGCTTCTCGACGGCCGGGGTCAGCTTGGTCAGCGCGAAGGACGTCGCCCACATGTCGCCGTCGTCGAGGTTGGCCGGGTCGTTGAAGCCGAGCGTGCTGTAGCGAGCCTTGAACTTGTCGGCCGGCTGGAAGAAGCAGACGATCTTGCCGTTCTTGGCGTAGGCGGGCATGCCGTACCAGGTCTTCGGCGAGAGCTCCGGGGCGTGCTCCTTGACGATCGCGTGGATCCGCTCGGCCATCGCCCGGTCGCCCTCGTCGGCGATCTCCGCGATCTTCTCCAGTACCGCTGCCTCGGCCTCCGCCTTGCCGGACGCCGCCTTCAACTCCCGGGCCCGCTCCTTCATGGCCCCGCGCTCCTCGTCGGTGAACCCGTCGTAGGACTTGGACTTCGCTGCCGTGGACTTCTTCGTTGTGGTCATGGCTTCACCCTACGAACCCGCCTACCACCCGCGCTTCTCGAAAACTGATCGATATCCCCACCTGCAACCATGGGTTGCGTATCAATCCAGGTTGGGCTACTTTCATATGCAACAAAAGGTTGCACCTGAAAGGAATCGACATGGTAGACATCCTGCACAGAGTCGGAGTGAAGTCGTCGGTGGCCGAGGTCTACACCGCCCTCACCACGATCGAGGGCCTGTCCGGCTGGTGGACCACGAACACCAAGGGCGAGCCCGGCGCCGTCGACGGCGTCACCACATTCACCTTCGGCCCCGGCGGCTTCGACATGAAGGTCCTCGAACTCGACCCCGGCAAACGCGTCCTCTGGGAGGTCGTCGAAGGCCCCGAGGAGTGGCTGACCACCCACGTCATCTGGGACCTGGAACAGGTCGACGACTGGGCCATCATCCACTTCAAGCACGAAGGCTGGAAGGACCCCGTCGAGTTCATGTCCCACTGCAGTACCAAGTGGGCAGTCTTCCTCCTAAGCCTCAAATCCCTCCTCGAATCCGGCCAAGGCGCCCCCGACCCCAACGACACCACCATCAGCAACTGGCACTAGTTCTCTCCGGCCGTCGCTATCGTGCACCCGTGCCAGATCCCGTACTACGCCCGCTGCTTTTCCTAGATGTCGACGGCCCGCTCATCCCGTTCGGATCGACACCTCAGCCCCACCCGACCTACGAGCCATCCACCGACGACTCGAACCCCCTCCTAGCCCGGATCGATCCAGCCCAAGGCCCCCGGCTCGCGGCGCTGGGTTGCGAGTTGGTCTGGGCGACCACCTGGATGACCGACGCGAACGACAGCATCTCCCCGCGCCTGGGCCTACCGGAGCTACCAGTGGTGATCTGGCCGGACCCGACCGAGATCGACGAGCAGTACGAGCGGTCCGGCCTCCACTGGAAGACCCACCCTCTGGTCGAATGGGCAGCCGGCCGCTCGTTCGTCTGGGTCGACGACGAACTCACCGACCTCGACCGCGCCTGGGTGGAGTCCAGCCATCGAGGTCGGGCCCTGCTCCACGCGGTCGATCCGCGGATCGGCCTCGCCGAGTCCGACTACTTGGCAATCCGGAGTTGGCTCGAACTCGGATGACCGGTGGGGCCGGGCTGTAATGGTGGGTATGACTGTTGACTTGTTTGCTGGGGTTGCGGTTCGGGACATTGGGGCGGCTTCGGGGTGGTACGAGCGGTTCTTCGGTGGGGAGCCGGCGTTTCTGCCCAATGAGGTCGAGGCGGTTTGGGAGGTGGGGGAGCATCAGTACGTGTACATCGTGGAGGCGGCGGAGCGGGCTGGTCACGCGCTGGTGACCTTGTTCGTGAGCGATCTCGACGCGGTGGTCGACGGGCTCAGCGCGCGTGGGATCGAGCCGGTCAAGCGCGAGACGTATGAGAACGGCGTACGGAAGATCACCTACAACGACCCGGACGGCAACGAGATCGGCTACGGCGGTGGCCCGGGCTGATCACGCTGGGAACGGCTGAGCGGTTACGGGCCGCGGTCGGATGAGGTGAAAGTTGGCTCTGGTGTTGCGGCCGCCTGATCCTCACTATGGTCCAGGGGAGGTGGGGGTGTTGCTGGAGGGGAAGGTCCGGCTGCCCAGGCGGCGGCGGGCGGTGGTGTCGCGTGGGCGGCTGGGGGAGCGGCTGAGTGCGGGTACCGGGTTGACGTTGGTGTCGGCGCCGGCTGGGTTCGGGAAGACGGCGCTGCTCACCGAGTGGCTGGGTGAGGACGGGCGGAAGGCTGCCTGGCTTTCGCTTGACGAGCGGGACAACGAGCCGGCGTCGTACTGGTCCTATCTGGTTGCCGCGCTGAGGACCGCGGTGCCCGACGTCGGAGCCGCCGCGCTGTCGTTGTTGCAGGCTTCGCGGCCGCCGGTCGAGGCGGTACTTTCGACGTTGCTCAACGACCTGGAAGCGGTCGAGTACGACGTTGTGCTGGTGCTGGACGACTATCACGTGATCGAGCGGCGTGAGATCCACGACGGGATGGCGTTCCTGGTGGAGCATCTGCCGCCGCAGATCCGGTTGGTGATCGCGAGCCGGGTCGACCCGCCGCTGCCGTTGGCGCGGATGCGGGCGCGGGGCGAGCTGGTCGAGATCCGGTCGGCGGAGCTGCGGTTCACGGCCGACGAAGTCGCGGAGTACCTCAACGGCGTGATGGGGCTGGCATTGACGACGCACGACGTCGCGGTGCTGGAAGGGCGTACGGAGGGCTGGATCGCCGCGCTGCAGCTGGCCGCGCTCTCGATGCAAGGGCGCGACGACGTCAGCGGCTTCATCGCCGGCTTCGCGGGGGATGACCGGTACATCGTCGACTACCTGGCCGAGGAGGTGCTGCAACGCCAGCCCGAGGAGGTCCAACACTTCCTGCTACAAACCTCCATCCTCGATCGCCTACACGGCCCACTGTGCGACGCGGTCACCGGCCAGGTCGGCGGAAAGGACCGGCTCGCCGCGATCGAGCGAGGCAACCTCTTCCTCTTCCCGCTCGACGATCAGCGCCGGTGGTACCGGTATCACCAGCTCTTCGCCGACGTCCTCCAGGCGCACCTCCTCGACGAGCAGCCGGACGCCGTCGCAAGCCTCCACCAACGCGCCGGCGCGTGGTACGAAGAGAACGGCGACCGCGCCGAAGCGATCCGCCATTCCCTGGCAGCAAAGGATTTCGGGCAAGCCGCGACCCTGATCGAGCTCGCGATCCCGGCCTTGCGCAGGAACAGGCAGGAGGCGACCGCGCTGGCCTGGCTGCAGGCATTGCCCGACGAAGTGATCCGCGTCCGCCCGGTCCTCAGTGTCTCGTACGCCGGTACGCTCCTCATCACCCATGACCCAACCGACGTAAACCGCAGACTCGAAGACGCCCAGCGCCACCTCCACCCCACCGACGAAACGATCATCGTCGACCACGACGAGTACGGACGCCTGAACGAGGCGATCGAGACCTACCGAGCCGCCCAATCCATTGCCCAGGGCAACCTAGAAGCAACCGTCGCCCACGCCCGCCAAGCCCTCGCCATCGCAGCCGAAGACAGCCACCTCTGGCGCGCCGCCGCCGCCGGACTGCTCGGCCTCGCCCACTGGTCCGCCGGCGACCTCGAAGCAGCCCACGAAGCCTGGACTGCTTGTACGACGGGACTCCAAGCCTCCGGCCACACCGCAGACGCACTCGGCTGCGCGATCGCCCTGGCAGACATCCGCAGCGCGCAAGGCCGCCCGGCAGACGCGATGCGCACCTTCGAACAAGCCCTCCTCCTCAAACCACCCCCAGGCGAACCCGTACTCCGCGGCACCGCCGACATGTACGTCGGCCTGAGCGAACTCCACCTGGACCGCAACGACCCGCAAACCGCGACCCAGTACCTGGCAAAGGCCCAAGCCCTAGGCGACCACCTAGGCCTGCCGCAGTACTCCTATCGCCGCCGCGTCGCCCTGGCTCGCATCCGCGAAGCAGAAGGCGACTACCAAGCCGCACTCCAACTGCTAGACGAGGCGGAGACCGTCTACGTCAGCGACTACTTCCCCAACGTGCGCCCGATCCACGCACTGCGCGCGAGGGTATGGCTCGCGGCCGGCGAGCTGGACAAGGCAATCGACTGGGTCCGCGACCACAACCTGACCGTCGACGACGACCTCAGCTATCTGCGCGAGTACGAGCACCTCACCCTGGCCCGCGTGCTCGCAGCCCAAGGCATCCCGGTCGACGCGTTCCTCGACCGCCTCCTGCAAGCCGCGCAAGCCGGCCACCGGGCCCGAAGCGTCAACGAGATCCGCACCCTGCGAGCCGACCCGCAAGCAGCCACCACCAACAACGCACGCAAGCAGGGCCTGATCGAGCCACTGAGCGCCAGGGAGTTCGATGTACTGCGCCTGCTCGGCACCGACCTCGACGGCCCCGGCATCGCTCGCGAACTCATCGTCTCGCTGAACACCGTCCGCACCCACACCAAGCACATCTACGCCAAACTCGGGGTCACCAGCCGCCGCGCCGCCGTCCGCCGCGCCACCGAACTGGAGCTCTTCTCCCGCTGAATCACCACCCCGATCACCAGTTGTGGTGATGCCGGCTCACCAGCTCGCCGCCTAGCTTGCGAGTCATGGACGAACCGTACGAAATCCGCCTCCAAGGGCATCTCGACGCCCGCTGGTCGGCGTGGTTCGACGGGCTCGACCTGACCACCGAGAGCGACGGCACCACCGTCATCAGCGGACCCCTGGCCGACCAGGCCGCCCTGCACGGTCTGTTGCAGAAGGTCCGCGACACCGGCCTGCCGTTGCTCTCGATCCACCAGAGCCATGGAAAGGCGACATGACCACCATCACCCGCACCCCGGCACCACCGACGGTCACCCTGCGCAGGACGGCGCTAGTCGCCGGCATCCTCTACCTGACCACCTTCGCCGCGTCGATCCCGGCCCTCCCGCTCTACAGCTCCCTGGTCGACGACCCGCAGTACATCCTCGGCAACGGCTCCAGCGCACCGATCCTCCTCGGCGGACTGCTCGAAGTCATCACCGCACTCACAGCAATCGGTACTGCGGTAGCGCTCTACCCGGTCGTCAAGCGCCAGAGCGAAGGCCTCGCCCTCGGTTTCGTCACCGCGCGCGTCATCGAAGCGGCGTACATCGTGGTCGGCGTAGTCACGATCCTCTCGGTGGTGACGCTCCGCGACAACCCCGTCGCAGGCACCGATCCAGCAACCCTCGTCACCGCCCAGCAGTCCCTGGTCGCGATCCACGACTGGACCTTCCTGCTCGGCCCCGGCGTGATGCCCGGCGTGAACGCCCTCCTCCTGGGTACCCTCCTCTACCGCTCCGGCCTCGTCCCGCGCATCATCCCGACGATCGGCCTGGTCGGCGCCCCGTTCTTCCTCGTCTCCGCCGTCGCCCTGATCTTCGGCGCCTACGACCAACTCTCGCTCTGGTCGGGCATCGCCACCGCGCCCATCTTCGTCTGGGAACTCTCCCTGGGCCTCTGGCTCACCATCAAGGGCTTCAAGCAGGCGCCGAATGCATAGGTTCGTGGGTGAGTGGTGACGTAGTCTCCGAAGGATCTGACGTCTGGGTAGTGAGGTGAGTGGTTTGCGGTTCATTCGGGGGCAGCAGCCGGAGCAGGATCTGACGTTCAACGACGTGTTCCTGGTACCGAACCGGTCGGCCGTGCAGTCGCGGCTGGATGTGGATCTCGCGACGACGGACGGGAGCGGGGCGTCGATCCCGATCGTCGCGGCCAACATGACCGCGGTGTCGGGGCGGCGGATGGCCGAGACGATCGCGCGGTGTGGCGGGCTGGCGGTGATTCCGCAGGACATTCCGGTCGAGGTGGTGGCCGACGTCGTCTCCTGGATCAAGCAACGGCACCCGATCTACGACACCCCGCTGGTGATGGCGCCGAGCGGTACCGTCGGCGAGGCGCTCAACCTGCTGCCGAAGCGCGGCCACGGCGCGGTGATCGTGGTCGAGAACGGCCGCGCCATCGGCGTGGTCACCGAAGCCGACTGCGAAGGCGTCGACCGCTACGCCCAGCTCGAAGGCATCATGTCGCGCGAGCCGCTCAGACTGCCGGCCGGGATCGCGGCGGAGGAAGCGTTCAACCAGCTGTACGACGGGCACCACCGGCTGGCGCCCGTGACGGACGAGGACGGCCACATCGTCGGCATCCTCACCCGCCAGCGTGCCCTCCGCGCCACTCTGTACGACCCCGCGGTCGATGCCCAGGGCAAGCTTCGGGTGGCGGCCGCGATCGGTATCAACGGCGACGCCGAGCAGAAGGCGAAGTCGCTGCTCGACGCCGGTATCGACCTGCTCGTGATCGACACCGCTCACGGTCATCAGGAACGCATGCTCGACGTACTCCGGACAGTCCGCGCCCTCGACCCCGAGGTGCCCGTCGTCGCGGGCAACGTCGTCACCGCCGAAGGCGTCGAGGACCTGGTCGAGGCAGGCGCCGACATCATCAAGGTCGGAGTCGGCCCCGGCGCGATGTGCACGACTCGCATGCAGACGGCTGTCGGCCGGCCGCAGTTCTCCGCCGTACTGGAGTGCGCGACCCGAGCCCGCGAGCTGGGCAAGCATGTCTGGGCGGACGGCGGCGTACGGCATCCGCGGGACGTCGCGCTCGCGCTGGCCGCCGGAGCGTCGAGCGTGATGATCGGCTCGTGGTTCGCCGGAACGTACGAATCGCCCGGCGATCCGCACCGCGACAGCGACGGCCGGATCTACAAGGAGAGCTTCGGGATGGCGTCGGCCCGCGCGGTGCGGCTCCGTACCGCCGACGACAGCCCCTTCGAACGGGCCCGTAAGGGCTTCTTCGGCGAAGGCATCTCGACCGCCCGGATGTACCTCGACCCCGAACGCCCGAGCGTCGAGGACCTGCTCGACTCGATCGTCTCCGGCGTCCGCAGCTCGTGCACCTACGTCGGCGCCACCAACCTGGAGGAGTTCCACGACCGCGCCGTCATCGGCATCCAAAGCGCCGCCGGCTACAGCGAGGGCAAGCCGCTCAACACCAGCTGGTGAGGCAGACTAGGCCCGTGAAGGCTCGACACCTGCTGGCCGGTGGCGTCGCGCTGCTGCTGTGCGCAGCCGGGCTGACGCTCATGGGCGCCGACGAAGCTCCAGCCGCCCGTGAGCAGGCCGACCTCACCATCGTTGCCCTGGGCGACTCGGTGACATCCGGCGTCGGCTGCCGATGTACCGCCTTCCCAGGGCTCTACGGCCGTCTGATCGCCGACCGCACCGGCCAATCGGTTGCCGTCGACAACCAAGGTGTCAGCGGCATGAACTCCGGCGGCCTGCTGACCCAGCTGAAGCACAAACACTCATCCATCAGCGAAGCCGTCCAGACCGCGAACATCATCCTGATCACCATCGGCGCCAACGACTACCTCGGCCACGAGGACGCCGTCACCCGAGCATCCTGTACGCCGATAGTCCCCAACAGCTGCGTCGCCAAAGAGCTCAGCCGCCTACCCGCCAACCTGCATCAGATCCTGACCCGCGTCCGCGCCCTCCGCCCCGGCGCGACCGTGCTGATGACCGGCTACTGGAACGTCTTCCGAGACGGGCAAGTAGCCCGCGACCGCTACACGCCCGACGGCATCGAAGCATCCTTCGCCCTCACCCGCGCGACAAACGCAGCGACTGCCGACGCGGCCCGAAGCGACGGCGCGACCTACGTCGACATCTTCACCGCGTTCGAAAAGCCAGGCCAGGACGTCACCACCCTGCTGGCCCCCGACGGCGACCACCCCAACGCCGCCGGGCACGCCCTGATCGCCCAAAGCCTCGCCTCGGCAACAGTCCTTCTAGCGCACTAGTGCCCGCTCCGCGCGAGCCGGAAGCCGAGGTCGTCGATGTGGAACGTCGGGTGACTCTTCCGGCGACTCGAGGCTCGGCAAGCGTTCGGCGGATCGTACGCACCCCCACCGCGGAACACCCGGTACGGTCCGTACGCCGCCGAGTGGAGGTCCCAGGTCCACTCCCACACGTTGCCGAGCAGATCGTGGAACCCCCACCGATTGGCCGCCTTGCCGCCGACCTCGTGCACGCGCCCACCCGAGTTGTCCCGGTACCACGCGATCTCGTCGAGTGGACCGTATCGTTGCTCAGGGCCCCCAGTACGGCAGGCATACTCCCACTCCGCCTCCGACGGCAGCCGATACCCGCCGGCCGCCCAATCGCAGGCGACCTGCTCCCCGTCCCGATCCCCATCAACGATCGCGTACGCCGGTACCAGTCCCTCCCGCACTGACAACGCGTTGCAGAACCGGACCGCATCCAGCCACGACACATCGGTAGCAGGCAGGGCACTTGAACCACCGTCGTACTCCGCCCGCGTCACCGCGCAAGCAGCCAGCCTGAACGGCGCCACCTCCACGACCCACGAGGCGCCCAGCCCCTCGTCGCGCAACGCGACCTTGCCCCCCGGAAGCTCAATCATCAGACCCGGACGCTAACACCGATCCACGAGCTCAACTGATCGCGTCCAGAACGTCGTTGAAGGCCTCCGTCGAGCTCGGGCGGGTGTAGATGGAGTCGCGGACTCAGGACGCGCTGATGCCGACTCACTGACAGCCACTAGGTCTTCTAGAGTGCGTCCGGGGTCTACAGGAGGAGTGACTGTTGCGGGTGCGGCGGAGTGTTGAGTGTTGGATGACGGGGGAGCAGGGGCGGGTTCTGCTGCTGCATGTGTCCGCGGAGGAGGTGCCGCCGGAGGGGTTTTGGCAGCCGTTGACCGGGGGGATCAAGGGGGACGAGACGGCTGCACAGGCGGTGGCTCGGGAGGTGTTCGAGGAGACCGGGCAGGTGGTTGGGGAGGGTGAGTTCCGGTTTGTGGCGGACGGGATCCGGGTGAAGGTCTCTGCGGACTTCGAGGTGGTGAAGAGCCTCTTCGTGGTGCGGCTGCCTTCGCAGGTGGTGACGGTGGAGCCTAGCGAGCACGACGACTTTCGGTGGGTGGAGCCGGGTGAGGTGAGTGGGTTGCTGCACTGGGAGAGCAATCGGGAGACCTGGGAGCAGGTTCAGAAGGTGCTCTGAGCAGAGGCGGTGCTGCCGTTGCCGGCAGCACCGCTTTCGCTGCTAGGGGAACTTCAGGCGGATGATGAAGTTGTCGATGCCGCTGGGGGAGCCGCCGTTCATGTCGTCGTTGGTGGAGGTGATCCAGAGGGCGCCGTCGGGGGTTTTGGTGACGCTGCGGAGGCGGCCCCAGGTGCCGGAGAAGACGGCTTGGGGGGTGCCTACGCCGGTGCCGGCGGAGTTGATCTGGGTGACCCAGAGCTGGCGGCCGGTGACGCCGGCGATGTAGATCCAGTCGTTGACGATCTCAACGCCGCTCGGTCCGGCCTGCGAGGTGGACCAGGTGCGCTTCGGGGCGATGTAGCCGCCGCAGTCGCCGATGGTTCCTTCACAGGCGGGCCAGCCGTAGTTGCCGCCCTTCTGGATCAGGTTGAGTTCGTCCTGGCTGTTCTCGCCGAACTCGGCGGCCCACAGCTGCCCGCGCGAGTCCCACGCGAGACCCTGCGGGTTGCGGTGACCGAGGCTGTACACGTACCGCGCGTTGCCGCCCTCGCTGAAGAACGGGTTGTCGCTCGGCGGCGTACCGTCCGGGTTGATCCGCAGGATCTTGCCGTTCAGCGAGCCGCGGTTCTGCGAGTTACCGCTGTTCTTCGCGTCGCCGACGGTCGCGTACAGCTTGCCGTCCGGACCGAACCGCAGCCGGCCGCCGTTGTGGTACCGGTTCTTCGCCAGCCCGGTCAGGACCGGCTCCGACGTCGTGGCCAGCACGCCGTTCTCGTACTTCATCCGCACGATCCGGTTGTCGTTCGCGGCCGTGTGGTAGAAGTACACCCAGTGGTCGGTGCTGAAGTTCGGCGACAACGCCAGCCCCAGCAGGCCACCCTCACCCGTCGTGGTGACAGCGCCAGGGACCTTGCCCAGCGTGGTCTTCTGCCCGGTCGACGTCACCAGCAGTACTTCGAAGCGGTCCCGCTCGGTGACGAGCGCCGACCCTGATCCATCGGGCAGGAACGCGACGCTCCAGCCCAGGTCGACCTTCGCGATGTCCCGGTCGTACGCCGGAATGCCACCGGTCCCGGTGCTCGCCGTCCGCACGCTCACCGCGTTGCTCGCGGCCGACGCGTTGCCGTCAGGGTCGCGCGCCTTGACCGTGAACGAGTACTGCGTGTTGGGCGTCAGGTTCGTGACCGTCGCCGTCAGCGAGCTCGTCGTCGACACCTTCGTCGCGCCCTGGTACACGTCGTACCCGGCGATGCTCCCGCTGTTGTCGGTCGACGCGTTCCACGCCAGGCCGACACTGTTCGCGGTGATCGACGTCGTGCGCAGGTTGCCCGGCGCGGTCGGGGGCTGCGTGTCGCCGCTCGGCGGGGTGGTGAAAGCGACCACGTTGCTCTGCTGCGACGCGTTGCCCGCGGCATCGAACGCGCCGACGGAGACGTCGTAGGCCGTATTGGAGGTCAACGTGTCGACCGTCGCCGACAGTGTGCTCGCGTCGACCACCTTGAGCACATTGCCGCCGCGGTTGATCTCGTACCGGACCACGCCGACGTTGTCGGAAGCCGCCGTCCAGGTGAAGGTGGCCGCGTTCGACTTGATGTTGCTGACGGCAAGGTTCGACGGAGCCGACGGTGGCGTGACGTCGTCGCTGGTCGGCGTCACGGTGAGCTTGTCCGCGTTCGGACCGCCGTCGGCCGTGGTCGCGCGGGCGCGGATCTTGTTCGTGCCCGCGGCCAGGGTCAGCCGGACCGTCTTGGTCTGCCAGCTGGTCCAGTCGCCGGTACCGGGGAAGGTGATGCCGACCGCGCCGGCCACGCCGTTGACGGTGAAGTCCATCGGCCGCTGAGCGGTCGTCCCGTTGGCGTAGCGAAGCGTCACGTCGGCCGGCCCGGCGGGCGCCGTCACCGTCCACTCGACGTAGCTGCCGACGAGGTTGTCGTAGTTGACGAAGCCGGTCCCGGTGTAGCCGGCGTGGTTCGACTCGACCACGCCTTGGGAGATGGTGGCGTTCTCGGCCTGGTAGTCGGTCGAGGCCGCGGTCGCGGACTGGGTGAGGGGTGCGAGGGCCAGCGTGACGGCCACGGCCGACAGACCGCTGAGCAGCGCACGCCGAAATGATCGACGGGTCATGGAGGTCTCCTGATGTTCCGGGGCGGAAAGGAGCTGCAGGAACCACAATTAATAGTTAGGAAAGTTTCCTTTCCTAACTCGTAGTTCGCATCACACCACTGTCCGTCAAGGCCTGTCAACCCTTCGGGAATGCGCTTGCCCAGCGAACCGGTTCAGCTTTCCGAGACCGTGATCAGCACCTTGCCGGTCGCGCCCGCCTCGACGGCCTGGTGAGCCTCGGCGGTCCGAGCCAGGTCGAAAGTGTGCAGCGGCAGGCCCGCGTCCTCGCCGACGGGCAGCACGCCGGCGGCGATCGCGGCGCTGACGTCCTCGGCCGCGGCCGAGATGAGCTTCGGGCCCACGCCGTAGAGCAGCAGGAACTGGTACCGGGCGTTCAGGCCCATGTTCGCGCGAATGTCGAGGGCGAGCGGCTGGTTGCCGTCGTTGGCGTAGATCGCGATGGTGCCGAGCGGGCGTAGTACCGCGAGGTTGAGCTCGTTGTTGGCGCCGGCGGCGACCTCGACGATCACGTCGACCCCGTCCGGAGCGAAGGAACGGATCTGCGCGGCCGCATCCTCTTCCCGGTAGTTCACGACGTGATGTGCACCGGCGGACTCCGCGTAGGCGGTCTTGCCCGGGCTCGTCGTAGCGATCACCGTGGCGCCCGCCCACCGAGCGAGCTGGATCGCCGCGTGCCCGACTGCGCCGGCGCCGCCCGCGACCAGAATCACCTTGCCCTCAAGAGCTCCTGGCGAAAGCCGGGTCGGGCCGTCCTCGGCGACCGTCAGCGCGCGATGTGCCGTGATCGCCGGTACGCCGACACTCGCACCGATCTCGAACGACGCGCTGTCGGCCAGCGGGAACACCCGCTCGACCGGAAGCGTCGTGTACTCCTGGGCGGACCCGCTCATCGGCCGCTGGAACGCCGCAAGCGTGAACCAGACCCGATCGCCGACCGCAACCTGGTCCACCCCCGCGCCGACCGCGTCGATGACACCTGATCCGTCCTGGTTCGGCACGGACTCGACCGCCTCACCGCCGTACAGGCCGGTCCGGGCCTTCCAGTCGGTCGGATTCACGCCCGACACCACGACCCGGACCCGCACTTCTCCCGCGGCGGGCTCCGGCACCTCGCGATCGACAAGCCGAAGGACGGAGTCGGCCGCACCGAGTTGGTCAAAGACAATTGATCTCATACCGCCTACAGCCCCCCAGCGCCCACACCTATTCCGCTGACGCCGGGTACGGCTCGCACCGCCACGCATGCACAACCCTCGCGAACCACCCCGACACGCCGCAGTAAACGATTGCCCACCCGAGTTAGGTATGCACCCAGGGCCAGCCGGCGCCAGCCGGCGACCCAAATCCGGGTCGGCACTCAGTCTCCTGGCGCTTGGTGGGTCAGATACGGGGGTCCCGGGGGTCGCGGAGGTCGCGGTGCTCTTCGACGACGGTGGTATGGGACGCCCGGGTGCGCTGGCCGTTCAGGAGCAGGACCAAGGCGATGCCGAGGGCGCCGGCGCCCATCAGGATGTAGCCGACCATGGTCAGGTCGACGCCGCTGATCCGGTCCGAGACGGCGAACGCGAGTACGCCGCCGACGGCGAGCAGAAAGATTCCTGCGCCGATACCCATCAGATACCTCCAGTAGTTGTGCAGCCCACGGGCGGTGGGCGGCGCCACCTCCGCGTACCCGGCCGGCCGGATGGGCAAACGGTGACGGGGCTGGCACTGGAGTCTGTATGCGGTATACGATATCGAGCAGGACAGGCCGGTTGTGACCTGGTGCACGGCGGTCAGCCGGGGTACCAGGTAAGCTCGGTCTGTTTGTGGAGGGGAGTATTCCTTCGCGGCAGCGTCGTCATCACGGTGAGCCCTGGAGCCCACCCGGTGCTGTCGGTCCGAGAAACCAGCGGGCGGAAGAGACCTCCGGACCCGCCCTTGTCGACGTCCGGAGGAAACTCATGGTCTCTGCCGTGCCTGCTCACGTGTGGATCCTCACGATCATCGGTCTGCTGGCGATCGTCGCCTTCGACCTGATCGTGATCGCCCGGCGCAACCACACCGTCACCATCAAGGACGCGACCCGCTGGGTGCTCTTCTACGTCGGTCTGGCCGGCCTGTTCGCCGTGCTGCTGTTCGTCTTCAAACCCGGTGACGCGTCCGGCTCGGAGTTCGTCGCCGGCTACATCACGGAGTACAGCCTCAGCGTCGACAACCTGTTCGTCTTCGTCATCATCATGGCCAGGTTCGCGGTCCCGTCGCTGGCCCAGGACAAGGTGCTCTACATCGGCATCGTCGTGTCGATGCTGCTCCGGGCAGTCTTCATCCTGGCCGGCGCCGCCGCGATCGCCGCGGCCAGCTGGGTGTTCTACTTCTTCGGCGCGTTCCTGGTCTACACGGCGGTCAGACTCGCGCTCGAGGGCGAGAACGACGAGACCGACTTCCAGGAGAACGCCGTCATCCGCGGCCTGCGCAAGATCCTGCCGCTGCAGCACGACTACGACGGCGCCAAGCTGGCGACGAGGAACCCGGCCGGCAAGCGGATGTTCACCCCGCTGGTGATCGTGATCTCCGCGATCGGGATGGCGAACGTGATCTTCGCGCTCGACTCGATCCCGGCGATCTTCGGCCTCACCCAGGACGCGTACGTCGTACTGACCGCGAACGCCTTCGCCCTGATGGGTCTGCGCCAGCTGTACTTCCTGATCGGCGGCCTGCTCGAGCGCGTCATCTACCTCAACGTCGGCCTGTCGGTGATCCTCGCCTTCATCGGCGTGAAGCTGATCATCGAGGCGCTGCACGGCTCGCACATCGACGACATCGGCGCGATCCACCTGCCGCACATCGGGATCGCCACCTCGCTCGGCTTCATCGCCGGCACCCTCCTCGTGACGACGGTCGCCAGCCTGATCAAGACCGGCTACGACCGCCGCCGCGTGGAGGCCGAGGTCGACTAGCTCTCCGCCTCCTCAGAGGAAGCTGCGGCCGGTACTACGTGACGCGTATCCGGCCGCAGTCGCAAGTACAGCAAGGGGATCGGCGACAGGATCAGCCCCGACACCGTCAGCGCAGTACGGATCGAAGTGGCCCCCGCCAGCGCGCCGAGCGGGGGACCGCCGGCCACCTGACCGATCGCGTTCGCCTGGCCGACCATCGAGATCACCGTCGCCCGCGACCTCGAGTCGAGGTTGCGGTTCAGCCAGGCCGACTCGACCGGGTAGCTGATGGTGGCCGCGATCGCGCCGAACCACATCGCCGCCAGCGCGATCCACAGCTGCCCGGCCAGCGCGAAGCCGATCACACCCAGCAGCTGGAACCCGGCCAGCAGCGCGAGCAGCCCGTTCGGGTGCAGGGCGTTGACCCGGTCGGCCGACACCTTGCTGACCACCAGTGAGGCGCCGAGCGCGAGGAACGTACCGGTCAGCGAGAACACGGTGAACCAGACGGCCGGATCGGTGGTACCGAACAGGTCGGGGAAGTGGAAGTCGGACAGGATCTTCACCGACCACAACCGGTCGAAGGCCTCGCTGGACAGCCCGGAGATCAAGCTGATCAGCACCAGTGCACGGACCACCGGGCGGCGCCTTGCCACTGCCAGGCCGTGCTTGAACGTGTCGGCCATCTGCTGGAAGGTGTCGCGCTCGGCGGCCGGGGCCGGATGGAAGTTCTGCTCGCGCATGAAGACGAACAAGACCAGCGCCAGCAGGATCATCCCGGCACCCGACACCTTCAGCGGCAGGCTCAGGCTGATCAGCCCGATCGCGCCCGCCGAGACGATGCCGGCGATCTGCGCGCCGAGCCGGACCTGCTGGCTGCGGACGAAGATCGGCCCGACGTCGTCCTCACCGAGCTCGTCGGTGATCCAGGCCTGGTCGGCGCCGGAGGTGAAGGTGTAGCCGAGCCCCCAGATCACCTGGCCCACCAGGATCGCGAGGAACGCGGGGACGAAGCCCTGGAGCAGGAACGAGACCCCGATCAGGGCGAAACCGATCAGCACCGACAGCCGCCGGCTGCGCAGGTCGGCGACGATCCCGGTCGGGATCTCGAACAGGAAGCAGGCGATCTCCATCGTCGTCCCGACCAGGACGAGCTGGAGCGGGCTGAGCCCGACTTCCTTGATCTGGTAAACGAGGTTGAGGGTGAAGGTCAGCGCGGACAGATAGGCCCAGACGCCGTGGAAGGCGTAGTAGGTCCGGGCCGGGTCCGCGCGCCGGTAGGCAGGCAAGAACGACATGATGAGTGAACTCCTGAAAGCCGCACGTCAGTTGGGCATGACAAGCACGACCGTTCGTAGGCGACGGTCACAGCGCCGGACGTGACGCACAACGGCACAGCTCGGCCGACCGGCTCGGAACCCCGGTGTCAGCCGCTGGCGGACGTGCGCTTTCAGGAAGAGGCTTGCATAGCCGGGATGCTAGACCAGAACCCCTGTCACCCGCTGCTGATTTTCGTCACTCGCGGGCGCCGAATACCCGATTGGGCAGCCCTTCCAGGGGTACGATCGAAGAAGCCCGGCCCGGCCGTTCCCCCGTGATGGTCGGGTCGGGTCCAACACGGCGCGGCCCGTACGCCGTGATGCCACCGGCGCGCGGATAATGGCCCGATGCTCCCGACGCTGCGTGATGTGACGGCAGGACTCGGACTGGTCATCGACCGCTTCGAGGAGACCCGGGCGACCGACGCGGAGTCGATCGGCAACGGCAACTGGCTCGGCTGGACCGCGACCGGGGAGTGCCTGGTCATCAGGCGCTATCACGTGTTGCGGACCGAGGCGGATCTTGCCTACGAGAGCGCGGTGTTGCAGCATCTCGCTGCCAAGGGCTGGACGGTCCCGGTGCCGGTCGCGGGACCGATCCGGTACGACGGCCGGCTGTGGGCGGCGACCCGGTTCGTGCCGGGCAAGCCGCATGCCGCGGAGACCGCCGGGCAGATCGAGGAGCGGGGCTCGATCCTCGCGCGCCTGCACGCGGATCTGCGGGAGCTGGAGCTGGGCCAACGGCAAGGATTCTTCCAGGCCTGTGATCTGGACGCGATGGGCGCCTTCCAGGACTGGGATTCCGGAGTTGTCGCCCTGCGCATCGAACGGCCCGATCTGGCCGGCTGGGCCGAGGCGGCGATGGTCGAGGCCAAGCAGCTTGTTGCTGAGAGCAACTTGTCGGCATTGCCACAATCCATCGTGCACGGCGACTTCGCCGAGTGGAACCTGCATTTCACCGACGGCCGGCCGGCCGGGATCATCGACTTCGACCTGGTGCATGCCGACAGTCGCGCGTGGGAGTTCGTGATCGCCCGGGTCCACCGGTCACCCGGTCTGCTCACCGGTTACCAGCGGACCGCGACGGAGCTCGGCATCCCGTTGACCGAGCAGGAGCTGGCCGCGATCGACCCCCTGCAACGGGTCTTCCGCGTCAACATGGTGATGGCCGAGCTGTGGTCAGGACCTCGCACCGGGCGTTTCGACGTACCGATGATCGAACGGCAGCTGGCCCGCACTGGCACCCCCAAGCCTTAGGCTCGCCGCATGCCCATCCTCGTTGAACCGGCCCTGCCCGCGGGAATCCTGAGCGACAAACAGCAGCCTCGGTTGAAGGCTGACGACCTGGTACTCCGGCCGTGGCGGGCCGCGGACGCGCCGATCGTGAAGGCTGCCTTCGACTGCCCGGACATCCAGCGCTGGCACGTGCGCCGGCTGGACACGCTCGAGGAAGCCGTCGAGTGGACCGGGCAATGGCCGTTGCGGTGGGCTGCCGAGGAAGCCGTGAGCTGGGCCATCGTCGACGACACCGACGAGCCGCTCGGACAGGTCGGCCTGCGCAGCATCTCGCTGGCGGAGGGCGCGGCCGGCGTCTCGTACTGGGTGCTGCCCGACGCACGCGGACGAGGTCTGGCCGCGCGGGCCGTGGCGGCCATGTGTGGCTGGGCCTTCGGCGAGGTCGGCCTCAACCGGTTGGAGAACCATCACTCGACGCTGAACCAAGCCTCTTGCAGAGTCGCCGAGATGACAGGGTTCCCGCATGAGGGAACGCTACGGCGAGCGATCAAGCATGCAGATGGCTGGCATGACTGGCATGTCCATGGTCGTCTGAGCACCGACGCCTAAAGCTGGGTGGCCGAGCCTCCGGGCTCCAGGGTGTAGGGGTGGAGTTGGGGTGCGGGGAGCGGGCCGGGGGTTTCGCAGAGTCCTCGGACTAAGTCTTGACATGAGCGCCGCCCGCGCGGCTAGGCTCCAAGTTAACCGTTTCACCGCCACTCACGAACGTGGCGGCCACCGACCGCCCACTCCGCAAGGCCTCACACTGGAACGCCACGAAGTAGGAGACATCAGTGTCTGAACCCCTCCGCGTCATCCAGGTCGGCGCCGGCGCGATGGGTCGCGCCTGGCTGCACAATCTGTCCGGCAATCCCGGCGTCGAGCTGGTCGGCCTCGTCGACATCGATCTCGAGCATGCCCAGCGGGTGAGTGAGGACGAGCTCGCCGCCCTGGTGCCGGTGGCCACCTCCCTGACGGAGCTGAAGGACGTCACGGGAGCGGAAGCCGTCATCAACGTGACCGTGCCGGCCGCGCACAACCAGGTCAACGAGGAGGCGCTGCGCGCCGGGTTGCCGGTGCTCTGCGAGAAGCCGATCGCGCCGACGGTCGCCGAAGCGCAGTACATCGCCAAGGTCGCCGAGGAGACCGGGCAGTTGCTGATGATCAGTCAGTCGCGCCGGTACCTCAACCAGTTCACCGCGCTCTGCGAGACGGCCGCCAAGCTCGGGCCGATCTCCGTCGTGTCCTGCGAGTTCGCCAAGGCCCCGCATTTCGGCGGCTTCCGCGAGGAGATGGCGTTCCCGCTGTTGCTCGACATGGCGATCCACCAGTTCGACTCCGCCCGGGCCCTGCTAGGCGAGGATCCGGTCGCCGTGTACTGCGAGTCGTTCAACCCGTCCTGGAGCTGGTTCGCCGGCGACGCGGCGGCGACCGCGATCTTCGAGTTCCCCAGCGGCGCCCGGTTCGTCTTCAACGGCAGCTGGGTCAGCCCGGGGCTGGAGACCGCCTGGCACAGCCGCTGGCGGGTCGGCGCCGAACGCGGCACGGTGCTCTGGGACGGCGAGAACGCCCCGGAGACAGGCGATCCCCGGCAATCGATTGCGGTCGGCAACGCTCCGGAGGAGATCGCCGGCTCGCTGGCCGAATTCATCCACTGCGTGCGAACCGGTGCGGCGTCCAGTACGCCGGCGAGCAGTAACGTGCAGAGTCTGGCGATGGTCGAGGCGGCCGTCAGTTCCGGAACCGGGAAACGCCGCGTCGCGCTTGCCGAAGTACTCGGAAACGATTGAGACTTCAAGTCTTGACATAAGCGGCAGACCGCGATTGACTGCGATATAGTTCACTAAGGAAATAAAGTCAGGTACCAGGTCCCGGGTCGCAGCTCAGAGTGACTCCACCTGGCGCGCTGCCGACCGCCCAGGTCCCGTGGAATCCGCGGGACCTTGCGGCGTTTGTTGCTGGGGGCAACGAATCTGTCCGGCTTATGGAGTAGGCCGGAATCCTTTGTGTGCAAGGCCGGAACCGTCATGGTCAAGGTCCGGTATCGAGAGTGAATGTTGCTCTTCCACTCATCCGGGTTCTGTGTCATTCTCCCGGTGGAAGCCGACATCCTATCGGATATCGGTTTGGCTCCGAGAAGTCAGCGGGCCGTCACGGTAAGTGCAGCGACACCGAAGGGACGCAGGTGTGAGCGGAACGATCGAGGTGAAACCGGCGCCGACGGCGCCGGCGCTCAAGCAGGCGGTGAGGACGCCACGGAAGATCCCACGGCCGAGCCGCTGGACAGAGGCACGGCGCAGTCTCCGCCGGCACTGGCAGCTCTACCTGCTGATCATCGTTCCACTCGCGTACTTCGTGATCTTCAAGTACATCCCGATCTCGAACGCGGTGATCGCGTTCAAGGACTACAGCCCGATCAAGGGTCCGTGGGGCAGCCCGTGGATCGGCTTCAGGAACTTCGAACTGTTCTTCCAGAACCCGGTGTTCTGGACCCTGGTGAAGAACACGTTCTTCCTTGCCGCCTACACCGTGCTGGCCAGCTTCCCGATCCCGATCATCCTGGCGATCGCGCTGAACGAGATCCGGGTCGGCGTCTTCAAGAAGACGGTGCAGCTGGTCACCTACGCGCCGTACTTCATCTCGACCGTGGTCGTGGTCTCGATGACGATCCTGGTGCTCTCGCCGCAGCTCGGCTTCGTGAACGACGCGATCGGCCTGTTCGGCGTGCCGAAGGTCGACTTCCTCGGCAAGCCGGACTACTTCCGGCACATCTACGTCTGGTCCGACGTCTGGCAGACCACCGGGTACTCCGCGGTGATCTACCTGGCCGCGCTGGCCGGGATCGACCCGGCGCTGCACGAGTCGGCCCGGATCGACGGCGCCAGCCGGCTGCAGCGGATCCGCAACGTCGACCTGCCCGGCATCATGCCGACCGCGGTGATCATCTTGATCCTCGGCGTCGGCAACATCATGTCGATCGGGTTCGAGAAGGCGTACCTGCTGCAGAACCCGCTGAACGCGTCGCAGTCGGAGATCATCGCGACCTACGTCTACAAGACCGGCCTGCTGAACGCCGACTTCTCGATGGCGACCGCGATCGGGCTGTTCAACTCCGTCATCAACCTCGTCCTGCTGGTGATCGTGAACTTCGTCGCCAAGCGGATCACCGGGAACGGACTGTGGTCATGAGCGTCACTCTGGAAGGAATCCGGCGGACCGGCCGGCGGCAGAGCCCGCAGGGATCGCAGCGGACCGCGATCGAGGAGACCCGCACCGACAAGATCTTCCTGGTCGGCGTCAAGATCATGCTCTGGATCGCGCTGATCGTGGTCGCGGTGCCGCTGATCTACATCGTCGCCAACTCGTTCAGCAGCGCCTCGGCGGTCAGCGGCGGCCGGGTGCTGTTGTGGCCGATCGAGCCCAGCATCAAGGCGTACCAGGAGGCCTTCAGCGATCCGCTCATCATGAAGGGCTACCTGAACTCCTTCATCTACGCGATCGGCGGCACGCTGATCAGCGTCACGCTGACGATCGCGATCGCCTATCCGTTGTCGCGCCGGACCTTCTACGGGCGCAACGTGATCATGAGCGCGCTGATCTTCACCATGCTGTTCTCCGGCGGCCTGATCCCCACCTACCTGGTGGTCCAGGACCTCGGCATGCTGAACACCCGCTGGGCGATGGTGATCCCGAGTGCGATCGGGGTCTGGCAGGTCATCATCGCCCGCACCTTCTTCCGCTCGACGATTCCCGACGAGCTCTACGAGGCCGCCACCATCGACGGCGCGAGCGACCTGCGCTTCCTGTGGTCGATCGTGCTGCCGTTGTCCAAGCCGGTGATCGCCGTCATCGCCTTGATGTACGCGATCTTCCAGTGGAACAGCTACTTCGACGCCCTGATCTACCTGAAGGACCCAGGTCTCTACCCGTTGCAGATCGTGCTGCGCAACGTGCTGATCCTGAACACTCTCTCCGGGTCGACCACTACCACCAACCTGGCGCAGCAGCTCGAACAGCAACAGCTGGCCAACGTTTTGAAGTACGCGCTCATCGTCATCTCGAGCCTGCCCGTACTGGTCATCTATCCCTTCGTCGCCCGCCACTTCACCAAGGGCGTCATGGTCGGCGCAGTCAAGGGCTGAAAAGCCCATCCAGAAAGGAAACACCGTAATGCGCTCATCCGTGCGCACGGCCACCGCGCTCCTCGCGGCCGGCCTGCTCGCCACCCTGGCGGCGTGCAGCTCCGACAAATCCGACGGAGCTGCCAACGAGACGTCGGCCGACGGCAAGACGATCATCGACGTCTTCACCCCGGCCGACCAGACGATGAACCTGGACACCAACTCGGTGACCAAGATCATGAGTGACAAGTTCAAGCTCCAGTTCCGCTGGCAGACCACCACCTTCGACGCCGGCCCGGCCAAGGAGAAGCGGCAGATCTCGCTGGCCAGCGGTGACTACCCGGACCTGTACTTCCTGATCCCGTGGGTCGACGGCTTCAGCAAGGCCGAGGTGATGAAGCTCGGTCAGCAGGGTGTCGCGGTACCGCTGGAGCAGCTGATCAAGGACAACGCGCCGAACATCCAGAAGTTCCTGGACGAGAACAAGTCCTACAAGGAGGAGTCGACCACTCCGGACGGGCACATCTACGCGCTGCCGCAGTGGGCCGACTGCTACCACTGCAGCTTCCCGAACAAGCTGTGGATGAACTCGACCTGGCTGAAGAAGCTGGGCCTGCAGCAGCCGAAGACGCCTGAGGAGCTGCGCACGGTCCTCAAGGCCTTCAAGACCCAGGACCCGAACGGCAACGGCAAGGCCGACGAGATCCCGCTGACCGCGGACACCCAGGACGGCACCCTGATCTCGTACCTGATGGGCGCCTACGCCTACCCGCCGGTCGGCGCGAACAACGGCGTCCAGGGCCTGATCACGCTGAACGGCGACAAGGTGGTCACCCCGGTGACGACGCCGGAGTGGCGCGAGGGCCTGAAGTACATCGCCTCCCTCTACAAGGACGGCCTGATCGACCAGGGCGCGTTCACCCAGAACGCGGCCGCGCTGCAGGCCCAGGGCAACGACCCGAAGGCGGTCCGGATCGGCTCCGCGTCGATGCTGCACCCGTACATCTTCGTCCAGTCCGACTCCAAGGACGGCCGGGACAAGCAGTACGACGCGGTCCCGCCGCTGACCGGCCCGAACGGCAAGAGCTACGCCGGTGAGCAGTACCTGCCGACGCTCAACTACACCTTCATGCTGACCAACAAGGCCAGCAAGGAGGCCCAGGTCGCGGCGATCAAGATGCTGGACTGGATCTTCTCCGACGAGGGCCAGATCATCACCAACAACGGCCCGGAGGGCGTCGGCTGGACCAAGCCGGCACCGGGCGAGGTCGCGCTCGACAAGAACACCAAGCCGCTCTACAAGCCGGTCCAGAACGCCCCGAAGAACATCAGCTGGGGCGCGCTGGCGCAGTACCACAACGTGCTCGCCTTCCGGAACGCCCAGGTCACGCCGCTGGACATCTACACCGGTGCGGGCTACGAGCGCCGGCTGTTCCAGGCGACCCAGGAGTACGACAAGCACGGTGACCGGGCGCAGGTGTTCCCGCAGGCCGTGGTCTGGCCGGACCCGAGCCTGAGTGGCGAGCTGGCCACGCTGCAGACCAACCTGAACAACTACGTGACCCAGAACCAGCTGGCGTTCATCACCGGTTCGAAGAACCTGGACACCGACTGGGACGCGTACGTGAAGGGTCTGGACAGCACCGGCATGCCGCGCTTCCTGGAGATCAACCAGCAGGCGTACGACAAGTACAAGTCCGGTTCCAAGTAAGTAGCCAGAACGCCGGCCGAACCCCTGCGGCCGCGCCCCTCTGGCCGTACCGGGAGCTCCGTCCAGCTCCCGGTACGGCCGTCCCTCTGCGCTGAAGGAAGCTTTCTGTATGTCGCTCGAACTGTGGTTCCGTACCCCCGCGCCGGACTGGTTCGAGGCACTGCCGGTCGGCAACGGGCATCTCGGCGCGAAGGTGTTCGGCCGGGTCGCTGACGAGCGGATCGCACTGAACCTCGACGACGTCTGGTCCGGGGCGGGCGCCCGCAAACTGGCGGTGACCGACGGGCCGGAGGTGGTGGCCGACATCCGCCGGCTGCTGCTCGAGGAGGGCGACCGGTACGCCGCATCGGAACGATCCCGTGCACTACAAGGCCCGCTCGTCGAGTCGTACCAGCCGCTAGGCGACCTGCTCATCACGTCGCCAGGCGGCGCCGGGAGTGCGGGCGACCCCGCCGACGGGACGGAGTATCGGCGGTCGTTGGATCTGCGGACCGGGATCGTGGGGATCGACTACACCCGCGGGGGAGTGCGGTTCCATCGCGAGACCTATGTGTCGACGCCGGATCAGGTGATGGTCTGGACGATCGAAGCCAGTGCGCCGGGAGCGATCGACGTCGATCTCGCGCTGACGAGTCAGCATCCGATCAGCCTCGACGCATCCGGCGAGACGGCGACGATGGTCGGGCACGCGCCGTCGGACCTCACCATCGAGTACCGGACCAGCCCTGACCCGATCCGTTACGAGGAAGGGAAAGGGATCGGCTTCGGCGTCGCCCTGCGTGTCTTCGCCACCGGCGGAACGGTGACTGCGGATGACACCGGGCTGAAGGTTCGTGGCGCCGGCAACCTGACCGTTCTGTTGTCGGCAGCTAGTACTTTTCGAGGCTGGTCCGTTGCTCCCGGCAATGACCCGGCCGTCGCGTTGCAGGAGGCGATGAACCTGCTCGACGCCGTCGACCTCGGCGAGCTCAAGCAGCGGCATCTCGACGACCACATCACCCTGTACGACCGGGCCAGCCTGACCCTCGGCGAGCCGGTCGACCTGCCGACCGACGAACGCGTCAGCGCGGTCGCTGCCGGTGGTACGGACCCTGGACTCAGCGCGCTCATCTTCAGCTTCGGGCGCTACCTGTTGATGGCGTCCTCCCGGCCCGGTACGCAGGCCGCCAACCTGCAAGGCATCTGGAACGAGGACCGCCGCCCGATGTGGGCGAGCGACTGGACCAACAACATCAACACCCAGATGAACTACTGGCCCGCCGACGTCACCGGCCTGCGCGAGTGCTTCGGCCCGCTGACCGATCTCCTCACCGGCCTGGCCGAGTCCGGCTCCGAGACCGCCCGCATCCTGTACGACGCGCCCGGCTGGGTCTCGCACCACAACTCCGACATCTGGATGGCGAGCTGGCCGGTCGGCGACGGCGGCGACGATCCCGTCTGGTCGATGGCCGCCACCTGTGGCGTCTGGCTCTCGGCGCATCTGATGGAGCACCACCGCTTCCACCCGGACCTCGACTTCCTGCGCGACAAGGCGTATCCGGTGCTGCTCGGAGCGGCGGAGTTCGTGCTCTCGATGCTCGTCGAGGACGGCGAGGGGCGGCTGCAGTTCATCCCGTCGACCGCGCCCGAACACCACTTCTACGTGCCGACGGGCGAGAAGGCGTCGGTCGACCTGACCACGACGTACGACAACTGGCTGATCCGTGAGTTGGTCGCCAACGTCGTCGAGGCCGAGGCGGCCTTGGGGTTGTCGAGCGAGATCGCCGCCCGCGGGCAGGCCGCAGTACTGCGACTGCCCTCGATCGCGATCGCGGACGACGGCCGGATGATGGAGTGGCAGACCGACTGGCCGCCGTCCGAGTTCGACCACCGGCACCAGTCACACCTCTACGGGCTCTACCCAGGCGCACAGATCGACCCGGCCGGTACGCCGGAATGGGCATCGGCTGTTCGGGCTTCACTCGCGGTACGGACCTCAGGCCGGCCAGCTGGTGGGTGGACGAGCGCGTGGCTGATCGCCTTGTGGGGAAGGCTGTACGACGCCGAGAAGGCCGCGGCCGTACTGCGCGACTACACGAGCCGCCTCGTCTCGGACAACCTGCTGCACCGCGACGGCGACATCTTCCAGATCGACGCCAACTTCGGGCTCACGGCCGCCATCGCCGAGCTGCTGATCCAGAGCCATACCGATGTGATCCATCTCCTACCCGCGCTGCCGGCCGAGTGGCCGGACGGTTCGTACACCGGCTTGAGGGCCCGCGGCGGGCTCGCCTTCGACGTGACCTGGGCGGGTGGGCAGGTGCAGAAGGTGGTGGCGACGGCGGAGGTCGCAGGCACCTTCACGATCCGTGTCGCGGGCGGCGAAGCCACCGAGATCACCATGTCAGCAGGAGAGACGAGGGGTTGGGAACCGAAGCTCAGCGAGTAGCTGCAGGGCTCCTGACAGTGCTGCGGAAGGGGATGGAGGCGGCGAGCGTCAGTACTGCCTGGAGGGACCAGAAGTAGACGGCGATCCAGGTTTCGCGAGGGCCGATGGCTGTGGACTGGGCGAGGGTGGCGATCACCCAGCCCGGGATCGGCCCGAGAGCGAGCACACCGCACAAGACCCGCAGTCGGCGCTGACCGCGGCCGGCCAAGGCGTACCCGCCCGCTATGGCGAAGACGGGGAGGGCGAGTGCTCCGCCGCCGATGCCGTCGGCCAGGATATTCGCCGGGTCGGTCAGACCAGGGAGCAGGACGCTCGCGAAGAGTAGTGGTGAGAGCGTCAGCCACCGCCTGCGCTCGCCGCCCGTCCGGCGGATGTGTTCGGACCACCCGAGGAGTACGCCGATCAGCGCGCCGGGCAGGAGGATCCAGCCGAACGTGCCCGACCACGAAACCGACGAGTCTGGGCCGGCGACCTGAGCCATGAAGCCGCGCAGCCCCGAGGCCCAGGCCAGCCCACACACGCCGCCCCAGGCCGGCAAGCGCACGATCGACCGGATCATCCTGCCCACCCCTGGCCTACTGCTCGATCCGGGCACGGAGGCGCTCGGATCGGTCACCGGTCGGGCTGAGGTATTGCGTGTACACGGCCAGGTACAGGACGCAGAGGGTGAGGCCGTAGATCGCGACGCCGATGGGCAGCGCGCTGGTGAAGCTCAACCCGATCATGAGCAGCGACCAGATGCCGGCAACGATCGGTGCGAACCGTTGCCACCCTTGCCACTCACCCGATCGCAGTACGGCGATGCCCGCGATGAGCAGGCCGAGCGCGGTGACGGCGACCCCGAGGCCGAACAAGCCGCCGACCACCTGCGGTCCGGTCTCGTCCATCCGCTGGTCGGCGAACGGGATGCTCGCGAACTCCGCCAGGAAGAGGACCAAGGTCCCGGCCACCGCGAGTCCCGCGCCGGCCCGCCCGCGACGAAGGCTGCGCGCGAACGCGAGCATGCCGACGAGGACGAGGAGATGCATCCCGGCGAACACGATGGAGACCGGCGTCAGGGCGTCCGCGCTCCACGGGTAGCTCCACATGTCGTCGGGCACGTCGGACGCCGGCTTGACGATCGTCTCGATGACGACGCCCGACCCGACGGTCGTGATACCGCCGGCGAGTCCGGCGCCGGCGAGCCGGCGGATCGAGAGGTTGTTCATGATGGTCCCGCCTTTCGGAGGATGCTGATGCCGTTCACGCTAGGAACGCGTGGTCGCCCGGCGCATCGGCGCCAGTACGACAGCTGGATCAGCGATCACCCGCGGATCGCCGTAAGTGCCAGCACTGTTGGCCGCCACCGTCGCGCGCTGTCACGATGGATGGGTGGGCCGACGGACATTACCGGCAGTGCTCTTCGGAGCGACCGTGGTCGTGGAGATCGCCGCGGTCGTCTTGTCGTGGCGCTTGGAGCCCGAGTACGACACCCTCGTGTACGCCGTGGCGGGGCTGACCACCGTCGGCGCCGGAGCGGTGATCGCGCAGCACCGGCCGGAGAATCCGATCGGCTGGCTGTTCTGCGGCTTCGGCCTGTACAACGCGACCGCTGCGGACCTCCTGCAGGGCTGGGGACTGCGGGCCGCCGCGGAGGCGTGGCCGGGCGGTCCGCTCGCTGAATGGATCACCTCGAGTAGTTGGCTGATCAGCGGCTACGGCTGGACACTGACCTTCCTGCTCTTCCCGACCGGCCGCCTGCCCGGGCCGCGGTGGCGGCCGGTGCCCTGGGTCGGCGCTCTCGGGCTGATGCTCGGTACGGCAGGATGGTCGCTGAGCCCTGGCCGCGGTCGCGACTTCAGCAGCGGCCGCAATCCGTGGGCGGTCGAGTCCCTGCCGACGGGCCTCTTGCTGGCCGTCGGCATGCCGCTGTTCCTCGGCGCGCTGATCGCTGCCGTACTGTCCCTCGCCGTCCGTTTCCGCAACACCAGCGGCCTCGAACGTCAGCAGCTCAAATGGTTCGTCCTCGCGGCCTCGGTCGCAGGCGTGGTCCTCCCCATCACCTTCGCGCTCTGGTACGTCACCCCGGCCGTCGGCGTGCTCGCGGCCCTCGCCCTCTCCGCGCTGCCACTGGCGGCGGGAGCGGCGATCCTGCGCTACCGGCTCTACGACATCGACCTGTTCATCAGCCGCACGGTCGCCTACGCCACGCTGAGCGTTGCGCTGGCGGCGGCGTACGGCGTCCTGATCATCTGCCTCGGCACCTTGCTCGGCCGGAGTTCGGGCTGGGCGACGGCCGCGGCCACGGTGGTGTGCGCGATCCTGTTCCACCCGTTGCGCCATCGGATCCAGGACGCCGTCGACCGCCGCTTCAACAGGTCGAGGTACGACGCCCTGCGCCGGATGACGCTGTTCCTCGACGAGGTCCGCGGTGGCCGACGCGCGCCGGAGGACGTGCAGCCCGTGCTCCGGGAGATCTTCGCCGACCCGGATCTGGAGCTCCTCGTCTTCCTGCCGGAGAGTCAGCGGTACGTCGACCTGGCCGGCCACCCCCGAGACGAGGACGATCGGCACCGGATCGTGATCGAGCGCGGTGGCGACCCGATCGGCGTGGTGCTGCACGACAGCCCGGCCGCGTTCAGCCCCGAGCTGCTGCGTCGCGTGGTCGAGCAGGGCGGGCTGGCGGTCGAGATCGCCCGGCTGCGCGCGGAGGTGCGGTTGCAGCTGAGCGAGGTCGAGGCTTCCCGGGCCCGCATTGTTGCCGCCGGCAACGCCGAGCGCCGGCGGATCGAGCGGGATCTGCACGACGGGGCGCAACAGCGGCTGGTGTCCATCGGGCTGGCGCTCCGGCACGCGCAGCACCAGTTGGGTCCGGCGCGCGATGCCGTCGGCGCGACGCTGGATCGCGCGGTCGCCGAGGTCGGTGTCGCGATCGGCGAGTTGCGTGAACTCGCCCACGGTCTTCCGCCGGCGCTGCTCGACGCCGGCCTGGGACCGGCCTTCCACGATCTCGCCCGGCGGGCGCCGTTGCCTGTCTCGGTGCAGGTTCCGGGTGAGCGGTTCGACCCGGGCGTGGAGACGGCGGCGTACTTCATCTGCTGTGAAGGCATCACCAACGCGGTCAAGCATGCGAACGCAAGCCAGGTCGCGCTTGCCGTCCGCTGTCAGCAGCAGCGATTGCTGGTCACCGTGACCGACGACGGCATCGGCGGCGCGGACGCCCGCCGAGGCACCGGGCTGACGGGCCTGGCGGACCGGATCGCCGTCCTCGGCGGGACCTTCCACATACACAGCCGCCCTGGCAACGGGACGACCCTCACCGCGGAGCTGCCATGCGGATCGTGATCGCCGAGGACCAGGTGCTGTTGCGCGAGGGGCTGGCGATGCTGTTCGTCGATGG
The DNA here is from genome assembly GCF_039537185.1 of Kribbella ginsengisoli. Taxonomy (NCBI): domain Bacteria; kingdom Bacillati; phylum Actinomycetota; class Actinomycetes; order Propionibacteriales; family Kribbellaceae; genus Kribbella; species Kribbella ginsengisoli. The sequence continues at coordinate 338,582 of NZ_BAABAA010000003.1, read as the reverse complement.
CGGTCATGAGGTCGTTGCGACGCTCGGCGACGCGGACGGGTTGCTCGCCGCGGTGACGTCGTACCGGCCGGATCTGGTGGTCGCGGACATCCGGATGCCGCCGACGTTCGCCGACGAGGGAGCCCGGGCTGCTCAGGCGGTGAAGCGTGCGCATCCCGAAGTCGGGGTGCTGCTGCTGTCGCAGCACATCGAGACCCAGCATGTGGTCGACCTGGTCGCACTCGGCGGGTTCGGGTATCTGCTGAAGGACCGGGTACTCGACGTGGGCGAGTTCCTGACCGCCGCCGAGCGGGTCGCGCGGGGTGGGTCGGCGCTGGATCCGCAGGTGGTGGCCGGCTTGGTGGCCCGCAACGACCCGCTGGCTGCGTTGACCGACCGGGAACGGGAAGTGCTCGAGTTGATGGCGCAGGGGCTGACCAACGGCGGGATCGCCAAGCGTCTGTTCCTCAGCGAACGCACCGTGGAGGCGCATGTCCGCCACGTCTTCACCAAGATGGCGCTGCCCGAAACCGAGGACGGCCATCGCCGTGTCCTCGCCGTACTGACCCACCTCAGCGCAGGCACCCGCTGATTAGGGTTGCCTATCCAAAGTTGTAGTCTCAACCAGGCCCCAACTGGTGAGAAGAGATAGGACAGCTTGTGAGTGGATCGGCTCGGCGGTTGGTCGCCGGCGCGGTGATGATGGCGGTGCTGCTGGCGGGATGTGGCAGCAACGACAAGAAGTCGGCGGACACCGGCGTCGGTGACACGGACGTGGCGACTGGTGGACGGCTGTTCTCCACGGCCGACGCGGAGACCGCCAAGCTCGGCTCGGACGCGCAGCCGGGAGCCTTCCCGCGGACGGTCAAGCACGCGCTCGGCGAGACCAAGATCGAGAAGAGGCCCGAGCGGGTCGTCGTACTGGACAGCGGCGAGCTGGACGACGTGCTGGCCCTCGGCATCACGCCGGTGGGGATGGCGACCAACTCGGGGCAGACCGGCGTACCGAGCTATCTGGCCGGCAAGGCGCAGGGCATCACGACGGTCGGCAACGTCAGCGAGCTGAACCTCGAGGCGATCGCCGCGCTGAAGCCGGATCTGATCCTCGGCAGCAAACTGCGAGCGAACGACCTGTACGACAAGCTCAGCGCTGTCGCCCCGACGGTCTTCAGCATCCGGCCCGGGTTCCCGTGGAAGGAGGACTTCCTGCTGGTCTCCGAGGCCGTCGGCGAGGAGACCAAGGCGGTCCAGGTGCTGAACGACTACCAGAAGCGCGCCACCGAGGTGAAGGGCAAGATCTCCGGCTCGCCGACGATCTCGCTGGTCCGGTTCCGGCCGGGCGAGATCCGGCTCTACGGCAACCTGTCGTTCATCGGCGTGATCCTGAAGGACATCGGGCTGCCGCGGCCGACGGTGCAGAACGTCCAGGACCTGGCCGTCGAGGTCTCCGAGGAGAACATCGGCAAGGCCGACGGCGACTGGATCTTCTACTCCAGCTTCGGGCCGGCGACCGGTACCAAGGAGAACCAGGTCGTCGGCGGGGCGATCTGGAAGGCGTTGCCTGCGGTCAAGGCCGGCAAAGTGGCCCGGGTCAACGACGAGGTCTGGTTCCTCGGCCTCGGCCCGATCGGCGCGATGGCGACGCTGGACGATCTCGAGAAGCTGCTCGGCGGTAAGAGTTAGTCAGTTCTGGTTTCGCCGCCCACGGGCAGCAGGCCGCGGGCGGCGAAGACCTTCTTGGCGGTGAAGATCGCGTTCAGCGCCTTGGGGAAGCCGCAGTAGCCGGCCGCGTGCGTGAGGGCCTCGACGATCTCGGTCGGGGTCAGGCCGACGTTGAGCGAAGTCCTGACGTGCACCTCCAGTTGCGGCTCGCACCCGCCGAGCGCGGTGAGGATGCCCAGCGTCACGAGTTGTCGCTGCTTGGGGTCGAGGCCGGCGCGCGCGTAGATGTCGCCGAACCCGAACGCGACGATGTGGTGGGCCAGATCCGGCGCGATGTCGGCCAGGGCCTCCATCACGGCCGGGGCGGAGCCGCCGTCGACCGCGTTCAAGACGGCCGCGCCACGGTCGTACCGGGCCTTTTCTTCAGGGCTGTCGAGGCTGGGAGCCGGCTCGAAGGGTTCAGTCATGCTTCGCACGGTAGGCCGTCGATGGTCTACTCCGGGACGCGGCCTCGGTCGGTGACCGGGATGTGTGGCGCATATCGCTTCACGGCCTCGCGGAGCGCGTCGAAGTCGAGCGGTTTGCCCATCACCGCGTGGGTGCCGGGCCATTGTCGCGACGGGCCCCAGGACTTCGGGCCGGCAGCGTCGGGATGGGTGATGACGATCAGGTGCGGCTCCCAGCCCTCGCCGTCCTCGCCGTGGTCCCAGTGCCGCTCGACCCGGCAGATCTCGTGGACCTCGCCCCAGTGCAGCGTCTGCGGCTGGTCGCCGCCGAGGTAGACGCGGTTGCTGTCGAGGCACAGCAGGACGTCGTCGGAGTCGGATTCGTGCCGCGACTCGGCGGTGGTGATCGCGCCGACCAGGATCAGGATCGGCAGCCCGATCGCGAAGATCAGCGGGGCGCCGCCCCAGGCCAGCCAGATGGCCTCCAGCGGTGTGCGCATCGGGGAGTCGTTGAGGACGGCCCACAGGACGGCGCCGACGGTGAGCAGGATCTCGAGGGCGACGAGCAGCGCACCGAAGTACAGGATGGACAGCGTCGTGCCGAGCCCGGTACGCCGTACGACGAACGGCTCTGTAGTCGGGTCCTCACGCATATCCGCATTCTGGGTGCGCCGAGGGTCCCGCGCCAGGGTCCCGGCGATTCTCGGTAACACCCGGGCGTCGTCGGCGATAGTCAGGCGTAGGACGACCCGTGACCAGAGAGGTGGATCGTGGCGGCCAAGTTCGAGGTCTACAAGGACGCGCGAGGTGAGTACCGGTTCCGGCTGAAAGCGCCGAACGGGCAGATCATCGCGAGTTCCGAGGGGTACAAGAGCAAGGATTCCGCACTGAACGGGGTCGCGTCGGTGAAGAAGAACGCCGCCGACGCGATCGTCGACGACCAGAGCTGACGGCGGTCCCGCGCCCAGATCCGTTGCTGTGGGCAACGGATCTGGGCGCGGTGTGGGCCGGTACCTTCGGACGGCGCGCTGGTACCAACGGATGAAATAGCTCCGCCGTCGGGATGATCGGGGTCGCCCGGGCTTTGGTCCGGAACCGGCGTGGGCAAGAATCGACCCATGTCCGACCGCCAGACACTGCCCAACCGCCGCAAGCCCGGAACCGGCCGCCGCAAACCGGGCGCCGGCTCTTCCCGTGTCGCCTCCAGACGGCAGCGCAAGGGCGGTAAGTGGCGTCGCGGCTGGTTCATCGCGGTCCTGGCGCTCCTGGTGGCGCTGCCGCTGCTGTTCCATCGCCGGATCCCGAACTCGTTCGGCAACCTCGGCAGTCTGGTCGACACCTTCCTGCCGTGGGTGGGTGTCGCCATCCCGGTGCTCGCGATTGCGGCGATCGTGCGTCGCTCGGCTACTGCTGGGGTCGCGCTGCTGGTGCCGGCGCTGATCTGGGGAATGATGTTCGGGAACGCGCTGGTTCCGGGCAAGGGTGGCGGCGCGTACGACGTACGGGTGCTGTCGCACAACGTGGACGCTGCGAACAAGGATCCGGAGCAGACAGCCAAGGACCTGCTCGCCGCCGATGCCGACATCGTGGCGCTGGAGGAGATCACCTCCGCGGACCTGAAGGTCTACAAGGCGGCGTTCGCGAAGACGTATCCGCATGTCGTCGCGCGCGGCACGGTCGCTCTCTGGTCGAAGTTCCCGGTCGAGGAGAGCGAGTCGGTCGACGTCGGCTTCGCCTGGACCCGCGCACTGCGCGCCGAGGTCGCCACTCCGGAGGGCAAGGTTGCCGTCTACGTCGCGCACCTGGCGTCCGTCCGGGTAGGCACCAGCGGCTTCACGTCAGATCAGCGCAACAACACCATCAAGCAACTGGGCCAGCAGATCGCCCAGGAGAAGGTCGCCGGCGTGATCGTGATGGGCGACTTCAACGGCACAGCCAACGACCGCAGCCTCGCGCCGCTCACCTACGGCCTCCGCTCAGCCCAGGGAGCCGCAGGCTTCGGCTTCGGCTTCACCTGGCCCGCCAACTTCCCCATGGCCCGAATCGACCACATCCTCGTCCGAGGCGTCACGCCGACGAAGGCCTGGGTAATGGACTCCACCGGCAGCGACCACCGCCCAGTCGTCGCCGAACTCCGCATCTGACGCCCGCCGGGCGCTCGCGGCTCGGCCCACCGGTCCCGCTGCCAGGTTGTTCGCCCGCTGACCACCTACAGACCACCAGCCCCCGAAGAAACACCGTTCGCCAGCTGGTTTTGGGCTGGGACGGAGGAGCGGACGGCGGGGCAGCATGGGGGTTCAGTCGGCTAAGCCGTGGCGGTAGGCGTAGCGGACTGCTTCGGCTCGGTGGCGGGCGCCTATTTTGGCGAAGGTGTTGTTGATGTGGGTCTTGACTGTGGTTTCGCCGATGAAGAGTCGTTGGGCGATTTCGGGGTTGCTCAGGCCTTGGGCGATCAGTTTCAGGACCTCGCTTTCCCGGGCGGTGAGGCCGTCGGTGCGAGGGGCTGGTGTGGGGTTGAGGCCTGCGATCAGTTTGCGGGAGACCTCTGGGTCGAAGGTGGACTGGCCGGCGGCGGTTGCGTGTAGGGCGGCTCCGATTTCTACCCGGCCGGCATCCTTGGTCAGGTAGCCGCGCGCGCCGGCCCGGAGTGCCAGGGCGATCGACTCGTCGTCGGCGTAGGTCGTCAGGACCAGGACGGCAACCTTTGGGTACTCCGCGGTGATCCGGGCCGTCGCTTTCACGCCGTCGAGTACCGGCATTCGCAGGTCCATCAGCACGACGTCTACGTTGCCCTCAGCAACGAGCTCGATCGCCTGAACGCCGTTGCCTGCCGCGCCGACCACCTCAACCCCATCGATCAACCCGAGCAAAGCCACCAACCCTTCCCGCACCACCTGCTGATCGTCAGCAACCACCACCCGCACCAACTGCTCAGGCATCTGCCACCTCCGCAATGACCAGCCAGCCGTCGCCATCCGGTCCGGCCTCAAGGCTGCCACCGACCAGGGCCAGGCGCTCGCGCATCCCAGCCAGCCCGAAGCCCTGGCCGGTCGGGCCGGGCAGTTGGCCCGCAGCAATTGGGTTGTGGATGGTTAGGCGGAGCGCGTCGGTGTAGGTGAGCTGGATGTCGATGGGTTGGTTGGGAGCGTGTTTGCCGGCGTTGGTCAGTGCCTCTCGAGCAGCGCCCAGGAGCGCGACGGTGATACCGGAGGCGATCGGCCGAGGGGTACCGGACGTCGTCACGGTCACCTTTGTCTGGTGGTCTTTTTCGTGTTGATCGGCTTGGGCGGTCAGGGCTTCGGGGAGGGCAGGGGCTTCGTCGGAGCGGAGGGCGGCGACGGCGGAGCGGGCTTCGACCAGGCCCTGGACGGCTAGGCGGCGGGAGCGGCGTACCCGGTCCAGAGCACCTGCAGTGTCGTTGCGGTCGGCCAGGAGGGCTTCGGCTAGTTCGAGTTGGACGGTCAGTGCGCCGAGGGAGTGGGCGAGTACGTCGTGGAGGTCGCGCGCGATTCGGCCGCGTTCGTCCAGGGCAGCGGCTCGGGCGTGTTCGTGTTGGGCCAGCTGGGTCTGCTCGAGCAGTTGCGCCGTCTGACGAGCCTGTACTTCGTACTGCCGCCGGTTGAGCCCGAACGCGACCAGGATCGCGATCCACATCAGCTGAGTCAGGTACCAGCTCGTCGAGCGATCCCACCACCATGCGGAGACCGCGACCGCGCCGGCGCAGCTGAGGCCAACGGCGATGATCGGCCGATTGCGCCAGGGATGCGCCATCACGGCGACGTCGGTGAGCGGGACGAGCACCAGTACGAGCGCATTGGATCCGGAGACGCCAGTGACGAAGGCCGCGCTGATCGAGGCATACGCGAGGAACCCGAGCGCCCAGTACGGCCGCCAGTTCATCAGGAAGGTACCGGCGAGGAAGGCGACCAACCCGGCTGCGAGCACCACCCAGACCCACTGGCGTTCAGGCCGCGCGGTGGCCAGCACCCCGATCGACACGGCCGACGTCATCGCCCGCCCGAGCCAGCCGGTCTCCCCGAAGATCGCCCTCGTGTTCACCTGCTCGAGTACTCCTCAGCCTGTCGATGTGCCTTGGACTGGACGACCACCGACTGGACCAGCAGGTTCGCGCCCATGGTCAGCAGGAGCGACCCGCCGCCAGAGGTGATCGTCGCACCCAAGAGGTGCCCGAGCCCGGCAAGAGCCAGCCGGAGGACGAGATAACAGACCATGATCCCCAGCCCCGGAAGGCCGAGGCGGTAGAACACCTTCGTACCGCGGTGCTCGACCTGGGCGACCCGTCCACTCGCCAGCCCTGCGACGAGCGCGAGCCCGACGCCGAGGACCAGCAGGACGACGTCGATCGGGCCCAGCGTGGTACCGGTGAGCTTGTCGTGCATCTGGTAGAGGCCGATGCCGGCCATCACGAGCGGGCCGCGCCAGACGTCGGTGTCGGAGTTCTCCAGTTCGGACCAGGACAGTCGGCGGGCGAGGACGGCGATCACGATCACGACGACGATCGCGGCGTTGCCAAGGGTCGGAAGGGACATGGTCCCGAAGGTAGGGAAACGGCTCGACGTTTCGGACCATCCGTGGGTGGAGATCGGGATGGAGATCTCCGCCCGGCGCGGCCGGGTGGGGTTGTGTCGGTACGGCGAGGTAACGTTCCTCACCGGTAGCGTCACTAAGCGTCAGGACGACGATGCGGAGGCCGGCTTGTGTTAGCGCAAGACTCGATCCTGCGGCTGGATGCCACAGCGATCGACTACATCATCATCGCGTTGTACTTCACCTTCGTCCTCGGCATCGGATACCTCGCCAAACGCGCGGTCTCGAACAGCCTCGACTTCTTCCTCTCCGGGCGATCGCTGCCCGCCTGGGTGACCGGCCTGGCGTTCATCTCGGCCAACCTGGGCGCGATCGAGATCATGGGCATGTCGGCCAACGGCGCGCAGTACGGGATGCCGACCGTGCACTACTTCTGGATCGGCGCGATCCCGGCGATGCTGTTCCTCGGCGTCGTGATGATGCCGTTCTACTACGGCTCCAAGGTCCGCAGCGTGCCGGAGTTCATGCTGCGCCGGTTCGGCAAGACGGCGCATCTGGTGAATGCGATCAGCTTCGCCGTCGCCCAGGTGCTGATCGCCGGCGTCAACCTGTTCCTGCTGGCCACCATCGTCAACGTGCTGCTCGGCTGGCCGATCTGGCTGTCGCTGATCATCGCGGCGGCGATCGTGCTGAGCTACATCACCCTCGGCGGTCTGTCGGCGGCGATCTACAACGAGGTGCTGCAGTTCTTCGTGATCGTGGCGGCGCTGCTGCCGCTGACCATCATCGGCCTGCACAAGGTCGGCGGCTGGCAAGGCCTGGTCGACAAGATCACCGCCGATCCCAAGGGCGGCAGCCAGCAGCTGCACGCCTGGCCGGGAGAGCAGCTGAGCGGGTTCACCAGCAGTTGGCTGTCCGTGATCGGCCTGGTCTTCGGTCTCGGCTTCGTGCTGTCCTTCGGCTACTGGACGACGAACTTCGTCGAGGTGCAGCGGGCGCTGGCGAGCAAGAACATGTCGGCCGCCCGGCGGACGCCGATCATCGGCTCGTTCCCGAAGATGTTCGTCCCGTTCATCGTGATCATCCCCGGCATGATCGCCGCGGTGGCCGTCCCTGAGCTGCAACAGCTCAAGCAGACCGGCAACGGCTCGGTGACCTACAACGACGCGCTGCTGCTGCTGATGCGCGATCTCCTGCCGAACGGCATGCTCGGCCTCGCGATCACCGGGCTGCTGGCCTCGTTCATGGCCGGTATGGCGGCGAACCTGAGCTCGTTCAACACGGTCTTCACCTACGACCTGGTCGAGCGGTACATCCTGAAGGACCGCGACGACGCGTTCTACCTGCGGCTCGGCCGCTGGGCGACCGTCGGCGGCACGATCGTCGCGATCGGCACGGCGGCGATCGCCTCCGGCTACAGCAACCTGATGGACTACCTGCAGCAGCTGTTCTCGTTCTTCAACGCCCCGCTGTTCGCCACCTTCATCCTCGGTATGTTCTGGAAGCGGATGACGGCGGCGGCCGGCTGGGTCGGCCTGGTCAGCGGTACGTCGACTGCGATCCTGGTCTTCGTCCTGTCCGAGACCGAGGTGATCAAGCTGCCCGGGCAGGGCGCCAGCTTCGTCGGCGCCGGCGCGGCCTTCGTGGTCGACATCGCGGTGAGCGTCCTGGTCAGCATGGCGACCAGACCGAAGACGGACGAGGAGCTCAAGGGGCTGGTCTATTCGCTGACCCCGAAGGAGGACCGGACCGAGGTCGCGCAGGAAGGCGACCACGGCTGGTACCGCAAGCCGACCGTGCTGGCCGGCATATCGCTGGCGATGGTCGTCGTGCTGAACATCGTCTTCGGCTGAGAGGGGCGGACAGATGACGGAGAAGAAGAAGGCCGGAGCGTTCGACATCCGGGTGGTGATCGCGTTGCTGATCGCGATCTACGGGGTGGTGCTGACGATCCTCGGGATCATCGCCGACCCCAAGGAGGTCGACAAGGCGGCCGGCATCAACATCAACCTGTGGGGCGGCCTCGCGATGCTCGTCTTCGCGGCGATCTTCACCCTCTGGGCGAGACTGCGGCCGATCGTCGTACCAGTGGAGAAAGTGGACGAAACAAGCGAGTGACCCTTCGGCACCACTGGTCGTTGTAGGACCAGTGGTGCCGGTGGTCCTTCCCCCTGACCTGGGATCCCGGCGTGGCCCCATTTCACTGCGAAGGACCCCGTATGCCTGCTGCAGTTCCTCTTGCCCGAAGGGTCTTCCTGGCCCGGATCGGCGTTCTCGGCGCAGCACTGGGCGGGGGCGGGCTGCTGACACGCAGCCTGCTCAACCCCGCCGACGCCGCGACGAACCCGCTCCTTCCGCCCGCGGTCGACCTCGTCCGCCCTGTCCTCGCGGCACTGGCCCGCGACACCCTCAACGGTCTGACCGCCTTCTGCCTGCCCGGCCCGGACCAGTACTCCCGGACCCAGCGTGCCTCCAGCAGTACGCCGGGTGCGATGGAGGCCGGCGCGACCGACTTCATGATCGCCGCGCTCGACAACTTCGTGCCGTTCCCCGACGCGCTCGCCCAGCCGATCAGTGCCGCTCTGGTGACGGGACTGGCCGACACGGGCATCAGCCTGCCGGGCCTCGAAGTACTGCCGGCCGAGCTGCGCAGTCTCGACCGGGCGTTCGCGGCGATCCTGCACAGCGACGAGGCGATTCCGTTGTCGTTCCCGATCGCCGGCCTGCTCAACCTGATGGCGACCCAGGTCAACCCGGCCGCCGTCAACGGCCCGCACCTGTCGCCGTTCGCGCGCCTCACGTACGCCGAGAAGGCGAAGGCGTTCGAGCTGATCGAGAAGACCGACTCGGATCTGGTCGCGTTGCTGGACGTGCAGTTCCCCGAGCCGTTGAAGGAGTCCGTGTCCGGGCTGCTCAAGTTCGTCGGCGGCGCGCTGATCGAGTTCGGCACCTTCGGCGCGTACGGCGAGTTCGCGGTACTGGACCGGGAGACCAAGACGCTGCGCAAGCGGCCGGTCGGCTGGACCCTCACCGGTTACCAGCCGCACGGGCCCGTCGAGGGCTGGGACGACTTCATCGGCTACTACCAGGGGCGTAAAGAGGTGCACGACTGATGCGCGACGTGATCGTGATCGGAGCCGGCGGTGGTGGACCCGTGGTCGCCAAGGAGCTGGCCGCGAAGGGGCTCGACGTCCTGCTGCTCGAGGCCGGTCCGCGGCACGCGAAGCCGCGGGAGGAGTGGTCGACGTTCGAGGAGGATGCGAACAACCCACTCACCGGGTACTTCCGCCTCGGCCCGACGGACCGGTCCAAGCCCGCGTGGTACCGGGAATGGCCGCAGAACTCGTTCGTCTGGCAGCTGTCCGGTGTCGGCGGCACGACCCAGCACTTCTACGGCAACTACCCGCGTGCCTACCCGGGTGTCTTCAAGGGGTACGACGGCGCCGACCGCAACGAGTACGACGTGAACCACCGGTTCCCGTTCACGTACTCCGAAATGGTCCCGTACTTCGAATGGGTCGAGGCGATCATGCCCGTCCAGACGGCCGCGATGGGACACAAGGAGCAACTGTTCTTCAAGGGCGCGGAGACCCTCGGGCTGCCCGTCCAGACCACCAAGACGACGCTCAGGCAGTCGTACCGTCCGCAGGAGAACGCGATCCTGCAACCCGGCGGGACGGCCGGCAAGACCTCGGACAAGAACCTGCTCAACTACCCGCAGGCGACCGGTTGCACCTTCTGCGGCTACTGCTTCCAGGGCTGCATGCGGCCGAATGGTGCCCCACGCAACCAATTCGCCAAGCGCTCGACGGACAACAGCTACGTGCCGATGGCGTTGACGGCCGAGGTCTGGTCGCGTGGCGGCAAGCCGGTGGAGCTGATCGCCGACGCGTACGTGACCAGGGTGCACACGGAGTTGCGGCATGGAGTACTGACCGCGTCCGGTGCGACGTGGCGGGACAACGTGTCAGGTGACGAGCACCGCGAGGATGCCCGGGTCGTGGTGATGTCCGGTGGGTGCACGGAGAATCCGCGGCTGTGGTTCAACAGCGGGCTGCCGAACCAGAACGGCTGGGTCGGGCGCGGGTACACCGATCACTTCTTCGACTGGATGATCGGGTCGTTCGACGACTACACCGGCAACCCCAAGGGCGTCGGGTCGAGCGCCCGGCTGGACTACCCGCCGTACGGGGGACTGGAGAACGTCGGCCTGCCGCCGGCGCTGAACGCGTTCGCCGGCACGCTGTCGGACAGCGGGATCCGCGGCCAGTACAAGAACGGCCGCGGTCAGACCGGGCCGTGGGACGGACCGGCCGGGCGGCTGATGGGGCCGGAGCTCAAGGAGCTGCTGGCCGGTGGCATCGACAAGCTGCTCACCGTGCTGGTGATCACCGACGACGACGTCGAGGCGCAGAACCGGGTCACCACGTCGGCGCTGCCGGCCGACGAGAACGGGCCGATCCCGAAGGTCACCTTCCAGCAGCGCAAGCGCACCAAGCGGACCCTGAACAACCGCGAGGTGATGGCGCGAAAGGCCGCCGAGCTGCTGCGGGGTGCCGGTGCGAAGAAGGTCTACCGGATCGACTGGGCGCCGCTCATCCTGCACGTCCAGTCGTCGATGCGGATGGGCGAATCCGAACAGAACTCGGTCCTCGACCCCCGCGGCGAGACGCGTGCGGTCAAGCGTCTCTTCATCGCCGACAACTCGGCGCTGTCCAACGGCCTCGGCGGCCCCAACCCGACCCTCACCAGCCAGGCCCTGGCCACCCGCACCGCCGAGAAGATCTTCGAGACGTACTTCGACGGCGACCCCTGGGTCCGCACGGAGAGCCCGGTGGTCTCCACCGACCCGCGGATCAGTGTGCGGCTGGGCCAGCTGGGGCTGTAGAAAGTTGATTTGAACCGATCCAGAAAACCTTACGTGCTGTTGGTCGAGGGCACTGAAGACCAACTACGAAAGGCTTTCCGATGTCTGTTCGCAAGTATGTCCTGCCAGCTGTCGTCACGGGCGTGGCGGCGTCGGTCGTCGTCGCCGGCGTCGCCTTCGCCCACGATGATCACTCCGCGCAGGACGCCGTCGTCACCCACAACAGTCACCAGGCAGCCGATGCGGGACCGCCTGTCGCCGCTGCTGCCGGGAACAGCAAAGCTCCGGCGGTCTACCTCGCCGCCGGGCTGAGCGGGCGCAACGAGGTACCGGTCGCCGGCGGTCCGGCCGTCGGCGATCCGGACGGCCGCGCCACCGCCGTGGTCCGGATCAAGGGCGACCTGGTCTCGTACGCCGTGCGCTGGCAGAACATCACTGCCCCGAAGGCGTTCCACATCCATCAGGGCGCGGCCGGGACGAACGGTGGCGTCAAGATCGACTTCCTCGGCTCGGACATCCCGGCCGGAGCCTCGGCCGTGACCGGCACCGTCAAGGTGACCGACCAGGCGCTGCTCGACTCGATCCGGGCCAACCCGGCCGGCTTCTACCTGAACCTGCACACGGCCGAGTTCCCAGGTGGGGCGGTCCGCGGCCAGACGCACGCGTTGAGCCGCGCGGTCGACCTCAACGGCGTACTGAACGGCTCGGTCGCGGACAACCTGCAAGCTGTTGCTGATGGCAAGCAGGAGGTACCCGGCCCGAAGCCCTCCGGCGACAAGGACGGCCGCGCCGAGTGGTTGTTGCAGGCAAGTGGTGACAAGGTCTCGTACGCGGCGGTCTGGAGCGGTATCGGCGCACCGACCAACGGGCACATCCACGCCGGCGCCAGGGGCATCAACGGCGCGGTCGCGGCCGACCTGTTCGCCGACGCGGACGGCCTGCCTGCCTCGGTGACGGGCATCGCCGGTACGGCGACCGTCGGCGCCGAACTGGCCGGTCAGCTGGCGAAGAATCCGGCCGGGTTCTACACCAACCTGCACACCGCCGAGTTCAGCGGCGGCGCCGTCCGCGGCCAGCTGGCGAGGAACACCCACGGTCAGCCGCGCGCGGCGCAGGCGGCAGTCGTCGGCGGATCGCAGATCTACCGGTGCGTCGCGCAGCCCGGCGGCGGGTTCGCGTTCGGTCAGTTCGGTGTCGCGGCCGTCCTGCGGGAAGGCATCCTGCACTCGTTCTCGAAGCCGGTCGACGGCCCGCCGCAGTGGATCGCGCCGGACGGCACCGCGGTCACCGGCAAGCTGATCACCAAGTCGGCCAACGGCCAGGGCAACATCCCGGAGCTGCTGCTGGACGCCAAGCAGGTCGGTGGCCGGTCCGGCATCCTCGCCGACAGCACCCAGATCCTGCGGCTGAACACGGTCGGCGGTGTCGCCCCGGCCGGTAGCTGCGACCCGGAGAAGGACGCCATCGCGACGGTTCCGTACCAGGCGGACTACCTCTTCCTCGGGTAAACCGTGTCCGTTTCGCGAACATCGGTGTCCGGGTAGATCCTGCTGCCCGGGCACCGCTGTTCGTAGGCTCGGTAGTACCCGATCAGGAGGAATCCGAGATGACGATCACGCAGAGCCGGACGGATCTGCCGGCGCTGGCCACGCAGTACGCCGAACAGGGCTTCGTACTGGTGAAAGGCCTGCTCAGCAAGGAAGAAGCGGCCGCCTACCGGGAGACCAGCCATGCGTTGCTGGCCCGGTTGAACCGGGACGACGACCCGACCTGGCAGTCGGCGATGGGGATGTCGGACGCGAAGACGAGGCTGCAGCACCTGCACGACGCGCAGTTCTACGACGCGGCGTTCTCGAAGCTGCTGGTGGATCCGCGGTTCACGGATGTGGCCGCTGCGGTGATGGGTGTCGAGGACGTCCAGCTGCATCACACCAAGCTGTTCGTGAAGCCGCCGGAGAACGGGTCGCCGTTCCCGTTGCACCAGGACTATCCGTTCTTCCCGCACAAGTACCACCGGGTCGGCGCCGCCATCTTCCACTTCGACGACGCGCCGGAGGAGAAGGGATGCGTGCGGGTGATCCCGGGCAGCCACCTCGCGGGGCCCCGTGAGCACGACCCGGAGGGGTCGTTCCACCTTCCCGACGTACCGTTCGAAGACGCCGTACCGCAGCCTGCCGAGGCCGGCGACGTGCTGTTCTTCACCTACCTGACCGTCCACGGCTCCGGCGTGAACGTCAGCAGCGAACCCCGGACGACCTGGCTGGTCCAGTACCGCGACCCGTCCGACCCGCCGACCGTGAAGACCCACGACCACTCACTCGGGCAGGGCATGATCCTGCGTGGAATCGACCCGACCGGCCGAGGATCGGTCTGACCGCTGTGTGGACCGGACCGGATCTAGGCTGCGGCCCATGCAATCCAGCTGGACTCCAGCCGACCCCGCCACCCGCCCCGCTCCGCTCTGGGTGATGTTGTTGCCTCTGATCATCGGGGGGCTCTTCGTCGGGTACCTCGGTGTCAGTTCGGTCGTGGACACCTACCACTTGCAGGTCCGTGGCGTGTCCGTGACAACGGATCTGGTGACAGTGACCGACCCGGTGGGCAAAGGCTCCACGAGAGTCGATGTCTGGTTCAAGACGGCCGACGGACACTTGGCCGAGGCGCGGTTGGAGCGGTATCGCAACGTGGAATCGCACCAGGAGATTCAGGTGGAGTACGACCCTGAGCACCCGGAGAACGCTCAGCAGCTCGGGATGGGCTACGCCTACCGCTACCTGGGCAGTGTCGGTCTGCTCCTGCTGTCCGCGCTGACTCTGTGGGGGACCGGGTTCCTCATCGTCTCCAGCCGTAGGAGGTATGGGCGTTGGCGTTGAGTCTCGCGGCTGTCGCGGATGCGGAGCGGTTCGTTGATCTCTCGGGGCTGTTGGAGTCCTGTGAGGTCGGCGAGTTCCGTGCGGACTTTGTGAGCTGGGGGCACTACCGGCCGGAGTACTGGCGGAACTACTGGCACAGCCACTCCTTCTATGAGGTGTGTTTGGCCTACGAAGGGGAGGGGCGGTTCAACTGCGGGGCGGCGGAGTACGACGTCAGCGCGGGTGACCTGTTCCTGGCGCGGCCGGGGGATGTGCATGAGATCGAGTCCAGCCGGTCGGCGCCGCTGGGGATCGCCTTCTGGGGGTTCACCTTCCGCCCGACGACGGTTGTCTCCGGTACCGGGTGGTGGTCGGGGCTGAATCGGCCTGACGGGCCAGTGATGTCGCGAGAGCTGGGTGGGCTGCCTGCCGTCGTCACTGCTCTGGCAGCGGAGGCTTCTGAGCCGCGATCCGGGTATGGCGAGGCAGTGGCGGCTCTGGGGGCTGCGCTGGTGCTGGACACGGCGCGGGCGTTCGCGCTCGACCAGGATCTCTCGGTGGCTCCCGTAGTACGGGAGAGAGGGCTGGTGGTGGTTGAGGCGATGCAGCGGCACCTGCTGGACAACCTGGCTCGCCCGGTGACGGTGCGGGAGGTGGCGGCCGCAGTACACCTCTCGGAGCGGCATGCGGAGCGGCTCTTCCGGCAGGTGGTCGGGGCGTCGATGATGTCGACGCTGCGGCGGATGCGGCTGGAGCTCGCCGCGCAGCTGCTGTTCGACCCTGCGTACACGGTGACCGAGGTGGCGCGGGCCTGCGGGTACTCCGACGTACGGCCGTTCTCCACTGCGTTCAAGCGGCACTACGGCCGTACGCCGGGGGAGTACCGCCGTACGGGCGGTACCTCCTTCGTATCCGGCTAGTTCGGGCTAGAAGGAGACCTGCTCGGTGCTGTCGGTCCGGAGTACAGACTCCTGCAGGAACTGCTTCTCGTACTTGCTGCGGATCTCCTCGATCTTCTTGCTGCTCTCGTCCTGCCCGTCGAGCGGGTAGAGCAGCACGACGACCTTGGAGCGCTCCTTGACGATCTTGCCGTCCTCGCCCCTCCACTGCCCGTTGCCGGCCAGCACGGTGAGGCCGTCGGGGAAGCGCGGCGTGACGACGTCGTTCACGAACCGGCTGAACTGGTGCTCGGTCACGTCCGGGCCCGGCTTGTCGGTCCCGAAGAACAGCTCGGTCCGGACCCAGGTGTCCCCGACGAGCTTGACCGTCGCCGGCTGCTTGTCGTCGCCGTGGGCCTGGTTGAGGGCGACAGCGGTCGGGGTGGCCAGCGCGGTCACCACCAGGGCGGCGGTAGCGGTCTTCTTGGCGATATGCATCATGGCGACGACGCTAAAAGCGTCCACGGCCCGCTGGGGCCAGATCCGTCGGATGCTGGCCCGGTGGCCCTGGGAGTGTGCCCGTTCGGCCTGCCCGCGGGGATGCGCTAATCTGGTGGTATGCGAGTGACCCTGCTCCTTAGTTAGCCGTACTGGCGCCTTCTGAGCGCTGACCAGTACGGCGTCCCCTCCTGCGTGAGGGGCTTTTTCATTTCTGGCAGGGTTCCCATGACATCTCTAGGACGCAGGAGTACGACGGTGAGCGAGCAGGTGGAGCACGAGGCGGACGACGCGATCGACCGCGGCGGCTATGACTTCAATGCCATGCAGGCCAAGTGGCGGCCGGTGTGGGAGAAGCTCGACCCGTTCAAGGCGCGTGACGACGGCAAGTCCGAGCGCCGGTACGCGCTGACGATGTTCTCCTACCCGTCCGGCGACCTGCACATGGGCCACGGCGAGGTGTTCGCGCTGCACGACGTGCTGTCCCGGTTCTGGTTCCAGCAGGGCTACGACGTGCTGAACCCGATCGGCTGGGACTCCTTCGGGCTGCCCGCTGAGAACGCGGCGATCAAGCGCAACGAGCACCCGGCGACGTACACGTACGCCAACATCGAGACCCAGGCGGAGTCGATCCGGCGGTACGCGCTGAGCTTCGACTGGTCGCGCCGGCTGCACACGTCCGACCCGGAGTACTACCGGTGGACCCAGTGGCTGTTCCTGCGGTTCTTCGAGAAGGGGCTGGCGTACCGCAAGGCGTCGTACGTGAACTGGTGCCCCAACGACCAGACCGTGCTGGCCAACGAGCAGGTCGTCCAGGGCCGCTGCGAGCGCTGCGGCTTCGAGGTGACCAAGCGCGAGCTGACCCAGTGGTACTTCAAGACGACCGACTACGCCCAGCGGCTGCTGGACGACATGGACCAGCTGCAGTGGCCGGAAGAGATCCTGCTGCAGCAGCGGAACTGGATCGGCCGCTCCGAGGGCGCCTTCACCGCCTTCGAAGTTGACAGTCAGGTGGAGGGTCGCGAAGAGCCGATCAAGGTCTTCACGACTCGTCCCGACACGCTGTTCGGCGCCACCTTCCTGGTCGTCGCGCCGGACTCCAAGCTGGCCGCCGACCTGGTCACGCCGGATCAGCAGGAGGCCTTCGACGAGTACCTGAAGGCCGTCAAGGCGTCGACCGAGATCGAGCGGCTGAGCACCGACCGGGAGAAGACCGGCGTCTTCCTGGGTTCCTACGCGACCAACCCGGTGACCGGCGAGCGGATCCCGATCTGGGCCGCGGACTATGTGCTGTCCGACTACGGCACCGGCGCGATCATGGCCGTCCCCGGCCAGGACTCGCGCGACTGGGAGTTCGCCGAGAAGTTCGGCCTGCCGATCGTCCGGACCGTCCAGCCGGAAGAGGGCTTCGACGGCAAGGCGTTCACCGGCGACGGCCCGGCGATCAACAGCTCCAACGCGGAGATCAGCCTGGACGGGCTGGGCGTCACCGAGGCCAAGTCGGCGATCATCGACTGGCTGGAGGACAAGGGCCTGGGCGAGCGGACGATCAACTACCGGCTGCGCGACTGGCTGCTGAGCCGGCAGCGCTACTGGGGTGCGCCGATCCCGATCATCCACTGCCCGGTCGACGGGGAAGTGCCGGTACCTGACGACCAGCTGCCCGTCGAGCTGCCGGACCTGCGGGGTGCGGCTCTCGCTCCCCGGGGTGTCTCTCCCCTGGCGTCGGCCCGCGACTGGGTCGAGGTCAGCTGCCCGAAGTGTGGTGGGCCCGCCGAGCGGGACACCGACACGATGGACACCTTCGTCGACTCGTCCTGGTACTTCCTGCGCTACATCTCGCCGGACTACACCGAGGGCCCGTTCGACCGGGCCGCGGCGGACCGCTGGATGCCGACGTACCAGTACGTCGGTGGCAAGGAGCATGCCGTACTGCACCTGCTGTACGCGCGGTTCTTCGTCAAGGCGCTGCACGACATGGGCATGCTGGACGCCACCGAGCCCTTCACCCGGCTGCTGAACCAGGGCCAGGTGATCAACGAGGGCAAGGCGATGAGCAAGTCGCTGGGCAACGGCGTGAACCTGGGTGACCAGCTGGACGCCTTCGGGGTCGACGCGGTCCGGCTGACGATGGTCTTCGCCGGTCCGCCGGACGACGACATCGACTGGGCCGACATGTCTCCGGGCGGGTCGCTGAAGTTCCTGCAGCGGGCCTGGCGGCTGAGCGGGTCGGTCGAGTCTCCGGTCGGCGTCGACTTCTCGACGGGTGACCTGGCGCTGCGCAAGCTGACCCACAAGGCGGTGCACGACGCGACCGAGCTGATCGAGTCGTACCGGTTCAACGTGATGGTCGCCCGGACGATGGAGCTGGTGAACGCCACCCGCAAGGCGATCGACTCCGGTCCGGGGGCGGCCGACCCGGCCGTCCGCGAGGCGGTCGAGGCGGTGGCGGTCCTGCTGAGCCTGGTCGCGCCGTACACGGCCGAGGACATGTGGGAGAACCTGGGTCACGAGCCCACGGTCGCCAAGGCCGGCTGGCCGAAGGTCGACCCGGCGCTGCTGGTCGAGGACTCGGTCATCGCGATCGTCCAGATCGCCGGCAAGGTGAAGGACCGGCTGGAGGTGTCGCCCGACATCTCCGATGCCGACCTGGAGCAGCTGGCGCTGGCGTCCGAGGCGGTCCAGAAGGCTCTGGACGGCCGGGGAACCCGCAAGGTCATCGTCCGCGCGCCGAAGCTGGTCAACATCGTCCCTGCCTGAGACGCTGCACGGATGCGTTCAGAGCTGATCGACATCTCAACCGGCGGCCGCGAGGTCGTGTTCGATCTGACCAGCCGGTGTGAGCAGTTCGTCGCCGCTGAGGCCCACCAGGCCCAGGGCGACGGACTGCTCCATCTGTTCGTCCCGCACGCGACTGCCGGGATCGCGATCCTCGAGACCGGTGCGGGGAGCGATACGGATCTGCTCGCAGTACTGGAGGAGCTGCTGCCCCGCGACTTCCGCTGGCAGCACCGGCACGGTACGCCGGGGCACGGGCGCGATCACGTGCTGCCCGCGCTGATCCCGCCGTACGCGTCGATCCCGGTGATCGGCGGGCGGCTCGCGCTCGGCACCTGGCAGTCGATCTGTCTGGTCGACACCAATGTGGACAATCCCCAACGCCAGGTCCGGCTTTCCTGGTTGCCGAGTTAGCTGTCTTTTCAATTGACTCGCGGATTGTTCGTTACTTATTGCGATGTTGCCGAATGCGTTACGTATGCGAAACACGTCTCCGCTTGAATACTCGGCATGGCGGCCCTGGAGAACCTGCGTGAGCACTGGCTCGTGGTTGGTACCGAGCTCCTGGTCCGCGCGACCCGGAGTATTTGCGACGGCAGTCTGCTGAATGCGGAAACGGGCCGTGCCGATACCCGGGCGCGGATCGAGGAATGGTCCTCGGTGCTGTCTTTGTATACACCGGTGAATGAAGCGGATTCAGTGCGCGTCAGCGCCTGACGCGGCAATCAATCGCTTGTCTTCGACGCGTCCCTCCGCCCCATCGCCTTCGTTTTTCTGCTTGTCCGCACTCTGGTCACTGGGTGCATACGGCGCCGACGCCCCTGTCACGCTATGTTGTGGGGGGACTGTGAGGCTCTGAATGGGGTGACGGGCTTTGTCGGACGCGGATGGCCGGGCTGAGGGAAGGCGTGGTTTTGCCGATCTCTTGCTTGACCTGAGGGTCCAGGCAGGACTGTCGCAGGAGGAGCTGGCCGACAAGGCCGGGCTCAGCGTGAGGACCATCCGCGAGCTCGAAGCCGGCCGGGTCGCCCGGCCTCGCAAGGATTCCGTCCGCCTGCTGGCCGAGGGTCTCGGGCTGCGTGACGGCGACGCGCTGCAGTTCTTGGCGGCGGCTGGGCATGCGACGGTACGGCCGGTCATCGCGGTCGCTGACGCGGCGCCTTCGGGGTTGCGGTGGCGAGGTACGCGGCCGATCCCGGATGGTCTCGTCGGGCGCGATGACGAGCTGGCGGAGATCGAGACGCTGCTGCGGCAGAACCGGCTGGTGACGCTGGTCGGGCCGGGCGGCGTCGGCAAGACGGAGCTCGCGCTGGCCGCTGCCGATCGGGTCTCGTCGGTGGACACGGCCGTGGTGGTCGTCGACCTGACGACGGTGCAGCGCGATGCCGCCGTACCGTCGGCGATTCTCGACGCGTTCGGGACGGCGCCGGGGACTTCGGATCTCGATGACGTGCTGTCCGGGCGCAAGCCGGGTGACCTGGTGATCGTCGAGGACAACGCCGAGCACGTGCTCGACGGGGTCGCGACCGTGGCGAACCGGATGGTGCGGAGCTTCCCGGGGATCGGCGTACTGGTGACTTCGCGGATTCCGCTCGGGTTGCCGGACGAGGTCGTCCGCCGGGTGCAGGTGCTCGGCGTACCGGCCAACGACAAGGATCTGGACGAGATCGCGTCGTCGCCGGCGGTGGAGATGTTCTGCCGGCGGGCGGCGCGGGTGCGGCCCGACTTCGCGCTGACCGCTGAGAATGCGGCCACGGTGGCTCGGCTTTGCCAGCGGCTGGATGGGTTGCCGTTGGCTTTGGAGCTGGCGGCGGCGCGGGCCGGGTCGTTGTCGGTGGAGACGATTCTGGCGGCGCTGGACGATCGGTTCCGGTTGCTCTCTGGGCCGCGGCGGTTCGGGGCACCGCATCAGCGGACGCTGGCGGACACGATCGCGTGGAGCGTCGACGCGCTGTCGGATCCCGCGCGGCAGTTGCTGTATCGCGCGTCGATGCTGGGGTCGCCGTTCACCTTGGACGCTGTGGTGGGGGTGTGTACCGGGGAGCCGATCGACGCGCTGGACGTGCCGATGCTGCTCGCCGAGTTGGTGGACAAGTCGCTGCTGCAGCCGGTGCACGAGTTCGAGGCGTTGTACGGCGCTCGGTACAAGATGCTCGAGACGATCCGCGAGCATGCCTATGCGGGGTTGTCGTCGCAGGGGTCCGACCTGGTCGAGTTCAAGGATCGGACGGTCACGTGGTGCTCGACGTACGTCGAGGGGCTGGACGGCGCCTGGTCGAGTCCGGACCGCGAACGGCGGTACCGGGCGGCCAACGCGAACTCGGCGACCTTCGAGGTGGCGCTGGAGCGTGCCTCGGCGCTGGGGGACTGGGACACGGCTGCTGCGATCGTGCTCGGCTTCCGGATCGCGTGGCAGTACCAGGCGAGTCTGGCCGAGAGCGGGATCCAGTGGGCGAGCGTCTGCGCGGAGAACGTCCAGGACAAGGAGGTCAGCGGCCGGCTGCTCGCTATCGCGGGGCGGCTGTCCAACCTGACCGGTGACGTCCGCGCTGCCCGCCGGTACTACGGGGAGGCGCGCAACCTCATCTCGCCGTCCTCGGAGATGGGCCTGATGGCTCGTGGCGGGTGGGTGTCCTCCGGGTCGCTGCTCCTCGACACGGTGAGCCTCGCGGAGATCCCGACGCTGGTGGAGGACGCGATCAAGCACGGGGACGTGCAGCGCTCTGCGACGGTACAGGCGATCTGTGGGCTGGCGCTGGCCCGCTGGGGGCGGCTACCCGAGGCCAAGGAGCTGCTGCTCGCCTGGGAGGCTGCGCTGGTCAATCCCGGGGTGTATCCGGATGAGATCGCGTACATGGCTTTGAGCCGGGTCGAGCTGGAGCTGGGGAACCTGGCGGAGGCCCGGCGGTGGGCTGAGCTGGCGCGGGACAGCCAGGCGTCGGATGACCCGGAGCGGACCAAAGTGGCCGGGTGCCTGGCGATGGTGGAGTTCCAGGCCGGGCGGTTCGAGTTGGCGCAGGCGCTGATCGATGAGGCCGATGCTGACATCCGGGGGCACCGGGGGTACTTCGACTACCTGGTGATGCTCTACCGGAGTCGGCTGGCCCGGCGTACGGGGGATCTGGAGCAGGCCAGGTCGTCCATCCGGGACGCCGTTAACCGGTTGCTGCTCGAAGGCCGGGTTGTGTACCTGCTGGACGTGATGCCCGAGGCTGTGGCTGTGCTGCATGGGTTGGGGCAGCATGAGCAGGCTGATGCGCTCTGTGGGCAGCTACTGGCCTGGCAGCGGACGATGGACCCGCCGATGCTGCCTACGGCGTGGGCAGTGCTCCAGGAGTCCTGCGAGAGCGCTCCGGTGGCGCAGGGCTGGCCATTGCCCGACCCTGCCGAGGCTGCCCGCCATATGGCCGACGATCTGCTCGCGGCGCTCTCCTAACCTGCCTCGCTGCGCCCTCTCGACCGCTGCGGTAGCCGCGTACGTAGTACCGGCTGGCTCTTGCTGTGCGCTGGCGCCTGACGAGCATCGGCGTGTTTCGTGACGCCGATCGGCGGAAGCTGCCGGGGAACTGCCGGTATTTCTGCCTCGTCCGGACATGCTCGCCGGAACCAGAATTACAGCCGTAGGACAGGTTCCACGAGACAGAGTTCCGAGACCGGGATTCGAGCGATACGGGAGGGAGGCGATGACCATGAAGAGGCAATCATGGCTCGCCGGACTGCCGGGCAGCTCTTCGGACCCGGAGCAGGCGACGCGGAGGACATCCGGCAGTCGGACGGTGGGGGCGCCGAACAACTGCCGAGATCTCCGGAGTGCTGGCTCGTGTGGAGCTGTCCTACCTCACACCGGGGGCCGTGCACCGTCAGGGCACGTGACCCGGGGCGGGGTCCCAGCAGTGACCAGGCACACGACACAGGGGACGAGTGCCGGTCCGGTCGACACGGGGAAGCCGGCGGGTTTGGTCACCTGCGGGTGGGTCGACCGCTGGGGCTCCCCGGGGGGATTGCGGTGAGACGCACAGGGGACGGCTCACCGCGCTGCCGGTACCACGCCAAGTGAGCTGACACCGAGGGGGAGTCAGCTCAACCGCGAGGTGGAGGACCACACAGGGGATGGTCCCTCCACCTCGCCACGGCGTCCAGAAGCACCCAGCCGGCCACCACCAGCCGACTGGGCTCGTGACGCTCGGCGTCACACCCAGGCGGGTTGGCCGGTGCAACGGCCAACCCGCTGGTGTTATTTGCCGAGCACTGCCGCTTTGTCGAAGGCGTAGCCGACCATCCAGTGGGGTTGGAGACGGCAGTAGGCGATCTCGTCGGCCCAGGTCGAGGGTGAGCTGCCGTAGTGGGCCACCAGGTGCGCCTCGATCTCGGCGAAGTCGGGGTGGTCGGTGGTGAGGAACTCGACCTGGCCGTGGCTGAAGACGCCGAGTCGTTCGCCATCGACGTACGAGATGCTTGCGGCCGGTCTGGCTCTCATTTGACGCGCCTTGGCCGCCTGGGCCGACGTCGTGAACACCCACCGAGCGTGCAGGAAGTGCCCGTCGACGGCGCTGATCCTCGGCTCGCCCTTCGCCGTCACGGTGGCCAGGTTGAGCACGCACATGCCTTGCAGGAGCTGGACCAGCTCGTCGGCAGTCAGGCGGCGCTCGTCGTTGATGATCTCGCGCAGATGCTCCGTGGAGCGTCCGTAGGCCGCCTCGAGCAGCCGTTGCAGTTCGGCGACTTCCTCGCTCGTCTCCTTCATTGACCGAGTCTGACACCAGGCGCCGACGAAAACTGTCCGGTAACCTCGCTGCATGTCAGCCCACGTCCACGTCGTCACCGACTCCACTGCGGGTCTGTCGGCGCACGAGGTGCTCCGGCTCCCGCTGACCGTCGTACCGCTGCAGGTGGTGATCGGCGGGACGGCGTACGACGACGGCGCGACCAGCTCGGACGCGGTCGCCGAGGCGCTCAAGACGTTCACGCCGGTGTCGACCAGCCGGCCGGCTCCGCAGTCGTTCGCGGACACGTACGCCGAATGTGCCGCGGCCGGTGCCGAGTCGATCGTGTCGATCCACCTGTCGGGCGACATGTCGGGGACGTTCGAAGCGGCGATGATCGGGGCCAAGGAGTCGCCGATCCCGGTGCGGGTGGTCGATTCGCGGTCGCTGGGGATGGGGTTGGGGTTCCCGGTGCTTGCCGCTGCTTTGGCTGCTGCCGACGGCGCTGATCAGGCGGGGGTCGAGGCGGCTGCTCGGGAGCGGATGGCGGCTGTTTCGTCGTACTTCTATGTCGACACGCTCGAGTACCTGCGCCGCGGCGGGCGGATCGGGGCGGCGCAGGCGCTGCTCGGTACTGCGCTCGCGGTCAAGCCGCTGCTGACCATCAGCGGCGGGCGGATCGTACCGCTGGAGAAGGTCCGTACTTCGAGTCGCGCGATCGCTCGACTGGCTGACATCGCGGTCCAACGGGCCGGCGACGGGCCGGTGCAGGTCGCGGTCCATCACCTCGCCAACCTGGACAAGGCCCATACGTTGGCGGATGGCCTTGCGGAGCGCCTTCCGCAAGCGGATGAGATCGTGCTGCGCGAGGTCGGAGCAGTAATCGGCGCCCACGTGGGGCCCGGCATGCTCGCCGTCGTAATAGCCCCCCGCTGACTGCTGACTGCTGACTGCTGACTGCTGCCCATTGACCCCCTACCCACTGACTGGTGCGCGTCTGGCGGGCACACGTCGGCCGGGCCACATGTCGCACCGCCAGACGCACCCTGCTTCACCTCCACGCTGACTCCCGCCGGCTTCCCCGCACTTCCGCCCCAAGCTCCCGCAATCGGCACGGCTCGCTGCGCCGCCCCTCACGCGGGGCGGGAGAGCGTCGCTCGTCGTCACGCCCCCGCTGACACCGCCCCCGCTGCCGCTGCCGCACCGCTGCCCCCACCGGACCGCTGCCCCCTCATCGCTGCTGGCGCCGCTGCTGCCGCGCCGCTGCCCCGACCGCCCCGAACCGGACCGCTGCGCCCACGGCGGCCCCCACCGCTGCTGCCGCTGCTGCCGCGCCGCTGCCCCGACCGCCCCGAACCGGACCGCTGCGCCCACGGCGGCCCCCACCGCTGCTGCCGCGCCGCTGCCCCGACCGCCCCGAACCGGACCGCTGCGCCCACGGCGGCCCCCACCGCTGCTGCCGCGCCGCTGCCCCGACCGGACCGCTGCCCCCTCGTCGCTGCTGGCGCCGCTGCTGCCGCGCCGCTGCCCCGACCGCCCGAACCGGACCGCTGCGCCCACGGCGGCCCCCACCCGCTGCTGCCGCGCCGCTGCCCCGACCGCCCCCCGGACCGCTGCGCGTACCGCTCCCACCGCTGCTTCTGCCGCACCGCTGCCGCGTTGCCGTCGGAGTGGTTTGGTGCGGCACGGCCGCTGCGCAGATCGGGAGGGGGCGCTCGCCGGTGTGAGCGCTCGGGGGTTATTCCGGACGGGGATCGTCCGCGGACGGTCATACGCTGAGGCATGGCTGAGCTGGATGGTGTTGATGGGTGGCGGGCTTTTGATGGCGGTTTGAGCGCCTGGTTCGATGCGCCGTCGCCGTCGCCGTCGCCGTCGCGGTCGCCGTCGTTGGGGGTGGGGGCGGCGTTGGTTGCGCGCGTTGTGGAGTTGGTGGGCGGGCGGGAGTTTCCCGACTTTGACCTGCGGGCTGGTGGGGTTCGGGTGCGCATCGGCGTACCGGGAGGTGAACCGGGTCAGGCGGAGATGACGCTGGCTGGTGGGATCTCGGCGGCGGCGCAGGAGCTTGGGATGGTTGCGGATCCGGCGGGGTTGCAAGTCTTGCGGGTGGCGGTTTCGTCGGGTGAGTTGGCTTCGGTGGCGTCGTTCTGGAGTACTGCGTTCGCTTATGAGCCGGTCGGGGATCTTCGCTTCGAGGATCCGTTGCGGCGGGATCCGGCGATCTCGTTCTACCGGCTGGATGAGCCGCGGCCGTTGCGCAATCGGATTCACGTCGATGTGAGCCGGCCGTCGGAAGCTGTGGAGGCATTCAGGGCGGCTGTGGGGCAGGAGCCGTTCGGCCCGTGGGGAGTCGCGCTCGCCGACCCGGATGGGAACGAGATCGACCTCGTACCGGGCGGTGAACTCCCGACCGAGATCTCGGACGCGAGGGCGCGGACTGATGAGGTGGGGACGGCTGATTGGCGCGTGCTGTTCGGCGCGATGACCTTCTACCCGACGACTTCTCCCGCGCAGGCCGGCCGCCTCGCCACAGCCGTCGCGGCTCTCACTGACGAGGCGGGGCGGCCTTTGCTAGTGGATCTGCGCCCGGACGGGGTCACGATCGACAGCGGGAAGGATCAGTGGGAGGAAGACACCGCCGGGTTCGTGACGCTAGCGGCTCGAATCCAATCGGCGGCGCGGGAGCTTGGGCTGTCGGCGGATCCGGCGCGCCTGCGCTTCGTACAGTTCGGCATCGATGCCGTGGACGTGGCCGCGGTAAAGGACTTCTGGACGACCGTGCTCGGCTATCAGGAAACTCCTCGCGGCTATGACCTGTACGACCCACGCCGGCTCAACCCGACCTTCATCCTCCAGGAGATGGACGCCGCGGAATCGGAACGCCGCCGTCAGCGCAACCGCACCCACTTCGAACTCCTCGTACCAGCCGATCTTGTGGAGTCTCGCCTCGCCACGGCCGTCGCCGCCTGCGGGACGATCCTGCCTGCCGACCGTCCAGGCACCCGCACCGCCGCCGACCCAGAAGGCAATGAGCTCACCCTCATCACGTCCTGAGCCCTGCAGGGACCGCGACCACGCAACGTGTTCTATCACTTCTGGTTCAGCTCGGCGGCTCGCTGATTGCCCTTGTGGATAACGAGAAATCGGGTACTGCGTTTGCGTGCGATGCGTTACACAGCGTATTATCGAACACATGTTCCCACAGGATCTGGATGACTACGGCGCCCGCGAGACTCTCGCCGCGCTGGCGGAGGTCCATGATCTGCAGGGCCAGGCCGACCTCGCCGAGCTGCGTCTAGCTCTGCATTTCGCGGACCTGCATCCTGACCCCGCGACGCTCTCCGGACAGGTCGCGATGCCTGGTGGCGAGCGCGGCGTCGTGTACGGCGGCGTGGGGTGTCCGGCGGTCGCCGAGTTCGCCCCGGCGGAGTTCGGTGCCGTGACCGCTCGGTCTACGGGCGCCGCGGCGACCTTCATTGGTCAGGCGCTGGCGCTGCGGCACCGGTTGCCGCTGACCTGGGCGCAGGTGCTGTCTGGACACGCGACGGCCTGGAAAGCCCGCAAGGTCGCCAGCGCCTGCATGGAACTGTCGGAGGAAGGCGCCGCGATCGTCGACGCGAGAGTTGCCGCCATCGTCGACACGGTCACTCCGCTGCGGTTGGCGAACATCGTCAAGGCAGCGATGTGGCAGGCCGACCCGGAGGCGGCCAAGGCTCGGGCGGAGGAGAGGGCCCGGAAGCGAGGAGTGTGGGCCGGGCGATCCGATGAGTACGGCACGACGATGTTGTTCGTACGTGCCAGCTCGGGTGACGTGATCCGGTTCAAAGCCACCATCGACCAGTGCGCCGAAGCGCTTGCTGCGCTCGGCGACACCGATTCCGTGCAGCAGCGCCGCGCGAGAGCGTTCGGCATACTCGCCGACCCGGCGCAGGCTGACCAGCTCCTCCAGGTCGCCCACCACCTCACTGCATCAGGGATGGCCAGCCGTACCGACAACGATCCACCGGCTGACGCAGCGGCCGGCCCGATCGCCGGTACAGAGCGCAGCGCGACCGCCGGTGCCTCGGGCAGCGCGACTGACGATGTATCCGGCAGCCTCGACCCCGTCGACCCCGTCGACCCCGTCGAGCCCGGGGATCTCGATGTCGAGTGGGACATCGACTCTGGCCAGCGGGCCGACGATCTGAACAGGTTCGCCACCGACCACCCTCACGACGGCGCCTACGCGGAAGACACTCCGCATCCCAGTGATCCTGCGTACGACGACTACCTTCCCGACTCTTCGGATCCAATCGATGAGCCCTGGTCCTCAAGCCAGGCGGACGAGGCGCCGGAGTCCGATCGCGGTATGGACTGGGCAGCGCGCCGAGAGCTGGCCAAGAAACTCGAGGCCATCCGGCAGACCGCCTACACCGGGCGCAGACCCAGACAGACGGTCCTCTACGCCCACATCACCGACGAGGTTCTCCTCGCCGGGCAGGGCGTCGCGCGCGTCGAGGGCTATGGCCCAGTTTTCGTCGACCGGCTGCACGAGCTCCTCGGTCACGACCAGGTGGTCATCCAGCCGGTGATCGATCTCAGCGTCGGTGTCAGCGTCGACGCCTACGAGATCCCTCGCCGGATCCGCGAGCGGGTGAAGCTGACCTACCCGGTCGAACAGTTCCCGTACGGGACGGCCATGACCACCGAAAGCATCGATCTCGACCACATCGAACCCTTCGATCCGCACGGGCCGCCGGGGCAGACCAGTACGGCGAACCTCGTACCCCTGCGGCGATTCAGCCACCGGGTGAAGACCCATGGCGGCTGGACGTCCCGGCGCCTCGACGAACGCACCGTGGAGTGGACCACCCGCAACGGATTCGTCTTCCGCGTCGATCACCTGGGAACCCACCGAGTCGACGACGGCGACTGAGGTGGTTGTCCCCAGCCTGAGAAGTCCCTCCGCCGGATGCCGGAAAGGCTCGTACTTTCCCTGATGTGAAGCTCTCCCGCCAACCCCCACAGCAAGACCCGGAGCCCCGCCGGCAACCCCTCTCCCGCCTCCACAGCAACGTCCACCAGCGCCACACCGCAGAAGCCGCCGCCACAACCAACGACCACGACGGAGCGCAGGCCTCCCGCAGCGCCCCCAACCCCGATACTTCCGCCTCGCGTAGAGGACCCGACTCCGGAGCACTGGCCCCGCGGGGAGGACTCGACCCCGACGAGATCAGAGGCGGTTGGACCCCGCCGGTACCACTGCCCGACCGCCTGAAAGGACCGCTATGGACCCTCTCGCCCCGCCACGTCGTCGTCCTCGCCCTGATCCTGCTCGCCGGCCTGCTATGGGCGGGCTACGCACTGTTCCGCACCAACCCTGAGCCGATCCCCAACCCACCGGGCAGCTTCACCTCCGGTACGCCGGTCGCAACCCCGTCTTCGGCCCACCAGCCGTCGACTACGCCGAAGTCGCCCGTCACAGTCGTGGTCGACGTCGCAGGCAAAGTACGCCGCCCCGGGCTGGTCCACGCCCGGGCCGGCTCACGCGTCGCCGACGTACTAGCCGCCGCGGGCGGAGCCCTGCCCGGAGTAGACCTGACAACCCTCAACCTCGCCCGCCAAGTCACCGACGGCGAACAGATCGTCGTCGGCGCCCCTGCCACCGCCTCTACCGGCACTCCCAATCCGACCCACCCGGCCGGTACTCCGGCAACCTCCACCACCCCAGTCGACCTCAACACAGCAACCCTCGCCCAACTCGACTCCCTCCCCGGAGTAGGCCCCGTCCTAGCCCAACGCATCCTCGACTGGCGCACCGAACACGGCCGCTTCACCACCACCGACGAACTCCAGGAGATCCCAGGAGTAGGCCCCAAGAAATTCGAATCCCTAAAACCCCATGTCCGAACCTGACCCCACCCCCACACCCGAGCCCACCCCTGACCCGACGCCGACGCCGACGCCCGCCCCCGACCTCACGCTCAAGCCCGGGGCCACATCCGTGCCCGAGCCCGCGCCCGTGGCTGACTCCGAGGGTGAGGAGGTGGAGGAGCCTGGTGTTGATTTGCGGCTGCTTGTTCCGGCGGGCGTCGGTTGGTTGACGGCTGTGGTCTTGCTGGGGGCGAGTGCTTCAACCGCCTACTGGGCGGCTGCGGGAGCAGCAGTGGTTACTGCGCTTGTAGTTGCGGGCGGCCTTCTGTGGGCGCGATCGCGAAGGTGGGCGGGACCGCGATCGGGCAGTGGGCGGTTGTGGCAGCTAGTGACAACCGCAGCTGGGGTGGGCGTGGTTGTGGTGGGGATGGCGCTAGCGGCGGGCCTGCAGGTGGAGCGGTTGCAGGCAGGGCCGGTGATGGACTTGGCGCAGTCGGGGGCCGCGGTGAAGGTTCGGCTGAAGGTGGTGGGCGACCCGGCAGTGAGGAGTACGCCGGGGAGCAGGCGGCCGCCGTATGTGGTGGTTCGGGCAACGGTGGAGGAGGTGAGCGGCAGGGGAGCGGCGACGCGAGTTCGTACGCCGGTGCTGGTGATCGGCTCCGTGCAATGGAAGGCGGTGATGTTCGGGCAGCATGTCGAGGCGACCGGGCGGCTCGGGTCGGTCGACAAAGGCGGTGAGGTGGCGGCGATGTTGTCGTCACGGGTCGCGCCGCGAGTGCTTGACGAACCCGCCTGGTGGTTGAAGGCAGCCGAGCGAGTACGGGCCGGGCTGAGGCAAGCAGTCGCCGGCGAACCAGAGGCAGTGCGCGGCCTCGTACCAGCACTGGTCATGGGTGACGAGTCAGCTCTGCCACCCGAGCTGGCCGACGATTTCAAAACGACTGGCCTGACGCATTTGTCAGCAGTCTCCGGTACCAATCTCACGCTCCTGTTGGCGTTTGTGCTCCCAGTCGCCCGACTGCTCGGCGTACGGGCGCGCGGCCTGACCGTCGTCGGGCTCGCCATGGTCGTGGTCTTCGTCGTACTCGCCCGACCACAACCCAGCGTCCTCAGAGCAGCAGTGATGGGCCTCGTCGCCCTGGCCGCGATGGCGGGAAGCGGCGGCACCCGGCGTGCGGCGAGGAGCCTCTCGGTGGCAGTCATCGCCTTGCTCCTGATCGACACCTCGCTCGCCAGATCCGCCGGATTCGCCCTGTCCGTACTGGCGACCGCAGGCATCGTCCTCCTCGGCCCAACCTGGCGCAACGCACTCGCCCACTGGATGCCCGTGCGCTTCGCCGAGGCAGTCGCCTGCCCACTAGCCGCCCAACTAGCCTGTACGCCGGTAGTCGCATGGCTCTCAGGCCAGGTATCAATGGTCGCCGTCGCAGCCAACCTGCTAGCCGGACCCGCAGTCGGCCCCGCAACGATCCTCGGCTTCGGCACCGCCGGAGTCGCCCTACTGAGCGCCGATCTGGCCCGCCTACTCGGTTGGCTAGCGGGCTGGCCGGCCCGATGGATCATTCTCGTCGCGCAGAAGGGCGCCGACCTGCCCGGCGCTTCGAGCAGTTGGCCAGCGACGGTCATCGGCATCGCCGTGCTGACTGCGCTCTGCCTCGCCCTGGTGATCGGCCTGCACCGGATACTCGCCCGCCCGATCGCAATGCTGCTCGCCCTCGTCCTGCTCGCCGTAGTCATCCTGCGCCCGATCCGCTCCTTGGGCTGGCCACCAGCGGGCTGGCTCATGGTCGCCTGCGATGTCGGCCAGGGCGACGGACTCGTGCTGCACGCGGGCCGCAGCACCGCAGTAGTCGTCGACACCGGCCCCGACCCGACGGCCATCGACCGCTGCCTGAGACAGCTCGACGTGAAGTACGTGCCCGTCGTCGTACTCACTCACTTCCACGCAGACCATGCAGGCGGACTGGCTGGTGTGCTGCGAGGGAGGACAGTCGGCGAGATCGAGGTGACGCCGTTCTTCTCCCCACCCGCCGAGTACAAGCGCGTTCTCCAGCTGGCCGCTCAGCACGGAATCCCCGTCCGGACGGTCACCTACCAAGAGAAACGCACAGTCGGTCCAGTCAGCTGGACCTCACTCTGGCCGGCCCGAGTCCCAGCACTCACCGGCAAGTCATCCAAGACCTCAACCGACGAAGGCTCACCCGAGAACAACGCCAGTATCGCCCTGATGACCGAGGTAGCCGGCCTCCGCCTCCTGCTCACCGGCGACCTCGAACCCGAATCCCAACGCGCCGTCCTCGCCACCGGCGCCGACCTTCGAGCCGACGTCCTGAAGGTCCCGCACCACGGCTCCGGCCAACAGGACCCCACCTTCATCGCCGCCACCAGGGCCAGACTCGCGATCATCTCCGCCGGCCTCAACAACGACTACGGCCACCCCGCACCCCGAACCCTCGACCTCCTGACCCACCAAGGCATGAAGATCGCCCGCACCGACACCTCCGGCTCGATCGCGGTGCTGGCCCCCGACCACCAACTAGCAATCACCACAAGCCGAACCACCCCATGAGGCCACGGTTGTCGGTGGGGCGTGGGATGCTTGCGGGGTTATGGCTGCTCGACGAAGTTCCGCGCCCAAGCTTGGGGATGTCCTGCTCGTTACCGGTCCGGAGGCGTTCCTCGCCGACCGGGCTGTTCGGTCTGCGATCGCTGCCGTGTCCAAGGGCGGGGCGGAGATCGAGGTCACCGAGCTTGGCGGTGCGGAGCTCGATGTCGGGGTGTTCGCCGAGCTGACCGGCCCGTCGTTGTTCGCCGCCGAGCGGGTGATGGTGCTCCGGACGTTGGAGAACCTCCCCGCCGAGATGGTCCCGCACCTGCTCGAGTACGCGGGCGCGCCATCCGAGGACGTGCTTGTCGTGCTGGTCCACTCAGGTGGCCAGAAGGGCAAAGGCGTCCTCGACAAGTTGCGGAAGGCCTCGGTCAACGAGGTCGTCGCGACCGCGCCGAAGACCTGGGAGCTGCCGCAGTTTGTCCTGGGCGAGATCCGGCTGCTAGGCGGGAGCATCGACGAGCGCGCGGCGACTGCGTTGGTCGATGCGGTCGGGCATGACTTGCGGGCGCTGGCGGGAGCCTGTTCCCAGCTCGTGTCGGACTCGGACGGTCAGGCGGTGAGCACCGAGCTCATCAGCCAGTACTTCGGTGGTCGCGCCGAGGTCACGAGTTTCGCCGTCGCGGACGCGGCGATCGCCGGCCGGACCGAGCCGGCCCTCGAGCAGTTGCGCTGGGCCCTGGACTGTGGCGTCGCCGCCGTGCTGGTGACGAGCGCGATGGCCGGTGGGCTGCGTGGACTCGCGAAGTACACGAGTGCGCCGAGTGGTCTGCGCGAGGCGGATCTGGCACGCGAGGTCGGCGTACCGCCGTGGAAGCTGAAGACACTGAAGCAGCAAGCGCGTGGCTGGACCGCGGGCGGTCTGGCGGCGGCGATCAAGGCGGTCGCCCAGGCCGACGCGGACGTCAAAGGCGCGTCAGGCGATGCCGGCTACGCGCTGGAGCGGATGGTCATCACGGTCAGCCGCGCCCACGGCCGCCGCCAGCCTGCCTGATCCCGCACGAATCCGGGCACGCAAAAACGACCGGCCTCGCTCCACAGTGGAGGGGAGGCCGATCGTCAGGCGTGAATCAGAGGGAAGCGGCCTTCTTGAAGATGGACGACTTCCGGTTGGCAGCCTGGTTGGCGTGGATGACGCCCTTGCTGGCTGCCTTGTCGAGCAGGCGGGCGGCAACGCGGGCCTGCTCCTGCGCCTTCGCGGTGTCGCCGGTGTCAGCAGCCTCACGGAAGCGGCGAACAGCCGTCTTCAGGGTCGACTTCACCGACTTGTTGCGAAGCCGCGCCGCCTCGTTCTGGCGGTTGCGCTTGATCTGGGACTTGATGTTCGCCACGGATGCAGAGCCTCGATCAGTGTTTGGGATCAGTACAGGAAAAGTTTGGTGCCGTGCACGGGTGAGTACCAACGCACACGCGCGAATGAACAGATTACCAACAAGCCGCCGTCAGCACCAAACCGAGTGATCACCGGCACAGCCTCGAGCTCCGGACCTCAGGACACGGACTCCAGGCTCGCCTTCAGATTACCCAGCGTCTTGTGGATCCCGTACCGGTTGATCCTGACCCGATCCCCGAACATCCGCCCGAAAACAGCCCGCATCGCCGCCGGCCGCCGATCGGTCCACGACTCGGTCACCGTGCACCCGGAGCCAGTAGCGGCGAACTCATACGTCCACAGCGCGATCGGCACGGCCCCAAAAGCAATCCGGAACGAGAACCGCTCACCCGGCACCGCCTCGAGCACCTCGCCCTGCGTGAACCACCGGACCATCCCGGACCGATTCAGCCCGATGAACCGCGACCCCACGCCCGGCACCCCGCCTGTACTCCACCGAACCCCGGTGCACTCCGGGCTCCACTCCGCCATCCGCGACAGCTCGCTCACCTGCGCATAGACCTCCAGCGGCGACGCAGCGACCTCGATCGACTCACTGACATCCGCCACGTCGAATCCTCCAGCGCCTAGGGATAGCCGAGCTCGGGACCGGCCGGTACACCCGTCTGCGGCCCGTCCTGGATTCTCTCGCATGCCCCGCTGATCACGTCACAGCGCAGTGTCATCTGGCGGTCCGTGCCCAGCCCGGCCGAGTTCAGCAGGTGGGTCGAGTCCTCCCAGACCGCCTCATGGTCCGCGGTGACGAGCATCGAGGTGGCGTGGAAGCTGGTCTTCGAGCCGCCGTCGACCAGATAGGCCTGGACGTCGCCTCCCTGGTCAGCCACCAGTACCTGGCCGTCGGGGGACAGGGTCGCTCCGGCGCCGCCGCACACCTGCAGTGTCGTGATCAGCTTGTTCGCAGGCCCGAGGGTGGCTACCCGCACGCACAGATCCGCAGTGGTGGTGCTGTCGGCCGCCTGGGCCTGGTCACTGAGCAGCATCCGGTCGGTTCCCCGGTACGCCGTGAGCAGGCGCCCGTCCGTGTCCACCGTGACCGGCTTCCCGCCACCGCCCGGCTCCCACACCTGGGTCACCGACTTGTCCCGGTCGCGCATGAACCAGACCCCGTCACTGTTCCAGCCGACGACCTCCGCGTTGCTGGTCGCAGGAGTAGCCGCCAGCCGCTTGCCGCTGGCAACCGAGACGGTGACGACCGACGCCGTCCCCTTGCCGGTGGGCGCGACGTACGCCAGCTCACTGCCGTCCCGCGACAACGAGGCGCCATCCCCGGTCACCGGCCCGAATGACCGGTACTTCCCGTCAGTACCGAGTACGCCGACCTCAGCCGCGTCACCGCTCCGACCCGACTGCCGATAAGCCACCCACCCGCAGTCGATCCGCCCGATGCTGAACAGCTCCTGCCCGTCCGGCAGCGGCACGCGGACACCCCGGTCCTCGAGATAGCCGCCATGACGATCGATATCGCGAGCCATGGTGAACGGCACCGACGGCGGCGGCCCGAACGGCAGCTTGTCCAGATCCGGATAGTCCGAGCCGCTGTACTGCTGCTGCGGGAGCTTGAGTGCCTCAACAGCGGGCGCGGCAGGGCACAGGATCCCAGCAGGCGCCGAGTGCTCACGCGAGATCGCCAGCGGCACAACCACCGCCGCGATCACCGCGGCCATCGCCAGCCCACCCACCAGCACTGGTACCCATCGCCGCTCGGACGACGGCTCCTCGCCAGGGAACAGCTCCGGCGGTGCTGCGTTGTCCGGCACCGTCCGGGCGGCGGCGTCGAGGGCTTCCGACAACCGTTCTTCTAGATGCTTGGTCATCGGTCCTCCTTCAGCTTGTGGCCCAGACTCTTCAAGGCGCGGGACGCGGTCGATCGCACGGAGACCTCGCTGATGCCGAGGGTCTGGGCGATGTCCGCGTCGGACAGATGCAGATAGAACCGCATCACCAGTACTTCGCGCCGCCGGGCGGGCAGCGTCGCGAGTGCCGCGAGCACCTCCCGGCGGTCCTCGCCGATCATTGCCGCGCTCTCGGCGGACCAAACCGCCGGTTCGGGCTGCCCCCGGTGCAGCAGCGCGAGCTTGCGGCGCCGGAGTACGGATCGGCTGGTGTTCAGCACCGCGGAGCGCAGGTAGGCCTCGACCCGGGTGCCGTCCTTGATGCTGTCCCAGCGCCGGTACATCGCCGCGAAGGACTCCTGTACGGCGTCCTCGGCCGAGGGCCGGTCCCCGAGCATCAGCAGCGAGAGCCGCACCATCCCGGCCCACTGCTCCCGGTAGAGCCGGGTGATCGCAGCCTCCCGGTCCTGCGAGGGCCCCGGCGGCGCCTCCGACGCGCGTCCCCCGCCAAGCATCATGTCGCTCACAGTAAAGAGACACCGGCTCAGCGCATTTGTTGCACGCTGAGCCGGTGGGAGATCTGCGATGTGGTCAGCGTTGGCCGAGCCCGAACACCTCGCCGGGCTTCTCGGTCACGAGCGCCTTGCACTCGCCGGTGGTGACCCGGCACCGGTAGATCGTCTGGGCCGTCGGCTTGGCCAGCGTCTTGCCGGGGACGAGGCCGAGTACGAGCAGGTCGGTGGCGTTCTCGAAGGCGACCGGACTGGTGCCGACCAGTCCGGCCGGCAGGTTCAGCTTGGTCTGCTTCCCGCCGGCGACGTCGACGGCGACCCAGGGACCGCCGACCACCATGGTTCCACCGTCCGGCGAGAGGCTGACAGTGTGCAGTGCAGGCTTGTCGCTGCAGTACTGCCGTTTCACCTCGGGCCCGCTCGAACCCAGGGTGGCAGCCTTGGCGCAATACCCAGCGCCCTCGGCAGTCGAGTAGCCGAAGGTGTCGCTGCCCGACGCGAGCGCGATCTCGGCCCCCAGGGCAGGTAGCTTCCGGGCCTCAGCAGTTCCGGGCTGCCACAGGTACATCGGCGTACGGTCCGCATTGTTCGCGTACAGCCAGATCCCGGCCTTGTTCCAGCCGAACGAGGACAGCATCGGCGTCGGGATCCGGAGCCGCGAAACCTCGCGACCGTCGGCGACGTTCACCACGACCACCTGGCTGTCCTTGGCCCCGTGCGGCGCGACCGGGATGGCCAGTTGCTTGCCATCGGGTGAGATGGCCGGGGTATCGGCTTCCAGCGGTCCGATCGGCCGGAGCTTGCCGTTCTTGCTGACGATGGCGGCCTGGGACTTGAGTGGATCGGGGTAGCCGGTCGTCACGAGCCAGCCCTCACCGAGCCGGGCCACGAGTTCGCCCTTCACGCCAGGGTTCCGCACGGTCGTCTTGCCGTCGCGGATCGTGGCCCACCAGGTGTCCAGCGGGTTACCCGGGTTGTTCGCGACGGTGATCGAGTAGGGGAGCCGCGGCGCCTCGGCCGAGACCGGCCCGCTCGCCGGCGACCCCGCCGTACCGGGCTGGTTGCCGCCGAGGCTGTTGAGGAAGGGGACGGCCAGGATGAGCACTGCGCCGATGCTGGCAGCGGCCAAGGCCATGGGAGCCCAGTGGCGGCGGGTGGAGGTGCTGGTCGCGTCCAGTTCGAGCCCTGGGCCGTGGGCGGAGTCAGGTACGTCGGCGGCCTTGGTGTGCAGGTAGTCGCGCAGGCGGGTCTCGGTG
Organism: Kribbella ginsengisoli; assembly: GCF_039537185.1. Taxonomy (NCBI): domain Bacteria; kingdom Bacillati; phylum Actinomycetota; class Actinomycetes; order Propionibacteriales; family Kribbellaceae; genus Kribbella; species Kribbella ginsengisoli. The sequence goes on along the minus strand of NZ_BAABAA010000003.1, from coordinate 301,920 downwards.
TCGTTCATCGGGCTTCCTTCAGCTGCTTGGTGAGGGCCGTGAGGCCGCGAGACGCGGTCGACCGCGCGGTGGAGGCGCTGATCCCGAGGATCTGCGCGATCTCGTCGAAGGGGAGGTCGAGGTAGTAGCGCAGCACCAGGACCTCTCGGGGGCGGGTCGGGAGGGTCTGGAGCGCCCGTTGTACTTCGAGCCGCTGCTCCCCGAGTACCGCGGCGTTCTCGGCGGAGTCCTGGGGCGCCTGATGCGGCGGGGTGTAGAGGCGAGCGACCTTGCGCCGGCGCAGCGTCGACCGGCTCGCGTTGAGCACGATCGTCCGCAGGTACCCGAGCGCTTTGTCGGAGTCCTTCAGCGGCCATCGCCGGTACAGCTGGGCGAAGGCTTCCTGGACTATGTCTTCGGCTGTCTGTCGGTCATCGATCACCAGGACGGCCAGGCGCACGAGGCCGCGCCACTGCCGGTCGTACAGCTCCGAGACGGCAGCGTGCGCGTCGTCCGGAGCCGTCGCCTGGTGAGGATGCCTGATGCTCACCACTAGGTTCGTCACACCCTTAGAGACGTCCAGGCTCCGGAAACGCTGTGATGTCACCGCAGCGGGTCAGGCTGTCACCAGGAGTGATCAACACCTGGTCGGAAATGGTTGGCCTCTCATGGGATGATTGATCAGTTGCCCGACCTCTCAGACGACGAACTGGAAATCTCCGTGCCCGCTGGCCCCACGTCCGTTCCGCAGCCCGGTCGCACCGACCCGACGCTGATCCGGAACTTCTGCATCATCGCCCACATCGACCACGGCAAGTCGACGCTGGCCGACCGGATGCTGCAGATCACCGGCGTCGTCGACGGCCGGGCGATGCGCGCGCAGTACCTGGACCGGATGGACATCGAGCGCGAGCGCGGCATCACGATCAAGTCGCAGGCCGTGCGGCTGCCGTACGCGCCGCAGCCGGACTCCCCGGGCGGGCTGCTCGCCCCGGACGGCACGACGTACATCCTGAACATGATCGACACCCCCGGCCACGTGGACTTCACCTACGAGGTGTCCCGGTCGCTGGAGGCGTGTGAGGGCGCGGTGCTGCTGGTCGACGCGGCGCAGGGCATCGAGGCGCAGACACTGGCCAACCTGTACCTCGCGCTGAACGCGGACCTGCACATCATCCCGGTCCTCAACAAGATCGACCTGCCGGGCGCCCAGCCGGAGAAGTACGCGGCCGAACTGGCGCACATCATCGGCTGCAAGGAGTCCGACGTACTGCGGGTCTCGGCGAAGACCGGCGAGGGCGTCGAGGCGCTGCTGAGCGAGATCGTCGCCCAGGTGGAGCCGCCCAAGGGCGTGAAGGACGCGCCGCCGCGGGCGCTGATCTTCGACTCGGTCTACGACACCTACCGTGGCGTGGTCACCTACGTCCGGGTGGTCGACGGCGAGCTGAACCACCGCGACAAGATCAAGATGATGTCGTCCGGCGCGGTGCACGAGATGCTCGAGGTCGGTGTCATCTCCCCGGAGCCGATGAAGTCGCCGAGCATCGGCGTCGGCGAGGTCGGCTATCTGATCACCGGTGTGAAGGATGTCCGCCAGTCCCGGGTCGGTGACACCGTCACCGCGGCCATCCGTGGCGCGACCGAGGCGCTCGGCGGGTACAAGCACCCGCAGCCGATGGTGTACTCCGGTCTGTTCCCGATCGACGGCGACGACTACCCGACCCTGCGCGACGCGCTGGAGCGGCTGCAGCTCAACGACGCTGCCTTGCAGTACGAGCCGGAGAGCTCGGGCGCGCTCGGGTTCGGGTTCCGCTGCGGCTTCCTCGGCCTGCTGCACATGGAGATCGTCCGCGAGCGGCTCGAGCGTGAGTTCGACCTGGACCTGATCTCGACCGCGCCGAACGTGGTCTACCGGGTGACGATGGAGGACGGCAAGGAGCACGTCGTCACCAACCCGAGCGAGTTCCCCGACGGCAAGATCGACGAGATCTTCGAGCCGGTCGTCCGGGCGACGATCCTCAGCCCGAAGGACTTCATCGGCGTCATCATGGAGCTGTGCCAGACCAAGCGGGGCAACCTGCTCGGGATGGAGTACCTGTCCGAGGACCGGGTCGAGCTGCGGTACACGCTGCCGCTGGCCGAGATCGTCTTCGACTTCTTCGACCAGCTGAAGTCGAAGACCAAGGGCTACGCGTCGCTGGACTACGAACCGACCGGCGAGCAGGCCGCCAACCTGGTCAAGGTCGACATCCTGCTGCAAGGCGAGACGGTCGACGCGTTCTCCGCGATCGTGCACCGCGACAACGCCTACGGGTACGGCGTGGCGCTGGCCGGCAAGCTCAAGGAGCTGATCCCGCGGCAGCAGTTCGAGGTGCCGATCCAGGCCGCGATCGGGTCCCGGATCATCGCCCGCGAGTCGATCCGGGCGATCCGCAAGGACGTCCTCGCGAAGTGCTACGGCGGTGACATCACCCGGAAGCGCAAGCTGCTCGAGAAGCAGAAGGAGGGCAAGAAGCGGATGAAGATGGTGGGCCGGGTCGAGGTCCCCCAGGAAGCCTTCATCGCAGCCCTCAAGACCAACGAGCCGTCGGAGAAGGCCAAGAAGTAGTGCCGGTCGAGATCCCCGCTGAGTTCCTCAAGGTCGGTACGCGCGGTCCGGACTGGGCCGATTGGCTCGACCGGCTGCCGAAGCTGGTGGCCGAGTTGCTGGGTCAGTGGGAGCTGCGGGTCGACGGCGGTTCGGCGTACGGGGAATGTGCGCTGGTGGTGCCGGTGCTGGCCAAGGACGGTACGCCGGCGGTGCTCAAGGTCCAGTTTCCGCATGTGGAGGCAGAGACCGAGCATCTCGCGTTGCGGGCCTGGGACGGGAATGGTGCGGTCAAACTGCTCCGGGCCGATCCGCGGCGGTTCGCTTTGCTGCTGGAGCGTCTGCAGCCGCGCGACCTGACGACGGTGGGCGATCTCGAGGCCTGCGAGATCGTTGCCTCCAGCTACAAACGGCTGCACGTCGCGGCGGGGCCGCAGTACCGGCCCTTGTCGGGCGAGGTGAAGCGATGGATCGAGGGCTTCCGCCAACTCCCCGCGTCGGCGCCGGTGCCACACCGGTACGTCGAACAGGCGATCTCGCTGGCCACCGATTTCGCCTCCGACCCGGCCTGCGACGGCAAGCTGATCCACAGCGACCTCCACTACGAGAACGTCATGGCCGCCGACCGCGAGCCGTGGCTGGTGATCGACCCCAAACCCCTGTCCGGCGACCCGTACTTCGAAGTCGCGCCGCTGATCTGGAACCGCTGGGACGAGGTCGTCGCCACCGGCGACATCCGCTTCCGGGTCCGCCAGCGCTTCTACGCCGCCATCGACACCGCCGAACTGGACGAAGACCGCGCCCGCGACTGGATCATCGTCCGCCAGATGGTCAACGTCCTCAACGTCCTCCGCTCCACCACCCCCGACGCCTTCCTCCCCCAAGACTGGCTGACCCGCAACATCGCCATCGTGAAGGCCATCCAGGACTAATTCGGTGGCCGTCCGCACCCCGCACGGGAGAGCATGGCTGGTATGCGCGTGCTGACGGTGAATGTGGTCGAAGAGTTGATTCCGGGGCCCAAGGAGACGGGGTTCACGGCGATCGACAAGCGGCCGCAGAGCCGGCGGGTGCCGGTGGGGGAGCTGGGGCTGGAGGGTGACCGGGTCTGCGACATCGACAGCCACGGCGGGCCGGACCAGGCGCTCTACGCGTACGCCGAGGAGGACGCGCTCTGGTGGAGCGAGCAGCTTGGGCGGGAGATCCCGACCGGGCTGTTCGGGGAGAACCTGCGGACCGAAGGGTTGGACATCAACAACGCGCTGATCGGTGAGGTCTGGCGGATCGGCGACGAGGTCGAGGTGATGGTGCGCGCGCCGCGCGTCCCGTGCATCACCTTCCAGCACCGGATGCAGCTCAAGGGCTGGGTCAAGCGGTTCCATCAGGCCGGCCGGGCGGGCGCCTATCTGAAGGTGCTCAGGACCGGGACGATCGGCGCGGGCGACGGCATCACCGTGCTGAGCAGGCCGGACCATGAGGTCACCGTCGCGGTCATGTTCGCCGCTCAGGACAGTGCGAAGATGCAGGGCATGCTCGACTCCGACGCCGACCTGGTGGACGAGCTTCGGGAGATCGCCCGACGGGTGGCCGCGCGACAGACGGCCGGTCTCGGCGCGGAGTACAGGGAGCTGTGAAGGGCCTGATCCCAGAGCCGGGGCCGCTGCGGCCGCTGGCGTTGGCGACGCTGCTCAGCCGGGTCGGCAACGGCCTGCTGATGACGGTCAGCGTGCTGTACTTCAACCGCATCGTCGGCCTGTCCATCGCGCAGATCGGCCTCGGACTGACCATCGCCGGCCTCTTCGGCCTGCTGGCCGGCATCCCGCTCGGGCATCTGGCCGATCGCCGCGGACCGCGGACGTTGTTCGTACTCCTGGGTGGCTCCGTCGCGGTGCTGTCGCTGGCCTACCTGCTGGTGCAGACCTTCTGGCAGTTCCTCGCCGTCGCCATCGTCCTGACCATCCTCGATCGCGGTGCCGGCTCGGTCCGGGCGGCCCTGATCGGAGCCGTGACGACCGGCACCGGGCGAGTCGCCGCCCGCGCCTATCTGCGGGCGATCACCAACATCGGCATCACGGTCGGCGCGGGAGTCGGCGCGCTGGCGCTGCACTTCGACACCGCCGCGGCCTACCGGACGATGTTCGTGCTCGACTCCGTCCTCACCCTCAGCTCGGCCTTCATCATCCTGGCCATCCCGAGGGTGGCGCCGCAGCCGAAGAGCGAGGACGGTCCGGTATGGATCGCGCTCCGCGATCGCGGTTACCTCGCCGTCGCCGCGCTCAACGCCGGGATGTCCATCCACTACGCGGTGCTCGATGTCGCGATCCCGCTCTGGGTGGTCGATCACACCGAGGCTCCGCGCTGGACGATCGCGTTGCTGCTCGTCGTCAACACCATCGTGGTGTCGCTGTTCCAAGTGAGGTCGAGCCGGGGGATCGCTGATCCGACGAGCGCCGCCAGGGCCACCCGCCAGGCAGGATGGTTGCTGCTGGCATCGATGGCGCTGTTCGCCGGCGCGTCAGGCGGCGGGGTAGCCGTCGCGGTCGCGCTGCTCGTGCTGGGTGCGTTCGTCCAGGTGATCGGAGAGCTGCTGCAGTCGTCGGGCTCGTTCCTGCTCAGCTACGACCTCGCCCCGAATCACGCTCAAGGGCAGTACCAGGGCGTCTGGGGCACCAGCATGTCGATCAGCACGATGGTGGCGCCGACGGTGCTCGCCTTGTTGCCGCTCGGACTCGGCGTACCGGGCTGGATCATTCTGGGCGTCTGGTTCGCCGTGATCGGAGTCCTATTCGTACCAGTGGTGCGCTGGGCCGCCACCCGCCAGCATCAGCAGGTGACGACCCAGGCCGGTTAGGAGACGGTCAGACTGTCCGCGTTCGGACCGCCGTTGGAAGTTGTCGCCACCGTCTTGATCTTGTTGCTCCCGGCCACCAAGTTGACCGTGAGCGTCTTGGTCTGCCAGGTGTCCCAGTTGCCGGTACCAGCGAACGCCAGCCCGCTCGACACAACCGTCCCGTTGACCGTCACGTTCATCGGCCGGTTGGTCGTCGTGCCGTTGGCGTACCGGAGTACGACGGTGGCAGGCCCCGCGGTGGCGGCGTTGACCGTCCACTCGACCGCACTGCCGACCGCGTTGTCGTAGTTCACGAATCCGCGACCCGTGAAGCCCGCGTGGTTCGACTCGACCACCCCGGCCGTGATCGTCGCGTCCTCGGCCTCGTAGAGGACCGGCTGCGGATCAGTCGGTCCACCGCCGTTTCCGGGGATCGTCTGCGTCGCCGTGTTCCACCCGGTCACCCGCACCGAAGGCGCCGCGCCATGGAGGTCCGAAGTACGGTACGACGCCCGCAGGACAACCGACTCACCCGGCCAGAGTGAGACCGCGTTGTCGTTCCACTGCACCGGCAGTACCGGCTTGCCGGCGACGACGATATGCGCGTCGAGGTAGAACGCCGGCGTCTTCGCCGTCGACGTGTTCTTCAACGTCACCGTGGTCGTCGTGGTGTCGCCACTCGCGGACGTCGTCGCGTTGGCCGAGACAGGTGTCTGGGCCAGACTCGACAGACCGGTCAGGTCGGCGTAGCTGGTGGTCGGTGTGTAATACCAGTCGGTGTTGTTCCAGTCCAGCGTGTCCGCCTTGGTGGACAGCCAGTAGACGTTGCGGCTGACCTCGGCCCCGGATGAGTTCGTCAGGACGAGCTTCGCCAGGTACGTCGTCGACAACCCGCTCACAGCCGGGATCGTCAGCGCCGTCGTCTTCCCGCCGTCGCCCGGCACCGACACCGAAGCGGTCTGGCTGAACTTCTCCGTTCCGTCGATGTTGTACAGCTTCACCGAAGCCGTCAGCCCCGACGCGGCCGCGTGGTTCTGGTTGATCACGGCAACGGACTTGTTGTCGTAGGAGTACTGGATGTGCAGCGGCTCGTTCGCCTTCTTGGCGCCGTAGTACGCGCCGTTCTGGTCGAGGTAGGTGTCGAACAGCTGCCAGTGCAGCGACGTCCAGCCGCTGTTGAGCATCCAGTAGATCAACCCGGTCGAGGGGTTCGACGAGTCGGTGAAGTTCCGGTTGTGCGACTCGAACTCGGACCGGACGTTCTCGTACGCCGCCAGCTGCGCCTTCTTGACGTAATCCGCCAGGCTGGAAGGAGCGCCGTACCGGCCGGACAGCGCGTTGCCGAACAGCTTCAGGTTGCCGAAGGTCGACGACGAGGACCGGTGGTACTGGGTGGCCGCCGGGTTCTTCCACAACACGTCGAGCTCGGCCGGTGTGAGCATCCGGTTCAGCGTGTCCAGCGTCGGGATGTCCGGTCCGGCCGAGGTCTCCGAGTTGAAGCCCCACGCGCCGCCGGAGTCGGTGTGCGCCTTGTCGTACCAGTAGTTCGGCGGGATCCAGTCGTACGGCCCGTTCATCTTCATCCCGGAGCTGCCGAGCTGCGGCGACGACTTCGCCGACGCGGCCGGGATCACCGGGGTCTTCCAGTCCGCGGCGTTCAGCGCGTCCAGGTAGTTCTTCTCGATCGTCGCGTTCGGCGCGAAGTCGCTGCCGATCAGGAAGGTCAGCACGCTCGGATGGTTCCGCAGCCGCTCGGCCTCGGCCGTCATCGACGACTTGGCGGTCACGTAGTCCTCGGCGGTCCAGGTGTTGCCCTGCTCGCCGCCGTTGACCTGGCCTTCCCACTTGTCGCAGCACTCCCAGCCGGGCATGGTCAGCACGCCCATCTGGTCGGCCATCTCGAAGAACTCGTCGGGCTCGATGTGTCCTTCGAGCCGGACCGTGTTGAGGCCCAGATCCTTGACGTACTTGAGCTTGTCGGCTGCGTACGTCGCGTCCCAGCGCAGGAACAGATCCGGCGACCAGCCACCACCCCTGACCAGCAACGGCCGGCCATTGATCGAGTACGCCCGCCCGCCACTGCTGTTGAGGGGTGCCTTCACATCCCGTACGCCGAACTTCTCCGACGCCGTGTCGGACGTCGTACCGGCGACCGCGGCCGTCACGTCGAAGGAGTAGAGCGGCTGTCCGCCCATCCCCGCCGGCCACCACACGTTCGGGTTGTCCAGCCCGACGTTGGCGAACGTGACGGTCTTCTTCTCCTTGGCCGCAAGGGAGACCGACTGACTGACCGGTACGCCGGCCACGGTACCGCTGACGATCGTCGTCACCGCGGCCGCCGAGTCGTTGCGGACATCGACCTTCGGCGTCAGGTCGACGTGGTCGAGCGCGGGCACGGTCAGCTTGGTGACCACGTGAGCGCCGCGCAGCGCGACGGGGCCGCTGTGCCGGACGACGACATCGCGGACGATACCCATGTTCTGGTCGGGTGGCGTCTGAGCCCAGTCGATCCAGCCCATCGTGAGGTCGTTGTTCGGGTCGTTCGGGTAGACCTTGAACGCGACCGCGTTGCTGCCGGCATGGACCTGCGCGGTGATGTCGAGGTCGTGCCGGGTGTAGGCGCCGGCTGTCTGGGTCTTGTCGGCGACCCGGACACCGTTGACCCAGACGTCGGTGCGGGACAGCACGCCGCTGAAGTCGAGGTACGTGCGCTGGGTGGTATCGGTGACCTGGATCTCCGAGCGGTACCACCAGGGAACGGTGAACTGGGCCTTGTCGACGTTCTTCATGTTCGTCGACACGAACGGGTCCGGGTACTTGTTGTTCTGCAGCAACCCGGCGAACACGGTCGAGCGCGACGACACCGGCAGCCAGCCGCTGGTCGGGAAGCCCGGCTTGGTGACGGCGGAGTCGTCGGAGACCTGGGCAGAGGTCTGCAACAGGAAACTCGGGATGGCAGCGGCAGACGGAGCTGCCTCTGCTCTGGGCAAGGCGCCGGCGGCGGGGATCGCCGTACAGACGCCGGCGACCAAGGCGGTCGCCAGTAACCAATGGGGGACGCGTTTCATGGGATGGGCCTCCTGGGGCGGGAGCGGGCCGCTGATCGTTAAGAAAGTTTCCTAATAATCAAAGCCGATGCTAACGCCGCGGAGACCCGGTGACAACGGACCGCGCAGGATTGAGAACTCAGTGTGTGGGTTCCATGTAGCCCAGCGCGGCCGAGATCTTCCGGGCCGCCTCGATCGCGGCCGGTGCCATCAGGGCGACCTGGGCGATCGACTGCTCCAGCGACAGCGTCGAGATGCTGACCGCGGCGATCGCCGTACCGGTGTGGTCGTGGATGACGGCCGCGACGCAGCGGATGCCGGGCTCGTTCTCCTCGTCGTCCAGCGCGTACCCGCGGGCCCGGACCTGGGTGAGATCCGCCTTCAGCGAGGCGGCGGTCGTGTGGGTCAGGGGAGTGCGGGCCGGCAGGCCGGTACGGGTGACGAGTGCGTCGAGCGCCTCGTCGTCCTTCTCGGCGAGCAGTGCCTTGCCGATGCCGGTGCAGTGCAGCCAGAAGGCCTTGCCTACGCGCGACGGCATCCGATACGGCTTGGGGCCGTCCAGGCGGGCGACGTAGATCGCCTCGTCGCCGTTGAGCAGCCCGACGTGGACCGTGCAGCGGGTCTGGGCGACCAGGTCGGCCAGTACCGGCCGGGCGACCGTGGCCAGGTCGACGTTGGTCAGCGCGTGGCCGGCCAGCCGGAGCGCCTTGGGGCCTGGATGGTACGAACCGTCTTCCGACTGCGCGACGAAGTCGTGCTCGACGAGCGAGGCCATGATCCGGTGCACGGTCGATTTGGCCAGGCCGGTGGCCGTCACCACGTCGGTGAACCGGGAGTGCTCGAGGACGGCGTCGAGCACCATCAGCGTCTTGTCGATGGCCGAGGGCGAACTCATGTCGCTCATCCTGTCACCTCTTATCTGGCTAGCCAGCCACCGTCGACGGCCAGTACGTGTCCGTTGACGTAGCCGGACGCCGCCGAGGCCAGAAAGACCGCGGCGCCGATCAGGTCTTCGGGCCGGCCCCAGCGACCGGCCGGGATGCGGTCGCGGATGGCCGCTTCCCGCTCCACGTCGGCCCGCAGGTCGGTCGTGTTGTCGGTACTGATGTACCCCGGGGCGATCGCGTTCACCTGGACGCCGGCCGCGCCCCACTCGTTGGCCAGCGCCTTCGTGAGGCCGGCGACCGCGTGCTTGCTCGCCGTGTACGCCGGAACGTTGATCCCACCCTGAAAGCTCAGCAGGGAAGCGATCGTGATGATCTTGCCACTGCCGCGCGCCACCATCGCGGCACCGATCGGACGGGTCACCGCCCAGGTGGAGTTGAGGTTCACGTCGATCACGTGCTGCCAGTCGGCCGCCCCCGTGGCTGCCGCGGGCGCCCGGCGGATGGTGCCGGCGTTGTTGACCAGGATGTCGATCTGGCGGCCCGCCGCAGCAGCTCCCTCCACTGCTGCGATCGCCGCCTGCTCGACGGCGGCCGGGTCGGCGAAGTCGGCGGTCACGATGGTCGCCGCGCCGCCGCCGTTCTCCTTGATCGCTTCGAGCGTGTCTTCCAGCGCCGCGTCGCGCGCCATCAGGATCAGGTCGGCGCCGGCCGCTGCCAGTCCGGCCGCGATCGCGGCGCCGATGCCCCGGCGGGCACCCGTGACGAGCGCTGTTTTCCCCGTGAGTGAGAAGGACGCTTGCGTCACCGCAGGTCCTTCACGTCGACGCCGTCCATGTCGGTGAAGGCCTGGTTCTCGCCGGCCATCGCCCAGACGAAGCTGTACGCCGCGGTGCCGACGCCGGAGTGCAGCGACCAGCTCGGGGAGATGACGGCCTGGCGGTCGGCGACGATCAAGTGCCGGGTCTCCTCGGGCTCGCCCAGCAGGTGCACGATCCGGTCCGACTCGGGCAGCCCGAAGTACAGGTAGCACTCGGTCCGCCGGTCGTGGGTGTGCGCCGGCATCGTGTTCCAGGTGGAGCCCGCGTGCAGGGTCGTCACGCCGAGCACGATCTGGCAGCTCTTCACCCCGTCGGCATGGATGTACTGGTCGATGGTGCGGCGGTTCGCGGTCTGCTGGTCGCCGAGCTCGAGCCGGTTGCCCTCGCCGGGCTGGACGAGCGTCGTCGGGAAGTCGGTGTGTGCTGCCGCGGAGAACAGGTAGAACGCGGCGTCGGTCCCTTCGAAGACCACCTCGCGGGCGCCGCGGCCGGCGTACAGGCAGGCGCCGGTGACGAGCTCGAACTTGGTGCCGTCGACCGTCACCGTGCCGGGGCCGCCGACGTTCACGATGCCGGCCTCGCGGCGCTCGAGGAAGAACTCGCTGCGCAGCTCCGGCCAGGTGCCCAGGGTGAGCGGGCCGCTGACGGGCAGGGCGCCGGCCAGCACGATCCGGTCGTGGTGGGTGAGCACCGCGGTGATCGTGTCAGGGGTGAACAGGTCGTCGACCAGGTAGGTCCGGCGCAGCGCGGCGGTGTCGAACCCGGGCACCTGGTCGGGATGGGTGGCGTGCCTGACCTGGAGAGCTTTCTGCGGCGAATTCACAGAACAAGGTTCTATCTCATGGAACAGTCTGTCAAACGATGTCCGTGTCGTGGGCTGAACAGCTCCCTTTGGTGTCGGTGTTTGTTCCACCTCTTGACACCTGGTTCTGGCAGATGGAACCTTCCTCACATCCCGCCCTCGCAGGACAAGGCATCTTGGAGGACCCCCGATGACAGCGCTCGACTGGACGGTGCTGGCCGGCTATTTCGTGCTGATGGTGCTGATCGGCCTCTGGTCGCGCACCAAGATCAAGACGGTGGTGGACTACTTCACCACCGGCGGCCGGATTCCCTGGTGGCTGTCCGGCATCTCGCACCACATGTCCGGCTACAGCGCGGTCATGTTCGTCGCCTTCGCGGCGGTCGCCTACACCTACGGCATCACCGTGTACGTCTGGTGGGCCGTGTCGATCGGGGTCGGTGTCGGCATCGGCGCGTTCATCTTCGCCGCCCGCTGGAACCGGCTCCGCGCGAAACATGGGGTCGTGTCGCCGCTGGAGTACTTGGCCAAGCGGTACAACCTGCCGACACAGCAGGTGCTTGCGTACTCCGGTGCCGCGCTCAAGGTGGTCGACATCGCCGCGAAGTGGGTCGCGATCGCGGTGTTGCTGAACGGCTTCACCGGCGTACCGATGCGCTGGGGCATCCTGCTCACCGGTGTGGTGACGATGCTGTACGCGACGCTGGGCGGACTGTGGGCCGACGTGCTCACCGACTTCGGCCAGTTCATCATCCAGGCCGCGGCCGGGATCGCGATGTTCGTCGGCGTGCTCTCGCACCTGGACGGCATCCCGACGCTGTGGAAGATGTGGGACCAACTGCCCGAGGGGCACGGTGACGCGCTGAACGGGCCGTACACACCGGTCTTCCTGATCGCGTTCCTGTTCATCAAGACCTTCGAGTACAACGGCGGGATGTGGAACCTGGCGCAGCGCTACATGGCCGCGCCGTCCGGTTCCGAGGCGAAGCGGTCCGCGCTGTTGTCGTCGATCCTGTGGCTGGTCTGGCCGCTGGTGCTCTTCATCCCGATGTGCGCGGCGCCGCTGCTCGTGCCCGATCTGGCCAAGCCGGAGCAGTCGTACGTCCAGCTGGCGCAGCTGTTGCTGCCGAGCGGGCTGATCGGGCTGGTGCTGGCCGGATTCTTCTCGCACACGATGGCGATGGTCGCCTCGGACGCGAACGTGATCTCGTCGGTGATCACCCGCGACATCGGCCCGGTGCTGGTCCCGAAGCTGCGCAAGCTGTCCGACGTCGCGACGCTGAAGTTCGCCCGGATCACCACCTTCACCTTCGTCACGCTGAGCATGCTGATCGCGATCATCACCAACGGTCAGGGTGTGGTCCTGAAGATCGTCGTCGACCTGGTGGCCGCGACGATGGGCCCGATCTCGATCCCGCTGATGCTCGGCCTGCTGCCGTGGTTCCGGCGCTCCGGATCGCGGGCGGCGATCGCCTCCTGGGCGGCCGGCCTGATCGTCTGGGCGATCGTCAAGTGGGGCGTGGGCTCCACCGACACCACCCTGGTGGTCGCGTTGCCGCTGGCAACCTCTCTGGTCGTCTACGTAGGCCTAGGCCTCCTGTTGCCCGAACGCCGCGACTCCGTAGACGCCCTCCTCGACTCCCTCAACTCCGACCCCGACGAGTCGGACGAGGTTCTCGCCAGACGAGCGGCCGCCGTCAGCTGACCACTCCTCTGGAACAATGTTCCACACCGCAGAACCACTCAACTGATCGCTTCAAGGAGCTACTTCTATGCCGAACATCACCGTCGAACTGCTCTCCGGCCGCACCCTCGACCAGCGCCGCGAGTTCGTCGCCGCCGTCACCGACTCCGCCATCGCCATCCTCGGCGCCAAGCGCGAAGCGGTCCGCATCGTCTTCCAGGAGATCGAAAAGTCCGACGTAGCCAACGGCGGAGTACTCGTCTCCGACAGCTGACCCCCTCCAGTGCGCCCGCCCGGCGCACGCCGCCGGCCCGGTCTCCCTCCCGCCCCTAGGGAAGCCTGGGCCGGCTCGGGTTCAACACCCCGAGCCCGGCTCAACCCGCCCGGCCCCCGCGCGCCCACCCAGCCCCGGCCCCCGCCCCGGCTTTAGCGCTCGTCGGCGAGCGCGCCTATTTCGCCGAAGGCGGCTGCCGCTGACTGACTTGCGACCAGCGCAAGCTGCTCGGCAGTCAGGCCGACCTCGACCACCGCCGTGTGGTGCTCCTGTGAGAGCTTGACGTCACTCACCCGTGGGTTGTCGGTGTTGAGTGTGACCGGCACCCCAGCGGCGAGCAGCTTGTGGATCTGGTGTTCGGCGTAGCTCGGAGCCGCTCCAGTCTGCGTATTACTCGTCAGCGACACCTCCAGCGTGACCCCATGCTCAGCCAGCCACTCCATCAACTGCGGATCCTCAGCAGCCCTCACCCCATGCCCGATCCGTTCCGCGCCGAGGTGCCGCACCGCATCCCACACGCTCTGCGGGCCGGCCGCCTCGCCTGCGTGGATGGTGATATGCAACCCGGCGTCCCGCGCCTTGCCGAAGGCATCCGCAAACATCTCCGCCGGGAAGTTCGCCTCGTCGCCGGCCAGATCGACCGCGCAGAAGGTCTCCCGGTGCGACAGCAGCGTCGCCATCTGTTGCTCGGCCGAGTCGGCACCGAGATGCCGGACGACGATCCCTATCAACCCGACCGGCAACCCCCACTTGGCCGACCGCTCCGCCACCGCCCCCGACACCGCGTCGATCACCGCTTCAGGCGCCAGACCGGTGTCATGGGCAATGATCCCCGGGCAGTACCGCAGCTCGAGATAGTCCAGCCCATCATCGAAGGCGTCGTCGACAGCCTCCGCCGCCGCGCGACTCCAGTCATCCACCCCAGACAGCACGCCGATCGCGACATCCACCTTGTCCAGGTACGGAAGCAACCCGCCCTCGGACCCATCGGCGACGAGCGCAGTACGTGGTTTCACGCGCCCAGCGAGCTCATGCCCCGTGCGGGCAGCGATGTCGAGCACCGTGCTCGTCCGGATCGACCCTTCGAGATGCCGGTGCAGGTCGACGAGTGGCAGCTTGGTCATGAGCGCTCCAGCGTTGCGGCGAAGGTTCCGGCGATTTCCCGATCGAGTTCCTGCGGCACAGCCTGTACTCCGGGCAGCGCGCCCCCGGTCGCCACGAGCGCGAGCGACCGCGCCTGCAGCGTAAGCCCGAGATCCATCGCCTCGATCGGATTGCCACCCGCACTGACCAGATTGATCATCCGGGTCTGCGCAAGCACCGTGATCCGCCGCCCGTCCGGCTGGACATAAGTCTCGTGCTCGGCAGTCTGCCGGGCAGACCCATCGGCAATCTGGCGGGCGGATCCATCGACAGCCTTGACGAGCGACCCGAGGCGTCCCAGATCCAGCTCCCAGGGAAAGTGCCCGACCCCGGCGATCACCGCATTGTCGGGCAGCGCCGCGATGCCCTCGTCGCTGACCACATCCGGCTGCCCGGTGGCGAGGAACAGCAGGTCGGTGCTGCCGAGCAGAGTGTCGAGCGGACCAACCCGGTGACCATCCAACGCGGCCTCGAGCCGCCGGTACGGATCAAGGTCGGCAACTTGCACCCGCGCGCCCAACTGCCGCAACGTCTGCGCCACGCCACGACCGCAAGGCCCGTAGCCCGCCACCGTCGCCCGGGTGCCGGGGAGCATCCGGTTCGTCGCGTTCATGAAGCCCTGAACAACCGACTGCCCGACTCCCCACCGGTTCTCGACGAGCAGCTTGAGATAGCTGTCGTTGATCACGATGACTGGAAACTGTGGCTGGTCTTCGCGCTCCCGCAGGAGCAGCGCACCGGTCGTCGTCTCCTCAGTCCCGCCGAGGAAGTTTGCTGGCAGCCCCTGGTCGAGCAAGGTCCGGACGAGGTCGGCGCCGTTGTCGAGAACCAGATGCGGGTCGCAGGCCAGGACGTCGTCGATGCGTGGAGCGTCGTCGTCGGCCGCGGCGTGGACCTGTACGCCCAATATGGCCAGCCAATCGGCGACGTCCTGTCGCGTAGTACCGGGTGAGCCAGTTAGCCAGACTTCAGCGCCGGCTTCGATCAGCAGAGTGCAGAGGACGGCTGTTTTGGGCTCGATGTGCAGACAGATGGCGATCCGGAGGCCCTTGAGCGGCGTCAGATCGGTATCGAGGAGCAGCGGCATGTTCTGGGCAGCCCACCGCACGTCGGCATGCGTGAACAGAGAAAGGTCGTGCATGAGTGATCCTTCGCAGCGAAGAAAAGAAGGTAGGGGTTGGCTCGGTGGAACGGCCGGTCCTACTGGTAGAGATCGCTGCGGTACGAGTGGTCGCCGAAGATCACCGCGGCACGCACGGCGGATCGATTCGTCTCACTCAACACATATTGAGGGTAGCCCACTCGGCTGGTCACTTAGGCTTGGCCTCATGCGAGTAGGCGTATTCGGAGCAACTGGTCAGGTCGGCGGCGTGATGCGGCAACTGCTGGTGGAGCGGAAGTTCCCGGTCGAGGAGATCCGGTACTTCGCGTCCGCCCGCTCAGCCGGTAGCCAGCTGGCGTTCGGCGACGAGAAGATCACCGTCGAGGACTCGGCGACGGCCGACTTCACGGGACTCGACCTGGCGCTGTTCTCCAACGGGAAGACGGCGTCCAAGGAGTTCGCCCCGAAGGTCGCCGCGGCGGGCGCCGTCGTCGTCGACAACTCCTCCGGCTGGCGGATGGACCCCGACGTACCGCTGGTCGTTGCCGAGGTCAACCCGGGCGATCTCGACCATCTCCCCAAGGGCATCGTCGCCAACCCCAACTGCACCACGATGGCCGCGATGCCGGTCCTCGCACCGCTGCACCGCGAGGCCCGGCTCACCCGCCTGATCGTCTCGACCTACCAGGCCGTGTCCGGGTCGGGCGGCGTCGGCGTACGCGAGCTCGAGGACCAGACCCACGCTCTCGCCGACGGTGCTGGACGTCTCGCTCTCGGCACGGACGGCGTCGTACTCCCTGAGCCCTCTGTCTATGCGGGGCCGATCGCCTTCAACGTGCTCCCGCTGGCCGGGTCGATCGTTGCCGACGGCACCGGTGAGACCGACGAGGAGCAGAAGCTCCGCAACGAGAGCCGCAAGATCCTGCACATCCCGGATCTCCTGGTCGCCGGCACCTGCGTCCGCGTTCCCGTCTTCACCGGCCACTCGCTGAGCATCCACGCCGAGTTCGCCGACCCCATCACCCCCGACCGGGCCACCGAACTCCTCGCCACCGCCCCGGGCGTAGAACTGTCAGACCTGCCGACTCCGTTGCAGGCAGCCGGCAACGACCCGTCCTACGTAGGCAGAATCCGCCAGGACCAGTCCGTCCCCGGCAACCGGGGCCTGGTCCTGTTCATCTCCAACGACAACCTCCGCAAGGGCGCCGCTCTCAACGCGGTCCAGATCGCCGAACTCCTCCAGCAACGCGCCTAGCCCTTGCGGCGTCCGAAGAGACCTCGCCGTTTCGGCTCCTCCTGAACGGCGACGGTCACCGGCGTACCGTCGGCGAGCCCAGTGGTCTGCGCATGGATCTGCCCGGCCAGATTGATCGCGACCACGAAGTCCATCACCTGCAGATTCCCCGGCTCGACCGCTCCACCGAGAACCGGCGGCGTGGCGAAGTCGACGATCTCGTCCGCCCCCGGCGCCAGCCCGCGCTGCAACGCGGCATCAGCCAGATCGATCAGCAGCTCATCCTGAACCTCCGGCCGATCGAGATCGGTCTGCAGGTGCTCCTGATCGGTCCACCGATGCGTCAGCGTGCCCGCGATCGGGTCGAGCAGCCAGAAGCCGTCGTCCGCGGCCAGGAACACATGACCGAACATCGTCGCCAGGATCGGCTTCTTGCCGGCCAGATCCAGCCACGCCCATGTCTCCAGCGCACCGGCGTACTGCTCGTCGGTGAAGCTCTTGATGAAGTCCATGGGCGCAGGCTAGGACTGGCTCGGGGTCAGCAGCGGTAAAAGTCCTTCGTGTAGATGCCGTTGACCGCCGACAACGTGTGGTCGTAGCAGCCGTCGGTGCCGGTGATGCGGTAGCGGACGGTTTGGGTGCCGGTGGCGTGGCGCTGGTCGCGGGGGACGTTGTAGATCCAGGCGGCGCGCCCGTCGTAGGTCTCCTCGGTACGCCGATCCGCCACCGTCACCGGACCGACCCGACTCGTGGTGTGGCTGCGATCGGCGACGTCGAGGTCGGTGATGACGTCGTACCCGCCCGGGATGGTTGCGTTGGGCAAGAAGCTGATGTAGCCGTTCTTGCCGTACGTGAGATCGGTCCGCTCGACCCGAGCCCCCGTCGTCACGGTCGACAGATCACGCCAGGACGCGTCGAGGGTGTCGCGGGATTCGCCGGCCTCCCAGACGTGCTTGCTGTCATTGGTGAGTGAGCGTTCGACGGTCGTGCGGACGCGGCCGGCCGACGTATCGACGTACCCGCTGATCTTGAGCGACCGGGAGGCCGACGTGTCGACGGATCCAGCCGCGTTGGGCGAGCCGGTGACGTTGTCCGTCTTGGTCAGCGGCGATACGGCGTACGAGGTGAGCTTGCCGCTGATCTGCTTCGAGTGCGCGTCGGTCCAGACGTGCAGGTTGGGGACCGTGAACCAGCCGCTCTGCCCGGCCGGGACGCCGATCACGTGGACGCGGAATTCGTGCGGCTTGCCGTCGCTGACCAGCCCGGCGAAGGGCGTCAGGTCGTACGTCAGCGGCTTGATGTCGAACGCGCGCGGTGCGGGGGAGGGGCGCCAGGAGTACGGGTTCGACCAGCCGCCGGTGTAGATGTACGGGTACGGCAGGGCGATACCGGCCGTCTTGCCATCGATCTGTACTTCGACCTCTCGGTACGGCGACCCGTCCGGGCAGGAGTAGCCCGTCTCGACCGGCGCTGACGTGTCCCAGAACTCCTCGCAGCCACCGCCTGAGCCGGTCACGTAGACCTCGCCGAGTAGGCGGGACGTGTTGCGGGGGAGCGTCGCGGTGCCAACCAGGTCGGAGTCTTCGCGGCGCTGGTCCTGCAGGGGGAGGACGGTGTTCGCAGTACGGGCTGCTGGGGCGCCGTGGCCGGTTGTGTAGAAGTCGAGGGTGACGACGATGTCGAGGACGCCGGTGTAGGTCTGGTCGACGACGTTCCCGAGCTCCATCACGACCGGTTGCGGGGTGCGGAGGAGCGGGCTGTACGACGTGACGTCCTTCTCGACCTGCCAGCTGATGCCGTCCGTGCTCGGCTCGGGCGTCGAGGTGCGGAACACGCCCACGCCGCCGATCGTGATGTGGCCGAGGCGGTCGTACTGGACGCCCTTGACCGAGCCCTGCATCCGCAGGACCACCTTCGACCACGGCCCACGACAGGCGGCCGGGGGCGTGTAGGTGGAGGTGTACGGGTCGAAGTTCTTGAAGCCGTTCCGGACGATCTCCACCGAGCAGTGCCGGGTGTGCGGCACCGCGACGGGCGGGGCCGGGGTCCGGGGATCGGAATAGTCGCTGCCGAACTCGGGCGGCGGTGGGGCCGCCGTCGCCGGGGCCAGGATTCCGAGGAATAGGACGGACAGTGAGACGAGTGCCACAGACCGTGCGCGCATGTTGCGGAAACGTAATCGAGATGGTGCGCCCGGGCAAGCGATCAGCATGGCCAGCGCTGCGCTGGCCTATTACTGTTCGGTTACTTGACCCCCCGTGGAGGCCAGACATGAAGCCCGTTGCCGACGGTCCCCAGCTCGCGTTGCTCAGCAACCGCAAGGAACACCTCGCGCAGATGTTCCTCGATCGCGTCGCCGCGACGCCCGGCCGGGAGGCGTTCAGAGCCCCCTCCGGCGACGGCGGCTGGCGCTCCGTGACCTGGCAGGAGACCGAAGCCCTGGTACGCCGGCGCGCGGCCGGCCTGGTCGCGCTGGGCGTCGAGCCCGAGCAGCGGGTCGGCATCGCGGCCAGCACCCGGCTCGAATGGGTCCAGTGCTACCTCGCGTCGATCCTCGCGGCCGCCGCGACCACGACGATCTACCCGACGACGATGGCTGCCGACGTGTCGTACATCGTGGCGGACGCCGAAGTACAGGTCGTCTTCGCCGAGGACGCCAGCCAGGTCGACAAGCTGCGCGCGCATCGGTCCGACACCCCGTCGCTGCGCAAGATCGTGCTGCTCGACGGCGAGCCGGACGAGCGCGACGGCGACTGGGTGATCACGCTGGCGGCGCTGGATGAGCTGGGCGCGAAGCTTTTGGAGTCCTCGCCCCCAGCGGTTGACGAGCGGATCGCTCAGGTCCAGCCCGATCACCTGTGCACTTTGGTCTACACGTCGGGCACGACCGGCCGGCCCAAGGGTGTGCGGTTGCCGCACTCTGTCTGGACCTACGAGGGCGCCGCGGTGGAGGGGATCCGGGTGCTGAGCCCGGACGACCTGCAGTTGCTGTGGCTGCCGCTGTCGCATGTTTTCGGTCAGGTGCTGCTGGCCGTGCAGTTCCAGATCGGCTTCGCGACGGCGATCGACGGGCGGGTCGACAAGATCGTCGAGAACGCGGCCGCTGTCCAGCCGACGTTCATGGCTGCCGCGCCGCGCGTCTTCGAGAAGGCGCACGGGCGGATCGTGACGATGATGGAGTCCGAGGGCGGGATCAAGGCCAAGCTGTTCCACTGGGCCTTCGGGGTCGGCGCTCAGGTGTCGGCTCTTCGCCAGCAGGGGAAGGAGCCGGGCGGCGTACTGGCTGCTCAGTTCACCCTCGCCGACAAGCTCGTCCTGTCGAAGATCCGGGCGCGGTTCGGTGGGCGGATCCGGTTCTTCGTCTCCGGCTCGGCCGCACTGGACAAGAAGCTGGCCGAGTGGTTCCACGCTGCCGGCCTGCTGATCCTCGAAGGCTACGGGCTCTCGGAGACGGCTGCCGGCTCTACTTTGAACCGGCCGGACCAGTACCGCCTGGGCAGCGTCGGGCCGATCTTCCCGGCGGCCGAGTTCAAGATCGCCGAGGACGGCGAGATCCTGATCAAGGGCCCTGGCGTGATGAGCGGCTACCACAACCTGCCGGAGCAGACGGCCGAGGTCATCGACGCCGACGGCTGGTTCCACACCGGCGACATCGGGCACTTCGAGGACGAGTTCCTCTTCATCACCGACCGGAAGAAAGACCTCTTCAAAACCTCCGGCGGCAAGTACGTCGCCCCGCAGGTGATCGAGGGCCGCTTCAAGATGATCTGCCCGTACGCCAGCCAGTTCCTTGTCCACGGCAACCAACGCAACTTCGTCTCCGCCCTGGTCACCCTCGACCCCGAAGCCATCCAGCCCTGGGCCGAAGCCAACGGACTGTCCGGCAAGTCGTACGCCGAGATCGTCACCTCCCCCGAAGCCCAGAAACTGGTCCAGGGCTACGTCGACGAGCTGAACGCCGGCCTCAACCGCTGGGAAACCATCAAGAAATTCACCATCCTCGACCGCGACCTGACGGTAGAGGGCGGCGAAATGACCCCGAGCCTGAAGCTGAAGCGCAAATACGTAGAAACCACCTACGGCGACCTCCTGGACAAGATGTACGACTGAATTGGCCAGGGGCAACTCCCCACGCCTGCTCCGCCGTCCGCTCCTACGTCGCGTCCCGCGTCGCTAGCTCCCACCCACCCTGGGCGCGGGTTCCTCCGTCACCCGCTTGGCGAGGACGTTGCACGGGAGCCCGGCGTTGCCGGGTGCTGTGCGTGATGGTGGCTGCGCCGAACCCCATTGCGAACAGCCGGCGTGGTCGGGGTCAATCCCCACGCAGGCTCCGCCGTCCGCTCCTACGTCGCGTCCGCTCCACCGGCTCCCACCCACCCTGGGCGCGGGTTCCTCCGTCACCCGCTTAGCGAGAGCGTTGCGGGGGAGCCCGGCGTCGTGGGCTAGCTGTGGTTGTCGCCCGCTGCTGCCGCGCCCTGATCGCCCCGGCCGGCGTGGAGGAGTTGAGCCCACGCCGGCTCCGCAGACCGCTCTGCCGGTTCCCGCCCACCCCTTGGTGCTCGGGTTCTTCCGTCACCGATTGGTGAAAGGCGTTGCGCGGGGCGTATTGCGGGTTGCTGTTGGTTGAGGATTGTTTACGGCGAGTCGGGCATGGCCGCCGGTGTGGGGATCTCATCCCAGATGACGGCTGGCGTAGCGTCGGTAGCAGGTTTATGAGGCTGTCGTGCCTGCATTCTCGATCGCGTGAGGCAATTCTGGCTGCTATCGACTTGCGGTCTGCTTCGCGACGCCCGTCGTGTTGTACCTGAATCGCGCCATCTCAACCGTCACGTCATATTGGACCGCGATCTGTTCGATCGAGGCACGTCGTCTGACCGCACTCAGCAGCAAAGGTCTGGGGAGAAGGAGCGTGCCGCCGAATGCTGTAGCCTCCTCCTCCTCGTCAGGCTTGCAAGTGCGGAAGGGCATGTTGCCGATCTCACGGATCTCCGACAGCTCGTGCTGCAGCATGACGTGTGCCAGCTCGTGAGCGATGTCGCTGTTCTGGCGACCAACGTTCCGTAGCGGGTTGACAACGATGATCTTGCGGCTCTCGATCATGAAGGTTGCGGCGGAGAAGGCAAAAGCTTGGAGGCGCTCCAGTTCCTCGAGTTCTGCGATGTCCACCAGATCGCCCGCGTCGACCACCGAGATGTCAAGGTGCTTCGCGAGATCGCGCGGGTCGAGGTGATCGTGTGGAGCGAGGCCGAGCTCTTTTCGGATTCGTACAGCCTCGCGTTCGGTCTGAGCTTTGAATCCGCGCCGCAGCGTCACAGTTCCCCACTGGCTAGGCGGGCTTCCAGCTGATCGTGCATCTGCCCCAGGAGTGAGTTGAGCCGCTCGGGAACCCCAGGGCGCAGTACGGAGGCAGCGCGGAGATGACAGGCGACGACCTGTCGTTGAGCTGGTGCCTTAGCGAGTACGTCGTACATGTTGCGCAGAACGCCCGCAATCTTCGACGCTGCCTCCGGTTCCAACCGCGGATCGGCTGTGAGATGTGCGATCGCTTCTTCGATCGGGGCGACCTGTCGTTCCGCAACTGGCCGGAAGAACCCTCCGGGCGAAACGCCAAGCCAGGCGGATAACAGGGTGAAGGAGGTGAGGTCCGGTTGGGCACCGGCCTCGACCCTGGTGAAGGTACTGAAACTGACGCCGGCTTCTGCCGCGGCCTGCCGCAGCGAGAGACTCCCACGACGCTCGCGCAGCATCGCGCCCAGATGCGCGAGGTCGAGTCGCTCGACGCCGTCGGCGCTGCCAGTTGCACCGGTCACGCCAACCGTGCCTGGGAGGTCGTCGTTACGCGGGTAGGTCGCATAAGGCGAGCTTAGCGCGGAGTCACCTCTCCAGTGAGACGACTCGATGTGTCACTGGACAGGCGATGATTCTTTGCTGATACAGTCTTGGCAGACTCCAAGGCGGGGTCTATCTGAAGGGAGGGGCCATGAGTCCCAACGGCACCAACGAATCTGGCCATGGCAAGCCCACCGTGACGATCTATGTCAATACCCGCGAGTTCGGGTGGGAGCAGCGCGCTATTTCCTACGAGCAGGTCTACGAGTTGGCTTTCCCGGACCAGCCGCTCAACGACGGAGACGTCGCGCGGATCGAGTACTCACGTGGCCACAGCGGTCGCGGAGCCGGAACGCTTCATCCCGGAGACACCGTTAACGTCAAGCCGAAGATGGTGTTCGATGTCTACGTCACCGTTCGGTCTTGATCCATCGACTCGTCGACTGCTCGACGAGGACTACTGTCTGTCGTTCGAGGGCAACCATCTGATCGTCGAGCACGTCCCGTACGCCACCACGGGTGGAGCTGTGGCGTACGGGCGACTCGCGCTGCCGGTCGTGTTCAGCGGGGATGCAGTTCATGACGGTTCGGGCGATCACCGCATTTGGTTCGTTGGTGAGCAGCCCTGCGATCAACATGGCCGTCCACTGCCGGGGCCATCACCTGAGGCGCACGCGATCACAGCGGAGCTCAGTGCGGACTTCATGATCTCCAGCAAGCCCAAGGACGGCGGCTCCTACGCCAACACCTACGACAAGATCACCTCCTATGTGCGGATCCTGAGCCATCCTGCGATCGCACTTGACCCGGCGGCGAACCCGCGGCCGGGAGCCGGTTGGACTGAAGTGCCTGACGACCTGCCGTTCGTCTACCCGGACACGGGGACGGCACGCGCAGGTCTGGCCGCGGTGAACGCAAAGTTCAGGGGCCATCGCATCGGAATCGTCGGGCTTGGCGGCACCGGCAGCTTCATCCTCGACCAGGTTTCCAAAACTTGGGTCGATGCTATCGACCTCTTCGACGGAGACGTATTCGACAATCACAACGCCTATCGCGCTCCAGGAGCCGCTGACATCGAGGACCTGAAGCGACGCCCGAACAAGGCCGAATACTTCGCCAGCGTCTATGGGCACATGCATACCGGAATCACCGCGCACCCGGTCTTCATCACCGCAGACAATGTCAGCCGTCTCGGTGACTGCACCTTCGTCTTCATGGCCGCAGCCGATGCTGAGGACAAGCCAGCGATCATCACGTGGCTCCGCGAACGACGAATCCCGATGGTCGAGGTCGGCATGGGGATCCGTGATGAGGGTGGGTGCCTCTCTGGACTCCTGGCGGTCGTCAACCATTTCCCGGAGGCTCCCGAGGGAACAGTGGCAGGCGCAGCCGCCGCGCCCGACGAGTACGACCGCAACATTCAGACGGCTGACCTGAACAGCCTCAACGCGATGCTCGCAGTCATCAACTGGAAGAAGTATCTCGGCTACTACGCCGAGTTTGAGCCTGTCGATGAAACCGTATACCGCATCTTCACGGGGACAATCCGCAACGGCGCCGAACGCGGCGCCGAGCGTGCCGGGGCGGATGCTGAATGAAAATCGACTACATGAGGGCCGAGTTCGTCAGATCTTTTCCAAGCGAACTGGAGCCAGGGCGCCTGTACATCTCCAGCCATTTTTCGACAGCGTCCCACCTGTGTGCCTGCGGGTGCGGCCATGAAGTGGTTACTCCGCTCTCGCCGAAACAGTGGGTGCTCACGTTCGACGGCAACGTCTCTCTGAGGCCCTCGATCGGGAACTGGGCCCTGCCTTGCCAGTCGCATTACGTGATCGAGCGCGGCGAGGTCCGATGGGCCTATCGCTTTACCCGTGAAGAAGTTCAGCGCAACCGTGAATCGGACCACCGGCTGCTGGATACGGCACGCGCCGATGTCGATGGCCTGTGGACACGAGTGCTGCGGCGTATGACGCGACGGCGGACCTAGTTCCGGCATGGTTTGCCTGGTCGCTTGCTGGCGTACAAGCAGCCTGGGGTGTCCCGCATGGAACGACCCGGCAATGCTTCAGCTCACTTGCGGCTCCGCGCGCTAGGACGGTGAGTGGGCGAGGCCGCGTTGATCACGCAGAACCCTCTGCACGCGACCATATGCCGGACGGCGGCCTCCACATGGACCGCGATCGCATGGAACGGCCCAGGCTGAGTGGTCCTCGATCATCGCGGCATACAGCGATGCTCGACAAGGGAGGTGTGTTCACGTGGCCACGCCTCCGTCCCACTCAGGCCCACAGTGGGTTCAGTCGCGTGCTGACTCGATGGCGAGCTTCCAGGGGTAGGTCTTCAGGGCGGTGTGGCCTGTGCGGGGTGGGTGGGGTTCGAATTCGCCTGGGCCGAAGAGGACTCGGATGCCTTCGTGGCGGAGGGTTTCGATGCTTTGGGTGAAGGCTTGGTTGTGGGCCAGGGCCTGGTTGACGAAGGGGAGTACGACGATCCGTACTCCTAGGCCGGTGAGTTCTGCCAGTTGGGTTAGGACGTAGTTGTCTGCGATGCCTGCGGCCCATTTGTTGATCGTGTTGTAGGTGGCGGGGGCGACGATGACAGCGTCAGGTGTGGGTGTGGGTGTGGCGCCGGCGGTCCGGTACGTCGTCCGGACAGGGTGGCCGACCAGCTTTGCGATTGAGTCGGTGTCTAGGAAGTGCTCGACCGCGCTCTCGGTTGCGATGCAGTGGACGTCCCATCCGTCATCGTGGGCGAGGGCTATCAGGTCTTGAATCTGCTCGGCGGGTCCTGCGCCGCAGATGAACAGGTGGAGTACCCGATCGGTTGTCATGCGGGGATCCCTGCTCGTGTCGCCATGTTTCGGACTGTTTGGCTCAGCGATCCATTGGTGCTGTTCAGGAGAGCTCGGAGCAGCCCGTGGGCCAACGGGCGGCAGCGCACCTCTTGGGGTGCGAGTCGCTCTGCCTCGGTCAACGACCGTACGGCGTTCTGGTAGCTGCCGGTGTAGGTGTATGAGGCGGTCAGATCGAGTAAGTAGTTCGCCCGGCGCTCGGTTGGCAGCGAGGCCATGATCGCCGGATCGATGCTCGCGACGTACTCGAGCGCGCGCCCGCCCTGCCGAAGACGGGTCAGTGCGGCCACGCGATGAGCAGCGACGTTTGCCGGTCCGAAGACTGTGTAGTGCGTCCGGTGTTTGTCGCTCAGGCGTGCAACGACAGCGTCGGCCTCTTCGTGCATCATCAGCGCTACCGCATCATCGTCGATCTTCGCGGCCGCCATAGACGCTGCCAGAAAGAGCATGCCGAACAATGGCAGCAAGTCTCCGTCAGATTGGGGGAGATGAGGGCGCATCCGATCCGCCATTCCGCCCAGCACCACAATTGCGTCGGACTCCTGGCCGGCGCTGGTCATTGCCCTGGCCACGCTCCGAGTGGCACGCGCCAACGCGACGGTGTCGTCGGTCGGCAGCGCTGTTTGCATGGCTCGATCGGCGGCAAGCCAGGCGACGTCGTTGGCTTCGAACTTGAGCAGCATCGACGAAGCAAGCCTGTAAGCCATCACCAGGGAGCGTCGTGTGGCTAGTTGCTCATCGTCAGTTGATGCGATCTCGACTGCGACCTGAGCGTCTTCAATCAACTTCGGAAGATGCTGAGCCACGGCCGTGAAGTTCGATGACAGCCAAGAATGCCCCAGGTACTCCAGTTGCCGCTTGATCTGATCGGGTGTTGCCGGCTTCGTGTGGGACGCGTTGACGGACAACGCGGGATATCGGCCTAACGCGGACCGGATGGCTTGTACTTCGGTTGCGTCGACGCAGTCTGCCGCGAGTCTTGCGGTTGGGTCGTCAGTCAGTGCTTCGGGTGCCACGCCGAGGGCATCTGCCACGCGTTCCAGCATCGGCAAGCGCAGGAGGTTGCGCTCGCCCTTCTCAACCTTGTCCAGCCAGGACGTCGACCGGCCCACCATGTCGGCGAAGCGCTGCCGGTCGATGTCGCGGCGCTTGCGCCAGTACCGCACTCGGCTACCGATCGCCTGCGCCTGGTCGTCCATTCCCGCTCGACTTCCTACTGGGTGGTCGTCAAAGGATAGCTAGCTCTAAGTCACACATTTTGTACAGCCAGTGTCGCTCGTCACCTCATAGCTTCCCCATAAGAGGCCGAGCAAGCCGGTGAAGACGAGGGTGATCTGACAGTGATTGCGCAGATGTGGGTCTTGATCATAGGCACCTCGATCGTGACCGGTGCGATGGTGATTGATGTCCTGAGGGGTCTGAATGACGACTGACTGGTCGTCTGGTGGCCACCTTCCGGACGTGCCGGTTCCCGGGTACTACAGCGTTCAGCTGTGGTTAGGCGACCACCTGGTCGAAGAGCACATCGCTCCAGCCGAACTGGCTCAGGAATTCGCCAACGTCATCCAGCTTCGCATCGCCGGACTGCCAGGTCGCCGGCTGCGCTGTTTCCCTGCCGGACCTCCTGCGTCTTCAGCCTAGGACCGGCAAGAACGGCTTCTTCTCGAACCAGTGGGCGGGCGCACAGCGAACAGAGCGGACGCCCGCCCACTGTTCCATTTCAATGACTAGGCGTCGCACATGTCGGCGGCGGTCGTGGCGGGAGCGGTCCAATGGGTGGGCTGGGGGTTTCGGGGTGGTGGGGGTGGGTGTCACGATGCGGGGGTTGATATACCAGGAGGCGCTGGCAGTCGATGAGCCTTGCAAGTTATCCGGCAGTGACGGTTACTGCGATCGCTATGTCGCAGGAGCGGGATGACTTGCGCGGTATTGCTCGCGTTCAGTGGTCGGACCCTCACGGAGGGTTGGAAGACAGCTCGATCGAAGATGTCATCCGCTGGCTTGATCACAGTGGTGGCATCGCCTACGTCGCTGAGCCGGATGGGCGTCGGGGGCCGCGGATCCGGGCCGTCGGGGTGAACCAGCAGCGGTACATCCGGAGCAACCCGGACGACGAGACGGCCGACGCGCTGCTGAAACTGCCACGGCTCGACCAAGTCGTCATCCCCGATCGACGGTCGAGATCCCGCCGGGCCGCCCGCCAATCAGCATGGCTTTGGACCCCCGGAAGGCGAGCCAGACCAGCCGTCTAGCGCGAGGTGGATCGCGGGCGCCTGGATCGTCTTCCTCGCCTCCGGGGCTGGTCCGTCAGCGGTTCGTAAGGCGCCAGGATCAAGGATTCCTTGACATGCCGACGCTCTCGGCGTCCTATTCGAAGTAGAGCTGGATGGGGAGATGACGGTGCTGGGGGTACTGAAGGGCTTGGATGCCAAGGGCAATGACCTCACCGGCTGACTGAGCAGCACAACGGGAGAGGGGAGACACCATGTCCGACAAGCAGAACATCGCCAGCCCGCACGAGCGACGCCCCTTCAAGGATCATGGGCACGTGGACGTCGTCACCCTGGGCGGCTTTACTCTCGGCCGCGGGGTGTTCGAGCCGGGCTGGCGCTGGTCCGACGATGTCAAGCCGATCGCCGGCACCGACTCCTGCCAGGTTCACCACACCGGCATGGTCCTTTCGGGGCAGATGACCGTCCGGTTCGACGACGGCCACGAGCTCAACGTCGGCCCAGGCGACGTCGTGGACCTCGATCCCGGACACGACGCCTGGACTGTCGGCGACGAGGCATGCGTTGTGCTGGACACCGGTATCGCGGCCTACGCCAAGCCCGCGTGACCGCGAGGGTCCTCAGGTCAAGTGGGGGCCCGGAACCCGACGAGGTTCCGGGCCCCAATGGCTGGTTACTGGGTGCCGAAGACCTGTAGTTCCATCATGTCCATGAACTGGCAGCCGGCGAAGGGGCCGGGGCAGTTGGTGGTGATGTCGGGGACTTGGGGGCTGAGCATCCAGAACTTGACGTACTTGATGCCGGTGGTGTTGCCGGTGGGGGTGACTTCGTTGTAGCGGAGGCGGTTGGCGGCGCCGAAGGTGCCTTCGGCGGCGGTCGCCCAGGTGGTGCCGTCGGCGGAGGTCTCGATGCGGTAGCCGCCGGTGGCTGCGCTGCCGGGGTCGCCGCAGGTTTGTGACGGGTCGACCGAGAAGGTGGTGATGTTCACCGTCGCGGGCAGTGCCACCACGATGAACTTGGGGATCGGAGTGTTGGTCGGGGTGCCTGCGTCGTCGCCGGTGGTGCTGCCCCAACCGGTGCCTTGGGACAGGTCGATCGCGTACGGCGGCGTACAGGCCGGGGCGAAGTCTGGGCCGTTGAAGTCCGTGACGGCGCCTCCGCCGGCAGCGGCGGCCCAGTCGCGGCGTGGGGTGAAGTTGACCGTCGAGCCTCCGGCCGCGATCGTCACGGCCTGGTTCAGGATCTCGTACGGACCGCCGGCGACGACCAGTTTCGGGTACGTCCCGGGCAGCACCCCGTCGATCGAGTACTTGCCCTGGGCATCGGTCACGTCGGCGTAGTCGCCGGAGTAGCCGGAGTCGTGGCCGGCGATGAACACCAGCGCGTTCGGTACCGGCGCGCCGGTGAGCTTGTCGGTCACCGTGCCTTGCAGGGTGGCACCAGCTCCGGTCGGCGGTACGTGGAAGTCCTCCGCCGGGGCCGTGTCACCAGCGTCGACGACGCCGGCGAACCAGCCCATGCCGCGGGTCGCGAAGATCTGCCAGAGCGCGGCGACATCCTTGCCGCGGTTGACGACCTGGTCGGCCTGCAGGATCGCGTTGCGCATGTCCAGCAGCGACGGGTCGGACGGAGACAGCTCCATCGCCCGGGTCACCAGCGAGATCGTCTTGGTGTGACCGAAGCGTTCGCGGACGTCCCACAGCACCTGCGCCCAGTACTCGCCGATGTCGTGGACCTCTGGCCCGCGCAGCCCGAGGTTCGGGAAGTCGGCGAAGGTGTAGCCGCCCTGGGTGCCGTCGAGCGCCTTACAGGTGGGAGCGGTCGAGCCGACCCGGCAGTCCATCGCTTCCTTGCGGAACAGCCCGCCTGCGACCGTGTACGTCCCTTCCTTGACCTCGCCGTCGAGCCCGCCGCTGTTCGGCTGGAAACCGTTGGCGACCAGGTAGTCCATCGCGTAGAAGTCGCTCCAGCCCTCGCCCATGCCGCCTGCCTGCACGCTGTTCAGGGTGGAGTTGCCGGAGGCATCGACCACGAGCCGGTTGGACAGGCCGTGGGTATACTCGTGGTACAGGATGCTGGCGTCGTTCGCCGAACTGGTCGGCACGAACCGGTCGGCCGGGTTGGCCGGGTTGTGGAACAGGTACATCTGCATGGTCGGCGAGGTGCCGTCCGGTGGCGTGTTCATGTTCGCGTTGTTGACGTGGCCGCCGTCGGGCAGGCCGTTCCCGGTGTTGGCGCCGTCGATCGCGTTCAGCAGTACCGGGTCGCTGCCCTTGGCCTCGAAGTTCCCCGCCGCCGCGGTGAACCCGATCGGCGACTTCTTCAGGTAGTCGTGGAAGTTGCTGGCCAGGTAGAACGCCTGCGTGACGTCCTGGTTCAGGTTCGTCCGCCAGGAGTTCGCCGTCGCCGGATCCCAGGTACAGACGAAGGAGACCGAGCACTTCGGGTTGCTGGCGAACGGCACCAGCCGGTACTCCGCGGTGGTCCTCGTACCGGGGATCTTGACGGTCTCACCGGCTCCTGCCAGGTCATCGTCGTTGATGTCGGCGAAGGCGTAGACCGACGTACCGTCCTGGAGCGTTTGGGCGCCCTTCTGGAGGTAGCCGGCCTTGAAGAAGTTGACCTTCCGCTGAGTGCCGCCCTTGGTTGCGCCGGGGTAGTAGTCCGTCACCAGGCCGTCGCCGTTGGCATGGTCGACCAACGGCCGGCGGTACAGGACGCTGCCGGTCGACGCGTCGATCACGTGACTGTAGATCAGGGTGCCGCCGGCTTGGGTGTACGTCGCCCAGCCCGCGCGCAGCCCGGCGGGGGTGTAGAACCAGACCCGTTTGGCGTAGTCACCGTTGCCCCACGTCCTGCCGTCCGCGACGGTCTTCACACTGGTCGTCGCTGTCTTGCCACCGACATCCTTGGCGGCGATCACCCGGGCGCCGTCCGCGCTCACCGAGGGTGTGGCGGCGCCGGCGGCGAGCCCAGCCAGACCAGGCACGGGCGAGCCCATGATGGCGATCAGTTCTCCGCGCTTGGTGACGTGCCCGACGATGCCGTTGCCGAAGAGCGGAGTGCCGTTCACCACCTGCTCCCAGGACAGGTGATGTGATCCCTCGACGTCGCGGTAGTTCTTGCGGAGCCGCAGCGTCCGCAGGTCGTTCTCGGACAGCCGGAAGATCTCTGGGTGCGCCCGGATGTAGTCGAGCACGATCCGGGCCGGTGGTTTGCTGCTGGGACCGGTGAGGAACCCGTTCAGCTTGGCCACCTGCTTCGGCGTACCGGTCGCAGGGTCCACCGAGACGATGCCCTGCGGGCCCAGCGAGTCGCGGAATTTCTCCGCGGCCGCGCCCTCCTTGGCCATCGTCTTGGCGGCCTGCGCGTAGGTCGTCCGTGCACTGGGTGTGCGCACGTCGTAGAACCCCTTGGCTTCTCGCTGGCCCGGCTCAGCCTGGACCGCGGGCGCGTCCGGGTCGGCCTTGGGCTGCGGGCCGGCGGCGTTCGCGCCTGAGCTCATGGTCATCGCGAGCACGGTGGTCGTCACCGCACCGATGGCCAGGAGCCCCCTCCCTGTACGTACTGTTCTCATGGCTACGCTCCGTCGAGATTGTCGCGGGCGGGCACAAAGACCCCTCGGCCGGACGATATGCCCGCATCCATCGGCAGTGAAGAGATCGCGCCGGCCGAAGAGATGCCGCCGGCTGGCGGGCGCGGTCTGCTTCTGGGACGGCGCTACCGGCGTACTCGGGGAGGGCTGCGACCAGCCGGCCGATCTCGGGGATGGTGTCGTAGCGGCGTTGGTGGAGGGCTGCGAGCTTTTCGGCCATCGTGGGGTCGAGGTCGTCGGTGATGTCGAAGGAGCACATCACCCGGCCCTGGTTGCGGAGGCTTTCCAGGGCTTCTTCGAGCTGTTCGGGGGCGGTTCCGGGCTTCAGGGTCAGGCATGGCCACCTCTGACCTCGTCAC
Source organism: Kribbella ginsengisoli (assembly GCF_039537185.1). Lineage (NCBI taxonomy): Bacteria > Bacillati > Actinomycetota > Actinomycetes > Propionibacteriales > Kribbellaceae > Kribbella > Kribbella ginsengisoli. The sequence goes on along the minus strand of NZ_BAABAA010000003.1, from coordinate 270,668 downwards.
CAATGCAGGCGTCAGCATCGTCACCGCGCTGATCCTCTTCGCCGTCGCCTACCTCGATCGCGACCCCGTTGCCTCCGTGGCAAGCTGACTGATAGGACCCGGAGGGTGCTGGCCGGATTCGGTCAGGAAACGTTTCCGGTCAGGGTTCCCGGGGCAGAGTGAGGGGGATTTCGGGCGATCGTCTTCTGGGGAGATGGTGGTCGAGATGCCGGTCGGGATTGCGCGTTCGGGGTGGGACGAGTCCGCTGCGATCGATCTGCGGGTAGTGGATCGATGGTTTCGGGCCGGTGGCTCGCTGGTGCGAGATGCGCGGCGGTTCGGGGAACCGGCTCCGCGGTCGGATCTGGCTTCGCGGGCCGGGCGGTCCGCCTCGGGGGCGCTGACCGGTGGCGATGCGAGAGCGGCGTTGCGCGATGCGGACGCCGTACTGGCCGCAGCGGATCCGCTGGGGGAGTTCGGGTGCTGCTGGAACGCCTTGTTCACGCTCTCGGTGGTGGGAGCGCCGGTACGGGCCGAATCGGCTGTACTGGCGGCGCGGAGCAAGATTGTGGCCCAAGGCAACGAGTCGGCGTTGGTCGAGCTGGAGCTGCTCAAGGTCCGGATTCTGCACAGAAAGGGCGATCTGCGGTCGGTGACGAGCCTGCTCCGGGCGCTGTTGCGGAAGGCGTTGGTACAGCGGGACCGGGCGTTGGTGCTGCGGATCGTCTGGAGTCTGGCGGAGGCGACGAGAGTCGCCGGGGGTACGCCGAGGGTGGTCAAGGGGCGTGGGTGTCGGCTGCTAGGCGACGGTGGACAGGTGACGCCGGGTGGGTTGATGGCTCGGGGTGGGGCACAGGTGGAGGCGAGGCAGTTCGGGGCGGCGGTACGGACGTACTTGGACTGTGGTGAGCTACTGGCCGAGGCCGGGGTGGACAGTCCGGAGGTGGTTCGCTGGCGGCCGGCTGCTGTTGAGACGCTGCTGCGGTTGGGTCGGGCAGCGCAGGCTGAGCGACTCGCGGAGGAGAATCTCGAGCGGGCGCGGCTCGTTGGAACCGACGGCGCGATCGGCTTCGCGCAATACGTGCTGGCGTCGACGCGGCCCGGGTGCGAGAGGGCGTCGCTGCTCGTCGAGGCCGTCGGCAGGTTGCAGGACGCTGGCCAACTCCTGGACGAGGCGCTCGCTCGGTACGAACTGGGAAAGGCTCTGCGCAAGGGCAGCAAGGGCAGCATGGGCAGCGAGGACGGCGCCGCCGATCGTCAGCTGCTCCGGGCGATCCAGCTTGCCGACGACTGCGGTGCCTGGCGGTTGGCGGAGCGGGCGCGGGCAGTCGCAGGGCCGGCGATGGGTGCCCTCCGCGGCCTGACGACGCAGGAGCGGAAGGTCGCGCGGTTGGTGGCGGCCGGCTTGTCGAACCCGGAGATTGCGAACCAGCTCTTCCTGGCCCGCCGGACGGTGGAGTTCCACCTGTCCGGCGTCTATCGCAAACTCGGGCTCACCGGCCGCCACGACCTGATCCAGCTGCTCAGCGAAGGCGCTTAGGACCTGCGCTGCTCAGCGAAAGATGCTCAGGACATGCTGACGCCGAAATCGCGGTTGGCGGTGGCGAAGTCCTGGAAGCCGATCCGGGGGCCGGCGCCGCGGGTGACGGTTCCGTTGGCGATCAGGCCGGCGTCGCCGCGCGAGTAGACCGGACCGCCGGAGTCGCCGCCGCGGGCCGCGTCCTGGCCGTTCATCTGCTCGCCCTCGACCAGGTCCTCCCGATCGTTGTAGAAGAACAGGACCTTGATGTTGCAGACCGGTCCGCCGGTGACCGCCGCGCTGGTGATGCCGCTCTGGCACAGGTACTGGCCGACGAAGACGTGCCCCCAGTACGGGACGTTCTCGACGAGGCCGCTGTTGCCGTCGCCGACGTACAGTTGCGGGTCGACGTTGTTGGTCGGGATCAGCGCGATGTCATGGTCCTGGTTGCGCGCGCCCATGTTCCCGATGTACTCACCCTGCCCGTCGGCGAACTGCTGACCCGACTGGCCGCAATGCGCGGCGGTGAGGATGTACGGCCGATGCTGGCCGTCCCGTACGCCGAAGCCGGTGGTGCAGATCGCGCCGGCGGACTGGTTCCAGAGCCGCGCTCCGCCGATCCAGGGCGACCAGTCGTCCCCACGCGACAGCGGCTTCAGCGGCTCCTCCGCAACCACACGAACCGGTACGCCGGTACGCTCCCGCAAAGTCTGGCCGAGCTCGGCCGCCGCGCGACGCGTCGGGCTGGCGCTCAGCACGAGACCGCTGCCGTCGCCAGGATTCTTCACCGCATGGACCCCGGCGCCCGGGTTCTGCTGCTGCCAGGTCGCGATGGACCGGGCGGCCTGGTCGAGTTCCTTCTTGGAATGGACGGCGCCGGCGATCCGTACCGGTGCGAGCTTGGCCGCAGACGAGACGGCCTGCCGAACCCGCGCCGGCGGTGCACCCTTCCACCAGAGCACAACGGCGTCGTCGGCGAGAGTGATACCGGCGAACCCTTGCAGAGCAGGCGATTCCGCGACCACCGCCAAACGTTCGGCGGCCTCGATCAACGGACGCTGAGCCAGCATCTGCCGATCCGCGGCGGTGGCTGACTTGGCGCTGACCCTCGGCTCGGCTGGACTGTTCACGGCTGGCTCGGAAGCCTGCGACGGTACTGCGGTGAAGGCGGCCAGCAAGGCGACGGCGACAACGCCGGCACCGGCTAAACGTGCACGATCAGGTGACTTGCGCATGAGCGGTCCTCACTTTTGGGGGCGGTCCGCCCACCATGAAGACCCCCGCGCAAAGGTGTCAACGAAACCCCCCAAACCCTACGGAGGCGCCCCCGTGAACTCCCGCCGCCGGGGCTGTAACGAACAACCCGCGGCCCGCGATGTAGCGGACGGCCGGGGCCCAGTCCCTGGCTCCAAGACCCACCAGCCTCACCCCCCGGAGCGCTGGTGGGTCTTTCCATGCCGCCGTGAGGTAGCGGTCGGTACCGTTGACCCGGAATCCGCGACGAGCATCACCCTTCGACCTCTCGGGAGTAGAAATGACCGATATCGCAGCCAAGGCCAGCGAGCTGCTTCGGCTCCACCACACCGGGGAGACTCTGGTGCTGCCGACGGTCTGGGATGCCTGGTCGGCCCGCGCGGTCGTCGAGGCCGGTTTCCCGGCGCTGAGCATCGGCAGCCACCCGTTGGCCAACTCCCGCGGGCAGGAGGACAACGAGGGGATGACGCTGGCGGATGCGCTCGACGGGATCCGCCGGATCACGGCGGCTGTCGACGTACCGGTGACTGCCGATGTGGAGTCGGGCTACGACACTCCGGCGGCCGAGCTGGTGGAGCGCGTGCTCGAGGCCGGCGCCGTCGGCATCAACGTCGAGGACACCGTGCACAGCGAGGGCAGGCTGCGGGATGTGCAGGAGCACGCCGACTACATCGGTGCAATCCGCGCCGCCGCCGACCAGGCCGGTGTCGAGCTGGTCATCAACGCTCGGACGGACGCGTTCCTGGGTAAGGTGGCCAAGTTCGACGACCCGCTGGCCGAGGCGGTACGCCGCTCGCAAGCGTGCGAGGCCGCCGGCGCCCGCTGCGTCTACCCGGTGCGGATCCCCGACGCCGAAAGCCTCGGCGTTCTGCTGGCTGAGCTGTCCGGCCCGCTCAATGTGACCGCCCACCCGATCGACGGCGCGGCGTCGGGATCGTTCGAGGACCTCAAGAAGGCCGGCGTCCAGCGGATCACCTTCGGTCCGCTGCTGCAGGTCGCACTGACCAAGAACCTCACCGACCTGGTCAACCCCTGGCGCTGATCGGTTCAGCCGAAGCTGAAGGTGAAGGCGGAGATGCCCGGGCTGTAGGTCAGCGTCATCGTCTTGCGTTCCTGGGTGGGCTTGTCGACCAGTTGGTAGGCGTTCGGCGTACCGGAGACCGTGATGGTCTTGTCGGGTTCGCCAGGGATGGAGACGGTGACGGTGCCCTCGCCGGACAGGACATGGAAGACCTTCGCGGCCTGGAAGTTGAGGCGCGCTTGGGAGCCCTTGGTGGAGGTGACGCTCTGCGTGCCCACGGCCCAGGAACCACCGAGGCTGAAGGTGTCGTCGGGCTGAGCCTGGTTGAGGCCGAAGGCAACGGTCTTGTTGGGGGTCAGCTTGCCGACAGGGCCATTGAGGTTGGCCGAGCGGGAGTAGCCGAGGTAGGTCTCGGGCGTGGTTCCGTCGGCGCCGATCGTGTCGGCCTTGACCGTGCCGTCGACCGGCGCGGGTAGCTGGACCGAGGGATTGGCCGCCTTGAGCAGCTCGCGGATCTGGTTCTCGGTCTGGCCGTAGTCGCCTTCACCGAACTTGATCGACCGTACGGTGCCGCCGGCGTCGACGAGATACTTGGCCGGCCAGTACTGATTCCGGTACGCCGTCCAGGTGGCGAGGTTGTTGTCCTGACCCACCGGATACCCGATGCCCTCCTTGCTGATCGCCGACTGCAGGTTTCCCGCCGACTTCTCGAAGGCGAACTCCGGCGAGTGGATCCCGACGATCTGCAACCCGAGCGACTTGTACGCCTTGTCCCAGGCGAGCAGATGCGGCGTCGCCCGCTGGCAGTTGATGCACGAGTACGCCCAGAAGTCGACCAGCACGACCTTGCCCTTCAACCCGCTGAGTGTGGCGGGCTGCCCGCCAGGCGTGTTGAACCACTTCTGCGTACCGCGGAACTCCGGTGCGGCGCCGCAGGAGGCGAGCTCGGCGGCACCCGGTGTGCACTTGGCGAGGTCGGCGCTCGCGTCGTTGCCGATCGCGGGAGCGAGCGCACCCTGCACGGTCTTGTTCTCGGCGACCTTCTTCTCCAGCCCGCTGGTGTAGCTGGGCAGCGACCGCTGGATCACGTCGGTGACGTTGAAGGCGAGTGCGACGGCAAGTGCGATCATCACCGCACCTCCGGCGACCCGGAACCCCTTCTGGTGATCGCGGTACGCCTTCACCCGCTGCGAAATCCGCGACCCGGCGGAGGCGAAGATCAGCAACGGCAATGCGGCACCCATGGCGAAGGAGACGGTCAGTACGACCGTCCGCCAGCCGACGTTACCGGTGGCGCCGGCGACTGTGATCGCGGCGAGTACCGGGCCAGCGCACGGGACGTACAGGGTGCCGAGACCCAGTCCGAGGACGAAGGCGCCGTTGTTGTTGCGGTTGATCTTGGGGAGCCGGTAGAAGGGCTTCTCGATCCAGTGCCCCAGCGCCGGGAAGATCAGGCCGAGGCCGACGATGCTGAGGATGATCAGCCCGCCCCAGCGCAGGAAGTCGTCCGGCAGGCCGAGCGCCGACAAGATGACGGAGCCGGCCAGCGTGAAGACGCTGAAGCTGACCACGATCCCGGCGATGATCTTCAACGGCCGCCAGTCCCGGGCCGGCTTCCCGGCCTCGACCTCCTCGACCAGCACATCACCGGCCGAACCGTCGGCGCGGGCGGTGGTTTTCTTCTGTGGTTCGGTTCTGCCGGTCGTACCGGCGAAGAAGATGATGGGCAGCATCGGCAGGACACACGGCGAGACACCGGTGATCAACCCACCCAGCAGTCCGATCAAAGCCAAGGTGATCATGGGGTTCGCTCCAGGTGAGAAGGGTTCGAGTGTCACCCCGAGTTCGCTGCGGACCGGCCGGGTGGATAGGTGAAGGGCGCCGGCGAAAGCCGTGACAGAAAAGTTCCGGACCCGACCCATCCGCCCCAGGGGGTGGCCCCGAATCAGTGGTGTCAGCAGCTGAGCCGCTGGCTCAGCCACTTCACCCAAGGAGCAGGATCGTCATGTCCCACACCATCAAGCGGGTCGCCCTCGCAGCCTCTGCCGTTTCGTTGCTCTTCGCAACCGTTGCCTGTGGCAGCGACGACGACAAGTCGAGCAGCAGCCCGTCGACCACCAGCTCGGCCTCCACGTCGACGTCGGACACCCCGTCGGCGATGCCGTCGGTGGACAACGCTGCGGGCCTGGTCGGCCCCGGCTGCGCCGACTACGCCAAGGCGAACCCGACCGGTGCAGGTTCGGTCGACGGTATGGCCGCCGCGCCGGTCGCCACCGCGGCCTCCGGCAACCCGCTGCTCAAGACGCTGGTTGCCGCCGTCTCGGGCAAGCTGAACCCGAAGGTGGACCTGGTCTCGACCCTCAACGGCGGTGAGTTCACCGTCTTCGCCCCGGTCGACTCCGCGTTCGCGAAGATCCCGGCCGCGACGATCAACACCCTGAAGACCGACTCGGCCTTGCTGAGCAAGATCCTGACGTACCACGTGGTCGCCGGCCAGCTCGACCCGGCCGCGGTCGTCGGCAAGCAGACCACCGTCGAGAAGGGGTCCGTCACCGTCACCGGTTCGGGCGGCAGCCTGATGGTCAACAACGCGAAGGTCATCTGCGGCGGCGTGAAGACCGCCAACGCGACCGTGTACCTGATCGACACCGTACTGATGCCGCCGGCGAGCTGACGATCCCGCCGACCCGGCATCACCGGGTCGATGTCACCAGGCCAGGACACCAGATGACGGTGACACCGACCCAGCAGTAAGCGGTGGTGCCTCCCTACTCCTGGGAGGCGCCACCGCCCGCATCACGCCCCGCCCCGAACCACAGACGAGGACGCGAGACGGCCTGACCCATTCACCAGTCCGACGCCAGGAAAGCGGCACCACGTGACAACGACAGACGTTCATGCCCTGACCGGTCCGTACGTCCTGGACGCGGTGTCCGACGAAGAGCGAGCCGACTTCGATCAGCACCTCGCCACCTGCGCCGACTGCAGCACCGAGGTCAGCGACCTCCGCGAGACCGCCACCAAACTCGGCGCGTACGTCGCAACACCGCCGCCGGCCGGCCTCAAACCCAAGGTGATGAACTCGGTCCACACGACCCGTCAGCAACCACCCCTGCTCCACACCCCACCCACGTCATCGAGCGGCGCGACTGCATCGAGCCGCGCGCGACCTCCAGGACGGCCGGTACGCCGGAGCGCGACGCGACCAGGGATCGCCCGCCGACCGTTCGCCCGCCGGTCGCTTACCCGCCGGTCCCTCGCACTGGCAGCGGCGTTTCTGGCGATCGCCGCCAGTGGGGCGATTGCTCTGGACCAGTACCGCGACAAGACAGCTCTTACTGCCGTCAGCACACGGGCCGCAACGATCCTGACCCAGCCTGACGCGCGAACCCTCCACGGCGCCGTCACCGGCGGAGGCCAGGCCACCGTGGTGCTCTCCAGCCGCCAAGACGCCGCAGTTGTCCTCATCCGCGACCTGAAACCCCTGCCAGGACACCAGACCTACCAACTGTGGCTCATCGACGCCGCTCACCACGCACGCTCCATCGGCCTGTCCACTGCGGGTACTACGCTCCGCCCCACCGTCGTCAACGGTGGTGTATCCGGGCAGACAGACCTGGCTGTCACGGTCGAACCCGACGGCGGATCCGCGATCCCCACCGTCCCGTCGGGCGGTCTCCAGCCGGTCGTACCGCTAGTCCAGGGCCCCGACGCAGGCGAGTAGGTCGTTCAGCAGGCGGGTCTGCTGGGACTTGGTGAACGGTGTGAGCATGCGCGCTTCGACCGCGCGTACGGCGGTACTGGCTGCTTTGAGTTGGTGGCGGCCGGCTGGGGTGAGTTCGGTGGGGAGGGCGCGGCCGTGGGGGGCTGTCGCCGGGCGGGTGATCAGGCCGCGGTCCTGGAGGCCGCGGAGTACCAGGTTCATCGATTGGCGGGTGACGAAGACGGCCCGGGCGAGCTCCGCGTTGGAGAGGCCGGGCTGTTGGGACAGGACCTCGAGGCAGGAGTACTGCGGGACGGTCAGATCCAGTGGTCGCAGGGCCGCGTCCATGGCTGTCCGCAGGGCAGTGGCTGCTCGTTTCAGCACGTAGCCCACCGCCTCGTCCAGAGGGCCGACCTGTTCGCCTTGACTCATGTCAACATCCTGACATACATTCTGGATGTCAACACACTGACATACAAGACGGAGATCGACATGACTGTGACCGGACCGGACTTCCTCGCTCTGCAGGTGCGCGACCTCGAGCGGGCGGCTGCCTTCTACGAGACGCGGCTCGGGCTGCGCCGGGTGCCGGCCTCGCCGCCTGGTGCGGTGGTTTTCGATACCTCGCCGATCTCGTTCGCGGTACGTGAGCCGCTGCCCGGCGTCGACCTCGATGCCGCGTCGCCGCGGCCGGGCCTGGGGGTCGCGCTGTGGCTGCACGCTGATGACGCGCAGGTGGTGCATGACGAGTTGGCGGCTGCCGGCGTACCGATCGTTGCGGCTCCGGTCGACGGGCCGTTCGGTCGCATGTTCACCTTCACGGATCCGGACGGATATGCGATCACCATCCACGACAAGGCCTGATGATGGCGCGTCATGACGTGACCGTCGAGGTGCTCGGGCCGTGGTCGCTTGCCACGAGCAAGCAGTTTTGGGAAGGGTTCGCGCCGGGGGCGTTGCCGTCGCAGGGTGAGCAGCAGGAGATGCGGACGGTGTTCCGGGTCGAGGGTGACTGGAGCAGGGCTGAGGTGTGGGTGACTCAGCACGACAGCGCGGCGCGGATCGTCGTCGAGGGGTCCGGCGATCTGGAGTTGGCGGCTGCTCAGGCCGGCCGGTTCTTGTCGCTGGATGTCGACGGGCGCGGGTGGGTCGAGGTGGGCTCGCGTGACGCGGTGATCGCTGATGCGCAGGAGCAGTTGCCGGGGTTGCGGCCTTGCGGGTTCCATTCGCCGTACGAGGCTGCTGCCTGGGCCGTGTTGTCGCAGCGGATTCGGATCGTCCAGGCGGCATCGCTTCGCGATGAGCTGGTCCGTGAGTATGGCGAGAATGGTGCTTTTCCTGCACCGGAGCGGTTGCGAGCGCTCGACCTCGAGCTGCCCGGGCGGAAGACCGAGTATCTGCAGGCGGTTGCGGAGGCCGCGTTGGATGGTCGGCTGGATGGTTTGGCTCTTCGGGCGATGCCGGTTGAGGACGCGATCAGTGCGGTGCGGGAGGTGAAGGGGCTTGGTCCGTTCGCCGCTGAGTTGGTGGTGCTACGTGGGGCCAACGCGCCGGACGCGATCCCGCAGAACGAGCGGCGGCTCGACAAGGAGATCACCTTCCGGTACGGCGCCGGCCGGACGCTCGCGGAGGTGTCGGAGAACTGGCGTCCGTACCGGACCTGGGCCGCCGTTCATCTGCGCTGCCTGCGCGAAGCACGGACCCACGAGATCAGCCGTGGTCGTCTCGGCCTCGGCTAAAACCGGGAGCCAGGTTGGGCCGGGGTGGCTAAGGTCGGAGGTGGTCTGCGACTGGGAGGTCCTGTGTTCCAACCACTGCTGGCATCCGCGACTCGAGCCGTTGAGAAACTTCGTGACATCGGTGAACCGCTACCCGATGAACTGATCGGTCAACTGGCGAAGCTGGTTGACGACGCGCAGAGCGAGGCCGTCAAGTCTGCCGCGGTGGAAGAACTGCTACGGCCCTATGTCCTTGTCGAGGCGCTGATCGATGAGCAAGGGCTGACCGCGGCCACGCCGGGGGCTGCGGTGCCGCGGCTGGTTCAGCATGGATGGCGGAGTTTTCTGGTTCGGGTGGTGAATCCGCAGCGGCTGCTGGGGGATCTGTCCGCGCCGTCGAATCATGTGCTCGGGCTGGTGGATCACCACAGCCACGCGGCGCGGATCGCGTTGGCCGACACGTTGACGGTGGTGCCGCGGATCGAGCGCAGTTGGCTGCAGGTGAAGCTTGTGGGGCCGACCGATGTGGCTGGGTTGGATGTCGAGTACAAGGTGATCAGCTTGTACAGCCGCGATGGTGGGACTCGCAGTGGTGAGTTGAGTTTCCTGCTGGCGGTGGAGGAGGCGACGGAGAGTCTGACCCGGCCGCCGTCGTCGAAGGCCTGGCAGCGGATGGGGTTCGAGAGCCGGCCGTATGGGGCGAAGATCGACTTCGAGTGTCTGCCTGCTCGCGACATCCGGTTCGACCTCCGGGAGCCGGATGGGAGTAGCACGGTGGCGGCGGTGACCGTGCGGGATTCGCAGCGTAGGGCTTATCCGTCGAAGGCGATGCGGTTGGCGCCGGACATGTTCTTTCACGAGCACGTGTACCGGGCGACCGGTGAGGTGATCGCGCTGCCGGCGGGGTCGTACGAGATCACGGCGCGGCGCGGTCCGGAGTACCGGGAAGTCCGGGTCGAGGTTTCACTGTCGGAGGACAGTGAAGCTGTGTCGATCGAGCTTGATCGGTGGGCTGATCCGGCTGCGCGGGGGTATTACTCGGGGGATCCGCATATTCATGCGGGTGGGTGCTCGCATTACAGCGTTCCGTCTGAGGGGGTTACGCCGGAGACGATGATCCGGCATGTTCGGGGCGAGGGGCTCTGGATGGGGAGCGTGCTCACCTGGGGGCCGTGTTACTACCACCAGAAGCAGTTCTTCAGTGGGGTGTCGATCAGTCCGCGTGCAGAGCTGGAGCATCCGGCTATGCAGCTGGCGCAGGGGATGACCTGGGAGCCGCAGGACACTGATCGCGACGGGCAGAGTGTGCTCCGGTACGACCTGGAGGTGTCGGGGTTCCCGTCCAGTCATTCGGGGCACGTCATCTTGCTCGGGCTGACTGATCAGGACTATCCGGGTACGTCGGTGATCGAGGACTGGCCGTCGTGGAATCTGCCGGTGATGCGGTGGGGGCATGAGCAGAACGCGCTGGTCGGGTATGCGCATTGCGGGCTCGGGCTGTCGGTCGGGACCGATGAGTTGCCGAACTATGTGATCCCTGGCTTTCAGTCGATCGGGTCCAACGAGATCATCGTCGATGTGCCGCTCGGTGCTGCGGACTTCCAGTGTGGGGCTGAGTTCGCGCCTGCTGCTGAGCTCAACATCTGGTACCACTTGCTGAATGTCGGGTATCGGACGCTGATGCTCGGGGAGACCGACTATCCCTGTATTTACGACGATGGGCCGGGGGTCGGGCGGACATATGTGCGGCTGCCTGAGCCGCCGCAAGGTCCGCAGGCTCTGGAGGCGTGGCTTCTTGGGTTGAAGGACGGTGCGTCGTACTTCGGTGATGGGCGCAGCCATGTCTACGACTTCGCGGTCGATGGGGATGTCTCTCGGGAGCATGCGGTTGACGCTCCGGGGGTGGTGCGGGTGAGCGCTACTGTCACTGCCTGGTTGCCTGAGGAGCCGCCGGCGTTGCCTGCTGCCGGTCAGCCGGTGTACTCCGCGCCGGTTGGGTGGCATCTTGAGCGGTCGCGGATCGGGCGGTCGCGGAACGTGCTGGTCGAGGTACTGGTGAACGGAGTGCCGGTCGGCACACAGGAACTGCTTGCTGACGGCAACGAGCAGGCTCTGGACTTCTCGGTGGAGCTCGAGCGCTCGTCGTGGGTCGCTTTGCGGATCCTGCGCAGTGTGCACACGCAGCCGATCTTCGTGGAGGTCGGCGGGCTGCCGATCCGGGCGTCGCGTCGGAGCGCACAGTGGTTGCACGACTCGGTCGATGCGCTGTGGAAGGCGAAGTCCGGCTTCATCCGCGAGACCGAGCGGCCGGCGGCACGGGACGGATACGACGCTGCGCAGGCTACGTATCGGGAGCGGCTCGCCGAATGCGAGGTCGACTGATGGTTCACGGGGAGGCGGCCGGTTGTTGTGGGCCGGTTGAGACGACGGCGCCGATCTCGGTGACGATCAATCCGGAGGCCAGGGTCAACGCGGCGCGGACCGGGAACCGGGTAGCCAGCCTGTCGAGCGGTGAGTGGCACACGATCGGGTTCCCGATCGTCAACACCGGGTACGTGACCGGGCGGCTGGTGATCGACGCCGGCCCGGTGCCGGGGCTCGAGTTGGATCTTCCGATGCATGAGTTGAGCGGCTTACCTCGGCAGGATGGTGAGTTCCGGGTGCGCTTCGGCGTACCGACGACCGTAGACCTCACCCTCACCTTCCGAGCCCTCGACTCCCTGGGCGGCCTAGCCCTCCACAGCACCCTCCACCTGATCCTCCGCTCCCACCTCACCCCCATCCCAACCCCCTGAACAACTCCCCACGCCTGCTCCGCCGTCCGCCTGTCACAGCTGTGGGTGCTGTGCTGTCTTGGATTGACGGGTATGACTCGACGAGGAATCGGAGATGGACAGTGGCGGAGCAAGGTGGGTTTCCGGTGCCGGAGGCCGGGTTGGTTGTTGCGCAGTTTCTGACTGTGCGGGATGTGCGGGTTTCCCGGGAGTTCTATGCGGATGTCTTCGGTGGGCGGGTGGTGTTGGCGGAGAATCCGGCGGTGGTTCAGGTGGCCAATACGTGGATCATCATGAATCCGGGGGGTGGGCCTACGCCGGACAAGCCAGGGGTGACGTTGAGTGCGCCTGAGGCTGGGGATCCGGTGTCGGCGTTTCTCAATGTGCGGGTGGCCGATATCGCGGCGTTCTATGCCGATGCCCGGGCGAAAGGGGCGCAGTTTCTTACCGAGCCGTTGGATCGGGGGTCGGAGGTGCGGTGTTATCTGCGGGATCCGGATGGCTACCTGATCGAGATCGGGCAGACCACCGGACTGCTGCGCGGGATCACTGCCGAGCAGTAGGTCAGCCGAGATCGGAGTGGGCGATGACCTTGGTGATGGTGATGTGGACTGCGGTGAAGCCTTGTTCTGTGAAAGTTTCGGCCAGGGCGTCCGCGGGATGGGTGGGGTAGTAGCGGTCGGCGATGGCTGAGGCGACGGACTTGATGTGGGTGGGGTCGGCGGAGATTCTTGCCTGGCCTTCGAGGGTGACGAAACTGTAGGGCTGCTGGTCGTCGCTGATGCAGGCTGCGATGCGGGGGTCGCCGGCCAGCAGGTCGCCTTTAACGCTGCCGGGGGAGAGGGCGAAGGCCAGTTCGTCGCCGTCGAGGACGAAGCAGATCGGGGTGACGTGGGGCCGGCCGTCGGGGCGGGCCAGGGCCACGTGGGCGAGCTTGGTTCCGGTGGTGACGAAGGATCGCCATTCGGTGTCGGTCATCGCGGTCATCGGTGTGCTCCCATTCGCTGAGTCGGCGTCTCTTGGGTACGACGCTAGGCGCGGTGGGTGATCGTGAAAAGCGATGATCAGCGATCAAGGTGATCGCCAGGGGTTATGGTTGGTCGGTGATCGACGTCGAGTTGCGGCATTTGCGGGCGATGGCTGCCATCGCCGAGGAGGGGACGTTCGGGCGGGCGGCGGTCCGGCTCGGGTATACCCAGTCGTCGGTGAGTCAGCAGATCGCGGCGCTGGAGCGGGCGCTGGGTGGGGCTGTTTTCGATCGGCCGGGTGGGCCCCGGGCGGTGCGACTCACCCCGCTCGGTGAGGTGGTGCTGAGTCATGGGCGCGAGTTGCTGACGAGGTCGGAGGCGCTGGCTGATGCGGTCGATCGGTTCCGGGCGGGGAGTGGGCGGATCGACATCGGCACCTTCCAGAGCGTGTCCAATCTGATCCTGCCGGCGGTGGTACGGCAGTTACTGGATGAGCATCCGGGCTGCGACATCAGGTTGTCCGAGGTCGAGCCCGAGGATCCGAAGCTCGGGGATCTCGATCTGCTCTTCCACGACGGCCGGATCGAAGGCGACGTCGAACACGTGAAGCTGCTCGACGAGCCGTATCTGTTGGTGGCCGGCGTCGGTGTGTTTCCTGACGGGCCTGTACGCGCGGAGCTGCTCGACGGAGCGCCGATGGTCGCGTGGCCGCTCACCTTCCACCAGCGCTGGTTGGAGCGGACGCTTGCGGAGTATGGCGCCCGGCCGCGGGTCGTGTTCCGTACTAGCGGCCACGAAACCATCCTGTCGATGGTGCGGGCGGGGATCGGCTCAGCGGTGCTGCCGTGGCTTGCCCTGCACGGATCCGACGCCACATCCGACGACCGCCTCAGCATCCATCAGCTAGAGCCGGCGCCATCCCGCGAGATGTTCCTCCACTGGCCGGCCGAACGCACCCATTCACCCCTCGCCACCCGAGCCATCGAAATCGCCATCGAAGCCGCAGGCAACCTCGCCGCCCAGATCTGATCCCAGGGGCTGGCCGACCTGCTCCGGCTCCAGGAGCTGGACAATCACCTCCGGGCGGGAGCTCGAGCTGTCAGCTCAGTTCGGGTGCCGTGATGTGGGTGACGGCCGCGGTCAGGGTTTCGCGGGTTCGAGGGGAGAGGCCGGTGGTGAGGGCTTCTACCCGGTCGGTGAAGGCGGTGTGGGCTTTGGCGGCGAGGGTGTGGCCGGCGGGGGTGAGGGTGATCTGGCTGGCGCGACGGTCGGTGGGGTGCGGGTTGCGGGCTAGGAGGGAGCGGCGTTCCAGGCGGTCGACCATGCTGGTGAGGCTGGAGCGTTCGATGGACATGATGCGGCTCAGGTCGGTCATGCCCTGGGGGCCGGCGAGCAGGACGCACAGTAGGTGGGCCTGCTGTGGAGTGAGGCCCAGTGGGCGGCTCGTTTCGGCGTACAGGTCCTGGAGGACGTGCATCAGTTGCACCAGGGAGCCGACCAGCTCTGTGTGCCTCGTTGTCGTCGTCGCCACGCCACCACTGTAGTCCGACCTGCGGACAGTTTGGGGTTCTGATAGTTAGGAGGCCTAGTATTTAGGTGTTCGAACTATTTAGGAGGCAGACGATGAACGTGCGCTTCGGCTACGGCTCGCCCGACCACATCCGCGAGGTGCCGGAGATTCTCCGGCTGGCCGAGCAAGCGGATCGGGACGGGCTCGACCTTTTCTCGCTCTCGGACCACCCCTACCTGCCCAATCTGCTCGACCCCTACGCGACGCTCGCCTTCATACTCGGCCGCACGACCCGAATCTCCGGGCTGGCCAATGTCACCAACCTCCCGCTGCGTCCGGCGCCGGTGCTCGCCCGTACGGCGTCCTCGCTGACCGCGATCTCCGGTGGACGGTTCGTACTCGGTCTCGGTGCGGGCGGCGCGTGGGACAAGATCGCGACGATGGGCGTGCCCAAGGTCAGCCCGGCCGAGGCTGTGGAGGCGTTCGAGCAGGCGATGATCCTGGTCCGCAAGCTCTCCGGCGGCGGTCCCGCGATCACCGACCCTTACTACGGCGTTACAGCACTCGCGCCTTCCCAAGTGCCGGCGCCACCGATCTGGACCGGCTCCAACGGACCCAAGTCCTTGGCCGCGACCGGCCGCCAGGCGGACGGCTGGATCCCTGGCCACGCAGCCGATTGGCTCAGCGAGCGGTACCGCCAGGCCCGCCCGATCATCGACGACGCGGCCCTGTCGGTCGGCCGCAAACCCTCCGACGTGGCGACGATCTACAACTTCCCCGGCCAGATCACCGCGCAGCCGCTGGACCGCGTCCGCGACGAGGACGGCCGCTGGATCGGAGGCTCGCCGTCCCAATGGGTCGAAGAACTCACCGAAGCCGTACTCGACCACGGCGCGGCCGGCTTCATCCTCTTCCCGCGAGGCACCGACCCCATCGAAACCACCCTCAACCGCTGGTCCCAAGAAGTCGTCCCCGCCGTCCGAGCGGCCATCGGCTAGCCATCTAGGAGGAGAGGGGGAGGTCTACCGGACATACAAGGCCCGGAATCGAGCCTTGTCGTTATCCCCGCCGACGCGCCATGCAGGCACAACTCCCGGAGGACGCTCCGACACGCCGAGGGCAACCGCTTTCCAACCGAGTTAGGTATGCACGGACGCCCACGCCCACGCCCACGCCCACGCCCGCGCCCACGCCCGCGCCCGCGCCGACTGCCGTGCGACCGGCAGCCTGCCCGTCTCCCAAGCAGCCATCGGCGCTAGGTCCAGTCGACGGAGAAGAACTGCGTTTCCTGGAATTCGCGCAATCCGTCGCGGGCTCCTTCGCGCCCCAGCCCGCTCTGTTTGAAGCCGCCGAACGGGGCGGCTGGGTCGGAGACGACGCCACGGTTGACGCCGACCATGCCGGCCTCGATCGACTCCGCGATCCGCAGTGCGTCCTGGAGCCGGCCGGCGTAGACGTAGGCGGCCAGTCCGTACTCCGAATCGTTGACCTGGGCAAGCATCTCCTGCTCGTCGCGCCAGCTGATGATCGGCGCGACCGGGCCGAAGATCTCCTCACGGACGATCCGGAAGCCGGGCTCGACGTCGACGAGCAGGGTCGCGGGGTAGTACCAGCCGTCGGCCGGTACCGGGCCGGTGTTGGTGATCCGGGCACCGTCGGCGACGGCATCGTCGACGAGGCCGCTGACTCCGGTGACGGCCTTCGCGCTGATCAGCGGGGCGACCTCGAGCTTGTCGATCGCCGCGCCGAAGCGAGCCACGAAATCGTCGAGGACGTCCGCGTGGACGAAGAAGCGGTTCGCCGCGGTGCAGGCCTGGCCGCCGTTGCGGAACTTCGCGATCATCGCGCCGGCGACGGCGGAGTCGAGATCGGCGTCGGCGGTGACGATGAAGGGTGCGTTGCCGCCGAGTTCCATGCTGGTGTTGAGAACGCGATCGGCCGACTGCCTGAGCAGGGTGTGGCCGACCCGGGTCGAGCCGGTGAAGGAGAGCTTGCGGACGCGGTCGTCCGCCAACCAGGTGGTGACCACCTCGGCGGGGGAGTCGGTCGTCACGACGTTCACCACACCTTCGGGTACGCCGGCCGCGGTGAGCAGGTCGGCGATCGCCAGGGCGGTCAGCGGGGTTTCGGAGGCCGGCTTCAGTACGACGGTGCAGCCGGCGGCCAGGGCAGGGGCGATCTTGCGGGTTGCCATCGCGGCCGGGAAGTTCCAGGGGGTGACGAGGGCCGCGATGCCGACCGGCTGGTGGGTCACGATCGTGCGGGTGCCGCCGGCGGGGGACGAGCCGTATTCGCCGTCGGTGCGGACGGCTTCCTCGGAGAACCAGCGGAAGAACTCGGCGGAGTAGGCGACCTCGGCTCTTGCGTCCGCTTCGGATTTGCCGTTCTCGGCGGTGATCAGGGCGGCCAGGTTCTCGGTGCCGGCGATGATGAGTTCGTAGGCTTTCCGGAGTACCTCGGCCCTCGCTCTGGGAGCGGTGGTGGCCCAGTCCGGGAAGGCCTTCGCGGCGGCGTCGACGGCTGCGGTCGCGTCGGCGGCGGTACCGTTCGGGACCTCGGCGATGACTGCCTCGGTGGCCGGGTTGTAGACGGCGAAGGACGTCACCGGGACTCCTCCAGCACGGTGTCGAGGAGGTCGAGGCCTTCGATCAGCAGGTGATCGGGGATCGACAGCGGCGGCAGGAAGCGCAGTACGTTGCCGAACGTGCCGCAGGTCAGCACGATCAGACCCTTGGCGTGAGCGGCCGTCGCGACGCGGCGAGTCAGGTCGGCGTCGGGCTCGGTCGTTCCCGGTACGACGAGTTCGACCGCGAGCATCGCGCCACGGCCGCGGACGTCGCCGATCCGCTCGTCGGCCGCCTGGGTCTTCCTCAGGCGCTCGGTCATCAGGTCGCCGATGGCGCGGGCGCGGTCGACCAGCCCGTCGGTCTCGATCATTTCGATCACTGCGAGGGCGGCCGCGCAGGCGAGCGGGTTGCCGCCGTAGGTCCCGCCGAGGCCACCGACGTGAGGAGCGTCCATGATCTCGGCGCGACCGGTCACGGCCGACAACGGCAGCCCGCCCGCGATGCCCTTCGCGGTCACGATCAGGTCGGGTACGACGCCTTCGTGCTCACAGGCGAACAGGTCGCCGGTCCGGGCGAACCCGGTCTGTACCTCGTCGGCGACGAACACCACGTCGTGATCGCGGCACCATGCCGCCAGCGCGGGAAGGAAACCGTCAGCCGGTACGACGAAGCCGCCCTCGCCCTGGATCGGTTCGATCACCACGGCCGCGAGGTTCTCGCTGCCGACCTGCTTCTCGATCACCTCGATCGCACGTCGCGCCGCTGCCGGACCGTCGATGCCTTGATCACGGAAGGGGTAGGACATGGGCGCGCGGTAGACCTCGCCGGCGAAGGGACCGAAGCCGCTCTTGTACGGGTGGTTCTTCGCGGTCATCGCCATCGTCAGGTTGGTGCGGCCGTGGTAGGCGTGGTCGAAGGCGACGACGGCCTGCTTGCCGGTGTACGCGCGGGCGATCTTCACCGCGTTCTCGACGGCTTCGGCACCTGAGTTGAAGAGGGCCGTGCGCTTGGGGTGGTCGCCGGGGGTGATCCGGTTGAGAGCTTCGGCGACGCGGACGTAGCCGTCGTACGGGGTGACCATGAAGCAGGTGTGCGTGAAGGAGGCCAGCTGGTCCTGGACCGCTTGGACCAGGGCAGGAGCGCTGTTGCCGACGGTGGTGACGGCGATGCCAGAGCCGAAGTCAATCAGGGAGTTGCCGTCCACGTCGACGACTACACCGCCACCTGCCGCGGCGGCGTAGACGGGCATGATCGTCCCGACGCCCTGGGCTACGGCGGCGGACTTCCGGCTCTGCAGGTCGCGAGAGCGAGGACCGGGGATGGCCGTGAGCAGTCGACGTTCCTGGGGGAGCGCTGGGCCCCCGGTGGGTAGGTTCGGCATGGTCACCACGGTGCGGGTTGGACTGCCTCGGAGGCGATGGCTTATCTGCACAATCTGACGCGGCTGATTGTGCAAAACTGTCAGGGTGATCCCGCTGACTGCCGTACTGGCCGAGCCGGGGCTGGACCTGAAGGCGGTCCACGTTCCCCAGCCGAACGCTCCGGTGCGCTGGGTAGCGACCAGCGAGCTGGTCGATCCCACTCCTTTCCTTGAGGGTGGGGAGCTGCTGCTGACCACGGGTCTGGCCACGGCGGGCTGGCGGCGTGAGTGGACGTCGTACGTCATCCGGCTCCGAGATGCCGGGGTCGCCGGGCTCGGGATCGGCACCGGGTTGACTCATCGGACGCCGCCCCGGGGGTTGGTACGGGCCTGCGAGGAGTTGGGGGTCAACCTTGTCGAGGTCCCACGGCTGACGGCGTTCGTGGCAATCAGCCGGCGTACCGCCGACCTACTGGAGCAAGCCGAAGAACGCGCGGCCCGCACCGCCCTCGACCTCCAGCGCCGCCTCACTGCCGCAGCCGCAGGCCGTGACCCCTCATCAGCAATCCTGCGCCAACTGGCCAAGGTCACCACCGGCGTCGCCTGCCTCTTCACCCCCGCCGGCCAACTCCAATCCGGCTCACCCGGCGACCTGGACCTTCTCGAGATCCGCGAGCAACTAAAGGTGATCCGTTCCCAAGGCATGCTCGCCGCCCTCACGCTGAGCTCACCCCAGCAGGTGATCACCATCCAGCCAATCGGCCTCAACCAACGCCCCGACAGCTACTTGGTCACAGCCACCCCTACCCGCCCTACCGAACCTCAACGCCGCTCCGTCACCACCGCCGCAGCCCTCCTGGCCCTGGTCTCCGAACAACAACGAGAAAAGCTCGAGGACCGCCGCCGCGTCACAAGCCGAGCCTTCGACCTGCTGATGGCCGGCGACCACCGCACCGCACAGCTACTACTGGACCGCAAGGCCTTCCCGACCAAGCTCCAACTCCTAGCCGCCCAAGGACCCCCAGAAGCAATCGAAGACGCCCTGACCCTCGCCGAGGTAGCAGGCGCCAACGGTGCGGCCGGCCGTCGCGGGACGCTGGCGGTCCGCGTGGACGGCGACCTCTTCGTTGTCGCTGCGGATGCGGTCGCCGGGCGTATCGCCTCCGAGCTGGCCGGCTTGGGTTTGTTTGTGGGGGTTGGCGACATCGCGGCCCCCGACAGCCTCGCCGGGAGTCGCAGCACCGCGGTACAGGCTCTTGCGCGTACGTCTGCGGCCCGACCTGTCGTCCGGTGGAACCGCATCGTCCACGAAGGTCTCGCTGCACTCATCGACCAGCCCACAGCGGCAGCCTTCTCTGCTTCGTATCTGGGGACCTTGACCGCAGAGCAGCTGGAAACTCTGCGGTCCTACCTCCGTCACCACGGCTCCCACCTCAAGACCGCCGAAGAGCTCGGCCTCCACCGGAACACGGTCCGCAACCGCCTGACCCAGATCGAGCACCAGCTGGGCGACTCCCTCGACGACCCCGACGTCAGAATGACCGCCTGGTTCGCCTCCAGTCAGCTGCCGCATTTGTAGACGACCGCCGCCCAATAGCCTGAGTTGGTCTCGTAGCCGCCCGCCGTCCACGGCGCGTTGCGGTTGAAGGCGTGCGTCAGCATCGTGCCTTCGGGGAAGGTGTACCTGGTGCCGTCGCTCCTGACCAGGATCGACGGGTAGTGGTCGATGAAGTCATCGCCTGCCGTGACGGCGTCGCCTGAGCTGTTGACGTCGGCCACGGCATCCTCGACCTGCGCGACGAGGGCGCCGCGGGTGTTCCAGATGTACCCGGTGGAGTAGATGCCGTTGCCCACCTGACCGCCGATCCGGCTGCCCTCGATGTCCCAGACGAAGACGTTCTCGTGGTGCCGGCCCCGGAGCGGGATCGGCCGGCTGTTCCAGGACTCCCACAGGTAGCTGATCGGGCTGTTCGGGTCTTCCGGGTTACCGGCCCGCCCGATGATCCGGCCCTCGTCGGAGATGTCCTCAGCAGAGGATCCCTGCGATCCCCGCGGCGTGCGGAGCAGCCGCGGTTGCCCGCCCGCCGGCCAGATGAAGGCGTGAGTGGTGTTGGGGTCCGTCTCGTCGGAGACGCTACCGACGATGTCCTGGCGGGCGTTCATCCCGCTGAGCGTGTAGATCTGCTGGCCTTCGGGCACCTGCAGGATCCGGTACGAGTCGGTCTTGACCGAGTAGACCCAGTAGTCGGTACCGGCCTGGTTGCCGCTGTAGCCGAGGACGAAGCCGCCCTTGACCACCGCATAGCCGTACGACTCGCTGTCGGGCTTCGACGCGAGCCAGCGCGGTACGCCGTCGACCCAGAGCACTCCCTGGGAGCCGGCTCGTTCCTGCCGCGGGGCGTGCCCGAGGATGTACCGCCCGGACGGATCCGCGCTTCTGACCATGCTGAGGCCGGGCTCGGTGTCGGCAGGCAGCGGGAGAACGGTCTTGGCACAGGCGGTCGGCTCGGCTGCGGCAGCCGGCGTGGCGACGGACTGTGTGGCCGGGAGTGCGGCGGCGAGGAGTGCGGTGGTGGCGCAGAGTGCGGCCAGCTGTCGGATCATGTGAGCCCCCCAGACGGAATGACGAACGACCGCCAGAGGCTCCCATCCGGTGGGGGCGACCTGCCAGGCCTTCGGTGAAGGTTGCAGGTTGCTGCAATGCGGGGATCGGCGAGTGCCGGGACCTAGACTCCCGTCGCGTGGACCATCAGTTTCTGCTAGTGGCCGGGGCCGGGCTGGCGATCATGATCACCGCGTCGGTGTTCGCTCGGCGTACGGGTGTGGCCGCGCCGTTGTTGTTGGTGGGGCTGGGGATCGGGGCCAGTTATCTGCCCGGTACGCCGGTCATCCACGTCGAGCCGGAGCTCATCCTGGCGGGAGTGCTGCCGCCGCTCCTGTACTCGTCAGCGGTTCAGTTGCCGGTGCTCGACGTACGGCGGAACGTGTCGCTGATCGCCTGGCAGTCGGTGGTGATGGTGATCGTGTCGGCGCTGGCCATCGGGGCGCTGGTGCATGCGTTGTTTCCGGAGATCTCCTTTGCACTGGGCACGGCGCTCGGCGCTGTGGTGAGTCCGACCGATGCGGTCGCGGCGACGGCGATCGGGCACCGGATCGGGCTGCCGCCGCGGCTGATGACGGTGCTGGAGGGGGAGAGCCTGGTCAACGACGCGTCCGCTCTCGTCGTACTCCGGACAGCCATCGCCGCGATCGCCGCGTCGTCCGGGTTCAGCTTCGGGCATACGGTCCTCGACTTCGGCTAGGCGGTGCTCGGAGCCGTGCTGATCGGGTTGCTGGTCGGCTGGCTGACCGCATTGCTGCGCCAGCGCCTCGACGATCCGGTGCTCAACACGACGATCTCGTTCGCGGTCCCTTTCCTCGCGTACTTCCCGGCTGAGGAGGTCCACGCTTCCGGCGTACTGGCCGTGGTGATGGCGGGGCTGCTGACCGGCGCCCTGGGCAGCAAGCGGTTCAGCGCTCGCGATCGGCAGACCCAGGCCACCACTTGGACGACGATCAGCTTCATCCTCGAGAGCGCTGTCTTCCTTGCCATGGGCTACCAACTCCCCGAACTCGTGGACGCAGCCCGGGCCGAGACCACCACGGCTGAGATCACCGGCCTTGTACTACTGGTAGTTGGACTGTTGATCGTCCTCAGGTTCGCCGGGCTGGCCTGGCCGGCGTTGCGGGAGCGGTTCGGGCGGAATGATCGCAACGAGCAGACCCGGGCGAAGCTCGGTCAATTCGAAGAGCAGCTGGACTCGATGACGCCGGCAGGGCAGCGGGAGGAGAACCGGCTGGCGTGGGCCCGTCGGCGGCTCGCTCGTGGCCGGGCGGATGTGGAGTTCGAGGAGCGGGAGCCGATCACCGGACGCGGATACGTCGTCGTCGGCTGGGCTGGGATGCGCGGCGTCGTCACAGTCGCCGCTGTCCAGACGATCCCAGGTGGTACGCCGCACGTCGACACCGTCGTGCTCGCGGCGTTCCTGGTCGCGCTGATCACGCTGGTGCTGTTCGGGCTGACGCTGCCGATGGTGATCAATCGGATGAGCTTCGCGGCTGAGAGTGCGGAGGAGAAGCGCGACTCCGTCCAGTCGCTGCTGCGGCGGGTCGGCGAAGGGGCGATCGACACGCTCGGTCCGCTGGAGGAGCAGACCATCGGTGGCGAGCGGCTCGACCCGGAGCTGGTCACGACGATGAAGGACCGGATCGTTCCGGGTCTCGTCTCCGGGAGCAGTCAGCTGCGGAACGCCAAACCTGACTCCTTCGAGCAGATGATGATCGTTCAGCGCCGCTACCTCGACGCGATGCGCGACGCCCTCGGCGCCGAACGCAGCATCGGCGCCTACAGCTCCGCGACGTACCGCCAGGTCGAGTCCCTACTCGATGCAATAGAGCAACGCTTCGGCACCCGCTAGCTGTCGGCCTGGATCGCTGCGGTCAGGGCGTCGACGGATGCTGCGGTTGCTGCGAAGGTCAGCGGCGGCTCGGGGTTCCACGGCAACACGTGACCGCTGCGTACGGCCGACTGCTCCGACCACGCCGGGATCTCCGCCAGCTGATCAGCGCCGAGCGAATTGGGCCGTTGGTCGTACAACAGGATGTCAGCAGGATGGCTACTGGCGAGCTCGGTCCACTTCACCACTTCCCAGCCGCCCTGCGCCGGAGTCGGCGTGAACGGCAGACCCGCGTCGGCCAGGAGTCGCAGCCCCGGCCAGTACGCCGGATTGGCCACATACGCGTCCGCCGGAGTACCACCGGACAAAGCAGTGACGCGTACGTCGGGCCGCTCGCCGACAGCCGCACTCAACCGCCCGAGCGCCTCAGTCAGTACCGCCTCGTCGTCCGCAACGTCAGAGCCCGTCAACGCCTCAGCCAGCTGATGAAAGCGCCCGATGATCGTCTCGAGCCCCGGCTCGCCGGCGATCCGGATCAGCAGGATCGGCGCGAGCTCACCCAGCTTGGCCGCGACACCTTCCGACAGCCCGTACACCTCGCCCGCATAGCTGACCCCGACCACGAGATCAGGTTGCAGCGTCGCGATCAGCTCGTCGTCGACGGCATCACCGGAGCCGATACTCGGCACGTCCAGGCCCAGCGCGGGTTGCGCCCCGGCATCGGCGTGATGCTGCGACCCGAAGTACCCGACAACCGGTACTCCCAACGCCGCCAGCGTCTGCGCGGCCTGCGCATAGGCCAGCACACGCGCCGGCCGCGCAGCCACCTCGACCTGATCTCCACGATCATCCTCGAACAACCAGCTGTCGGACGCCATGCCGTCCCCCTCCTAGGTGTGCCGAACACCCATCATGCCCGCAGCCCATCCACTTCGCGGCATTCTTCGTCAGTTCCGGTCAGGAGTCCCAGATCGGTCCTAGCGCGGGGATTCCCAGCCGCTCCATCCCGTGGACGACCCTCCAGGTCACCTTCTTGTTGGAGACGCAGATGACGGCTTCGGCGCCGGAGGACTCGTACTGCGAATACGCCAGCTTCACCATGTCCGGCTTGCCGTAGGCGTCGGTGTCCCAGATGAGGGTGTCCGGCTGAGCCGTGAGGATCTCGTCGACGAGCGCCTGCCCATACGTCTTCACCGGATCACGCGTCACCCACACCAGCTTCATCGGAACCCGATTCGCCAGTACATGTGCCAGCACCGGCCCGATCCCGCTGCCCGTCACGACGTACACAACTCGCCTGAAAACCGTTCCGTAGTTGGCCATCCCGGCCGTGGCGACGCCGCGGACCCAGACGTGGGACGGGGGATTGTCGATGAAGTCCCCGGTCCAGTCGCCGGCCCGGGAGACCGCCATCCGGAATCCCGGCGCGCCCGGCGTCGGGATCACCGCGAAGCTGTGCCACTGCCGCAGCGGATGCCGCGAGATGGATCGCGTCGAGCCGGCCATCGGGCGGCTGCGCCCGCCGCTCACCAGCGCGACATGCGACGACGGCCGGATGACGTCGATCGGGATCCGCCGGAGCAACATCCACGGAACCAGCGTGCTGGTCGTGGTCAAAGCGAGCACCCACACGGTCGGCGTACCGGCGAGCGCCGCCAGCAACGACTCCGAGCCGGCCGGCGACGACCCGGCCGATGACGCGCCGTGCCGTTCGTTCACCAGCAGCAGGGCGCCGATCCAGAACAGCGTCGACAGCGCCCACCCGCCGAATCGGTGAACCCGCTCGAACAGATCATGCCGCTTCGCCCGCATCGAGGGCCGCGACGTCATCACGATCGCCAGCAGCAGGAGCGACTGCACGTAGTACACGACAAGCAGCCCCAACCCCACCTGCCCGGTCGCGACGACGGTCAAAGCGAAGAACCACAGCGTCCCGCAGACAGCGCCACCCACATGCAGCCCACCCAGGTGATACCCCTTCGCGAGCGCCCACCGGACCCGAAGCGGCCACGACTTCGGCACCCGCATCACCAACTGGGACAGGAAGTTCACGAAGAACTGCTGCCGCACAACCACACCCAGTGCGAAGTTCACCTGAGCGACCAAGGCGAGATTCACCACCGAGTCCCACCAGTGACCGCTCAACCCCCAGCCGAGCACCAGCACGTTCGACATCACCACGAAGAGCGTGAGCCGATGGCTCTGCATCATCCGCGGATGCTTCATCACCCGCCGCCCTACCGGAAGTGGCTCTGGAAGGCGCACTTCCGGCAGGTGGACAGGCGTCAGCAACTCTTGTACCGCAGTCATGAAATTCCCCCAGAATTTCCGAATCACCCCGTTGTGCAAGGTAAGACGCCTCGACCGGGGATTCGGTTGATTCCCACTTCTGTGGCGCAACCCACTGCAACCGAACCGCCGCGAACTCGTCCGGGGTGCGAGCTCGCGGCGCGGGATCTCGCGGCCTGCTTACTGGCTGATGGTGACCGGGCCGGCTTCGGAGACGTTGGTGATGTTCATCTGGTTGAGGGTGGTCGCGTACGCCGACGAGCCCGGCATCAGGATCCGGCGCAGCTCGACGCCGGTGATCTGGGCGCCTGGCTGACCGTTGATGCGGGCGGCGGTGGTACCGGCGTTGCGGACTCTCACATCGGTGATCGTCACGCCGGTGATCGGGCCGACGCCGTTCGCGCCGGCGCCGGTCCACAACGCCAGCCAGGTGCGGTTGTTGTCGTTGGTGAAGGACAGCCGCTCGATGTCGATGTTCTCGAACCGGATCGTGCCGGCCGTACCGGTGCCGTACTTGTGATGGACGCCGATCGCGACGGCCGCGTCGTACACGACCGCGTTGCGGAAGGTGACGTTGGACTGGTTCTGCAGGACGCCCTGGCCGACCTTGAGTCCGTAGCAGAAGGTCCAGGTGATGATGTCGTCGAACAGCACGTTGTCCAGCGGCCGGGGGTTGCCGGGGATGTTCTTGGTGATGTCGGTGTTCGCTGCCCAGGTCTTGGTGCTGAACGGGTCGTCGAGGCCGATGCCGATCGCGTTGCGGACCGTCACCGCTGTCGACTCCATCACGTCGATGCCGTCGTTCTCGCCGAGTTCGAGATCGAGGCGGTTGAAGAGCTTGAGGTTGGTGAAGCTGAGATCCTCGGACCGGATCGGCATCACCATCCAGCTGCTGGCCTCCTTGAAGGTGATCCCGTCGACGCGGAAGTTGGTCGTGTAGACGGGGGTCAGCAGGTTGACGCCGAGGTTGCTCGGGGCAAGGGATGCCTTGCCGTTACCGTCGATGGTGCCGCGGCCGTAGATCGAGATGTTGGTCGACGAGTACCGGGTCGAGATGAACCAGGTGATGTCGCGGCCCTGCGAATCCTTGTGCCAGTGGACGTCGTAGTTGGCGCGCTCGCCGGTGTAGCGCAGGACGGCACCGGGGGCGAGGTACAGGGCGAGGTTGCTGCGGAGGTAGATGGTGCCGAGGGTCCAGACGCCGGCGGGGACGTAGACGGTGCCTTGCCTGCCGTTGGCTGTGCCCCAGGCGGCGGCGTCGTTCAGGGCGTTCTGGAAGGCGGTGGTGGAGTAGCCACTTCCCGGCTGCGCGTTGTACGGCGCGTTGCGGACGTTGAAGATGCCGGCGCCGTTGTCGGCGGGACGGTTGGTCTCGAGCGGGTCGATCGCGATCACCAGGCCCGGCCGACCATCGAGTTTGACGATCAGGTACTCGTCGCGGGTCACCGTGAAGGTCAGACTCGCGCCGCTGACCGACCCGCTGAGATTGAGCTTGGCCGGACTGATCGAGTAGGACCCGATGGCGGTGTTGTTGACCTTCGTCACCGTGATCGTCGCATCGCCGCCGCCCATGGCGAGCTGAGCGATGTCGTACCCGGGGAAGTCACTGACCGGCACGCTCTGCCCGTTGACGGTCAGCCGGTAGTCGGGCGAGGCGGCATAGATCGACTGCACCGGATAGATCTGCAACGGCGCCGGCGCCGCCTGTGCGTATTGCACCCCCAACCCAGCCAGCAAACACCCCAGCAAAAACACTGCCAACACACGAACACGGATCCCAACAGGTGGCGACATGAACAACTCCTTAGGGCGGGAGGATTCGACATCTCTTCGCCCGAAGGTAGACCACCGATAGCACAGGTGTGAACTATATTCACATATGTGAACAGGTTTGACCGAAACCGGCCAGATCGAGAAGGGTCGAGCGAGGACCTCACAATCCGGGAGGCTGGGGCGTCGGTGCTTCGAGAGACGGCGAACCTGAGGAGGCGGCAGTGAGTGGTGGCGATCCGAAGCTGAGTGTGATCATGAGTGAGCGGCGGCAGCTGATCAACCTCGCGTACCGGCTGCTCGGGTCGCTGGCGGACGCGGAGGACGTCGTCCAGGAGACGTACGCGCGCTGGTACGCGATGTCGCGGGAGAAGCAGGATGCGATCGAGTCGCCGGGCGCCTGGCTGACGACCGTGGCGAGCCGGATCTGCCTCGACCTGCTCGGTTCAGCGCGGGTACGCCGGGAGCGCTACGTCGGCGAATGGATCCCCGAGCCCGTCCCCGACCAGACGCAGACCGATCCCGCCGACCGCGTCACCCTCGACGAGTCGGTCAACATGGCGTTCCTCGTCGTGCTCGAATCGATGACCCCGGCCGAGCGCGTCGCGTTCATCCTGCACGACGTGTTCCGCTACCCGTTCCCCGAAGTCGCCGAGATCGTCGGCCGTACGCCGGCAGCCTGCCGCCAACTCGCCACCTCGGCCCGCCGCCGCATCCGCACCTCGCAGACCCCGCCGGCTCCCGAGGCCGAACGCACCGCGATCGTCCGCGACTTCATGCAGGCCTGGAAAGCGAAGGACATCCAGACCCTCGTCGGCCTGCTCGATCCCGAGGCCGTCTCGATCGGCGACGGTGGCGGGCTGGTCAGCGCCGCGCTTCACCCGGTCGAGGGTGCCGAGACGATCGCCCGGTACTTCGTCGACCTCGCCGAACGCCGAGGCTCCCTCACCGTCGAGGAACGCACCGTCAACGGCCAGCCCGGCCTGGTCGTCCTCGACGAGGGCGTCACCGCCGCCGTCCTCGCCTTCGACCTGGAAGGCGACAAGATCAAACACATCTGGGCCATCCGCAACCCCGAAAAACTCCGCCCCTGGACGACGAACTGACTATTCTTGGAACCTTCGCCAGAAGGAGCCGGAATGGTCAACGAGATCGAATCACGGCTGGAGCTCGATCTCGCCAGGGTCGAGGCCGTCCGGACGGCCGTCGACACGACAGCCGAGCTGAGTGGCATCGCGCTGCGCCCGGGTTCGCGCAAGATCCACACCGACACGTATTTCGACAACCGCGACCAGCTGCTGTACCGGCGCGGCTGGTCGCTACGGATCCGGGAGTCTGCCGGTGACTTCCGGCTGACTTTGAAGGGACCCGCGAAACAATCCGGCGGGGTCGCGGAGCGTCAAGAGATCGAGAGCCCGCGGGACGGGGCGATGGGCGACGTCCTCGGCCAGGTCACCGCGACGATGATCGCCGAAGGTCTGCTGGAGACGATTCCCCCAGACCTGCAACGCCAACTGGTGCGCGACGGCCTGGCCGTGACGCTCGGAGCTCTCGGGCTACGCCGGATCTTCGACGTCGAGACCGATCGGCAGACCTGGATCGCCGTCCGGACCGGCGAGCCGGAGCTGGCCGAGGTCGCGCTCGACAAGTCCCGCTACAAGACCGCGCTGGGCGAGGCCATCGACGAGGCCCGGCTCGAGATCGAACTGATCGACAGCAGCCGGCGGCTCGAGCTCCTGCAGATGACCCGGTCACTGGAGAACGACTTCGGCGGTCGTGAGGTGACTGAGTCGAAGTTCGAGCGAGGTGTCATCCATGCCCGGTCGCAGGGGCTGCAGGAGAAGATGGAGGCGAAGGTGATGCTCGCCTCCAACGAGAAGTACGAGGAGGTCGCGCGCAGCCTGGACACCACCAGTGACCTGATCCGGGGATACCGCTTCAACCGGGTCGACGACAACGCCACCATCGTCGACCGGTACTTCGACACGGCGAAGCACTCGCTGTTCGAGCGCGGCTGGTACCTCAGGCACCGTAAGCAGGGCGGGGTCGACAAGCTCACCTTCCGGCGGCTGACCGAGGAAGCACGTCAGGGCCAGGTGCTCCAGAACGAGATCGTCGTGGACTGGAGTCATCCGGACACGGCGGGAGCCTGGGAGGCGATGTGGCCTTGGCTGCAGCAGGCGGCGCCTCATCGATCGAACGCTCCCACCCTCGGATCGCCCGATACTCTCGACGCCCTGCTCGAGGCCGCGGGCTTCGTCCCGGCGCTCGACATCGAGGTCGTCCGGACCTCCTGGGTGGTCGAGAAGATCCCTGTCGACAGCGTCAGTACGCTGCGGCCGATCGGTGAGCGGGTGACGAAGCTCAAGTACGACCGGGTGAAGTACTCCATCCCCGGCAAGCCGCAGAGCGCGATCAACGCCCGTGAGTTCGAGGTCACCGGGGTCGAGCAGCACGATGCCTCGCCGACTTCGCTGCTGCGGGACTCGTACCAGACCTTCCTTGCCTTGTTCGTCGAACAATGCGCTCACCTGACCGGCGAAGACGTCGAGCAGCGGATCAACGCGAAGTACTTCTCCGGCCTGCTGGTACTCGGCCTGGTGAAGTCGGCACCGAAATGGCTGACCGATGGTCGGCTCGCGCTCCGGGTCAGCGCGTTGCGGGAAAGCGACACCGGTACGCCGCCCGCCTCCGGCGGTTGGAGCGCCGCACGATTCTGGATCGCCCTGGCGACGTTGGTGGCCGGCCTGTTCGCCCTGAGCAGCGGCAGCGGCGAGGGGGTGTTCGGCCAGGTCGCCGGCGCGGGTGTGTTCTCGTCGATCGTGCAGGTCGCCGGATTCCTCGGGATCCTGCTGGCGTCCTACTACCTGTTCCGGCGACCGTACGGGAGCTACTCCGTCAAGCTGCGGGGAGCGATCGTCCTGGTCTCGCTGCTGATGGCGGGCGCGATCCTGCTCCCGTGGGCGGGCCGCGATCGCTTCGCCGACGTGGTGTCGCTGCTCGGCCTCGTTCCGCTGATCGTCACGATGCTGCGCGATGGTCTCGGTCTGGGTGGGGATCCGGCCCAGCAGAAGTCCAGGTACTGACAGCTCTTACTTCTGCCCTTCCGGGAATCGTCTTAGCGGGCCGGGCTCCTTGGGGTTGGTCGGCACCTACCGTTGGTGTTGGAGGTGGGATGTCGGAATCGGCTGTGGCGGTGTTCGAGCGGCTTACCGGGGTGGGGGTGCCGGAGCGGCTGTCGGTGTTGTTTGAGACGGCCTGCGTGATGGGTGGGAGTGTGGCTGGGTTGCTGGCTGCGCGGGTGCTTGCTGATCATGCGCGGCGGGTGGTGGTCGTCGAGCGTGACGAGGTCGACCTGGCGGGGCGGTGGCGTTCCGGCGTACCGCAGGATCGGCATGGGCATGTGTTGTTGCCGGGTGGATTGCAGCAGTTGGAGCGATGGCTGCCTGGGCTTGCTGCTGAGGCGGAGGCGTTGGGTGGGTACCTCGCGGGCAGCGATCAGCAGGTCGTCTATCACGATCTGGAGGAGCAGGCGCCGATCGGTGATGCGCACCAAGCTGTCGGGCTGGGTCGAGAATGACCAGTGGCTGGTGATGCTGATGTCGTACGAGCACCACCCGGCGGCGGAGTCGATCGATTCCTTCCGCGCCGCCTGCACCGACCTCCCACCGATCTTCGCCAAAGCCTCCAGCGGTTCAGCTACCTCGGAGGTCCAGACCTACCATCAAGCCGACAGTCGCCGCCGCGACTTCATCGGCCTAGCTAACTTCCCCGCTCGCCTGATTGCTGTCGGCGACGCGGTCGCCTCTTTCAACCCCATCTACGGCCAGGGCCTCAGCTCAGCCGCCCTCCACGCCTCCTGCCTCTCCGAGTACCTGAACAGCAACCCCGACCTGACAACCCAGGCAACGTCGTACTTCACCAGCCTGCAAGTAGTCGTCGACGCCGCCTGGACCATCTCAGCCGGCAGCGACGCAGCCCGCCAAGACCTACTCACCGGCGCCGAAGTCCCCGAACCGGTCCAACATCAACGCTGGGCCATGAACCAAATCCTCCAAGCAACCCTCAAAGACCGGTCGATCGCCGAGGCTTTCGTCGCAGTAACCCGCATGCAAGCCCACCCCAACACCCTCCAAGACCCAGCTCTCCTCGAACGAGCGGTAGCCCTCAACCGCCCCACCCCCTGACCCCGCACCAACCGAGTCCACGCCATCCGCTCGACGGGGGCGGGCGGGGGTGTGTCCGAGGGGTGGGAGGGGGACTCGCGGTGTCTGTCGGGAGTCAGTTCATCGTTGTAATGTGGCGGGGATCGCGGAATCTATTTCGCTAGGAGGAGCTGGTGGGTACACCGCTCAAGGTTGCTGTTCTGGGGTTCTGGCACGTTCATGCGAGGGATTACGCCCGGCAGGCGCAGGAGCATCCGGGGACGGAGTTGGTGGCCGTCTGGGATGACGAAGTCGAGTTGGGGCGGGCGGGGGCGGAGCAGTTCGGGGTGCCGTTCACGGAGGATCTGGACGGGCTGCTGCAGCGGGACGATCTCGACGGGGTCATCGTCACCACCGCGACCGACGTGCACCGCGACATCATGGTCAAGGCGGCCAACGCGGGGAAGCACATTTTCACCGAGAAGGTGCTGGCGCCGACGGTTGCCGAGGCGACCGAGATCATCGAGGCGGCGGATGCCAACGGAGTGAAACTGGTGGTTTCACTACCGCGGCTTGCGCATGGGTACACGCAGGCGATCCGCGAAGTGATCGCCAGCGGAGTCCTCGGTCAACTCACCTACGGCAGGGTGCGCCTGTCCCACGACGGAGCCATCCCGCGTAACGGCAACGAAGGCTGGCTGCCGCAGCGGTTCTTCGATCCGAAGGCGGCCATCGGGGGAGCACTGACCGACCTCGGCTGCCACCCGATCTATCTGCTGCAGTTGTTCCTCGGAGCCGACCCCGAGACCGTCAGCGCGATCTATCGGTCGGTGGCCGGCCGCGGCCTGGAGGACAACGCCGTCGTCACCGTCGGCTACGCGGACCAGAAGCTCGGCGTGATCGAGGCGGGGTTCGCCAGCCCGAACCCGTTCACGATCGAGATCTTCGGTACCGACGGCAGCCTCAGCTACACCGACGAAGGCAACGTACTCCGGGTAAAGGGCAACCAATTGCCGGTACCTGAGCACAGCCCGGACCCGTTCGCCCAATGGGTTTCCCACATCACCGACGGCACCCGCGCGGACGACAACCTCGCCCGCGCCGTCGAGCTGACCCGCCTCGTCGTCGCCGCCAACGAGGCTGCCACGAAAGGCGATTCCATCGCGTACGACGGGAAGGTGATCAGCTGATGACGCAACTCAAGGTCGGCCTCATCGGTGGTGGCGGGATCGCCTCCGCCCACATCAAGGGCTACCACGAGCACGCCGCCAAGATCCGCATCACCGCCGTCGCCGACGCGGTCGAGCAGACGGCCAAGGCGCGTGGCGAGGAGCTGGGCGCAACGGCGTACACGGACTATCTGCAGATGCTCGAAGCCGAGGAACTCGACGCCGTCGACATCTGCCTCCCGCATCACCTGCACCGCGACGCGATCGTGGCCGCGGCCCAAGCAGGCAAGCACATTCTCTGCGAGAAGCCGTTGTGCCTGTCGGCGGACGAGGCCGCCGACGTGCGCAAGGCGGTCACCGAGAACAACGTCACGCTGATGTGCGCGCACAACCAGTTGTTCATGCCGGCGGTGGCGAAGGCGAAGGAGTTGCTGGAGGCCGGCACGATCGGCACCGTGTACGAAGTACGGACCACGGACAGCTTCTACAACAACTTCGATCCGGCCAACATGGGCTGGCGGGCAAGCGCGAAGACGAGTGGTGGTGGCGAGCTGATCGACACCGGGTACCACCCGACGTACCTGATGTTGCACCTGGCCGGCGGGCTGCCGGTCGAGGCGACGGCGATGCTGTCGACGCATCGGCTGAAGTTCATGGAGGGCGAGGATTCGGCGCAGGTGCTGATCCGGTTCGACAACGGCGTCGTCGGGCAACTGGTGACGAGCTGGGCCTACCAGCCGGCGCCTGGCACCGAGCGGTTCTCCGTCGTCGGGGAGCTGGGATCGCTGCGCAGCGACGGTGAATCGCTCACCACTCAGCTCCGAACCGGTGAGACCGAGACCGTGGACCTGGGATCCGTCGACACCTTCGTCGCGGAGATCGGGCACTTCGCCGACTCGTTGCTCGGCAAGACCCGCCCGCTGCACACCGAGGAGGAAGGCATCGCCGTCCTCGGCATCCTGCTCGCCGCCTACGAAGGAGCCCGAGCGAAGACGATCGCCCCGATCGGCTGACGCCGCGCCGGCTGACGCCGCGCCGGCTGACGGCCAGTCAGCCGGCGTCCGGTCAGATGACGGCGATCGCGGTGATTCCGAGGGTGATGCCGACCAGATAGGTGCCGAGGGCACCGATATCACGGAGCGGGCCGTGCTCGGCGAGGGTTTTCGACGTCAGCATGCCAACGGCGTGCACGGTCCGTACTACGAGCGCCGCGACCGACAGGGCGTCGACCCACCAGCTGTCGGACAGTGCCGAGCAGACCAGCAGCAGCACGATCATGGTCGGGATGTACTCCGCGGCGTTGCCGTGCGCCCGGACCGCGATGAGCAGCCGGTCGGCGGGGTCGGTCGACGCTTGCGGGCCGCCGTTCTTGCCACGGATCACCCGCCACCGGGTGACGTTGGCGCCGAGCCCGAACAGCAGGACGCCCATCAGGGCGATGCAGACGATCGTGATGGTGGTCATGTGAGTACTCCTTCGAAGTGACGGGCCGAGTCAGCGAGGTGGCTGACGATCGTGTGACTGAGCTGGGTGCCGAGCAGGGCGTCGGTCTTGTGCATGCCGCCGGGGCAGGTGACGTTGACCTCGATCAGCCGGCCGCCGATCACGTCCAGGCCGGCGATGGCGATTCCGTGCTGGAGCAGCTGCGGGCGGAGCGCGTCGACGATCGCCCGGTCGGCGTCGTCGATGTCGGCGGGCGCGACCGGCGGGCCGATCCGGAAGTCGTCGGCGCACGGCCTGCGGAGTACGGCGCCGACGATCTCGCCGTCCAGCAGGAAGAGGCGTTTGTTGCCGTGTTCAACGGCCGGTAGGTACTGCTGGGCGATCACCTGGCGACGGCCGCCGTGCGTGGCCGACTCCAGGAGCGACAGCGCGGCGTGGTCATTGCTGACCAGCCACACATCGAGACCGGCGAATCCGTCGACGGGCTTGACGACCGCGGTGCCGGTGCCGGCGACGAACTCGCGGAGGCCTGCGACGTCGGCGCCGACGAACGTCGGTGGGCAGAGGCCGGGGAAGCGCAGGGCGATCAGCTTCTCGTGCATCGCGCGGACTCCGTCGGGGCGGTTGACCACCGGCGTACCGGCCAGATCGAGCAGGTAGGTGGTGTGGAGGTAGCGCTCGTCGACGGGTGGATCGATGCGCAGTTGCACGAGGTCGAAGGTGGCGACCTCGACGACGGCGGTCGCCAGTTCGTCGTACCAGCGACGATCGACGATCCAGCGGTGGTCGCCGCCGGCCGGATGCCGTGGCCGGAGCCTGATCCGGTGGGCCCTGGCGTGAAGCTTGCCGTTGGCAACGATGAGGCCGGCGGGCTGGCAGGACCAGACGTCGAGGCCGAGGTCCTGGGTCGCGCTCATCATGCCGATGGTGGCGTCGATGTCGGCCTGCAGGCCGTCGAGCGGGTCGGTGATGAAGAGGACGCTGTTCATGCGGCCGGCTCCAATTCGGGTAGTAGCCGATCTGCGGTGCTGAGGGTTCCCATCGCTGCCGCGTGCCAGTGGTCGGCCAGCTGAGGCGCCTGCGTTTGAAGGAGGCGAAGGGTCCGGCGGCGGAGGGCGTCGTCGTACATGAGACTGGCCAGAGCCGTGATCACGGGACCCACCTCAGCTGGTTGCTGGGCGTCGAGGAAGCGAACCTCGAGGTACGTTCCGCGCGGCCGGACTGGTGGGAACAGCGTGCTGAGGTGGTCGGCGGCGCCGCCGGTGACGAAGACCTTGGCTGCGGCTGCGAATTCGGCGTACGCCGTGACTGGGTCCGCATGCAGTAGGCGGTCGTCGAAGCCGGTGCGGGCTGGGTCGGTGCGGAGCCAGGTGGTGAGGCGGCTGCCGAGGCCTGAGCTTCGAGCGAATCTGGCGGCCAGCAAGGGGCCCGCGAGGTTGAGGACTCGCCATTGCTCGATGCCGGCCTCGCCCGGCCACCAGTCCAGACAGACCTGGGTGGATGCGGTTCGGCGCATCATGCGGCGGCCGGCGGGACCGATCGTGTCGAAGTGGCGGTGCATGGCGACGTACCGCGGGGTTGTCAGCTGAAGCGGGACCTCGTGTTCGGGACGCGGGTCGCAGGGCTGGGCGTCGAGCTGGATTCCCGCTGCGGTGAGGTGGCGTTGGAGGTCCTCGGTGTAGGCGCAGAGGCTGCCGGCCGGGTCGTCGGTGCAGGGGAGGCTGAGCTCGAGTTGGCCGCCGGGTTCGAAGCTGACGTACGGCGCGGCGTGCGCGGTACGGGCTGCTCGGCGTACTCGCTCGATCGGTACGGCGGCGCCGGTCGCGGTGTCGGCGACGAGAAACTCCTGCTCGACGGCGATCCGGGTGGTCCGCCGGCGGCCCCGGGCGAACAGGCCGGCCACGAGGGGGCGTAGCTCCTTGGTGTCCATCGTCGCTCCTGATACTGTAAGGATTCCTGTCGAAATATTGGAAGGAATCCTTACGGATGTCAAGGGTTGATCGTCCTCGGCTCGACCGGAAGCCGCTGATCGCGCTGATCGACCGGGCCAACCGGGCGATGCAGGCCGACATGGTGCGGATCGCTCATCTGCGCGGTCATCCGGAGGTCAAGCCGGCCCACAACTCCGTCTTCGCGACGCTGGCCGAGGGTGGTTCGCGGGCCATCGACATGGCCGAGCGGGCCGGGATCACCCGTCAGTCGATGGGTGAGGTGGTCCGCGACATGGTCGCCCTCGGCATCCTGGAGATGCGCCCGGATCCGGCGGATCGGCGGGCCAAGCTGGTGACGTACACCGAGCACGGGCGGGAGGTGTCCGCCGACGGCCACGGTCATCTGATCGAGCTCGAGCGGCGATTCGCGGCCGAGTTCGGGGTGGTGGAGTACGAGATCGCGCGCGACATCCTCGGCCGGATCGCCGGCCTGCTGGACGACTGGGCCGCCGAGGAGGCCGGTCCGGAAGCCGTCGGCGAGTAGCTGACTTGACTCCGATGTAGTCAGTGCCTACAGTCATGAGCACAATCTGGATATCAAATATCCAGAATCAATCGAGAGAAGAGAACGACGATGGCGATGAGGATCTTTCTGGCGGGCGCATCGGGGCAGATCGGGCAGCGGTTGATCCCGCTGCTGGTCGAGGACGGGCACGTGGTCGGCGGCATGACCCGGTCGGCGGCCAAGACGGAGCTGCTCGAGCGGCTCGGCGCCGAGGCGATCCTGTGCGACGTCTTCGACCGCGACGCGCTGATCCAGGCGGTGACCGACTTCAAACCCGACCTGATCCTGAACGAGCTGACCGACCTGCCGGACGACCTGGCGCAGATCGGCGCGCACGCCGAGCTGAACGCCCGGATCCGGACCGAAGGCAACCAGAACCTGATCGAGGCCGCCCGGCAGGTCGGCTCGCCGAAGCTGCTGGTGCAGAGCGTCGCGTGGCAGTTGCCGGACGGGCCTGACGCGGTGGCCGTCGCGTCGCTCGAGAAGTCGGTGCTGGCCGAGGGCGGCGTCGTCCTGAGCTACGGGCAGTTCTACGGCCCGGGCACCTACAACGAGGAGCAGATCCCCGCCGAGCCGCGGGTGCAGATCGATCGCGCCGCCTCGCTCACGGTGGCGGCTCTGGATGCGCCTTCGGGCGTCGTCGTCATCACTGACTGAGGAGTACTGGTGTCAACATCACGGACCCGCACCCTGCCGGCGGGAGTCGCGCTGGCGGGGGCGGCGATCACGTTCACGAGCATGTACCTGGCGGCGGGCGCTTTGACGCCGTTGCTCGTTGTTTACAAGGAGCGGTTCGACTTCGCTCCCTCGATGCTGACGTTGGCGTTCGCCGTCTATGCGATCGGGTTTCTCGCGGCCGTACTGACGGTGGGCTCGCTGTCCGACTACGTCGGCCGGCGGCCGGTACTGATCGGCGCGCTGGTCGTCCAGCTCGCGTCGAATCTGCTCTTTCTGTTCGCCGCCGATGTCGGGTGGGTGATCGGCGGGCGGATCGTGCAGGGGGTGGCGAGCGGTGCGGCGACGAGTGCTTTCACGGCGATGCTCGTCGAGGTCGCGCCGGCTGACCGCAAGCGGCTCGGTACGATCCTCGGCAGCGTCGGGCTGACCGGCGGGCTTGGTGGCGGGTCGTTGCTCGCCGGGTTCGCGATCCAGTTCACGTCGTCGGCGAACACGATCATCTTCGTCGTACTGACGGTCGCGACTGTGCTGGGGATCGGCGTGGTCGCGTTCTCGCCGGAGAGCGTGGTCCGTACGTCAGGGGCGGCGCGGTCGTTGATTCCGCGGATCTCGTTCCCGGCGGCGACCCGGCGGGAGTTCGTGGCCGCTGCTCCGGTGGTGGCCGCGGTCTGGATGCTTGCGGGGCTGTCGGGCGGGCTGGCGCCGAGCATGGTGCGGAGCGTCTTCCATTCGGACAGCAGTCTGCTCGGTGGCTTCGCGGGGTTCGTCGCACCGGCCGTGTCGGCGGTGATCGGGCTGGCGTTTGCTGGGGTCGCGCCGCGGCGGGCGATGACGATCGGGATCTACGCGTCGATCATCGGGGCTGCCGGCATCATCACCGGCGTACTGGTCGGCAGCTTGGCGGTCATGATCGTCGGGCAGGCTGTTGCCGGGGTTGGGTTCGGCGCTTCGTTCACTGCTTCGTTGCGGCTGATCTTCCCGTTGGCGGCGGCGCACCAGCGGGCGGGCGTGGTGGCGGGGATCTACCTCGTCTCGTACCTCGCGCTGGGCGTGCCGATCGTGATCGAGGGGCAGCTGGTGGGTCCGCTTGGTGAGGTACCGGCTGTGTTCTGGTACACCGCGTTCACGATTCTGCTGGCCCTGATCAGCCTCATCGCGCAGCGCCGGATTACCCGGGCGGCGCTTCGTCCTCCCGTTCGGATGCCCTTGCGTGCAAAGGTCGGAAAGAGCGGTTGACCGGCTTTCTGGCGGAGAGGAGGGTGATAGCAATCATGACCGGAAGTAGCCGGATGATTGCAAATTGAAAAACCCTTGGGGAGGGAATTCGATGTCATCGATCGACGATTTGGCAGAACTTCAGGCATTGATCGGCCCGGCCGCGCCGGGCCGGGCGGCGGCCGGGGCGGATCAGCCGTCGGAGCGCCGGGCGGAGCTCTACGCCCGGCTGCTCGGCGTCACGGTTCCACGCGACCTGGTGGCCGAGATCAACCAGCGGCCGCGCGCCGCGGTGTCGATCGGGAACCTGCCGGCCGCCGTGGACTGGCGCGATGTCGGAGGACGCAATCACGTGTCTCCGGTCAAGGATCAGGGGGGATGCGGCTCGTGCGTGTCGTTCTGTACCTGCGCGACGATCGAGTCGACGGTGTCGATCGCGACCGGGGACGTCGTCGACCTGAGCGAAGCGGATCTGCATTTCTGCTCGGCCCACGGACCCGGCTGCGGCGGCTGGTGGCCGAGCAGCGCGCTGGACGAGTGCATCCGGCGCGGCGTGCCACTGGAGGAGATGTTTCCGTACTCCAGTGCCTTCGACGCCAGTGGAAATCCCAGTTGCAAGCTGGATCCGAACCGCGATGCCCGCCTTTACACACCGACCGGGTATTCCACCTTGGTGTCGACGGCGGAACGTAAACAATGGCTCGCCAATCGCGGCCCGGTGTGCGCTGTTTTCCAGGTCTATGACGATTTCTTCAGCCACACCGGCGTTTACCGGCACAGCACCGGGAACAGCGCCGGATATCACTGCGTCGAGATCGTCGGGTACTCCGATGCCGACCGGTGCTGGATCGCGAAGAACTCGTGGAGCGCGGCCTGGGGTGACAACGGATTCTTCCGGATCGGGTACGGCGAGTGCGGGATCGACGACACCAGTAACGACCGCGACGGCAGCGGATCGCTGAACCGGTTCCCGATGTACGGCGTCGAGGGTGTCAAGGTGCCGGGCGGCTGGCGTGGCTTCGAGCTGGCCCAGCCGCGGAGTGCGTCCGAAGGCGGCGGGGTGGCGGCCGTCTCCCGGATCCCGAACAGCATGGAGGTCTGGTGGGTCGGCGCTGACGGCTCCTTGCGCGACTCGTACTGGTACGAAGGCAATCCCTGGCAAGGCTTCGAACTGGCCCCGGCGGGAAGTGCGGCGCAAGGCGGCGGGGTGGCGGCGGTGTCCCGGATCCCCAGCAGCATGGAGGTTTGGTGGGTCGGCGGTAACGGTTCCGTGCAGGGGGCCTATTGGTACGAGGGCAGCAACTGGGGACGGTACGAGCTGGCCCCCGGCGGCAGCGCTTCACTGAACGGCGGGATCGCGGCCGTGTCACGCATCGCCAACAGCATGGAGCTTTGGTGGATCGGCGGCGACGGTTCCGTGCAGGGGGCCTATTGGTATGAGGGCGGCAACTGGGGACGGTACGAGCTGGCGCCGGCCGGTAGCGCTTCGCCGGGCGGCGGGGTGGCGGCGGTGTCGCGGATACCCAACAGCATGGAGGTTTGGTGGGTCGGCGCGAACGGTTCGCTGCAGGGTGCCTATTGGTATGAGGGCAACAACTGGGCACGGTACGAGCTGGCGCCGGCCGGTAGCGCTTCGCCGGGCGGCGGGGTGGCGGCGGTGTCGCGGATACCCAACAGCATGGAGGTTTGGTGGGTCGGCGCGAACGGTTCGCTGCACGATTCGTACTGGTATGACGGCGGTACCTGGCAGGGCTTCGAGTTGGCCCCGGCGGGGAGTGCCTCGCTGACTGCCGGGATCGCGGCGGTCTCGCGGATCCCGAACAGCATGGAGCTGTGGTGGACCGGCGCGAACGGTTCACTGCGCGACTCGTACTGGTACGACGGAGCCAACTGGCAAACGTTCGAGCTGACACCCGGCGGGGGTGTCTCGCCGAACGGTGGCATCGCGGCGGTCTCCCGGATCCCCAACAGCATGGAGGTCTGGTCGATCGGCTCGGCCGGATCTGTCCAGGACAATTACTGGTACCCGTAAACCAACAGTCGAGGCTGGTCAGGCCGATGAAAGAACGCTCACTACTCCGGATCGCCGTCGCCGGTGGACCCGTG
Organism: Kribbella ginsengisoli; assembly: GCF_039537185.1. Classification (NCBI taxonomy): domain Bacteria; kingdom Bacillati; phylum Actinomycetota; class Actinomycetes; order Propionibacteriales; family Kribbellaceae; genus Kribbella; species Kribbella ginsengisoli. The sequence goes on along the minus strand of NZ_BAABAA010000003.1, from coordinate 230,548 downwards.
GAGATCGCGCTGCCGGAGAGCCCGGCGACGGGCTACCGCTGGCATCTCGACCACGACCCGTCCGAAGTGGTGGTTGTGGGCACGACGTACCAGCCGGTCCCTGATCAGCAAGGCCTGGCCGGCGGAGGTGGAACGAGGACCTTCCAGCTGGAAGTCCTCACCCGGCACAGCATCACGCTGGACTTCTACCTCCGCCGGTCACCAGCCTCCGAGCCCCTCGAGCACCAACCTGTCGAGCTAGCGTTTTAGCCGCCAGGGCAGTTCGGGCCGTCGATCAGGAGTGAACTTGTACGCCTCGGCAACCGCGACCGCCTCGGCGAGACCCGTCGCCAGGGCTTCCGGCAGGTGAGCGTCGCTGCCGAAGGTGACGCGCTCACCGCCTTCCTCTGGCCACCACTTGAGGATCGTCGGGTGCAAGGGGATCCGGGTGTTGATCTCCAGGGCGCGCTCACCATCGGCCAGCGACCGCAGCGCCTGCCTCAGCTCGTCTTCGAAGTCTTCCGGTGCGAAGGGCTTGGCGGTGTCGGGCCAGGAGCGGATGGGGTAGTCGATGTGGGCGAACACCTCGAAGAGCTCCGAGCCGGCGACCATCCGGGGGATGTCGGCGAGGTACTCGCGGAAGACCTCGTCGGCAGGACGATGCGGATAGAGCTCCCACGGCTCGGCGTACACATCGCCGTCGAGCAGGCAGTGCAACGACCCGAGCAATCGGTCGAAGGTGCCTTGGGCAAGCAGTTTCCTGAGCTCCGCATCGTGCAGATGCGGCTGCCCGATCTCCATCCCACTGAGGATCCGCAGCTCCGGGTACTTCGCCCTGCACCTCTCGATCGACTCCAGGTAGCCCTCGGCGTCGAGCTCGGTGGCACGCAGGATGCCGTCGGTGACGAGGCCGGGCACCTTCTCCACGAGGAAGCCGGCCCGGAACGGCGTGTAGTCGACGTGCTCGGTGAAGGCGACCGAGGGGACGCCGAGATCGACGGCTCGCGCGCAGGTGAGGTCCATCGATCCCTGGTCGGCGTCCCAGGAGTACTCGGTGTGCACATGTCCGTCGCCTGGTAGCTGCATCTCGCCTCAGTCCAGAAGTTTGGTCAGCAGGGCGCCGAGCTTCCGCTGCTCGGCGAGGGTCAGCTTGCTGGTCAGCGGGGTCAGGGCGGCGCCGATCTCCGCGGTCAGCGTCGGCGCGAGGCGGTGACCGGCCGGGCTGAGGCTGACGCGGACGGCTCTGGCGTCGTCCTCGCTGGTGGTCCGCAGTACCAGGTCGCGTTTGACCGCGCGGTCGATCAGGCCGCTCACCGACGAGCGGTCGAGGCCCAGGTAGGCGGCGAGTTCGGCGATCTTCGGCTCGTGGTCGCGGAGGATCGCGAGCACCCGCAACTGGGTCAGCGACAGGTCGTGCGCGGCCGCCGCCTGGCTCAGCACCGCCATCACGGTGAAGGAGGTCTGTACCAGGCGATCCAGTGCTTCGGGGTCGGCGTCCATGCCGGAAGTCTAGCTTGCAATAGGTTGGATTGCCATCTACTTTAGATGGTATTACCACCTATTCTCAGGAGTTGTCATGCGTGCTGCGGTCGTCACTTCGTTCGGTACTCCGCCGTCCTGCCAGGACTTTCCGGATCCTGTCGCAGGGGCGCCGGAGGAGGTAGTGGCCGAGGTGGTCGCGGCGGGGTTGCATCCGCGGGTGCGGTCGCAGGCGGCGGGGTCGCACTACACGAGCTCCGCCGACCTTCCGTTGGTGCCGGGCATCGACGGGGTCGGACGGTTTCCGGACGGCACCTTGCGGTACTTCGTACTGCCCGACACGACGCTGGGCGCGATGGCTGAGCGGACACTGGTCGACGTACGGCGGAGTGTCGTGCTGCCGGCGGGGACTGATCCGGTGGTGATCGCGGCCGCGATGAATCCGGCGATGTCGTCGTGGGTCGCGTTGCGGCGGCGGGTCGGCTTCGAAGCGGGGCAGAGCGTTCTGGTGCTTGGGGCGACTGGCAACGCGGGGCGATTGGCCGTCGAGATCGCCAAGCATCTCGGTGCGGGACGGGTGATCGCGGCCGGGCGTCGTGCTGATCGGCTTGCGGCGCTCTCGGGTGCCGATGTGACGGCTTCGCTGGGTGAGGTCGGGGAGGTGGCGGCGGACGTCGATGTCGTCATCGACTACCTCTGGGGCGAGCCGACCGCCGATGCGATGCGAGCCATCGTGACGGGTCGCCGTGACAAGGATCGGCCGTTGACCTGGATCGAGGTGGGTTCGATCGCCGGGCCGACTGCGGCTCTTCCGTCGGCGGCTCTGCGTGCTGCGCGGTTGCAGATCGTCGGGAGTGGGCAAGGGTCCGTGCCGACGCGGGACATCTTGGCAGAACTGCCGGCGCTCGCCGAGGTGATCACGGCGGGGGCGCTACAGATCGACGCGCGGGCGGTGCCGTTGGCCGAGGTCGAGACAGCCTGGAAGGAGCTCGACTCCGAGCAGCGGCTCGTCATCACGCCCTAACGTTTGGGTCATGCAGCTCACCGACCACCAGCGTTCGCTTCTCGCGCAACTGGCAGACCTGGCGATCCCGCGTGATGGTTATCCTTCGGCCGCCGACACAGGCGCTGTCGCCTTCATCGAGGGCGTGCTCGAGCAAGACCGCCCCGACTGGCGGTCACGCGTCGACCGCGCCCTGAATGCGGTCGCCACCGCTCGGCCTCCCGTCCTCGGGGCTGCTCCGGCCGGTGATCGGCTGGAGCGCATGCTCGCCGACCCGGACATTGCGTGGCTGGTTCGGCTGCTGGCGCAGGGGTACTACTCCTCGCCGGTGAGCTGGCCGATGGTTGGGTGGCGGCCCGATGCGGGCGGTGCCTGGGAGGCGACGGAGACGGAGCTTGCGGTGACGCCGCGGGCGGCGCTCGCTGATCGGTACGACTGTGTGGTCATCGGGTCCGGAGCTGGTGGGGGTACTGCGGCGCAGGTGATCGCGGAGTCGGGCCGGTCGGTGCTTGTGGTGGAGACGGGGAGCTATCCGTCGACCGCCGGGTTGGCTTCGGATCACCTTCGCAATCCCCGTTCGGTGGCAGGGCTTCCGGCGCCGACTGATCCTGACCCGATGGGGCGGCCGCGGGTGTCGGTTGTCGACGGCACGGCGAGGGTGGTGCTGCCGCCTGATGGTGGCTGGGGGAACAACGCCTTCACGGTCGGTGGCGGTACGAGGGTGTACGGCGCGCAGGCCTGGCGGTTCGTGCCGCTCGACTTCGGGATGGCCGGCGCGTACGGCGTACCGGAAGGAAGCGGGTTGGCCGATTGGCCGATCACGTACGCCGAACTCGAGCCGTACTACAGCCTGGCCGAGCAGCGTTTCGGCGTGAGTGGTGGCGGGGTGGATCCGTGGCACGACGCGCGGTCGGTTGCGTTGCCGATGCCGCCCTTGCCGCGGACCGAGCCGGCGCGACTGCTGGCTGCCGCGGCGGATCGGTTGGGGTGGGGGACTCTCGACGTACCGCTGCTGATCAACTCGGTGGAGTATCAGGGGCGGCCGGGATGTGCGCGCTGTGGGCAGTGTGTTGGATTCGCCTGCCCGGTCGAGGCCAAGTCGGGTATGCACAACACCGCGCTGCCGGCCGCATTGGCGACCGGGCTGTGCACACTCGTCGCGGAGACGACGGCCTCGCGCCTGGTGACCGGCGGCGGGGGCAGGGTCACCGGCGTCGAACTGGTTGCCATCGACAACGGTCGCGTCTGGCGGCGTACGGTGGACTGCGCTGAGGTCGTCGTCGCGGCGGGCGCCACCGAGACTCCGCGGCTGTTGCTCAACAGCGGGATCGGCAACGAGCACGACCAGGTCGGCCGCTATCTCCAGGCCCATGTCTACGCGGGCGCGATCGGCCTGTTCGACGACGAGGTGTCCGATCTGATCGGCCCAGGAGTGTCGATCGCGACCTGCGACTTCCGCCACGGCAACGACGGCATCATCGGCGGCGGCATGCTCGCCGACGAGTTCGTACCGACGCCCGCCGCGACCTACGACTATCTGACGGCCGCCGGCCTCATCCCGCGCACAGGCCTCGACAGCAAGCAGGCGATGCGCCACGAATCCCGCCGGATGATGCGCGTCGTCGGACCGATCCAGGAGGTCACCTCACCCGACTCCAGAGTCCGGCTCGACCCTTCGGTCACCGACCGCTTCGGCCTCCCCGTCGCCCGGATCAGCGGCTCGATCCACCCCGAAGACCTCCGCACCCAAGCGTTCATGAGCGCGAAGGCCCGCGACTGGCTCCTCGAGGCCGGCGCCACCCGTACCGCCGTCTCCGCCCTCACCACCCGCAACCAAGCCAGCGTCGGCCAGCACCAAGCCGGCAGCTGCCGAATGGGCACCGACCCCGCCCACTCCGTCACCGACCCCGACGGCCGCGTGTGGGGACACGAGAACGTGTACGTCGCCGACGCGTCCCTTCACGTCACGAACGGCGGCGTGAACCCAGTTCTCACAGTCCTGGCCAATGCCTTGAGAATCGCCGACCACCTGACGAAGGCCTAGGCGTTGGTGAGGGCCGAGTGTTTGCCGGTGGTGAGGGATTGGCCTCGGTCGATCATCTGCTCGGCGATCTTGTCGACCGCGGTGGAGAAGGCGGGGGCGTTGTCGGGGTCCCAGTCTTCGAGGCGGGCGAGGATCCAGACTCGGTAGGCGCCGACGAAACGCTGGAAGAGTTCTAGGCCGGGTTGGGTGAAGCGGTAGTGGCCCAGGGTTTCGGAGAGATAGCCGTCGGCGACCAGTTGGGCGGCCAGCGGTTCGAAGACGCCTGGTGGGACCTTGAGGTCGCCGGTGATTTCCTGCAGGGTGGCGGATCCGCTCTCGGCGCCGCCCCGGAAGACGCGCATGATCATCCAGGCCTGGGCGATCGAGAGCGGGATGCCGGACTCGGCCAGGACCTCGGGGCCGGGGTTGCGTTTGTGGTTCTGGACGACCAGGGCGAAGAGTTTCTGCAGCTCGTGCTCGGAGTCGAAGGACGCGGGTGCGGCGAAGCTGTCGCCGACGCCGGAGTTGCCGCCCGCCGCGACCCGGGCGGTGTCGCGGAGCGGGACCTCCTTCAGGAGCAGGGCAACGAGGAAGCCGACCACGGCAACCGGTACCGCCGCCAGGAACACCACGTGCAACGCGTCGGCGTACGCCGCGGTGATCGGTTCGCGCGCTGCCTCAGGCAGCTGCCGCAAACCCTCGACCGACGCGGCCGCCCGAGGATCGACGCCTGCAGGAATTGCCCCGGCCAGCTTGTCGGGCAGCGTCGATGCGTAGAAGGACCCGAAGACGGCGACGCCGAACGAGCTACCCATCGTCCGCAGGAAGCTCACCCCCGAGGTGGCCACCCCGAGATCCGCGTAGTCGACCGTGCTCTGGACGACAACCGTCGGCACCGGCATACACAGACCGACCCCAAGTCCCAGTACGACCATGAAGCCCGCCGTGGTCAGGTACGCCGTGTGGTTGGTCATCAGCGACAACAGGTAGAGCCCGCCCGCGATCAGCACCGTCCCCACGATCGGGAAGATCCGGTACCGCCCGGTCTTGCTGATGATCGTGCCGACCCCGATCGACGCGACCAGCAACCCGAGCACCAGCGGCAGCATCTGCAGCCCGGAGTCCGTCGCCGAGGCGCCGTGCACGTACTGCAGGTACGTCGGCAGGAACGTGACCCCACCCAGCATCGCGAACCCGATGATGAAGCTCAGCAACGCACAGACCGAGAACACCCCGGATTTGAACAACCGCATCGGCAGCAACGGCTCGGCCGCCCGCAGCTCGACCAGGATGAACAGCCCGAGCGCGATCAGCGACCCGACCGTCATCACGATGATCGTCGGCGACAGCCAGTCGTACTCGTTCCCGCCCCACGTCGTGACGAGGGTCAGCCCGGTCGCGGCCAGCCCGATCAGCAGAATGCCCAGGTAGTCGATCGCCGGTTTCACCGCCGCCTTGACCGACGGCAGCGTGATGGCCGCGACGATCAGCACGATGACGCCCAGCGGCAGGTTCACGTAGAACGCCCACCGCCAGCTCAGCTGGTCGACGAAGAGCCCGCCGAGCAGCGGCCCGGCGACCGTGGAGACGCCGAAGACCGAACCGATGAAGCCCTGGTACTTCCCTCGCTCGCTCAACGGCACGACGTCCGCGATCACCGCCGTCGCGGTCACCATCAGCCCGCCGGCGCCGAGCCCCTGGATCGCCCGCGACCCGACCAGCCAGAGCATGTCGTTCGCCATCCCGCAGAGCGCGGACCCGGCCAGGAACAGCACGACGCTGATCAGGAACATCCGTTTGCGCCCGTACAGGTCGCCGAACTTGCCGACCAGCGCCGTCATGATGGTCTCGGCCAGCAGGTACGCCGTCACCACCCAGGACAGGTGGTTGGCGCCGCCGAGATCGCTGACGATGGTCGGCAACGCGGTCGCGACGATCGTCTGATCGAGGGCCGCGAGCAGCATTCCGAGCATGATCGCGACCACCACGGCGTTCTGGGTGGCTTTTCCGACGGGCTGAGCCTCGGTCTCCATGAGCTGAATGTAGCGACTCAGGCACGGAGCGCTACCACGGAATCACCGCGATCGGGTCTCGGAATTTCCGGCCCGTACGATGGGCGGGTGCCATCGACACTGCCCGAGGGGGAGGTTGCGCCCCGGGACGGGTCGCTGCCGGAGCCCGCGATCCGCGAGGCTGCCACCAGGCCTTTCGGGTTCTACCTGCACGTCCCGTTCTGCGCCGCGCGCTGCGGATACTGCGACTTCAACACCTACACCGCCAAGGAACTCGGCGGCGGTGGTTCGCAGGCGTCGTACGCCGAAACCGCGGTGGCCGAGGTCCGGCTGGCGCGCAAGGTGCTCGGTGACCTCGACCGGCCGGTCGACACGATCTTCTTCGGCGGCGGTACGCCGACCCTGCTGCCGGCCGAGGATCTGGGGCGGATGCTGGCCGCCGTGCGGGACGAGTTCGGGCTGGCCCCCGGCGCCGAGGTGACGACCGAGGCGAATCCCGAGTCCGTCGATCCGGCGTACCTGGCCGCGATCCGCGAGGCCGGCTTCAACCGTGTCTCCTTCGGCATGCAGAGCGCCACACCGCACGTGCTCCAGATCCTCGACCGCAAGCACACGCCCGGCCGCGCGCTCGAAGCGGCCAAAGAGGCGACCGCCGCCGGGTTCGAGCACGTCAACCTCGACCTGATCTACGGCACGCCGGGCGAATCCCTCGAGGACTGGCGCAGGTCGCTGGAGTCCGCGCTGTCCGCCGAGCCCGACCACGTGAGCGCCTACGCGCTGATCGTCGAGGACGGCACCCAACTCGCCCGCCGGGTACGCCGCGGCGAGCTGCCGATGCCCGACGACGACGATCTCGCCGACAAGTACGTGCTGGCCGACGACCTGCTGACAAACGCCGGCCTCGGCTGGTACGAGGTCTCCAACTGGGCCCGTACGCCGGAAGCCCGCTGCCGCCACAACGAGCTCTACTGGCGAGGCGACACCTGGTGGGGGATCGGCCCCGGCGCCCACAGCCACGTCGGCGGGGTCCGCTGGTGGAACGTCAAGCACCCCACCGCGTACGCCGAGCGGCTCGCGGCCGGCGACAGCCCGGCGTACGCGCGGGAGACCCTGGACGCCGAGACGCGCCGGGTCGAGCGGGTGCTGCTCGAGATCCGGCTGGCCGACGGGCTGCCGCTGGACGTCCTCGACGAGGCCGGCCGCAACGCCGTGAAGGATGCGGTGGGCAACGATCTGCTGACCGAGCGGAACGGCCGGCTGATGCTCACGCGCCGTGGTCGGTTACTGGCCGACGCCGTCGTCCGTGACTTGCTGCCGTGATCCGGAACTGACAGGGAAAAGCCAGGAAAAACAGCGATCCGTCACCGGCGTGGTTCGCTCAGTGACATTTGTGGCGGGTATGTACTGACCAATGCCGGGTCATGTCTCAGCGTAACGATGTGGTCCTTGACACAGTCAGTTGAAACGCTCGAAACTCAATCCACTTTCCCTCACCGAAAGCGCTCTCAACCCGTCCTCTGTAACAGGGAGCATTTCCCATGCGGCCCAGTGCCCGCCAACGCAGCGCCGTAGTGGCCCTCGCCTGCAGCCTCACCCTGCTCGCGTCCGCCTGCGGCGGCAGCGACCAGCAGTCCTCCTCGGCCTCCGGCTCCGGCGACGACGGCCCGAAGATCGAACTGACCATCGCGACGTTCAACGAGTTCGGTTACGACGACCTGTACGCCGAGTACGAGGCCGAGCACCCGAACATCAAGATCACCCCGCGCAAGGCCAAGACGGTCGACGAGCACATCAAGAACCTCGACACCAACCTGGCCGCCGGTTCCGGGCTGGCCGACATCGAGGCGATGGAGATCGGCTGGATCTACAACTACCTGGCCAAGGCCGACAAGTTCGTCGACCTGCGCGACTACGGCGCCAACGACCTCGGCGACCGCTGGCTGGACTGGAAGGTCGCCGGCGCGACCACCAGCGACGGCAAGATCATCGGCTACGGCACCGACATCGGCCCGGAGGCGATCTGCTACCGCAAGGACCTGTTCGCCAAGGCCGGCCTGCCGACCGACCGGGCCCAGGTCGCCAAGCTGTTCCCGGACTGGGACTCGTACTTCGCCACCGGCCGCAGGTTCAAGGCCAAGGTGCCGGGCTCGGCCTGGTACGACTCCTCGGTGCTGGCCTGGGAGGCGATGCGCAACCAGCTGATCGAGGCCTACTACTCCAACAACGACCGGTACCTGGGGGACGAGAACCCGCTGCTGAAGCAGACCTGGGACCAGATCGTCGAGGGCTACCAGGACGGCCTGTCGGCCAAGCTGCCGGCCTGGAGCGACTCCTGGACGAAGGCCTTCCGCAGCGACGCGTTCGCGACGATGGCCTGCCCGGGCTGGCTGCTCGGCGTGATCCAGGACAACGCCGGGACGTTCGGCAAGGGCAAGTGGGACGTGGCCGACGTGTTCCCCGGCGGTGGTGGCAACTGGGGCGGTTCGTACCTGACCATCCCGAAGCAGTCGGGCAACCCGGCCGAGGCGGCCAAGCTGGCCGCCTGGCTGACCGCGCCGGAGCAGCAGATCAAGGTCTTCAAGAAGATCGGCTCGTTCCCGTCCACCGTCGACGCCTACGAGGCGCCGCAGGTGAAGAGCCAGGTGAATGCCTACTTCAACAACGCGCCGACCGGCAAGATCTTCATCGACCGGGCCAAGAGCGTGATCCTCAAACAGCACAAGGGCCCGCGCGAGGGCGAGGTCAACACGGTCTTCACCGACGCGCTGGCCCGGGTCGACGAGGGCAAGCAGAAACCCGACGACGCCTGGAAGCAGGCCCTGCGCGACGCGGAGAAGGCGGCCAACACCCGCAAGAACGGTTAGCCGCTCGGCAGACCAGCCCCGGCCCGTACGGCGGTGTTTCCGGCAGCCAGCCCCGATTGGTACTACGGTGGCAAAGGTCAGAATCAGCCGGGGAGGTCCGTAGTCGATGCAGGGTGGTCTGGGCAGTGGATCTCCGACGCTGGAGCAGGTGGCTGCGCTGGCCGGAGTCTCGCGCGCGACCGTCTCGCGGGTGGTGAACGGCTCACCGAAGGTACTGCCGGAGACGGTGGCCGCGGTCGAGCGCGCGATCGGTGAGCTCGGCTACGTGCCGAACCGGGCGGCCCGCGCGCTGGTGACGCGCCGGACGGACTCGGTCGCGCTGGTCGTGCCCGAGCCGGACAGCCGGGTGTTCTCGGACCCGTTCTTCGCCGGCATCCTGCGCGGGATCAGCATGACGCTGGCGCCGACCTCGTCGCAGCTCGTCCTGCTGATCGAGCCCGCCGAGGGTGACGACCAGCGGTTGCTGCGGTACCTGCGCGGCGGACACGTGGACGGCGCGATCATCGTCAGCCACCACGGTCGCGACAACGTGCTGCAGGAGCTGGCCCAACTGCCGCTGCCGATCGTGTTCAGCGCGCGGCCGCTCGGCGTCGAAGTACCGGTCGCCAGTGTCGACGTCGACAACGTCGCCGGGGCCCGGACCGCGGTCGAGTATCTGCTGTCGAAGGGGCGCCGCAAGCTCGGTACGGTCGCAGGTCCGCTCGACATGACGGCCGGCCTCGACCGGCTCACCGGCTATCAGGAAGCCATGAAGGAGGCGGGGATCGAGCAGGCCGTTGCCTATGGCGACTTCACCGCCGACGGTGGCGAGCAGGCGACGTTGCGGCTGCTCGACCAGCATCCGGACCTCGACGGGATCTTCGTTGCCAACGATCTGATGGCGACGGCGACGCTGCGGGTGCTGTCCCATCTCGGCAAGCGGGTGCCGGAGGATGTCGCGGTGGTCGGCTTCGACGACTCCGTGGTGGCGACGACGACCACGCCGATGCTGACCACAGTGCGCCAGCCGGTCGAGAAGCTCGGCGCGAGGCTGGCCGAGATGCTGCTGGCCAAGCTCGCGGGTGCCGACCTGACCAGCCCGGAGATCTACGACACCGAGCTGATCATCCGCGGATCTGCCTGACCCTTCCCCCCTTTGCTTTGTCTTTGTTGTCAGGGTGGGTCGTTCTGGAACTGGAACTGCACTCGGATCGAGCCGTCGAGTGGTACGACGAGAGTCGTGTCGGACGCACTCCATTGCTGCGGGACCAGGAACAGCCGGTTCTGGCCGACCACGAGCAGCCGCAACCCGCGGTACCGGTAGTTGAAGGTCTGCTCGGTGCCGGCCGTCCGCAGCGAGGTCTCCTCGATGCCGGGTGAGCGCAGTTGCAGGCGTTCCTTGGTGTCGAGGATGACGACGGGGAACTGCTTGAGGTCCTCGGCGTCCGACTTGGCCAGGCCGCGTCCGGAGTACTGCGCCGTCGTGGCTGTCGCCCAGAACGCGCAGATGGTGGTGACGACGGCGAGCAGTCCGAGCAGCATGTACTGCGGGGTGAGGCCGGCCGCTTTGCCGCCGTAGTACGAAAGGTAGGCGAGGGTTGCCGCTGACAGACCGATCACGGCCGGTACCACCAGGGCGTAGTAGGGGATGTGGCCGAGTAGGGGATAGCCGATCAGGCCGACGACGCCGAGGAGCAGGAGGGCGATCGTGACGATCTTGGCGCGCCGGATGGTCGTGGCGGTCGGCTGGATCGCGTTGTGCAGCAGGAGTCCGGCGACGGCGAGCAGGGTGACGCCGAGCAGGGGGACGAGCAACGGCTGGGGGCTGCGCATCACGTAGTCCTGGGTGCGCAGGCCGATCGTGTCGACGTCGATCCCGAAGTACTCGTACTGCGCGCGAGCCGACACGTAGCCGAAGTAGAAGAGCAACCCGCTGATCAGCGTCACCGGCGCGACGATGCGGGTCGCGAAGGTCACCCAGCGCTCGAGCTGGGACTGGTCGTCAGCCACTCGGCGGGCCCGGGGTGAAGGAGATCTGGCTGCCCGGCACCTGACCTTGGAGCGACGCGCAGTCGGCCTCGGTCGCGCACTCGGCCGATGCCGACAGGATCAGCTGGACGGCGTTGCCGCTGCCGATCTGCCGGACGCCGACGAAGCAGGGCTTGAAGGTGTTCGACTGCCAGACCAGGTCGGTGCCGCACGGTGGCGACTTGTCACCGCAGCCGGTCTGGTCCAGTTCGAAGACGCCGCCCGGTTCGAGGTGCGGCGAGCCGACCTTGACCGTCGTACCGTCCGGGATCGGGTTGCGGCCGAGCCAGTTGACCTCGGCGCACTGATAGCCGTTGTCGGTGCTCTCGACGTTGCCGCCGATCGGCGCCGAGGCGATCTCGATCGACGGTTTCTGCTGGCTGGGCTGGCTGCTCTCGGGTCCGGTGGGCTCGGTCGGTGGCTCGCTGGCGGCCGGACTGTCCGTGTCGATGGTGATCGGGTCGCCGCTCGAATCGTTGCCACCGCAGCCGATCAGCAGCGGTAGCAGGCAGAACGTCGCGAGCGCACGCGCAAGGGTCATCGCGACCACCCCCATAGTCGGCCCCTGTCATCAGCATGCGCGTTCGGGCAGGTCCCGACAACAGTTCGGCGCTCACGCTCTGTCGAAGGCCGTCGCGATCGTGGTACATCTACGAACAGACAAGGGGGGATCCATGTCCGATCATGAGATCCGGATCGCGCTGGTGCTGAACGGTGGCGTCAGCCTGGCGGTCTGGATGGGTGGAGTGACGCACGAGCTGGACCTGATCCGGCGGGCGTCCGGCGCGGCCGGGGCGCCGAAGGCGCAGGAGTACGACGAGGAGCTCGCGACTCGGTGGCGCGAGCTGTGCCGTCGTGGCGGTGAACGGCGAAAAGTGGTGGTCGACGTCATCGCCGGTACCAGCGCCGGCGGGCTGAACGGGTCGTTGCTCGCGACAGCCATCTCGCACGGGTCGACGCTCGATCCGCCGGGTGCCGACGGCGAGCGCGGGCCTTGGCTGCGGCAGCGTTGGGTGGGCCTGGGGTCGCTTGAGGTCGGCAAGCTCGTGCCTGCTTTCGGCGTCGCGTCGACGTCGGTGCTGGACGGGAAGTACTTCCTCAAGGAGCTGAAGAGCCTGCTCGATGGGGTCGCGAAGGCCGGTAAGCCGACCGCGGCCGACCCGGTCACGCTGTTCGTCACGGCGTCCGGGCTCGGGGTGCAGCAGTTCGAGGCGAAGGACGCGGCGGGACAGGCATTCGTCGTACCGGATCATCGGTACCTGTTCTGCTTCACCAGCGAGAAGGCTGCTGTCTACGACGGGGCCAAGCGGTCGTTCTCGGTGGATCCGAAGAACGGGTTGCACGACACGGATCTGCTCGCCCGGGCGGCGCGCGCGTCGGCGTCGTTCCCGGCCGCGTTCGGGCCGGTGCTGGAGACGCCCAAGATGGCTGCGGCGCCACCCCGGGTTCAGCCGACGCAGGCGAAGTCGGGGACCTGGCTGGTCGACGGTGGGGTGCTGGACAACGCGCCGTTCGGGCCGGTGCTGGACGTGGTCGCGCGGCGGCCGGTCACCGGACGAGCGAGCCGGTATGTGCTGTACGTCGTGCCGTCGGCCGGAATCGGTACCGCGGCCGAGACCCGGCTGGCGGACGCCAGCGAACCGGGCTGGCGGGTCTCGGCGATGTCAGCGGTGAAGTTCCCGCGGGAGGTCGACTTCCGGTCCGACGTGGAGCAGCTCGAACGGTTGCTGCTGGAGGCCGACGCGTCCTGGTCGGACTCACAGCGGCTCTTCGATCGTTGCATCGAGCAACAAGCTGAGCGGGACCGGTTGCGGCAGGCGGCCGGGTTGCTGCAGCCGGCGTACGCGCGTGGCCGTGCTGCCGGTGGGGTCTGGGAGGCCGTCACGATCGCGACGCACGACCAGTCGACGGTGCTGGATGCGGCGACCGCGTTGTCGGAGTCGGAGATCGACGAGATCCTGGCCACCGATCATCCCTGGGTGCCGGATCCCGATGGGTCGGTCGCGCCGCTGGTTAAGGACTTCGCCGGAAACCCCTCCTGGGCTTGGGGAACGGGCGCGGCCGAGCGGGTCGTACGGCTGGTCCTGCGGTCGCTGCGGACCAGGATCGACAAGGCGGCTCGCGACGAGCGGGCCGATCTCGAGCGGCGGTTGAAGGCGACGAGCGACAGCCTGCAGAAGGTACAAGCCGTTCGTGACGCGTTGTCCGAGGAACTCGCCGAGGCGGATCTGGATCTGCAGCCTGCCGGGGGAGCGGAGGCGGTCGCGGTCGCGCTGAATGACATCTTCGAGACGCTGCAGGTGCAGCGGGCGCTGGGGGACGAGTTCGCGGCCCTGATCGAGGTAGTCGGCTCCGATGTGGTCGAGACGGCGCTCGAGGTGGAGATCGTCTCGCGGTGCACATCGGCGCGGACCCCGCAGCAGCGGAGTGCGCCGTTCCAGTTCCTGCGGCTCGGACCGGACATCCCGCTCACACTGCTCGACTCGTTGCCGGCCGGGTCGATCGCGAACGACCTCAAGGAACGCATCCTGTACGGGTCGCAGGTCGGCCATTTCGGTGCCTTCGGGGCGTCGGACTGGCGGCGGTGGGACTGGCTGATGGGCCGGCTGCACTGCGTCGCCCATCTGGGCGCGATGCTCGGCGCCTCGCCGGACTGGATTCGCGAGACGCAACGGCTGGTGCTGGAGGCCGAGGAGTGGGAGCTGGACGACGTCGCCGAGCGGGTGCAGCGGCTGGCTCATGACTTCCCGGTCGACGCCGGGCTGGGTGCGCTCACGACGATGCGGAACGAGCTCAACACCAGCCGCGAGGGCATCGAGACGACCAGGGGACTGGCCGACCGGATGGTCGAGGTGTCCGGCGGGCTGGGGCCGTCGGTCGGGCACTGGGTCAAGTCGATGGCGGGACGGAAGTACAAGCCGGATACGTGGGTGCTGCAGGTCGCTCGGTGGTTCACGGAGCCGGCCAGGTTCAGCCTGTGGCATCGGCTGGTCAAGAATCCGGACCTGACGCCGGCGCGACGGCCGTTGATCTTTCAGCGGTGGCTGCCTGCCGCGTTGGTGGGTGCTGCGGTCGTGTTGCTCGTGGCGGCGGGCGTGGTCGATCTGGCGGCGGTGCGAATCGTCGCCGGGGTGCTCGCGGGCGTGTTGCTGACGCTCGGGGTGGCGCTTTTCGTGGGGTCGCTGTTCATCCGGCGGGTGCGGCGGCGGATCCGGGGGTGGATCGAGGAGAAGGTGCCGGCGATCAGTCCTGCGTCACGAAATCGATGAGCTCCTCGACCCGGCCGAGCAGTTCGGGTTCGAGATCGGCGAAGCTGCGGACCTTGGACAGGATGTGCTTCCAGGCCGCGGCGACGTCGGCCTGGTCGGTGGCCGGCCAGCCGAAGGTCTCCAGCACGCCCTTCTTCCACTCCTGACCGTGCGGGATCTTCGGCCAGGCGGCGATGCCGACCGAGGACGGCTTGATCGCCTCCCAGATGTCGATGTACGGGTGGCCGACGACGAGCACGTCGCGGTTGTTGATCTCAGCGGCGATCTTCGACTCCTTCGAGCCCTCGACCAGGTGGTCGACCAGGACGCCGAGGCGCCGGCCGGGACCGGGCCGGAAGCGGTTCACGATCGCCGGCAGGTCGTCGATGCCTTCCATGTACTCGACGACGACGCTCTCGATCCGCAGGTCGTCACCCCAGACCCGCTCGACCAGCTCGGCGTCGTGCCGGCCCTCGACGTAGATCCGGCTGGCGCGGGCGACCTTGGCCCGCACGTTCGACACCGCGACGGACCCGGACGCGGTGTGCGTCTTCTTGGCCGGGGCAGCCTTCTTGGGCGCGATCAGGTTGACGGGTTTGCCGTCCACCCAGAAGCCGGGTCCGAGCGGGTACGTCTTGATCTTGCCGTGCCGGTCCTCGAGATCGACCACGCCGTGCTCCCAGCGCACGACGGCCCCGACGTACCCGGAACTGGGCTCCTCGACCACCAGCCCCTTCTCGATCACCAGATCGACGGTCCGCCCGTTCTTGGGCTTGCGCCAATCCCCTGCCAGCACGTCGCGTCCATACCGATCAGCCACCGTCCAACCGTATGCGCTCGACGCCCCCTTCCCCGTCAACCACACACCCAGGTCCACCGCCGAATCCCTTCGGGTCAAAGAGGTCGGGACGGTGGGGACCGGCGCATGCACAACTCCCGCGGCAAGCGATTGCCTCCGGCGTGGCGGGGTGATTCCCGGGAGTTGTGCGTGCACGGGGGTCCGCCCGATGCCGTCGGTCGCGACGCGACTGGCGCGTTGGTGGGGATGGTGACCCCCGGGGCTGTCCCCTCGCCGCGCCGAACCCGCAGCCACGCCCGCCAAGGCGTTAGGTGACGTGCTGTCCGCGGTAGTTCTCCAGGTACCAGGCGCGGGTCGGATGGCGGGCGAGTTTGCCGCTGGAGGTTTTGTGGATGGTGCCTGCGGGGGCTCGGACGACTTCGTGGACGTGGAGGTTGTGGTGGTGGTTGATCGCGGCGCGGATGGTGTCAGTGGGGTCGTCGGGGGTGGTGTGCTCGACGACGATGATGAGGTGTTCGGAGGCTGCTGAGGGAATGGAGAAGGCGGCTACCCGGCCCGGTTTGAGGGCTGGGTGGGTTTGGTGGATGGTGGCTTCGAGGTCCTGGGGGTGGTGGTTGCGGCCGTCGATGATGATGAGGTCCTTCAGGCGGCCGGTGAGGTAGAGCTCGCCGTTGTGGAGAGTGCCCAGGTCGCCGGTGCGGAGCCAGGGGCCGGTGCCGTCGGCGAGGGTGGCGTCGAAGGCTTCCTGGGTTCTGGTGGGGTTGGACCAGTAGCCGCGGGTGACGTTCGGGCCGGCGATGTGGATCTCGCCGATTTCGCCTGGGGGGAGTGGGTTGCCTGCTGGGTCGGCGATCACGACTGTTTGGCCGCGGGGTGGGCCGCAGGAGACGAGGCCCCTGTGGTCGAAGGTGGTGATGGTGGGCTCGGCGTCGATGGGAGCGCTGGCGACGAAGACGACGGCTTCGGCGAGGCCGTAGGCCGCGACGTGGGCCGTTGGGGTGAAGCCGTGGTTCTCGAAGGCCTCGGTGAAGGCTTCGAGGGTTGCTGGGCGGATCGGTTCGGCGCCGTTGAGGAAGGCTTTGTAGTTGGACAGGTCGAGGTCGGACTTGTCCTTGATCCGCTGGACGCAATGGTCGTAGGCGAAGTTGGGTGCGGCCGTGTAGACGTCCAGGTCCTCGTCGGCCAGCTGGAACCAACGCGCCGGGCGCATCAGGAACGCGACCGGGTCGGTGAACGCCGATCGGTCACCGTGCAGGATCGGTACGCCGAACGCGAGCATCAGCCCCATGTCGTGGAACAACGGCAGCCAGCTCACCGTCATCGACCGGCCCGGTCTGAACTCGAACGCCTCGATCAGCTGGCCGATGTTGGCGACCAGGTTGGCGTGCGACACCATCACCCCGGCCGGCGAGCCCGTCGATCCCGAGGTGTACTGGAGATACGCGAGATCATCCGGATCGATCGCCTCCAGCTCCCACTCAGCGGTCGACCCGGTCGAGAGGCTCGCCGTGAACAGCGATCGGCGGGTCAGCGCCAGCCGCGTCGTTGCTTCAGCGGTCGACCCGGTCGTTGGTTCAGGGGTCGACCCGGTCGGCCGTACGGCGGTCGCGCCGGTCGCCGGTACGACGCTCGTTGCCGGCCCGGGGTCGTCGATGGCGATCGTTGGCAGACCGAGCCCTTCGCTGACGGTCAGGGCGCTCGTGGTGGTCAGGGCGCACACCGGGGAGCAATCGGCCAGTACGCCGTCCAGGCGCGCGCGATGGCCGGGCAGATCGGGTGGGAAGAGCGGGACCGCGATTGTGCGCGCGTAGCAAGAGCCGAGCATGGCTACGAGGTAGTCGAGTCCCTGAGGGGCGAGGATGGCGACACGGTCGCCCGGCTCGGCTTGGGCGCGGATTGCTGCGGCGACCGCCCGAGCCCGCGCATCGACTTCACCCCAGGTCAGCGTCGTCCGGGAGTCGGCGCGGTGGTCGACGTACGTGTAGGCAGGTTGGTCAGGCTTCTCCTCGGCCCAGCGTGTGACCAGGTCGACGATCGTGGTCACGAGCCCGGCCAAGGGGCGACCGGTACGTCGGTGACGCGGCCCGGCGGCGGGATGACAGGCAGGCCGAGCACTTCGAGCATCGCGAGCTGGGTGTGGAAGGCGAGCGCGTCGGCCGTCAGCTCGACGTAGATCTGGTGCCCGTCATCGGCCGCGCGGTCGAGCAGAACCTCGACTGAGGTACTCGGCTTCGTCCCGGCAATCCAGTACTCCGCGCCGAACGGCGCCGCGTCGGTCGAGGTCGTCGAGTAGAACGGCAAACGCACCTCCGCCGGCGCGAGATCGGCCAGCATCGGCCCGAGCTGATCCGGCGTCCGAGCCAGCGCACCAATCACCCGAGCGCCCTCGGTCGCCGTCAACGCACCAGCAACCACCGCGGCCGCAATCTCCCCACTCCCCTCAGCCACAATAGCCCCCGGCACCACCCCGCGCCCCCGCCAAGCCAACGCCAACCCCACCTGCACCGCAAACCCCACCACCAACTCATCCCCAGCCGCCACCACGTCCGTCAACACGGCATCCCGCAACGACACCCCAGTCGCCCAAACCATCAACGGATCAAGTTCGGCAATAACCTCCACAAACCCAGGCACACTCTCAGCCAACTCCCGCAACCCAGCAGGCTGTACGCCGTCCGCCTCACGCAGATGCGAGCCGACCAATGCCCCCGCCCCGCCGACCAATGCCCCCGCCCCGCCGACCAATGCCCCCGCCCCGCCGACCAATGCCCCCGCGCCTGCTACCAGCCCGCCCCCGGCGGCCGCAGCCCCCGGTCCAGCGGCCGATACCTCCGGGCCAGCGCCCGCCATCAGCCGGCCTCCGGCGGCCGCACCAGGCGGCACCGATGCCGGCCCCCGCGGCCGCGCTGAAGCGGATCCTCCCGGCTGTGCCGACGCAGACCCCGGCTGTCCCGGCTGTGCCGACGCAGACCCCGGCTGTCCCGGCTGTGCCGACGCCGATCCCGGCCGTGCTGGCGTGGGTTCTCTCAGCGGTTGGCTGGGGAACACCCATAGCGGTTGGGGCGGGGTGGTGCTGGCCTTGCCGGCGAAGTTGCCTGGGTGGGGGGTGCCTTGGGCTAGGGATGTCAGGGCGGCGGTTAGGTCGGCTCGTTCGCGGCCGGTGACGGTGGCTCGGAGAGGGCCTCGGCCGAGGCGGCGGGCGAGGGTGTGGGCGACATCCGCCGTGCTGCTGCCGGAGTCGGTTCTCAGGTGCTCGGCTAGTTGGCCGGCGTACGTGCGGATTCCGTCTAGGGACGTGTCTGACAACAGGAGGCGGGTGGGGCCGGTTGATGGGGTGGGGGCGGCGGGGCGGGCTCGGTGGATGACGGCTTCGGGGCAGGAGATGGTTGAGCCGACTGGGAAAGGGATGAGGTCGGGGGTGAGGCCGCGGTCGGCGGTTTGGACTGCTTCGAAGAAGTCGGCGGTGGGGTTGCCCTCGGGGTCGGTGCATAGGGCAAGTACCTGGTCCAGGTCGCGTCCGGCGTCGGCCAGGCGTTTGAGGACGACGACCCGGCACCCAGGACCGTCCAGGACCGCCACCGCCAACTCCACAGCTCCGGCACGCAGGTCAGCCATTGCTTCGGAGAGCGAGGTGCCGGTGAGGTCGCGCGGCGGCGTACCGGCGTGTTCGAGGGCTTCCCAAATCACCTGCCGCAGCGTCAGCCCGTTTGCGGCCGACTCGAGTAGTCGCTGGGCCAGTCCGATGACCGCGATCTCTGAGCCGGACAGAACCCCCGGAGGGGTGATCGCAACACCGTCGGGCTCGGCCGAGCTCAGCAGGCCGCGGACCAGTTGGTTGATGGTTGGGTAGCGCCAGACGGATGTCGGCTCCAGTCGGCGCCCGAGGACTTCCTCCAGCTCGCCCGTCGCCGCGACCGCATCCCGGGAGGCGATGCCGTACTGCTCCAGCAGCCGGTCCGGATCGAGGTCATCAGGCGACAGGTCGCAGGCGCGGGCGACCCGGTCGACCAGGAAGCGTCTGAGGTCGAGCTCGCTGATAGCCATCTCGCGAACGAAGATAAGTCATCGCTCGCGAGATGGCGGTGACCTCAGTAGCTTTCGACGGCGTGGGTCGGGGCGGGGTGCCGGATGGGGGAGACGATCGTGAGCAGGAGGTAGACGAGGAAGCCCGCCACCAGACCGACGACCCACGAGTAGTCGTAGAGGGGCTGGAGGAACGGGATCAGCCCGTCGGCCGGGAACGGACCGGCCCCGGGGTTCGAGTACGCGCCACCGACCGCGAGCAGGGAGCCGACGAGGGTGGCGACGACGGCTCGCCAGTTCCAGCCCGCGGCGTACCAGTAGCGGCCGTTGGGGAGGTACAGGTCGGCGAGGAAGAGGTTGGTGCGGTCGACGAACCAGTAGCCCGCGATCAGTACGCCCGCCACCGACGCGAGCAGGCCGCCGTAGAAGGACAGCCAGACGAAGATGTAGATCGACGGGTCGGAGATCAGCCGCCACGGCTGGATCACGATGCCGATCACGCCGGTCAGCAGGCCGGCGGTGCGGAAGTTCAGCCAGCGCGGCAGGGCGTTGGCGAAGTCGTACGACGGGCTGACCACGTTCGCCGCGACGTTGCAGGACATCGTCGCCAGGATCGCCATGATCAGGCCGATGGTGACCACCACCGGGTTCTCGAACCGCCGGGTCAGCTCGACCGGGTCCCAGATCGCCGAGCCGTAGACGATCACCGTGCCGGAGGTGGTGATGATCGAGACCAGCGCGATGAACGACATCGTCGTCGGCAGCCCGATGATCTGCCCGATCACCTGCTGGCGCTGGCCTTTGCCGAACCGGGTGAAGTCGGGCATGTTCAGCGACAGCGTCGCCCAGAACGCGATCATCCCCATCAGCGACGGCGCGAAGATCTTCCAGAAGTCGGCGTCCCAGCCGAGCTTCGACGGCTGCGACAGGATCGGGCCGAAGCCGCCGGCCTTGACCAGCACGGTGATCATCAGCGCCAGGAAGGCCAGCGTGACTAGCGGTGCGGCCCAGTTCTCGAACCGGCGCAGCGCCTCGATGCCGCGCCAGATCAGCACCATCTGCAGCGCCCAGAAGAAGAAGAAGCTCAGCCACATCGTCCACGGATGGCCGCCCACCGACGAAGCCCCGGACCAGCCCGAACCGGCCAGCTCGCCGACGATCACGTAGATCGCCTGGCCGCCGATCCAGGTCTGGATGCCGAACCAGCCGCATGCGACGAACGCCCGCAGCAGCGCCGGGAAGTTCGCCCCGCGGACCCCGTAGAAGGCCCGCGCGAAGACCGGGAACGGGATCCCGTACTTCGTCCCCGCGTGGCTGTTCAGCAGCAACGGCACCAGCACGATCAGGTTCCCCAGCGTGATTGTCAGGAAAGCCTGCAGCCAGTTCATCCCGAGCGCGACCAGCCCGGCCGCGAGCAGGTAGCTGGGGATGTTGTGTGCCATCCCCATCCACAGCGCGGCGTAGTTGTACGTCGTCCAGTGGCGCTCCGGCAAGCGGGTCGGAGCCAGCTCCGCGTTCCCGTACCGGCTGTCGGCGATGGACGCCGGATCGGACAACTCCACCCGCCCGTCCGGATGGGTGATCTGTTCAGGAGAAGCCTGGGCCGCATGCGCCATCGTCGCCACCTCGTCCGCAGTCGTGTTTCGCACCAACGTGCGGGATCGCGGACGCCATGTCAACGCATAACCCCACAGCGTGAGCGCTGATCGGTTCGGTTACTTCACCAAGCGCAGGGCGAAGGGGTACCGGTACGGCTTGCCGTTACTGGCCGCCATCGTCGCCATGATCGCGAACACGACCGCGAGGATCCAGATCGCCGGCAGCGTGATGAACCCGATCAGCAGGAACATCAGGATGTACGACGCGACGTACCCGATGGTCGCGGTGATCTGGAAGTTCAGCGACTCGACCGCGTGCGCGCGGACGGTCGGCGAGTCGTTGCCCTTGACCAGCAGCACGATCAGCGGCGCCAGGAAGCCGAAGATGATGGTGCCGACGTGCGCGACCAGCGACCAGGTCCGCTCCTCGTCCGGCCGCATCGGCTGTCCGGAGTACTGCGGTGGCGGCGGCGGATAGTTTTCAGTCATGACGCGAACGCTAGATGCCGCGTCAGGACCTCAGCGCCGTCCTGCTGGATCAGTGCGCACTCGACTTCCCAGCCGTGCGCTTTCAGGCAACTACTCGTCTTTGGCGAGGCCCAGCAACGGCAGGGTGGGACGCCGGGGAGCGCCTAGGGCGGCGTAGCCGCGGCGTACCGCCTGCTCGAGGTGGGCCTGCGGCCAGGGCCAGTCGTCGGTGTGGGCGAGCGCGTCCTCGAGCGAGGTTCCGTTGTGGTGCAGGCCGGAAATGGTGTTCGCGACCGTGCCGATGTCGCCGTTCTGGTCGCGGACGAACTCGGCGTCGACGACCGCGCCGTGCCCTGGGACGACCTTGGCGGTCGCGGACAGCAGGCCGATCAGCCGGTCGACCGTGTCGGCCCACTCCAGCGGATACGAGTCCTCGCCGTACGACGGGGGCGCCGACTCCTCGATCAGGTCGCCGGCGAAGAAGACATCGACATCCGGTACGACGACCACCACGTCGCCGTCGGTGTGCCCGTTGCCCAGGTGCAGCACCTCGACCCGCCGGTCGCCCAGCTCGATCACCTTGGCCACGGCGAACGTGTTGTCGATGGCAACGGTCTCCGCGACCGCGGCGGCGGTGTTCTCCTGCGCGTAGCTCGTCGCGTCCTTGAAGGCAGGGTTGCCGAAGACGTGGTCGAAGTGCGCGTGCGTGTTGACGATCCAGCGGATCGGCGCGTCGGTGATCTCGCGGATGTGAGCCAGCAACTCCTCACCCTCGGCCGGAGTACCGCGTGTGTCGATCACCAGCGCGCCCGCACTGCCGACGACCAGCCCGATGTTCACGTCGTACTCCGCGTACCGCCGGACCCAGGTCCGGTCGCCCAACTCCACCCACGCACTCATACCGCGACCCTAACCGGAGGGGTCAGCGCGAGATGACGTCGCCTGCCAGTACCTGACTCTTGTCGATGCCTTCGAGCAGCAGCCCGACGTTCTCGCCCGCGCTCGCCGTCTTGAGCACCTTGCGAAACGCCTCGACCCCGGTGACACGGGTCATCGCCACCTGCTGCCCGGCGCGCATGATCAGCACCTGGTCGCCTTCGGACACCGTGCCGCTCGTGATCCGGCCGGTCACCACCGTCCCGCGCCCGGTGATCGAGAAGACGTCCTCGACCGGAAGCACGAAGCTCCCCGCGTCCTGCGGCCGCGGCGCGTCCTGCAGCGGACCTGCCGCGTGCGCCTGGTTCAGCAACTGCTGCGGATCCATCGGGTTCGGCTCGCGCTTCCAGAACTTCCATCCCATAGCCGCCGACTCTAGTGGTATCCACCCGCCGGGACGGGGGTTGAAGGCCCCCGATCGGCCGCCTAAGGTCGCAGAGCTGAACCGATTCATCCGATCTCTACACCGATGAAGAAATCGAAGGGTGGCGGCGTGACGACACGACGGGCACTGGTGGTCCGGGGTGGCTGGGAAGGGCATGTCCCGGTCGAGGCGACCGAGCTGTTCATCCCCTTCCTGAAGGAGAACGACTTCGAGGTGACGGTCTCGGACACCACCGAGAGCTACCTCGACCTGGCCGGCGTCGACCTGGTGCTGCAGTGCATCACCATGAGCGAGATCACCGCCGAGCAGGTCGAGGGCCTGGAGGCGGCGGTCCGCGCCGGTACCGGTCTGGCCGGCTGGCACGGCGGCATCATCGACTCGTTCCGCAGCAACACCGACTACAGCTTCATCACCGGCGGCCAGTTCGTCTCGCACCCCGGCGGCGCCGTCGACCACCGGATCGAGATCGTCTCCGACGATCCGATCGTCGAGGGTCTGACGCATTTCGACCTCCGCACCGAGCAGTACTACGTGCACGCCGACCCCACCAACAACGTGCTCGCCACGACCACCTTCCGCGCGCACCCGGACTTCCCGTGGATCGAAGGCGCGACGATGCCGGCCGTCTGGACCCGCACCTGGGGCGATGGCAAGGTCTTCGTCTGTACGCCGGGCCACTCCGTCGCCGACCTCGACACGCCAGAGGTCCGCACCATCATCGAGAGGGGCCTGCTGTGGGCGAGCAAGTGACCAACGTCGGCATCGTCGGCACCGGTGTCATCAGCGGTACGTACCTCGAGCACCTCGCCAAGCTCCCCGGCGTCCAGGTGGTCGCCGTCGCCGATCTCGACCTCTCCAGGGCGCAAGCGATCGCCGACCAGAATCCGGGCGTCCGGGCCCTGACGTCCGAGGACCTGTTCGCCGACCCCGACGTCGACATCGTCCTCAACCTGACCATCCCGGCCGCGCACGCACCGGTCCACCAGGCGGCGCTGCAGGCCGGCAAGCACGTGTACGGCGAGAAGCCGCTGGCTGTCGACCGTGCCGAGGCGGAGCCGCTGCTCAAGCTCGCGGCCGCCAACAACCTCCGCATCGGCTGCGCGCCCGACACCGTGCTCGGCACCGGCACGCAGACTGCCCGCGTCGCGCTCGACCGCGGCGACATCGGCGTACCGACGGCAGCGTCGGCCTACTTCGTTACGCCCGGGCATGAGCTGTGGCACCCAGCCCCCGAGTTCTACTACCAACAAGGTGGCGGCCCGCTCCTCGACATGGGTCCGTACTACATCACCAGTCTCGTCACGCTGCTTGGACCGGTGAAGCGGGTCACTGGCCGGGCTGGGCGCTCGCAGGAGCAGCGGAAGGTCCACACCGGGCCGCGGGCGGGGGAGACGTTCCCCGTCGACGTACCGACGCACGTGACCGGCGTACTGGAGCACGAGTCGGGTGCGCTCACCACTGTGCTGATGAGCTTCGACGTGTGGGCCGCACGGCTCCCGCGGATCGAGATCTACGGCACCGAGGGCAGCCTGTCCGTCCCGGACCCGAATGGCTTCGACGGCACGGTGGAGATTGCCACTGCGACCAACCGTGACTGGACGCAACTCCCTGTAGCCGGTGGGTACGCCGGTGCCGGCCGCGGCGTCGGTGTGGCCGACATGGCTCGCGCGCTGCGCAACAACGAGCCGCACCGGGCCGATGGAGCGCTGGCATATCACGTGCTCGATGTGATGGAGTCGCTGCTCGAGTCTGCGGCTCAGGACCAGTCGGTGGACGTGGCGAGTACGGTCCAGCGGCCTGCCGCCGTACCTTTGGGGGCATCCCCGGAATTAGCCTGAGACACGGCCCACGCCGTTACGCGTCGGTAGGTGTCGTGCGGGCTCGGTAGACTGGCACTCGAAACTCGGGAGTGCCAGCCCGAGGGGCCGACGTGAGAGGGGTGGTGCGCGTGCTGGACGAACGCAAACTGGACGTGCTCCGGGCCATCGTCGAGGACTACGTGGCCACCCATGAGCCGGTCGGCTCGAAGACCCTGGTCGACCGGCACAACCTCGGCGTCTCCCCGGCCACGGTCCGCAACGACATGGCCGCGCTGGAGGAGGAGGGGTACATCACCCAGCCGCACACCAGCGCCGGCCGGATCCCGACCGACGCCGGCTACCGGCTGTTCGTCGACAAGCTGAGCACCGTCAAGACGCTGTCGCCGGCCGAGAAGAAGGCGATCTCGTCCTTCCTGGTCGGCGCGGTCGACCTGGACGACGTAGTACGGCGTACCGTCCGGCTGCTCGCGCAGATCACCCGGCAGGTCGCCATCGTGCAGTACCCGACGCTGAGCCGGTCGAGCGTGCGGCACGTCGAGGTGGTGACGATGACACCGCGGCGGCTGTTGCTGGTGCTGATCACCAGCACCGGCCGGGTCGAGCAGCGGATCGTGGAGACCCACGACGACGTCGACGAGCAACTGATCGCCGACCTGCGCTCCCGGCTGAACACGGCGCTGACCGGCCAGCGGCTGACCGACGCGGCCACCTCGCTGGAGAGCGTCACCGAGACCTTCGCACCGCCGAACCGGCCGCTGGTGGCCGCCATCGTGACGAGCTTGCTGGAGGCCTTCACGGTCGAGGGCGAGCAGCGGATCGCGGTCGGCGGCGCGGCCAACCTGACCCGCTACGGCGACGACTTCGAGCGCAACGTGAAGCCGGTGCTGGAGGCGCTCGAGGAGCACGTGATCCTGCTCAAGCTGCTCGGCGAGGCCACCAACCCGCAGACGCTGACGGTCCGGATCGGCCACGAGAACCCGTACGAAGGACTTGCCACCACCTCGGTCGTCGCCACCGGCTACGGCTCCAAGTCGGAGGCGCTGGCCACCCTCGGCATCGTCGGCCCGACCCACATGGACTATCCGAGCACGATGGGCGCTGTCCGCGCCGTCGCGCGCTACGTCAGCCAGATCCTGGCCGACTCGTGAACCACCACCACACACTGCCTACCAAGTGGCTTGGAGTATGAGCACCGATTACTACGCCGTCCTGGGCGTCAGTCGCGACGCGACACAGGACGAGATCAAGAAGGCCTACCGCAAGCTGGCCCGCCAGTACCACCCGGACGTGAACGACTCCGAGGACGCGCACCACAAGTTCCAGGAGATCGGCCGCGCCTTCCAGGTGCTCAGCGACCCGCAGAAGAAGCAGGTCCACGATCTCGGTGGTGACCCGTTCGCGAGCGGTCCGGGCGCGGGCGGCGGCGCCGGCTTCGGCCAGGCGTTCACCTTCACCGACATCATGGACGCCTTCTTCGGCCAGACCGGCGGGGCGACCCGCGGGCCGCGGCCACGCACCCGGCGGGGCCAGGACGCGCTGATCCCGCTGCGGATCGACCTCGCCGAAGCGGCCTTCGGGACGACTCGCGAGCTGAAGGTCGACACCGCGGTGCTGTGCCCGACCTGTTCCGGCTCCGGCGCCCAGGTCGGCTCCGAGCCGGTCACCTGCGAGATCTGCCACGGCCGGGGCGAGGTCACCCACACGCAGCGCTCGTTCCTCGGCGAGGTCCGGACGATGCGTCCGTGCCCGAACTGCCGCGGCTTCGGCACCACCATCCCGAACCCGTGTGTCGAGTGCGCCGGCGACGGGCGGGTGCGCTCCCGGCGTACCGTCACGGTCAAGATCCCCGGTGGCGTCGACAGCGGCACCCGGGTCCAGCTGACCGGCCAGGGCGAGGTCGGCCCGGGCGGTGGCCCGGCCGGCGACCTGTACGTCGAGATCGAGGTCGAGCCGCACGAGATCTTCACCCGCAGCGGTGACGACCTGCACTGCACGGTGACCCTGCCGATGACGGCGGCAGCGCTCGGTACGACGATCGACCTGCCGACGCTCGAGGGCGAGACGACGCCGCTCGAGATCCGGGCGGGGACGCAGTCGGGGACGGCGATGACGCTGACCGCTCGCGGCGTACCGCGGTTGCGGCACGCGGGTCGCGGTGACCTGATCGTGCAGGTGATCGTCGAGACGCCGACCAAGCTGGACGACGCGCAGAAGGCGTTGCTGCAGCAGATCGCCGCCGCGCGGGGCGAGGAGCGGCCGGTCGGTCATGTCCAGGCGGCGCACAAGGGTGTCTTCGGGCGCCTGCGCGACGCCTTCGGTGCGCATTGAAAACGACTTAGGCTGCCGGGCGATGGGACTCGCGGTCTTCTACCTGCCTGACCTCGACGGCCCCGAGCTGGTACTGGACGGGGCCGAAGGGCGTCATGCGGCCGTCGTACGCCGGATCGGTCCGGGCGAGCGGATCCGGCTGACCGACGGCCGGGGCTCCTTCGCCGAGGGGGCGGTCACGGCGTCGTCCAAGACCGGCCTGACCGTGGCGGTCGATCACCGTGGTGAGGTCGACGCTGCCAGCCCGCGGCTGGTCGTCGTACAGGCCCTGCCGAAGGGGGAGCGGGCCGAGCTGGCTGTCGAGATGCTCACCGAGGTGGGGGTCGACCTGATCGTCCCGTGGAACGCGGACCGCAGCCAGTTCCGCGCCAACCCCGAGCGGGTCGCCAAGACCGAGAGCAAGTGGCAGTCCTGGGCCTTCGAGTCCAGCAAACAGTCCCGCCGCTCCTGGTTCTGCGAGGTGGCCCCCATCGCCTCGACCTCGGAGGTCGCCAAGCTCCTCTCTGACGCCGCCCTGGCCGTCATCCTCCACGAAGAAGCCACCACCCCGATGGCCTCGCTGGAGTTGCCCGCGGCGGGCGACATCGTGATCGTGGTCGGCCCCGAAGGCGGCATCGCTCCGGCCGAGCTGGAGGCCTTCGCCGCCACCCCGGTCCGCCTCGGAAGCACAGTCCTCCGTACGTCGACAGCGGGCGTGGCCGCCGCCTCAGCCCTACTCGCCCGCTCCCGCTGGAGCTGACCCGATGGACTGGCTCGACTGGCACCAGGACTACGACGACCCGTCATCTGACCTGAGCGGCCGCCTCCGCTCGGTCCAACGCGCGATCCGGAACCACCTCGACGCGCACCGCGACGGCCCGATCCGAGTCATCAGCGCCTGCGCCGGCCAGGGCCGCGACCTGATCGAGGTCCTAGCCACCCACCCCGCCCGCGACCGGGTATCTGCCCGCCTGGTTGAGCTAGACCCCCGCTTGGCCGACACAGCCCGCACAGCAGCCGCTGCCCACGGCCTCACCGGCATCGAGGTCGTAGAAGCCGACGCCGGCTCAACCGCGAGCTACGCAGGCGCAGTACCAGCCGACCTGGTCCTCTTCTGCGGCGTCTTCGGCAACATCACCCCCGCCGACACGGAGACCACGGTCCGCGCCCTCCCCGCCTTCTGCACCCCCAACGCCACCGTCATCTGGACCCGAGGCCGCCACACCCCGGACATCCGCCAAGACATCCGAGCCTGGTTCACCGACACCGGCTTCAAAGAACTGACCTTCGACGCCCCCGACAACGTCGCCTGGTCGGTCGGCACCAACCGCTACCTGGCTACCACCGAACCACCCACTCCACCGGAGCGCCTTTTCACCTTCCAGTGAGTCGGGTGCCGTCATTTTCCGGATCTTCGAAAAGCTTGTGACGGGTCGTCACTGACTGTTGCCTTGAGTAGCAATCAGTAATCGACGAAAGGTTCGTGAAGATGACTGAGCACAAGACTGTCCGGCGTTTGGCCGGCGTGGCCGGGCTGGCCGTGGCGACTGTGGCGCTGGCTGGGGTGACGAGCGCGGCGGCGGTGGATGCGCCCGCGACTCCGACGGTGGCCGCTGCGGTCCGGCCGGCGAGTGTGCTGGCGATCGACTGTTTCGTGACCACCATCGGCGTACCGGCCTATGACGTGCCGAACCGCAATGTGAAGTTCTGGGCCGGGGAAGGGCAGGGGTTCCGGGTCATCGGGTCGAACGCGTACTGGCGGGTCGGCACGCTCTGGGGCGGGGAACAGCTCGGCAACCTCTGGATCCACTCGAACTACCTGCGGCGGAACGGATCGCACCCCAGCAATCCGCTCTGCAACCTGTGAACTGAGCGGGCCGGCTACTTGACGTAGATCGTCTTCGAGTCGGTGTCGGTGATGTGGCCGTCCTCGGGGGAGGTCAGGTAGACCTCGAGGAGCCACTCGCCGGCACCGAGCTTGGGGGTGAAGCCGTAGTCGGAGAACTTCATGCCTTCCCTGGTCATCGTGAAGTTCTTGACGACTGCCTTGGTTTTCAGGTTGGTGGCCTTCCAGTCGACGGTGGCCTCGTAGGCGGCCGCGGTGCCGGTGACCTTGAAGGGCTCGGTGACCGTCTGGTTGTTCGCCGGGGTCTCGATCCAGACCATCGCCTGGACGTTGAGGGCCTGGGCGCGCTGGAGCGGCTCGTTGGTGTCGATGACGCCGAACAGGCTGGACGGGGTGCGGCCGTCCTCGGTGACCTGGACCGGTGACCTGGACTGCCCGAGGGCGCCCTGGACCGTGTAGACGAGTTGCTGGGCGGCCACGTCGGCCATGTCCGGCTCGAGCGTCGCGTCCGGGAGGCGCTTGAAGTCGACCAGGATCAGGTCGTCGGTGTAGCGGACCGAGTTGATCGCGGCGCCGTCCCAGGGGGAGACGTAGTCGGGGTCGCCGGCGACCTTCGACATCGTCATCAGGCGGACGGCCTCTTCGGCCGGGCGGCCGTTGATCGACTGCCAGGTGCGGTACAGGCGGTAGTCGGGGCCGTTCTTGTTGCCGACGACCTTGCCGAGCCAGTAGATCGGTACGGCCTTCTGCTTGACCGCGGGCTCCTGGATCGCGCGGGTCTTGTCCACCGGGCCCGTGGTCGGCGCCACGGTCGGCGCCTTCGTCGTCGGGACCGGCTTGGGGGTCGGCGGGAGCGTGGGAGCGGTCGACGGGTCGGCCGAAGCGCTGGTGGTGGTGTCTGGGCCGCCGGCGATGCTGGGCTCGTCCGCCGTCTTGGTGTTGTCGTTCAGTACGGCGAACGCGCCGATCGCCGCCGCCGTACCGAGCACCGCGGCGCCCGTGGTGATGACCCAGGGGCGCCGGCTGACCGGTGCGCGCTGGGTGCGCACCCGGGCCTGGATCTCGTGCAGGCCGTCGGCCGGCTCGATCCGGTCGGCCTCCTCGGCCAGACTTCGCCGCATCAGCTCGTCGAAAGGGTCGTCCCCGTGGTTGCTCATGCGCTCTGCTCCAGAACCTGGCGCAGCGATCTGGTCGCTCGCGCGGCGTGACTCTTCACGGACCCCCGGCTGATCCCCATCGTGTCGGCGATCTCCGCCTCGGACAGGTCACCGTAGTACCGCAGCACCATCACGGTGCGTTGCTTCTCGGGCAGGGTTCGCATCGCCTCGATCACCCGGTCGGTCTCCGCGGTGCGCAGTACCGCCTGCTCCGCGCTCGGCTCGTCCGGCAGCGACTTCGGCAGGTGCTTGTCGACCACGACGAGGTGCCGTTGCCGGGACCGGCAGCGGTTGACCACCGCGGTCCGCAGGTATGCCAGGGCCTTGTGCGGGTCGCGGAGCCGGTTCCAGCGGCCGTGCATCGCCACGAAGGCGTCCTGCACGATCTCCTCCGCCGAACCGGTGTCGCGCAGCAGCAAGGCGCCGAGCCGGACCAACGACGTGTAATGCGCCGTGTAGACAGCCGTCAGCGCCTCGTCTGCATCCCACGAGGACTCATGTGCCACGCACTCTTCGTACACCACGGCCGGTTGTGCCACACAACGAAGACGCCAAGGTCGGGTTCCAGGTTGACAACCTTCGGCGAATATCGCCCCGGCCGGGCGGTTTCGGGGCCGCCTGAGGGTTTTATCGGGTGAGGCTGTCGGACCGGGCCGCTAGCATGGGTGGAGTCACACCATCGGGCATTTGGAGGAACAGGCTGTCCAGGCCACGCAGTATCGAGCCGTCGCACCCGGATGCGGCGCGCGCTGACGGCAGCGCAGCGGGGGCCGGCCACAAGGCGTCCCACAAGATCGTCGTACCGAACAGTATCGACATGGTGGCGTTGCTCGGGGCCCGCGACGAGTTCCTCCGGATCATCGAGAAGGAGTTCGACGCGGACATCCTGGTCCGCGGCAACGAGATCACGATGACCGGCGAGCCGGCCGAGCTGGCCCTGACCGAACGGCTGGTCGACGAGCTGATCGCCGTGGTCCGGACCGGTCACGGGCTGACCGCGGACTCGGTCGAGCGCAGCATCGCGATGATCAAGGCCGAGACGGCCGAGAGCCCCGCCGACGTGCTGACCCAGAACATCCTGTCCAGCCGCGGCCGGACGATCCGGCCGAAGACGCTGAACCAGAAGCGCTACGTCGACGCGATCGACAAGAACACGATCGTCTTCGGGATCGGCCCGGCCGGTACCGGCAAGACCTACCTGGCGGTCGCCAAGGCGGTCCAGGCGCTGCAGGCCAAGGAGGTCAACCGGATCATCCTGACCCGGCCGGCCGTCGAGGCCGGCGAGCGGCTGGGCTTCCTGCCCGGCACCCTGTCGGAGAAGATCGACCCGTACCTGCGGCCGCTGTACGACGCGCTGCACGACATGCTCGACCCGGACTCGATCCCGCGGCTGATGACGGCCGGGACGATCGAGATCGCGCCGCTGGCGTACATGCGCGGCCGGACCCTGAACGACGCCTACATCATCCTGGACGAGGCGCAGAACACCTCGCCGGAGCAGATGAAGATGTTCCTCACCCGGCTCGGCTTCGGCTCCAAGATGGTCGTCACCGGCGACGTCACCCAGGTCGACCTGCCGAGCGGGACGAGTTCGGGCCTGCGGGTCGTGCAGGACATCCTGGAGGGCGTCCAGGATCTGGCGTTCTGCCGGCTGACGTCGCACGACGTGGTCCGGCACAAGCTGGTCGGCCGGATCGTGTCGGCTTACGAGAACTACGAAGGCAGCGCTGACAACCACCGATGAACGTAGAGGTCAACAACGAGTCCGGCGTCGAGATCGACGCACACGGACTGATGCGGCTGAGCCGCTTCGTGATGTCGTCGCTGCGCCTGCACCCCGAGTGTGAGCTGTCGATCAAGCTGGTCGACGAGGACACGATGGCGCGGTACCACGTGGAGTTCCTGGACCTGCCGGGCCCGACCGACGTGATGTCGTGGCCGATGGACGAGCTGCGCCCCGGCGGGGACAGCACCGATGACGCCGACCTGCCGCTCGGGCACCTCGGCGACATCGCGCTGTGCCCGACGGTCGCGGCCGCCCAGGGCGCGAAGGCCGGCCACGGCACCTGGGCCGAGCTGGAGCTGCTGACCGTGCACGGCATCCTGCACCTGCTCGGCTACGACCACGCCGAACCCGCCGAGAAGGCGGAGATGTGGGACATCCAGGGCCGCCTGCTGGAAGCATGGCGCGCACCTGGAAACAGACTCGGGCAGGAGTGACGAACCAGTGAGTTCCCACGACGGCGTTCTGCTGATTGTGGCTGCGGTGCTTGTGCTGCTCGCTGGGCTGTTCGCGGGGGCCGAGGCGGCCTTCTCGGCGTACTCGAAGGTGCGGGCGAACGAGCAGGTCGAGCAGGGCAACCTGCGCGCGGTGAAGCTGCGCGACCTGCTCAGCGACGCCCCGCGGTACCTGAACTCGCTGCTGCTGATCCGGCTGAGCTGCGAGATCACCGCGATCGTGCTGGTCACCCAGGCCCTGTCGAACATCTTCACCGTGACCTGGCAGCACATCCTGATCACCGCGGTGCTGATGGTGCTGGTCTCCTACGTGATCATCGGCGTCGCGCCGCGCACGCTGGGCCGGCAGCACTCGGACCGGTTCGCGATGATCTCGGCCGGCCCGATCATGGCGCTGACCCGGGTGCTCGGGCCGCTGCCGAAGCTGCTGATCCTGGTCGGCAACGCGCTCACCCCCGGCAAGGGCTTCGCCGAGGGCCCGTTCGCGACCGAGGCGGAGCTGCGCGCGCTGGTCGACCTGGCCGAGAAGTCGTCGGTGATCGAGAAGACCGAGCGGCAGATGATCCACTCCGTCTTCGAGCTCGGCGACACCATCGTCCGCGAGGTGATGGTGCCGCGCACCGACATGGTCTACATCGAGCGGCACAAGAAGCTGCGCCAGCTCACCTCGCTGGCGCTGCGCAGCGGCTATTCGCGGATCCCGGTGATCGGCGAGTCGCTGGACGACATCCTCGGCGTCGTCTACCTCAAGGACGTGATGCGCCGGGTCTACGACAACGCCTCGGCCGAGTCGACCGAGCGGGTCGAGTCGGTGATGCGGCCGTGCATGTACATCCCCGACTCCAAGCCGGTCGACCAGCTGCTGCGCGAGATGCAGGCGGCCCGGATGCACGTGGCGATCGTCGTCGACGAGTACGGCGGTACGGCCGGCCTGGTCACCATCGAGGACATCCTCGAGGAGATCGTCGGCGAGATCACCGACGAGTACGACGAGGCGCCGGAAGCCGTCCAGGCCCTGTCGGACGGCGCCTACCGGGTGTCCAGCCGGTACCCGATCGACGAGCTGGGCGACCTGTTCGGCGTACCGCTGGACGACGACGACGTGGACACCGTCGGCGGCCTGATGGCCAAGCTGCTCGGCAAGGTGCCGATCCCCGGCGCCCAGGTCGAGATCCTCGGGCTGTCGCTCACCGCGGAACGGCCGTCCGGCCGCCGCAACCAGGTCGGTACCGTGCTGGTCCGGCGCGGACAGCTCGCCGACCAGCCGCAGGACAGCAGTCACCAGAACGCCTGATCCACACCGCCTGGCACACTTCGATCACATGGAGCCATCTTTGCCTGCCGACCTCTCGGCCGAGGACGCCAAACTGGTCACCCTGGCGCGCGCCGCCCGGGCCCGTACCCGGGCCGCCGAAGGAGCCGCCGTCCGGGACACCGACGGGCGGACGTACGCCGCCTGCACGGTCCAGCTGGACACCGTGCTGCTGAGCGCATTGCAGCTCGCGGTGGCGATGGCCGTATCGTCAGGTGTCAAAGGCATCGAGGCAGCCGCCGTGGTCACCGACCACGAGCCCGCCGCGGTCGATGTCGAGGTGGTCCGTTACTTCGGCGGCGCCGCCCTTCCGGTAGTCGTTGCCGATGGCAACGGAGAGGTTCGTGATGTCGTCCACACCTGAGAACGTGCAGCCGGAGTTCAAGTCCGGTTTCGCCTGTTTCGTCGGCCGCCCGAACGCGGGCAAGTCGACGCTCACGAACGCCCTGGTCGGGCAGAAGATCGTGATCACCTCGTCGAAGCCGCAGACCACCCGGCACGCCGTCCGCGGCATCGTGCACCGCGCCGACGCGCAGCTGATCCTGGTCGACACCCCGGGCCTGCACAAGCCGCGGACGCTGCTCGGCGAGCGGCTGAACGACATCGTCAAGACCACCTGGGCCGAGGTCGACGTGATCGGCATCTGCCTGCCGGCCAGCGACAAGATCGGCCCGGGCGACCGGTTCCTGGTCGCCGAGGCCGCCAAGGTGGCCAAGACGCCGAAGGTCGCGCTGGCGACCAAGGCCGACCTGGTCTCGCCCGAGCGGATGATCGAGCACCTGTCCGAGATCCGGACGCTGGGCGAGTCGGTCGGGATCGAATGGGCCTCCGTCGTGCCGGTCTCGGCCACCTCGGGGTATCAGGTCGACACCGTCGCGGACGAGCTGGTGAAGTTCCTGCCGGCCGGCCAGCCGCTCTACCCCGACGGCGACGTGACCGACGAGCCGGAGGAGATCCTGGTCGGCGAGCTGATCCGCGAGGCGGCTCTCGAAGGCGTCCGGGACGAGCTGCCGCACTCGATCGCGGTCACCATCGACGAGATGGGGCTGCGCGAGGGCCGGCCGGACGACAAGCCGCTGCTCGACATCTACGCCAACATCTTCCTCGAGCGGGACAGCCAGAAAGGCATCGTGATCGGTCACAAGGGCGCCCGGCTGCGCGACGTCGGCGCCAACGCCCGCCGCCAGATCGAGGCCCTGCTCGGTACGCCGGTCTACCTCGACCTGCACGTGAAGATCGCCAAGAACTGGCAGACCGACGCCAAGCACCTACGGAAGCTCGGGTTCTGATGGCCGGAGCCCAGGTGCTGCTCAACCCTTCGTACTACGCACTCACCGGCCCGCACGCCGCGCTGGCCGAGAGCCGTGGCCGGGTCCATCGCTACCCACCCGAGGTCGCGCCCTTCCTCGGCCTGCCGGACGACGTGACCGAGCAGGACTGGGCCGATGCCGCCGAGCTTCTCGGGGTCGGGCACAGCGCGGCGTACAAGCGTCACGACCTGCCGCTGCCGAGCAGCTTCAAGCTCGTCCAGAAGTTCGGCCTGGTCCAGTTCGTGGCACCGGACGCGTTCGGCGAGCCTGATTCCGAGGCCGTCGTGCTCGGCCCGGACGATGTGCCCGAGATGGTCGCACTGACCGCGTTGACCGAGCCCGGCCCGTTCCGCACCCGGACGATCGAGTGCGGCCGGTACGTCGGTCTGCGCCGCGACGGTGAGCTGATCGCGATGGCCGGCGAGCGGTACAAGCTGCCCGGGTACACCGAGATCAGCGCGGTCTGCACGCACCCGGCGTACCGGGGTCAGGGACTCGCCAGCCGGCTGATCCGCGATGTCGCCGCCGGCATCGAGGCGGCCGGCGATCGCCCGTTCCTGCACACGGGCGCCACCAACGCGAGCGCGATCCGGTTGTACGAAGGACTCGGCTGGTCGGTCAGCAACCGGATGTCGGTGTCGATCGTCGAGCCGGTCTGACCAGCAGCGCCTCGCTCAACGGCTTGCGGTCGAGGTCGGGGACCTCGCAGTCGCCGGCGGGATAGCCGACCGGGAAGATGATGTACGGCCGTTCGGACCGCGGCCGGTCGAAAACCTCGCTGAGGAACGCCATCGGGTTCGGCGTGTGGGTCAGCGTCGCGAGACCCATCCGGTGCAGCGCGGCGATGAAGAAGCCGCAGGCGATGCCGACGCTCTCCGACACGTAGTAGTTCTTGCGCAGGCTGCCGTCGGCCCGCGGGGTGTGCTTCTGCGCGAACGCCACCACCAGCCAGGGCGCGACCTCTAGGAACTCCTTGTTCTCGTCGGTCTCCAGCCGGGCAAGCGCCTCGTGCCACTCCGGCAACTCACGCTCCAGGTAGAACCGGCGCTCCTCCTCTTCGGCGGCCAGCCGCACACTGCGCTTGATCTCCGGGTCGTCGGTCGCGACGAACGTCCACGGCTGATAGTGCGCCCCGCTCGGCGCCGTGTTGGCTGTGGCAACCGCCAACTCGATCGCCTCCAGCGGCACGGGCTCATCCGAGAACCAGCGCACCGATCGGCGCGACTCCAACCCGTCCCGGAACTCCGCCCCACGGCGCAGCCCTTCCTCGATCGGAACGCGTGCGGGTGCGTAGGGGATGAAGGGGTGCTGATGGCTGCGGCTCACTTCATCGACGGTAGTCAGCCAGCTCATCATCAGTCCAGCTTGAGAAAGTAGAGCAACCCATATGCTTTCCTTATGCCTCTGCCCAACGTCTCGCCTCGCCAGTTGGAGTATCTGGTGGCCATCGCCGAGACGGGCGGGATCACGACGGCCGCCGCGAGGTGCCAGGTCTCGCAGTCCGCTGTGTCGCTCGCGATCGGGGAGCTGGAGCGCGCGCTCGGTGTCACCCTTGTACTCCGCGGCTCACGCCGAGGCACCGGACTCACCCCGGCCGGGCAGCAAGTGGTGACCGACGGGCGCAAGGTGCTGGCCGCCTTGTCGGAGCTCGGGGCCGGTGCGCGCAGTCTCGGCCAGGAGATCGACGGGCGGCTCACGATCGGGTGCTATGCGCCGATCGCGCCGTTCCATCTGCCGTTGGCGATCGCCGGGTTCCGGGAGACGCGGCCCGGCGTGGAGATCGACTTCATGGAGGGCACGCTGCCGGATCTGCAGGGCGCGTTGCTCGACGGTCGCTGCGAGCTCGCTTTCCTTTACCAGCAGGACTTGCTGCCGGGGATCGAGACCGTGGTGCTGCACGACCGGCCGCCGTCCGTACTGCTTCCCGGTGGGCATCGGCTCGCGCGACGGCGGTCGATCCGGTTGGCCGCGTTGACGGGGGAGCCGTTCGTGCTGCTCGACGTACCGCCGAGTGAGCGGTACTTCCAGGCGGTCTTCGACGCGGCCGGGGTGGAGATGACGCCGGCTCATCGCGCGGGCAGCTTCGAGTTGGCTCGCGCATTGGTTGCCCGGGGCATCGGATATTCGCTGGCCGTGCAGACACCGGCGGTCGAGCTGAGTTATGAGGGTTTGCCGGTGGTCACGCGACCGCTGGCGGACGGAGTACCGACTACTCCTGTGGTGCTGGGGTGGGCCGCCGGGGGACGCCTCACCCGGCGGGGTGAGGCGTTCCTCGGCTACTGCCGGAAGGCGTTCAGATCGTCTTCTGGTAGTCGAGCCCGCGGCCCACGATGAAGTAGCCCAGCTGCTCGTTGATGCCGATCATGTGGTTGTTGGACTCGGCGTTCCAGGTGTCGATCTGGGTCAGCGCCGGCTCGGCCTCGCGCAGCCAGAGCAGCATGGCGGTCTTCACCAGGGCGCCCAGGCGATGGCCGCGATGGTCACGGGAGACCGCGGTGTCGTTCTGGTGGCCGATGTGCGGGCGCTCGCGCTCGACGGTGACGACCGTGTGGCCGGCCGGTTCGCCGGTCGTGCGGTGCCGGGCGATCACCCGGTACATGGTCTCGTTGTGCGCCTCGCGAG
Organism: Kribbella ginsengisoli; assembly: GCF_039537185.1. Taxonomy (NCBI): domain Bacteria; kingdom Bacillati; phylum Actinomycetota; class Actinomycetes; order Propionibacteriales; family Kribbellaceae; genus Kribbella; species Kribbella ginsengisoli. The sequence continues at coordinate 193,112 of NZ_BAABAA010000003.1, read as the reverse complement.
CCTGCTCGTAGGCGCGGATCCGGTCCGCCGAGATGGCGTCGTCCTCCATGTCGAGGTCGTCCTTGGGAGCGTCGTTGATCGAGGCGGTGACCGCGACCATGCCCTCCAGGAGTTCCTCGGGGACGGCCCCGACGAACCGCAGTACCTCGTAGTCGGCGGCCGCGAGCACCGCCTCGTCGTACAGCTTCTGCGCGGTGGCCCAGTCCAGGTTCGCGATGTCCTGGCGGCGGTTCACCTCGACCGCCTTCTGCTCGAAGCCGTTCGCCCGGATGACCTCGTCCCGGTCCGGCCGGTCCCAGGCCGCGATGCCGACCAGGTGCCGGTCGAGGTCGAGGGCGAGCTGTTCGGCGTACCGGATGAGCTCGTCCTCGATGCCCTGGCCGCGATGGTCCGGATGGACGTCGACCTCGAGCCAGACCGAGTTGGTGTTGTCGCGGGTCGGCGCGAAGAAGTCGAGCAGGCCGACCAGGGACCCGTTCTCGTCGCGGGCCAGGTAGGCGCGGCCCGGGTCGCCGTCCCAGCCGTACTTGAGGTGCGCCTGAAAGCCGAGCGGGGTCGACACGACGGCCGCCGGGCAGTCGACCTTGTGGGTCGCCGTCAGCAGCGCCACTGCCTCGGCGCAGCCGGCAGCGTCGTCTGGGTCAAGTCTGGTGATGTCCACCAGGCCAGAGTGGCGGCAGGAGGCCGGTCACCGCGAGTCATTTATGGCCGGTGGAGAATTTCCTCGCTGAGCTTCCACAGCCGCCGGGCCGCGTCCTGGTCGATCGCATACGGCAGGACGCCGAAGGCGCCCGGGGTCAACGCCAGTACGTCGGTGTCCGGCAGATCTCCCGTGTGCAGGGTGGCGACGTCGACGTCCTCGCAGTACAGACCCCCGAGCCCGTCGAGCTGCGGACTGGTCGCGCACCAGACCTGGGTCGCGGCACCCTGCTCGGGGGTCTTCAGCCCACGACTGGGGTCGATGATCGGTGCGTAGTCGTCGTCCAGGAAGCCGCCCTGCCGCAGTACTTCGCGATCGGTGCCGCCGGCCAGATTGGTCATGATGCTGCCGGGATGGACGGCGAACGCGCGGATGCCGTTCTCCCGCTCACGAGCGTCGAGCTCGACGACGAACAGGACGTTGGCCGTCTTCGACTGCCCGTACGCCTGATAGGGGCCGTACTCGCGATGCTCGAAGTTCGGGTCCTCGAAGTCGACGGCGCTGTACCTGTGACCGCGCGACGACAGCGCGACGACCCGGGCGCCGCCGGCCTGGCGCAAGGCGGGAAGGAGGCGCGTGGTGAGCTGGAAGTGGCCGAGGTGATTGGTGGCGAACTGTGACTCGAAGCCACGGGCGTCGCGGCGCAGGGGAGTGGCCATGATCCCGGCGCTGTTCACCAGGAGGTGGAGCGGGCGTCCGGTGGCGAGGAATCGATCGGCGAAGGCGTCGATGCTGTCGGGGTCGAGCAGGTCCAGCTCGTAGACGACCACGCCTTCGATGCCGGCCAGTTGCCTGCTCGCCCGGGCTGTGTCGCGGGCCGGGACGATCACCTCGGCGCCGGCGGCCAGGAAGGCCCGGACGGTCTCCTTGCCGAGACCGGAGTAGCCGCCGGTGACGATCGCGGTCTTGCCGGTGAGGTCGATGCCTTCGATCACCTCGGCCGCGGTGGAGGCAGCGGTGAATCCGGATCCGATGGGTTGTTGTGTGCTCATACCTTGAAGCTAGTTCGACCCGGTCGTACTCTGAATGCTTGTGAGTCCTGAAAATTTGCGCGAGAGTACGGCTGATCCGCTGGCGCAGACACTGGCCCTCACTGAGGCGCGGTGCCATGTCTCGCGCGGCTTCGAGGCGTACGGCGACTGGGCGCTGCGCTACCCGGCGTCGCGGCGGCTGAAGTTCAGCGCGATGGTGGAGGGGACTTGCTGGCTCGACTTCGAGGATGGCCGGCCCCGGATCGGGCTGGAGCGCGGTGACGTGGTGCTGTTCGACGGCCGGCGGACCTTTCTGAAGGGCAACGCCGACGTACCGGTCGAGGATGCCGTCGAGGCCTTCGGCGCGTACGACGGGCCGATCGCCCGGTTCGGCAGCGGCGCGGCCGATCGCTCGGGGACCAAGGTGATGGGCGTCGGTGGGCACGTCAGCGTGAACCGGACCGGCGAGGAGCTGCTGATGCGCGCGCTGCCGCCGGTGATGGTGCTGCGCGCCTCCGATGAGCAGGCCCCGGTCTTCCGCTGGTTGCTCGACCGGTTATTGCATGAGGCAACGACTACGCAGCCGGGGGCGAGTCTGGCCGCCGACAACGTGGCGCATCTGTTGTTCGTGGAGACGTTGCGCGCCTGTCTGACCGAGGCCGAGTCGCTGCCGGTCGGCTGGTTGCGGGCGATCGCCGACGAGCGGATCGCCCCCTCGCTCCGGCTGATGCACGACCAGCCGGGGCGCGCGTGGCAGTTGGAGGAGCTGGCGCAGGCGTCGGCGATGTCGCGGACCACCTTCGCGGAACGGTTCCGGTCGGTTGCCGGCGTACCGCCGCTGACGTACCTGACGAACTGGCGGATGAGGCTGGCCGAGCGAGCGCTGCGCGACGAGGACACCCCGTTGTCCACGCTCGCCCGCTCACTCGGCTACACCTCCGACAGCGCCTTCAGCAACGCCTTCAAGCGGGTCAACGGAATGGCCCCGAAGCGCTACCGCGACGCGGCTACATCCCGTACGAGTGCTCCACGCGCATCGTGAACAGCAGCCGCTTGTCGGCCACCATCGCCCGCCGGTAGTCGTCCCAGTCGGGGTGCTCGCCGGAGGCCTCGCGGTAGTACGCGACGAGCTGCTCGACGGTGTCGTCGTGCTCGTCGGCCGCGACCGCGGTGAGCTCGGCTTTGCCTTCCAGCACGACGTACGAGCGACCACCCGGGCCGTTGACGTAGAGGCTGGCCCGCGGATCGCGACGCAGGTTCTTGGTCTTGGCGCGATCGTCGGTGAGCGACACGCGAATCCGCTCACCGTCGTACAGGTAGGTGACGTTGGACAGCTGCGGACGGCCATCGCGCTTGATCGTGACAAGCACGCCGAGCCCGGTCTTGCCGGGGAGGTCAGAGGTCATGAGTGGAGCCTAATTTTTCAAGCAGACTTGAAGTCAACCCCGCCGCGAGTCGCCCGGTGGGGTGAGGAGCCAGGTGCGGGTGTGTTTGAGGACTTCGGAGCGGGTGTAGGGGCCGTGGTCGGCGGCGATGAGGTGGCTGCCGATGTAGGTCGAGTAGACGAGCAGGCTGCGGGTCTCGACGTCGGCCGGGTCGGGGCAGAAGGCGCTGAAGAGTTCGCGGAGGTAGGCCATTCGGCGGTTGTCGACGCGGCGGAGGCGGTCGGCGACGGCCGGGTCGCGCCGGGCCCAGTCGCGGATCGCGAGGTCGACGGTCACCTCGGAGGTGAGCCGGTCGGCGGAGGCGACGATCGTGATCAGCCGGTGGAGCTTCGTCGCGGCGTCGCCGCCCTCGCTCTCGACGCGCTGGATCAGTTCCTCGGTGCTGCCCAGTTCCCAGCTGTCCAGCATCTCCTCGAGCAGGGCGCCGCGATTCTCGAAGTACCCGTAGAAGCCGCCCTTGGTGACGCCGAGCGCCTGCGCGATCGCCTCGATCCGGACGGCCTCCGGGCCGCCGTCGGCGAGCGTGCGCAGTCCTTGCTCGATCCACTTCGCGCGAGGGGTGCGGGCCAGCGCCACGAACGTGTCTCCTCTCACTGGAACCAGGTCTATACGCAACCGTACAGATCTTGCTAGCTTCGATCTATACGGAAGCGTACAGACCTTGGAGGAACCGATGAGACTCCCGCTCGCCGCCCACACGGACCAGCCCTGGCGGATCCACGAACTGACCCCGGATTTCACCGTCGAAGACGTCTGGGCGCTGCCGACCCCGGGTGGTCCAGGAGAGCTGCCGCGGCTGCTGACCGCGTTCGGAGCAGAGGGGGCCGACGGAGCGAGAGGGGCGGGAGGGCCTGGCGGCGACGCTGAGGAAGGCTTTCCGGCGGGCGCGCCGCTCATCGTTCGGTTTTTGTGGGAGGCCCGGTGGAAGCTCGGCCGGGTCTTCGGCTGGGACGACGAGGGCGGCGGCCTCGGTGGGCGGGTGCAGACGTTGCGCGACCGCTTCCCGGACGACCTGCGCGCGGTTCCGGCCGGCCCGGAGATGGGCAAGCTGCCCTTCGAGCCGCTCTACCTGCTGGACGACGAGTGGGCCGCCGAGATGGCGAACCGGACGGTGCACGGAGTGCTGCATCTCAGCTGGGTGCCCGACGGCGCCGGGGGCTATCGCGGGCAGATGGCGGTGCTGGTGAAACCCAACGGGCGGCGCGGGGCGGCGTACATGGCGGCGATCAAACCGTTCCGGTACCTCTTCGTCTATCCGGCGTTGCTGGGACTGATCGGACGCAACTGGCGGGCCGGCGCCGCTGCCTGAGCCGTCACTCTCCGTCTCGGTCCGCGAGACCCCTGGTTCGACCTCCGATCAGGGTTGTGCATAGACTCACAGGCATCATGCGGCACCAGCTTCTTCTCCTTCGCTGCCGCGGCGAGGCCTGACGTAGGCCGGTTTCCTCGCCGCGGAGTTTCGTCGTACGCCGGTCGATCCCGACCCAGCTGTACACAACTTCCCGCGAGGAGACCCGCACTCATGGCACCGAAGAACCAGCCCGAACCCGTTCAGCAACCGTCCGGCATGCCGATCGGCCGGTACAGCGCGTTCCCGCCGATCGCGCTGCCGGACCGGACCTGGCCGGCCAAGTCGGTCGACAAGACGCCGCGCTGGCTGTCCACCGATCTGCGCGACGGCAACCAGGCACTGGTCGAGCCGATGTCGCCGGCCCGCAAGCGGCGGATGTTCGACCTGCTGGTGAAGATGGGCTACAAGGAGATCGAGGTCGGTTTCCCCAGCGCCAGCCAGTACGACTTCGACTTCGTCCGCAGCCTGATCGAGGGCGACGCGATCCCCGACGACGTCACCATCTCGGTGCTGACCCAGGCCCGCGACGAGCTGATCGAGCGGACCGTGCAGTCGCTGGAGGGGTCGCCGAAGGCCACCATCCACCTGTACAACGCGACCGCGCCGCTGTTCCGCCGCGTCGTGTTCAACGTCGACAAGGCCGAGTGCCGCAACATCGCAGTACGGGGCACCGAGACGGTGATGAAGTACGCGGACGAGATCCTGGGCGACTGCGAGTTCGGCTACCAGTACAGCCCGGAGATCTTCACCGGCACCGAGCTGGAGTTCGCGCTGGAGGTGTGCGAGGCGGTCAGCGACGTCTGGCAGCCGGCCGAGGGCCGCGAGATCATCCTGAACCTGCCGGCCACCGTCGAGATGTCGACGCCGAACGTGTACGCCGACCAGATCGAGTGGTTCGGCCGCAACCTGACCCGGCGCGAGCACAGCACCATCAGCCTGCACCCGCACAACGACCGCGGTACTGCGGTGGCCGCCACCGAGCTGGCGCTGATGGCAGGCGCGGATCGCGTCGAGGGCTGCCTGTTCGGCCACGGCGAGCGGACCGGCAACGTCGACCTGGTCACGCTGGGGATGAACCTGTTCAGCCAGGGCATCGACCCGCAGATCGACTTCTCCGACATCGACGAGATCCGCCGGACGGTCGAGTACTGCACCCAGATGCGCGTCCCCGAGCGCCAGCCGTACGCCGGTGACCTGGTCTACACCGCCTTCTCCGGCTCGCACCAGGACGCGATCAAGAAGGGCCTGGAGGCGCTGGACAAGCAGGCCGCGGCCGAGGGCATCCCGGTCGGCCAGATCCACTGGGAGGCGCCGTACCTGCCGATCGACCCGAAGGACGTCGGCCGGTCGTACGAGGCGGTCATCCGGGTCAACTCGCAGTCCGGCAAGGGCGGCGTCGCGTACATCATGAAGTCGGAGCACCGGCTCGACCTGCCGCGCCGGCTGCAGATCGAGTTCAGCCGGGTGATCCAGCAGCACACCGACGCCGAGGGTGGCGAGGTCGGTCCCCAGCAGATGTGGGACATCTTCGAGGCCGAGTACCTGGCGCCGGGCAAGCTGTCGCTGCTGACCGTCAACTCGACCTCGGGTGAGGGGCAGAACGACGCGCTCCGGGTGCAGGTCTACTCCAACGGCGTTCCGCACGAGCTGGTTGGCGAGGGCAACGGTCCGGTGTCGGCCTTCGTCGACGCGATCAGGCCGCTGAAGTACGACGTACGGGTGCTGGACTACCACGAGCACGCGCTCTCGGCCGGCGGTGACGCCCTGGCGGCGGCGTACGTCGAGTGCGAGGTCGGCGACGACGTCTACTGGGGAGTCGGGCGGGACGCCAACATTCTCACTGCCTCGCTGAAGGCGGTCGTCTCGGCGATCAACCGCGCCACCCGGTAATTGCATGGTGTTTCACGCCCGGAGCTGATTGGCTCTGGGCGTGATCACCGTCCGCGAGATCGACCCCCACGACGCGCAGGCCTTCGACGCTTGGTACGCCGTACTCCGAGCCGGTGCCGTCGCCGATCGCGAGGTACCACTCGTCTTCAGCCACCAGGCGACGGCGAACTCCCTGCGCTCGGACAACCCGATCAAGACCAGGCTCCCGGTCGCGGCATTCGACGGGGAGCGGGTGGTCGGCGCGATGCTTTTCGAGTACTACCTGAAGAACGATCTCGACGCGGTCATCGTGGAGATCGACGTGCTGCCCGCCGAGCGGCGGCAGGGGATCGGCACCGCACTGTGGGGCTGGGCGCGGTCGAAGGCAGCGTCGCTCGGCCGGACGATCTACCAGGCCGAGCTCGCCGTTCCCGACGGCTTCACGCCCGAGACCTGGCCCGGGTCCCTGTTCGCCGCCAAGCTCGGGTTCGTGGTCGAGCATGTCGAGGACCATCTCGTCGTACCGCTGCCGTACGAGCACCGGGTGGAACTGGAGCCGCTGGAGGGGTATGAGCTGATCTCCTGGGCGGGTCCGTGCCCGGAGGAGTACCTGCCGGTGTACGCCGACCTGCGCAGCGCGATGGCTCGCGACGTACCGATCGGCGGGATGTCCCGGGAGCCGAAGGTCTGGACCGCTGACGAACTCCGCCAGCTGGAGGAGCGAACCGCCAGAAGCTACCAGGCCTTGGTCGTGCTGGCCCGCACTCTCGATGGCCGCCCGGCCGGCTACACGGTGATGTACCTGCCGCTGACCGACCCGGACAACGTGCAGCAGTTGGACACGCTCGTCCTGCGCGACGACCGCGGCCACAACCTCGGCGCGCACCTGAAGGCCGCCAACCTGGCGCAACTCGCCGAGCACCGGACCACCCAGAAATGGCTGCACACCTGGACCGCCGAGACGAACGGCGCGATGCAGAAGGTCAACGCCCGTTTCGGTTTCGTGGCCCGCGAGAAGAACGTCGAGTGCGAGCTGGAACTCCCCGCGCCGACTCTTCGGCCTGCCGCGCGAGCTGTCGTGCTGGACCCGGAGGACCGGATCCTGTTGCTGCGCTTCGAGTTCGCCGATGGGCACGCCGTGTGGGCGCCGCCTGGTGGTGGGGTGGAGGCGGGGGAGTCGTTGCCGCAGGCACTCGCCCGCGAGCTGGCCGAAGAGATCGGGATCGAGCCGCCTGCCGATGCGCCGCACCTGTGGCATCAGGTGACGGTCGCTGATGGGCATGCCGCAGGGTTCGACGGAGTGACGAACGACTACTTCCTGGTGCGGACCGATGCGTTCGATCCGGCCGGTTCGATGTCGGTGGAGGAGATGCAGGCGGAGAACGTGCATGGGTACCGCTGGTTGACCTTCGAGGAGATCCAGAGCCATCGTGGTCCGGAGTACCTGTCGCCGCGCACGCTGCCTGTGCTGCTGTCCCGGTTGCGCGACGACGGGCCGCCCGCGGAGCCAGTATTCATTGGCTTGTGAGAGGTCTGTTGGGAAGGTATGTGAAGGGTGTGAGGACGCGAGTCTGCGGCGGGTAGGCGATCTAGCGTTGGGGCTGTGACTACATCTACTGGTGATCCCGTCCCGTTATTCGTGCCTACCCGTAGCGCTGGGGCGCTGGACGTCGCGGCTCTGCAATGGGGGCATCGGCCGGACGGCGTACGGGTGGGCATCGCGTTCAGTTCTGCTCAGTTGTTGCGGGCGGCAACGGGGCCGCGGCAGGAGTGGGTTCGGTTGCATGAGAGTTCGCTGCGGGAGATGCTCGCGCCGTTCGGCATCAGCGTGATCCAGCTCGACCCGATGCTCGTCGGCCCGGACGTGGCTCAGATCCGTACGCCGGAACTGGTGGGCCACCATGGCGGTTGAGCCCTACGACCCGCACCCACGCCGGGAGCGCTTCGATCCCGAGTTCGTCGCGATCGTCCGGATCGTCGTCGTGATCGGCGCGCTCGCCGCCCTGCTCTACTGGCTCGGCTGATCAGAGCCGGCGTTCCCAGCTGAGGTGTCCCTCGTCCATCAGGGCGTGGCCGTCGGCGCCGGCGGCCACGCTCGGGTCGTGGGTGGCGATGATGACCGCCGCGCCGCGGTCCGCCTCGTCGCGCAGGAGGGCGAGAACGCGCTCTCTGTTGGTGCTGTCGAGTTCGCTGGTGGATTCGTCGGCGAGGATCACCTTGCCGCGCTGGGCCAGCCCGCGGGCGACGGCGACGCGCTGTTGCTCGCCGCCGGACAGCTCCTCGACAAGGTGGTCGCCACTGTCCTCCAGCCCGACGTCAGACAGCGCTTTCGCGATGATGTCGTCGATCGACTCCAGCGCCTCGTCGCGGTCCTGGTCGTCGGATGGCAACTTCCGCTCGGCCAGCAGCGGCATCGACAGGTTCTCGCGCGCCGTGAGGACGCGGGCCAACCCGTTGCCCTGCGGGATCAGTACGACGCCGTGCGCCGCCGCCCGCGGCCGGTCGACGATCTCGAGCCCGTCGACCTCGACCGAGCCCGACTTGGCCGAGACCGCCCCGGCGATTGCCCAGAGCAACGAACTCTTGCCGGCCCCCGACGGCCCGCTGACCGCCAGTACGTAGCCGGGCGGCACCCGCAGTGACACGTCGGCCACCGCGACCAGGTCGCCGTAGGCGACGGTGAGGTTGGTGACGGTGATCATGCCTCGCCCTCCTGCTCGACCGGCGTCAACCGGACCTCGCCGTCCTCGGTGGTGGTCACGCGCAACAGCGTTCCCGGTGGCAGCAGCTCCGCGACATGCGGCGGCAACGGCAGCGAGCCATCGGTCGCGACCACGGCGAACTCCTCACCCGAGCGGCCTTCCGACGCGATCCGCCCGTCCTTGATCGTGATCGTCCGCGGGAGCACGGCGGCCACGTCCGGGTCGTGGGTGATCAGCAGCACGGTCATACCGGTCGCCTTGTTGATCGTCGAGATCGCGGCCAGTACCTCGTCGCGTGCCCGGTGATCGAGCTGGCTGGTCGGCTCGTCGGCCAGCAACAACCCAGGGAACGTGGCGATCCCGACCGCGACCGCGCACAGCTGGATCTGACCGGGTGTGAGCCGTTCCAGCGGAGTGTGCGCATGGTTGCTCAGGCCAACGAGATCCAGCACTTCCTTCGGCGCCGGCAGCGGTCGGCCTTTTGCTGCGGCGCGTTGCGCGTACCGGACATTGTCCTCGGGCGAGAGGTACGGGATGAGATTGCGCCCGGCCCCCTGCAGCACGATGCCCACGTCGCCGGCACGCATCCGGTCCAGCTCGGACTCGGTCATGGTGGCGATGTGATGCTCGCCGATCTGCAGTCGCCCGGCGCTCGGGGTCAGCAACCCACCGCAGAGCTGCAGCAGCGTGGACTTCCCGGCGCCGGACGGCCCGAGCAACCCGACCAGCTCGCCCGGCCGGACACTGATCCCGATTCCGGACAGCGCGGCGACGTCGTGCCCTTGGCTGCGGTAGATGTGCACCAGGCCGGTCGTGTTGATCGCGAGGCCGGTCATGACAGCTCCTCCCGGATCCGGGTATAGCCGGCCCGCCGGTTGACGCCGGTGCCGAGCAAGAGGGTCGCCGCGGTCATGATCGCCGTACTGATCACCGTCAGCGCCAATGCGACGCCCCAGTTGGTGGCGAGGTCGAGGGGGATCGGCGACGGTTGGCTGGTCGGGGCGAACAGCGGGATCATCGGCAGCGCGACATGGGCGCCCAGGATGCCGCAGGCCGAGCCGAGCAAGGCGGCCAGTGCGACCGGCCCGGTCTGCTCCCACCTCGCCGCCCTGCCAGTCGTAGCAGCCGGTACGCCGGTGATGCGCAGGCTCGCGTAGTCCTGGGCCCGGGAGCGCCACGAGGTGACGATCATCAGCAGCAGCACGATGATGGCGAGCGCCCAGCCGGCCACGCCGATCACCGGCGTCAGCTGGAGGGCCAGCGCGCTCGCGGAGCGGCCGTAGGTGGCGACCTGGTCGGACTTGCGGTCGATGAGGGTCGCCAGGATGCCGGCCTTGCCCAGCTCGTCGATGATCTGTTGCGAGTGGGCCAGGCCGTCCTTGTTCAGCCAGAGCTCGAAGTCGGTACTCGTGTCGGCCACGCTGCCGCCCAATCGGCGTACCGTCTCCAGATCGACGACCGCGGTGTGTTCGCTGTAGCGCGGGATCGCGGTCTGCAGCCGGTCGAGCTTCTCGACCATGAACGCGAGGCCGTCCAGGCCGGGCACGGTCTGGGACTGGGTGACCGCGTACTCCGGGCTGATCAGCGCCGGCACGGCGACCGGGATCCGGGTGGTCTGGACGCTCACCTCGCGGCCGATGCTGGTGATGCCGAGGATCAGGCCGCCCGGCGGGCCGTCGGTCGCGCTGATGCTGCCCAGGTTGACGGCGTCGCCTTCGGCCTGGTCGGGCGCGTTCCAGCTGCCGGCCTTGCCCAGCGGGATCGACGGCTGGGTGTCGGTGGCGACCTTGTCGATGGTGATCTCGCCGCGGATGCCGGCCGAGTCGCCCAGCTCGCGGGTGACGCCCAGCCGGATCAGGTCGCAGGTCTCGGGGCAGACGATCTGCTTGCTGAGCTGGACCTGTTTGCCGGCGTCCAGCTTCATCGGCGGGAAGTCGACGGTGAACCGGGACCCGGTGTCGTGGCTGAAGAGCGAGGCCTGGAGCACGACGGACTTGGCGGGTGGCCCGACCGGGACCTCCTCGCCGTCCCCGGTGGGTGGGTAGTAGGGCTGCAGTGCGCCAGGGGTCGCGGTGATGGTCAGCCGCTCGCCCTTCAACGTGATCGGCGGTGGCTCGGTCGGGGCCTTGAGCTGCCGGAAGCCTTGGGCGTCGGTCAGCTGGTCACCGCGGAAGGCGACCCGCTGGTAGCTGTCGGGCTCGATCATCAGCGTGCGCAGGCCGTCCGGGTTCGACGGGGAGGAGAGCACGACCGGGGTCATCCAGCGCCGGTCGTGGTCGATCTTGTCGATCGCGGTGCTGAAGTCGGAGAAGACCCGTACGTCCATCGACAGCACGCCGTCGGCGCCGACCTCGTACCCGGCTCGGTAGTCGCGGTTGCGGTCGGCCACGGACGAGGCCTGGCCGGCGAAGGAGACCAATGCCGTCGCCACGGCCACCACGGCGACGATCCGGGTCACTGCCGGGCGGCGGGCCACCTGGAGCGCTCCGAGTGCTAGGCCGAGCTGTCCCCGGCGCAGTGCTTGCCTGCTGATGAGGCCCGCTGTCGGGAGAAGGAGGTGGGCGAACGTCAGGCCCACCGCCAGGGCGAGCAGGCTTGGGGTCAGTACGGGCAGTGGACCCCGACCACCGCCGGTCAGCGCGCCCAGCAGCCCGGCCGAGGCGACCACGATGACGATGACATCGATCAGACCGATGGTCCGGCCCCGGCGCCGCGGCACGATCCGGCGGAGCAGGGTCGAGATCGGCTGGCTGATGACCGCCCGGATGGTCCAGGCGACCACTGCGAGTCCAACGAGAGCCGCGAGGGCCGCGGCGGCCGGTACGGTCCAGGGCAGCTCCAGCGGAGCCCCGTCGTTCAGCCAGGTACTGCGTACCACCAGCAGCAGCCCGAACCCGACCAGCCCGCCCAGCAGCGTGCCGACCACGACCGGCACCGCGAGCTCGGTGGCCAACGACCGGCCCGTACGCCGTGAGCTGGCGCCGCGCAGCCGGGACACGGCCAGCTCGGGCCTGCGCTGGTCGACGACAGCGGCCAGTGCGAGGGCGAGCACCACGACGCCGAACAGGGCCACCTGGACCATCACCAGCGGGATGATCGTGGCGGCCTGCTTGCGCTCGGCGGTGATCCCGTCGATGACACTGCTCAAGGCGGAGGTGTTGGCCGTCTCGAGCGAGGCGCCGTTGACGTTGGAGTCCTCGGTGGCCTGACGGAGCTTTGCCAGGTCGTCGACCCGGGCTTTGCCTGGCAGTGGGTGGACATCCACGGTCGAGTGGGCGCCCCAGACGCCCTTCTCGAGGGTGTCGCGGGTGGTGAAGATGTAGTCGGCCGTGGCCGGGCGGGTCTCGCTGGCTGGGAGCGAGTGGCCGGTCGGGCCGAGGCCGTACCAGTACGGGTCGTTGTTGTCGGCGCGGTAGATGCCGACCACTTTGAGCTTGCCGCCACCGGCGTACTTGCTGGACTGGGCGTTCAGAGTGGAACCGATGTCGGCGCCGAAGTTCTTCACGTCCTGGGTCGAGACGGCGGCCTCGTTCGGGGCGCTCGGACACTTGCCTGAGGTCAGTACGAGCTTGTCGCAGTAGCCATCCCGCCAGACCACCTTGCCGGTCTGATCCGGCTTGCCGAGCGCCCAGCCGACCTCGACCGACATGCCGTAGATCGGCGGGCTGAACAACGGGCGCAGGTCGTCGGGGATCAGGGTGGCGATCCGCTCGGGCAGCACGGAGGCGTTGGGGCCACTGAGCAGTGGCGGTGGTGTCGACTCGAGTTGCCAGCTTGCTTGCAGCCACTGGCTGGTCAGGGTCTCCGTGGTGACCGTCTGCTCGACCGCGCGGGAGAACCACGGCGCGAACGTCGCGCACGCGCCGATCAGCACGCTCACCCCGGCGAGCACCAGCATCTGGGACCAGCGGTACCGCAGCGCCTGCTTCAGAAACATCAGTGGCTCACCCCTAAGCCGTTCCGCCCCTTGGACATCGATTCACTACCCGGCCGAAGATACGGATATCCGGGGTCGGGCAGCTCGTCAGAGGTCAAATGACACAGAGTCGTTACTGCGGTATAGGTTTCTTGGCATGCGTGAATCCCACCTCGGAGAACTGACCGTTTCGGCCCTCGGCCTCGGCTGCATGGGGATGTCCCAGTCGTACGGCGTGCAGAGCGACGACGCGGAGTCGATCGCCACCGTGCACGCCGCGATCGACGCCGGCTGCACGTTCATCGACACCGCCGACGTGTACGGCGACGGTGCCAACGAGGAACTCGTCGGGCGGGCGCTGGCCGGCCGGCGGTCCGAGGTGGTGCTGGCGACGAAGTTCGGCTTCCAGCGGGTCGGCTCGGACATGCCCAACGTGGTCAACGGGCGGCCGGAGTACGCGGCCTCGGCTCTTGATGCGTCGCTGCGACGGCTCGGAGTCGACTACGTGGATCTTTGGTACCTGCACCGGCGTGATCCGGAGGTGCCGATCGAGGAGACGGTCGGGGCGATGGCTCTCGCCGTGGAGGCGGGCAAGGTCCGGTACCTGGGGTTGTCGGAGGTGTCGGGGGAGACGGTGCGGGCGGCACATGCGGTGCACCCGATCAGCGCAGTACAGAGTGAGTGGTCGCTGTGGACGCGCGACCCGGAGACCGGCGTACTGCCGACCCTGCGCGAGCTGGGGATCGGGTTCGTGCCGTTCAGCCCGTTGGGGCGTGGCTTCCTGACCGGGCAGATCACTTCGCCGGACGACTTCGAGCCGGACGACATGCGGCGGGGGATGCCGCGGTTCAGCGGGGAGAACTTCCAGCGCAATCTGGATCTGGTGGCGCGCGTGCAGTCCCTTGCCGCGTCGAAGGGCGTGCTGCCGAGTCAGCTGGCCCTGGCCTGGCTGCTTGCTCAGGGCAACGACGTGGTGCCGATTCCGGGGACGAAGCGGCGGAAGTACCTGGCTGAGAACCTTGGTGCTGTGGACGTTTCGCTGTCTGCTTCCGAGTTGGCGGAGCTGGATGCGGCGTTCCCGCCGGATGCTGTGGCGGGGGATCGGTACGCGCCTGCTGGCATGAATCAGGTGGGCAAGTGATCGGTGTGACCGGGTCTACCGGTCAGCTGGGGTCGCGGATCGCTCGGTTGCTCGCGGCGGACGGGGTGGCGCAGCGGTTGATCGTGCGGGATCCGGGGCGGGCGCCGTCGTTGGCCGGGGCGGAGGTGGCGCAGGCGGCGTACGGGGAGAAGGCCGCGTTGCTGAATGCGCTGGACGGGGTCACGACCTTGATGCTGCTGAGCGCGACGGAGTCGGCGGACCGGGTTTCTTTGCATAAGGCAACTGTTGATGCCGCGGTGGCGGCGGGGGTGCAGCGGATCGTCTACACCTCCTTTGTCGGTGCTTCGCCGTCGGCGACTTTTACGTTTGCGCGGGATCATTGGCACACCGAGGAGCATGTGCGCTCGACCGGTGTGGACTTCACGTTCTTGCGGGACAACCTGTATCTGGACTTCTTGCCGGGGTTCGTCGGCGCTGATGGTGTGATCCGCGGGCCGGCGGGGGATGGGCGGGTCGCAGCGGTCGCGCGTGATGATGTCGCGGCGGTGGCGGCTCGGGTGCTGGTGTCGTCTCAGCACTCCGGGATGACGTATGACCTCACTGGGCCTTCCGCGTTCACGCTGACCGAGGCGGCTTCCTTGATGAGCTCGGCGTGGGGGCGGCCGGTGCGGTACGAGCCGGAGACGCTCGACGAGGCGTACCGGTCGCGCGAGGGCTTCGGTGCGGCTGCGTGGGAGGTGGCCGGGTGGGTCACGTCGTACGCCGCCATCTGCAGCGGCGAACTGAGCGGCGTGAGCAGCGCCGTCGAAGACATCACCGGCCACCCGGCCATCAGCCTCCCCGACTACCTCGCCAAGTCCTGAACCTCGCCGGCGGAACCTGCGCCCTGCGTCGCCGTATCAGCCTCGTGGGGATTGTCGACGGGACCTGAGAGAATGATCAGATGCCGCTCTATCGTGACGAGGCGATCGTGCTCCGGGTCCAGAAACTGGGCGAAGCCGACCGGATCGCCACGCTCCTGACCCGCGGCCACGGCAAGATCCGCGCGGTCGCCAAGGGTGTCCGCCGCACCTCGTCCCGCTTCGGTGCCCGCCTGGAACCCTTCAGCCACGTCGACCTCCAGCTGGCGACCGGCCGCACCCTGGACGTGGTCACCCAAGCGGTCTCCATCGCCGCCTACGGCGAAGGCATCGTCAGCGACTACGCCCGCTACACCACCGGCGCGGTCATCCTGGAAACCGCCGACCGCCTGGTGGTAGAAGAAAAAGAACCCGCCACCCAGCACCACCTCCTGCTGGCCGGCGCCCTAAGAGTCTTGTCATCCGGTGAACGCACCCCCGGCCTGGTCCTGGACTCCTTCTTCCTCCGCTCGCTGGCCATCTCCGGCTACGCCCCATCCTTCGACGACTGCGCCAAATGCGGCGAACCAGGACCCCACCGAGCCTTCAACCCGGCCGCCGGCGGCATGGTCTGCAGCACCTGCCGCCCACCCGCCTCCACCATGCCGTCCCAAGCCACAGTCACTCTGTTGGCGGCCCTCCTAACCGGCGACTGGCCCACCGCAGAACGCACAGACCCCAGAACCCGCCGAGAAGCCACCACCCTCGTCTCCGCCTTCACCACCTACCACCTGGACCGCCTCCGCTCCCTCCGCCACCTAGACCTAACCCCCACCACCGCTCCCCAACTAAACCTCAACTAGCCCCCGCCCGCCCTGCGCCCGCGCTGCCCGCACCGCCCCGCGCCCGCCCTGCGCCGCGCTGCCCCCGCGCTGCCCGCTCTGCCCCGCGCTGCCCCCGCGCCGCCCGCTCTGCCCCGCCTCGCGCCCGCTCTGCGCCGCGCTGCCCGCTCTGCTCCGCCCCGCTCTGCTCCGCTCCGCCCCGTGCTGCGTTGCCCCGCCCCGCCCCGCCCCGCGCTGCGTTGCGGGCGGCGCGCCCGCCGGTCAGTCCGGCAGCCAGTGGAGCTCGTGGGCCAGGGCTTTGGCGACCGTACGGATGCGGCGGTGGAGTGGGGACTGCAGGCGTGGGAGGACCAGGTGGATCGTCAAGGCGGGTGCGCCCCGCAGTGGTCGCCACGTGAGACCGGCGGCTAGTACCGTGACCGCCGCTTCACCAGCCGGGGCCAGGGTGAGCCCGTCGCGGAGGTCTTGCTGAAACATGTCGAAAGAGACCGCAGGCGTGCGGAATCGGGGGCTCGGCCGGACGTCGCGGAACAGTGCGGACAGCTGATCGTGGATCACGGGGTTGGCCGTACGGTCGGGGAGGCGCAGCGGATACGCGGCCGCATCGGCGATCTCGATCTCCGGGTGTTCGGCCAGCGGATGATGCTGCGCCAATTGGACCCCGACGCGCTGACGCCGCAGCAGGATCCGGCGTACGCCACGACCCGGCTGTTCACCGCGGGTGATCCCCGCATCGATCCGGCCGTCGGCGACCGCAGGGGAGATCTCCGGTGTCGCCATCGGGACGGCGCTGACCTCGAGCCCCGGGCTGCTGCGTATGAGCCTGTCCACCAGAGCCGGTGCCGTCTCGGCCCCGGTGCTGAGGCTGTATCCGATGCGCAGCGTGCCGAGTTCACCGGCCGCTGCGCTCCGGGCGGTATCCCATGCCCGGTCCAGAGCCGCCAGCGCGGGTGGCGCGGACTCCGCCAGAGCCACACCGGCCGTGGTCAGAACGACGCTACGGGTGGTACGAACCAGCAGAGCCGTACCGAGTTCCGACTCCAGCCGGCGCATCCGGGCGCTGAGGGCGGGCTGTGCGATCCCGATCCGGGCGGCCGCACGGGTGAAGTTCAACTCCTCCGCCAGCACCAGGAAGTACCGCAGACTCACCGTATCCGGCGCCACGTGCCCTCCCTGCCGATTGATAACCAGCCGTTCTGAGTCTAGTCCGAACCGGTCTTTCCCTCGGCCGCACCTCGAGCCCTAGCCTGCGAAGAGGACGACCGTCCACCCGAACACAGGAGGTTTCCATGCCCAAGGGCTACTGGGTCAGCGTCTACCCCGCCATTTCCGACCCGGAGGCTCTGACTGCCTACGTCGACCTAGCCGGCCCGGCTGTCCGCGCCGCAGGCGGCCGCACCCTCTCCCGCGGCGCCCGAGTAGTAGCCCACGAGTCCGGCATCACGGAACGCGTAGTCCTAGTCGAATTCGACACCTTCGAACAGGCCGTCGCGGCCTACGAAACCGAGGCCTACCAAAAGGCACTGCTCACCCTCCCCACCGCCTTCCAACGCGACTTCCGCATCATCGAAGCCATCACCTGACCCCCGCCAGTGCCGCCGCCGACGACGCCGCTGCTGTCGTTGCCGATGCCGCTGACGCCGCCGCTGACGCCGCCGCTGACGCCGATGCCGATGCCGATGCCGATGCCGATGCCGACGACGCCGGCGGTGCCGATGCCGACGATGCCGCCGCCGACCACGACCACGCCGACGACGCCGCCGACGCCGACGACCACGCCGCCGACCACGACCACGCCGCCGACCACGACGCCGCCGCCGACGCCGCCGACGCGGCTGATGACGCCGCCGACGCGGCTGATGACGCCGCCGCCGACGATGCTGCTGACGAGCGGACTGGTGCGATGACTGAGGTGGTGGTTGTCGATGCGTGTCAGCGGCAGGGCCGGGGTGGGAGCCCGACGGCTGTTCTCGACGAGGCGTCGTAGACCGACGAGGAGCGATGCCGCATTCCGGCTGAGCTGGGCACATCGCACGCCGTCTTCATCCGTACCACCGGAGTCGCGCGTGGCCGTCCGTCGTACTCGCTCCGGTTCTTCACCACCGAAGGCGAACTGCCTGCCTGCGGCCACGGCACCGTCGCGGCCCTGGCGCTGCTCGCCATCCGCAACGGCGGCAGCACCTTCCACGCCGTGCTGTCGACGAAGAGCCGCACCTTCGAAGGCTGGGCCATCCGAACCCGTGACAGTTCCGTCGACACACCGCACCGTACTGACCACCGGCCACCTCAACCAGGCAGCGTGACAGCGACGTTCGACCCAGGCCCGATCACCCTGCGCGCCGCCCACGCATCCGAACTGAAGGCGATCACCACCAGTCTCGGCCTGGACGGCGAAGGGCGTCTCCGAGGTCGCCGCCAGGCAAGCGAAGGCGTCGCCGGCAACGCCTGCGTGGCCTCGAACGGGCGGCCGAGACTTCTCCTACCAGTCCGATCGCGCGCAGCGCTGGCCAACCTCTCCCCAGACTTCGATCTGCTCCGTGCCGCCTGCGACCGCTACGGCTTGCTCGGCTGCTACGCCTACTCCATCCCAGACCGGCACGGCCGCGCAGCCGCCCGGATGTTCGCCCCATCAATCGGCGTCCCCGAAGACATCGCCAACGCCAACAGCACAGCCTGCCTAGCCGCACACCTGACCCAATCCGGCACGACCCACCTGACCCGATCCGACACGACCCACCTGACCCGATCCGACACGACCCGCCCCAAGAGACCCGACACGAACCACCTGACGCGACCCGAGACGACCCACCTCATCGTCGACACGACCCACCTCGCCGCCGACAAGTCCCACGTCGCCGTCGACAAGACCCACCTCATCGTCGACATGGGCGACCACCTCGGTAACCCCTCCACCATCACGGCCACCATCGACGCCACCCACCCGGACCACCCAGTACGCGTAGGCGGCCAAGCAACCATCGCCCGAACAGTCGTGCGTCACCCCTGACGCACGACGCCCTCGGAGACGCCGACCATGGCGATCTTGCGGGTCCTTCGACGCCGACATCCGGCAGCACCCGGCCGGCGACTGCGGCCGCGCGGTACGCCCAACCAGACCGCCCTCTACTGCGATCCCCGCAGGCGTCTCAAGGCGGACTGACACCTCGGCTCCGGGCGCCCATACCGGCGGACGCTCGGCTGTCGCTTGTACTGCGCGAGGTCAGCCGAGTAGATGCTGTACTACGGGAGCGCCGCCCGGGTGACAGAAGTCAGCAGTTGTCAGGTGATTCGACCGTCGGCTGACCGCCACCCGGATCCACCAGAACCGGCACCGCCTCGCCGATCCGCAGTTGCGTCGTCGCCTGCTGGGTCATGTCGATCTGCCCGGTATCACCCAACGTGCTCTCCCAAGTGATGCTCCACTGAGCAGTCGCACTCACCGGGTACTGACAGTTCGGTTGCGAGTGCGAAGTCTTCCGATACCGATACCCACAATCAGGCGAGTCGCTGATCCCTTTCGCCTTGCTGTACGGCGTACCGGCCCCCTCACACCGAACCGTCTTCCCATCCCCCATCTTCCAATCGATAGCCTTCACAACCCCCGTCGCAGTAACCCGAAGCCCAGGCACCTCAGCAAACCGAGTAATCGGCCCGTACGTACTCTCCGACCTCTCCACCCACAACCACACCGGCATATTCACCAACCCAACCTCCCCAACCCCCGGCGCAGACCGCACCTGCGGCGCCTGCAGATTCATCTTCGCGATCGCCTGATAGGCAAGCGTTACGGGATCAGTCACCACCGTTTCTGGAGGTCCAGGCAGCCAGAGCCACCTGGTCACGTAGTGGCGGCCAAGGTTGTAACCCTGTTCGCGCACGCATGCCCAGACGGAACCATCCGTATGGCCTTCCCATCGAGGGTCGCCGGGTGGTGGATCCGGCACCTCACGCTGGAGGTAGCACTGCTGGCTGTTGGACCAATTTCCGAGAACAGAATTCGTACAGGCTTGCGCAGCGCCCTTGAAGTTGCAGGCAGGCTTGGCGGTCTTGCCGCCCGGCTTACCAGGGATGTGCTTCCTCTGTCCTGGGTCATGCACGGCTGACCGCAGTCGCCAGGTGCATTCGCCGCTGAGAGGATCACAGGTCAGGACATAGTCACCCACCGGTTTCGGCGGGTTGCCGTAAGCCTGATTCGGTGACACGAGCGCCACCAGCGCGATGACAGTGCATACGACGGCTCTCTGAAGTGAGGTCGGCCGGTTGGCTAACATGCTCCTGCGACCTTCTCTTCTACGAGGAACCACATCTTCTTGCCGCCGGCATCAGGCGCATAGACGAGCCGCGATTGAAACTTGTGCCGGGGGCCGTCGCTCGAGCCCTCTGGAACGGGCTGACCGTTGGATTGGTAGCGGGTTACCAGGCTGGTGCTGTCGATACAACTGGTGAGCCGCACCTCAGGCTGGGTCGACGTCAGATTTACCGACTTGACCGCTGTCGAGACGATCTTGGCGGCTCCGGTCTGGTACCAGCCGTTCTCTTGTTCAGTGGCGATTTGGTCTGCGATGGCGTTGACCCATTCACCGCCGTTTCCGGCCTTCTCCAGCGCAGCACGGGTGGCTTTACCCGGTTGCGCGAGTGCAGCGCCCGCGGCGGCTCGCGCGACGGCGTAGCGGGCTTTGGCCGCGGTGATAGCGGCTTGTTCTTCTGAGGTGTACGTGGGGGTCGAGGGAGCGGTGGGGGTCGGGGTTGTTGAGGTGGCGGGGGCTGTGTTGGGTTGACCGGCTTCGGGGGAGTTGTTGCAGGCGGCTAGGGGGAGCGCGCAGAGGGCAACGGTTAGGAGAAGCGGTCGGCGGGGCATTGGGGAGGGCTCCGATCGGGTGGGTTGCGGGCGGTACAAGGGTTGCATACGGAGGGTGTTCAGGGGTGGGGTTGTCCACAGGGGTGCAGGAAGTTGCAGCGGGAGGGGTTTGGGAGGATTTGGGTATGTCGCCTATTGGTCGTCGTCGGGGTCGGGTATCGGAAGGTCGGCGCGGGGAGGTTGTTGCTCCGGAGATGCATCCTTCGGGGGCTCGGCCGCCGGTCATTCCCAAGGAACTGGTGCCTAATCACGTGGCGATCGTGATGGATGGCAACGGGCGGTGGGCGAAGGCGCGGAATCTGCCGCGGACCGAGGGGCACAAGGCGGGCGAGGCTTCGCTGCTCGACGTGATCAAGGGCGGGATCGAGATCGGGGTCAAGTACCTGTCGGCGTACGCCTTCTCGACGGAGAACTGGGCGCGGTCGCCTGATGAGGTGCGGTTCTTGATGGGGTTCAACCGGGACGTGATCCATCGGCGGCGCGATGAGCTGGACGCGATGGGCGTGCGGGTCGTGTGGTCGGGGCGGCGGCCGCGGCTGTGGAAGAGCGTGATCGACGAACTCGAGTACGCGCAGGAGCGGACCAAGAACAACGACACGATCACGCTGCAGTTCTGTGTGAACTACGGCGGCCAGGCGGAGATCGCGGACGCGATGCGGTCGATCGCCGCGGAGGTTGCCGCGGGCAAGCTCAACCCGGACCGGATCACCGAGAAGACGATCGCGAAGCACCTGTACCACCCGGAGATCCCCGCGGTCGACCTGTTCGTGCGGTCGTCGGGGGAGCAGCGGACGTCCAACTTCTTGGTGTGGCAGCTCGCGTACGCCGAGATGGTCTTCCTCGACACGCTCTGGCCGGACTTCGATCGTCGCGATCTGTGGCGCGCGATCGAGCTCTACGCCCAGCGCGACCGTCGCTACGGCGGCGCGGTCCCCAACCAGGTCGAGCAGACCTGACCACACCAGCCGGTACTACGTAACGCCGGGTGAGCCCGTCGAGGGTCTAGGCTCGCCAATCGACCGATGGATGTCGTCGCAGAAGGAGCCGAGGACCGTGCAAGAGCAGCCGACGGGTGAGACGCCGGAGCAGGCACTGGCGCGGGAGTTGCAGGGTGCCCAGACGGAGATCCGCGGCGTCGGCTCCGTACTTGACGACGCCCTCGCCGAAGACGACCGCCTGGCCGCCCTCGCCGCCAACCCGCCGAGCAGCGCTGACACCGGGCCGGGCAACGTTGCGGCCGGCAACGGCACGACAGCCGACAACGGTCAGGCGGAAGGTGGTTGGCGATGACGGTGGCGGAGGATCGGCAGCGGGCTGCGAGCCTTACTGATCAGACGGCGTCGGCGTTGGTGGCGGCGCGGTCGGCGATGATGTCGGCGCGGCAGGCGACGGCGGACTTCGATCGATTGCTCGAGGCGAGGCTGGAGGAGGCGGGGACTCTCGGGGTGTCTGCGCAGCGTGCGTACGAGGGCGAGATGCTCGGCCGGCGGGCCGAGACGCCAGGCGCGCGGGACAACGCGACCGACGACATCCGGAGAGCGCTCTACAGCGCCGGTCTGACCAGCGATCAGCTCGACGGGCGCCTTCAGCGCGACATCGGCCGGCTCGACGAGATCGGGGACGACCTCGATCGGAGTTCGCGGGCGCTCACGCATGGCAAGGGTTTTCTCGACGAGCTGGAGCAGTTGCCCGTCGAGCGGGATGAGCACGGCGAGCCGACGCCCCAGGCCGCCGAGCAGCTCAAGCAGACGGCGATCCTGCGGCAGCGCGTCAGCACGATGGAGAACTCGATCGGCACCGCCGGTACCGGAGTCAGCAACGCCAAGACGCAACTGACGGCCGCCCGCGAGACGGCCCATCGCCTGGTCAACTCGCCGCCGAGCGTAGGTACCGACGGCCGGATCTCCAACACGATCGACCAGACCCGCACGGAGCTCGGCAGCAACCTGCGGTCGGCTCGTCAACGACTGGACGGCGCGAACGAGGATCTCACCGCCGCCCGCCCAGCCGCCGAAGACGCAGCCCAACGCAGCGTCGACCTCGCCAACGCCACCCGGGCCGGCCTCAACCCGACCCCACCCTCACACCAAGGTCCCCCCGGAGGCCCCTCCGAGTCAGACCTGAGCCGCCGCCTCAACGGCCCCACCCAAAACCCAACCCTGGAACGCTGAGACAGCATTCAGCGGCGGGGAGACGGGAGTAGGCCTCGTTCGATGGCGACGGTGACGGCTCGGGTGCGGTCGTCTACATCCAGTTTGGTGAAGAGGCGTTGTAGGTGGGTTTTGACCGTCGCCTCGCCGATGAAGAGTTCTCGGCCGATTTCGGCGTTGCTGAGGCCTCGGGCCACGGCGGCCAGGACTTCCAGTTCGCGCGGGGACGGCTGGACGGCGGCGGGGACGGCCGGCGTACGGAGGCGGGACATCAGGCGGGCGGCTACGGGTGGCGCCAGGACTGTTTCGCCGCGGGACGCCGCTCGGATTCCGTCCAGGAGTTCGGCATGCGGGGTGTCCTTCAGGAGGTAACCGGCGGCGCCGGCCTCGACGGCGTGCAGGATGTCGGTGTCTGTGTCGTAGGTCGTCAACACCAGCACCTTGGTCGCGGGATGGCCCGACACGATCGCGCCCGTCGCCGACACCCCGTCGCGGCGCGGCATCCGCAGGTCCATCAGTACGACGTCCGGCCGCGTGGACTCGACCAGCGCGAGCGCCTCCTCGCCATCGCCCGCCTCGCCGACCACCTCGATGTCGTCGGTCACCGCGAGCATCCCGATCAGCCCCGACCGGACCACCGGATGGTCGTCCACCACCAGCACCCGTACCGTCATCAATCCTCCTGACCCGTCGCCGGGATGAGTACCTGCACCCGCGTACCACGCCCCGGCGCGCTGTCGACCGACACCGTGCCGCCGGACTCCTCGACCCGCCCCCGCATCGCCGCCAACCCGTACCCACCCGTGGCCGCCGACGGCGAGAACCCAGCCCCGTCGTCACTGATCTCGATCGCCACCCCATCAGCCGACATCCCAAGCAGGATCCGCACCCGAGTGGCTCCAGCGTGCTTCCGTACGTTCGCCAGCGACTCCTGAGCCGCCCGCAACAAAACCACCTGCTGCCCCTGAGGCAACGCAGCAACCTCGTCGTCAGCCATGTCCAGCGAAACCTGTACGTCGACCCCGGTCTCTGCCGCGAACCGCTCACCCTGCCGCTGCAGTACTTCGGCCAGCGTCGCCCCACTCAACGCGACCGGCGTAAAGGCCGCCACCAAGGCCCGGGCCTCAGCCAGATTCTCGCGAGCCGTGTCCTCGATCGCCGCCAACCGTGCGGCCGCCGGCTCGACCGCACCACGCGAGAGCTCGACAGCAGCCGTTTGCGAAAGCATCACGATGCTCGTCATCCCCTGCGCGAGCGTGTCATGAATCTCGCGAGCCATCCGCTCCCGCTCGGCCATCACACCCGCAGTGTGGTGAGCTTCAGCAAGCTCGTCCCGGGCGGCCTCCAACTGCTCGATCAGCTCGGCCCGCTGCTGGCTCTGGGTGATCACCTTGTCGATCCAGATGCCGAGCAGAAGGCTCACCACCAGGCTGATCACCATCCACGGCAAGATGTCCCAGAAGGCGGTCATGGTCCAGCCGGCCGCCCAGAGCTGAGCCGTGCCGACCGCGAACAGCAGCAGGAAGCTGAGCGGTACAGCGTCGTGCATCCGGTCGCTCAGCAGCCAGATCTGCGGTGAGACGATGAACAGGATGAACACCGACGGCGGGAAGAGCGCCACGGCCCCGCTGACACAGGCGATCATCACAGCGCGGTACAGATGGGCCTGCCACCGGTTGCGCGAGACCATCGCCGGCATCGCGAGCAGCCGGTAGGAGAGGGCCAGTACTGCGACCAGAGCCAGGAAGGCGATCCGCCGCGGACTGGTCAGGTCGGAGGCGAAGAGAGCGGCGATCGCGGTGACGCCGAGCAGCCCGTAGAAGACGATGTGCCAGCCGATCAGGGTGCGCACCCAGATCGGCTGGTCCACCTTGGTCTGCGTGAGCTCCATGCGCACCATCTTCCTCCAGACCCACCGGAGGTCGCTCAGCGCGCCTCCGGTGGCCTGACCGGGGTGCTGGGGCGGGGAAGGCATCGGCGCAGAGTCCAGGGTGCCGAACATCAGCCGGCGTCTCGCCGGGTCCAGCGGAACACCCGCTGGGCGACGATCAGCCCGGCCACCAGCCAGACGGCCAGCACGATCGCGCCGATGCCGAGGTGCCAGGACTGCCCCGGCTCGGTCTGGACGAAGTCGTCGGGCAGGAACACCGACCGCATGCCCGAGGCGAGCCACTTCAGCGGGAAGACCGAGGCGACGCCGCGCATCCAGGCCGGCAGACTGCTGTAGACGAAGTACACCCCGGACATGAACTGCAGCAGCAGGACCACGGGCGTGACGACGGCGGAGGCCGCCTTGCCGGACTTCGGTACGACGCTGAACGCGATCCCCAGTACCGACCCCGACGCGGTACCGAGCACGAAGATCCAGGCGAAGTTGATCCAGTCGGACGGGTCGGTCGGCAGGTCGACGCCGAGCAGCAGCCCGGAGATGGCCAGCAGCAAGGCGATCTGCGCGACCGAGGTGATCAGCACCTGGCCGATCTTGCCGATGAAGTAGGACTGGGGCGGCATCGGCGTACCGCGCAGCCGCTTGAGCAGACCTTCGTCGCGCTCCAGCGCGATGCTGATCGCGAGCGACTGGAAGCTGCTCAAGAAGATGCCGGACGCGATCATCCCGGGCGTGAAGTAGGTGGCGGCGTTGACGCCCTGGCCGAAGTCGGTGTCACCGAAGACGGCCGAGAAGATGGCCAGGAAGATGATCGGGAAGAAGAAGGTGAAGATCAGCGCCTCCCGCTCCCGGAAGAACTCGCGGACCTCGAGCTTGGTCCGGGCGACACCGATCGCCATCGTCGACGGCAACGGCTTGTCGGTGGTGTTGTGCGAGGTGGCGGCCATCAGAGTGCTCCTGCTTCGATCGCTTCGACGTCGGCAGCGGCGGTAGCGGAGGCCTTGCCGATCAGGTCCAGATAGATGTCTTCCAGGCTCGGGCGCCGTACTTCGAGCTCCGGTACTTCGCCCCCGAAGCGGGCCATCAGCGCCGCGACCTCCGCCGTCGGCTGGTCGGTGCGCAACTCGTGCGGGCCGTCCGCGTCGGACCAGGAGACCCTCGCGGTCCGGGCGCCACGGCCGCCGAGCGTTTCCGGCGTACCGACCTCGATCATCCGGCCGTCCGCGATCACGCCGACCCGGTCGGCCAGGTGCTCGGCCTCGTCCAGGTAGTGGGTGGTGAGCAGGATCGTCGTACCGCCCGTGCGGAGGTTCTCGATCAGGGTCCAGAACTGCCGGCGGGCCTCGGGGTCGAACCCGGTGGTCGGCTCGTCCAGGAACAGCAGCTCCGGGTTGCCGATCACGCCGAGCGCCACGTCGAGCCGGCGGCGCTGACCGCCGGACAGCTTGCGCGGGCGGGTCTTGCGCTTGTCCTCGAGCCCGACCGCGGCGATGACCTCGTCGGGGTCGCGCGGGTTGGGGTAGTAGGAGGCGTAGTGCCGGACCAGCTCGGAGACGCTCGACTCGGCCTCGTCGCGCGAGGTCTGCAGCACGATCCCGATCCGGCTCCGCCAGGCGCGGTCGGCGTGGGCGGGATCGGTGCCCAGCACGCTGATCTCGCCCTCGTCCGCCTGGCGGTACCCCTCGAGTACCTCGGTGGTCGTGGTCTTGCCGGCGCCGTTGGGACCGAGCAGCGCGAACACCTCGCCGCGGTGGATGTCGAGGTCGACGCCACCGACGGCGACCTTGTCCGGGTAGCGCTTCACGAGCCCGCGGACCCGTACTGCGAAGTCTGTCTCTGTCATGGCTCAAGCCTCGCGTCCGGAGGGGGTCCCGCAGGAGCATCGGACGACGGACCGGCTGTCCACCGACCGGTGGACAGACACCCGTAGTACGGGATGCCTACGGGACTTTTTCGGGTTAGCGTCTGGGCATGAGTCAGACCGTGCGTGGAGTCGTCGCCCTGAGCAAGGGCGCACCAGTGACCATCGAAGAGATCACCATTCCCGACCCCGGCCCGGGCGAGGCCGTCGTGAAGGTCCAGGCGTGCGGCGTCTGCCATACCGACCTGCACTACCGCGAGGGCGGCATCAACGATTCTTTTCCTTTCCTCTTGGGCCATGAGGCCGCGGGAATCGTCGAGTCGGTCGGCGAGGGGGTGACGGACGTGGAGCCTGGTGACTTCGTCGTCCTGAACTGGCGCGCCGTCTGCGGCAACTGTCGCGCCTGCCTGCGCGGGCGCCCGTGGTACTGCTTCAACACGCACAACGCGAAGCAGAAGATGACCCTGGCCGACGGGACCGAGCTGTCGCCTGCGCTGGGCATCGGCGCGTTCGCCGAGAAGACGCTGGTCGCGGCGGGGCAGTGCACGAAGGTCGACCCGGCGGCGAAGCCCGAGGTGGCCGGGTTGCTCGGTTGTGGCGTGATGGCCGGCCTTGGCGCCGCGGTGAACACCGGCAACGTGGGTCGTGGCGACACGGTTGCGGTGATCGGGTGCGGCGGCGTCGGTACTGCGGCAGTCGTCGGCGCGCGTCTGGCCGGGGCTGCCCGGGTGATCGCGGTCGACATCGACCAGCGGAAGCTCGATGTCGCGATGGAGCTTGGCGCGACGCACACGGTCAACTCGAAGGGGCTGGATCACGACGGGGTCGTCGAGGCGGTGCAGTCGTTGACCGGTGGGTTCGGCGCGGATGTGGTGATCGACGCGGTCGGTCGGCCGGAGACGTGGAAGCAGGCTTTCTACGCGCGCGATCTCGCCGGGACCGTGGTGCTGGTCGGCGTACCGACGCCTGAGATGACGCTCGACATGCCGTTGCTGGACTTCTTCGGGCGGGGTGGGTCGCTCAAGTCGAGCTGGTACGGCGACTGCCTGCCGTCGCGCGACTTCCCGTTGCTGATCGACCTGCACCTGCAGGGGCGGTTGCCGCTGGACCGGTTCGTGTCCGAGACGATCGCGCTGGACGAGGTCGAGGCGGCGTTCGAGAAGATGCACCACGGCGACGTCCTGCGATCGGTGGTGCTGTTCTGATGCCGGCCCGGATCGAACGCGTCATCACGTCCGGCACGTTCAGCCTCGACGGCGGCACCTGGGACGTCGACAACAACGTCTGGCTGGTGGGCGACGACGAGGAAGTACTCGTCATCGACGCCGCCCACTCGGCCGCCGCGATCGTCGAGGCGGTCGGCGACCGCCGCGTGGTCGCCCTGGTCTGCACCCACGGCCACAACGACCACATCAACGCTGCTGTGGACTTCCGCGACGCGGTCAAGGCGCCCATCTGGCTCAACCCCGCCGACCGCATGCTCTGGGACACCGTCTACGACGTCGCACCCGACCACGACCTGGCCGACGGCACCACCTTCGAAGTAGCCGGTACGACGCTCCGCGCGATCCACACCCCAGGCCACAGCCCCGGAAGCACCAGCCTGTACGCCGAAGCCCTCAACGCCGTCTTCACCGGCGACACCCTCTTCCACGGCGGCCCCGGCGCCACCGGCCGCTCCTACTCCGACAAACCCACGATCCTGGCTTCCATCCGCACCAACCTCCTCACCCTCCCGCCCGACACCACCGTCCACACCGGCCACGGCGACACCACCACGATCATCGCCGAAACCGACAACATCAGCTGACCCGCCCGCCCGCCCCGCCCGCTCGCCGTCCCGCCCGCCCGCCCGCGGGCTCGGCCGCTCGCCCGGCCGAGCCCGGCGGCCGAGCCCGGCGGCGAACCCTCCGACCCCCACGCCATCAATCGGCCGCTCACGCCTCGGGCCCCCGCAGGAGTAGGCCTCCGACCCGGGAGGTCTGCGCCCATTGATGGGCTGGCGGTCGGCCCGCTCACCCCGACCGAGCCCGGCGGCCCGGGCTCGCTGGCCCAGCCTGGCTGCCCAGCCTGGCGGCCCAGCCCGGCGGTCCAGTCCGGCGGTCCAGGCCGGCGACCGCCACGCCATCAATCGGTCGCTCAGGGCCCCGGAGTCCCGCAGGAGTAGGCCTCCGACCCGGGAGGTCTGCGCCCATTGATGGGCTGGCGGTCCGCTCACCCCGGCCGGGCTCGCCGGCCGAGCCCGGCGGCCGAGCCCGGCGGCCGAGCCCGGCGGCCGAGCCCGGCGGTCCAGTCCGGCGGTCCAGTCCGGCGGTCCGGGCGGCGACCGCCACGCCATCAATCGGTCGCTCAGGGCCCCTCACGGTCGCTCACGCCCCGGGGCCCCGCGGGAGTAGGCCTCCGACCCGGGAGGTCTGCGCCCATTGATGGGCTGGCGGTCGGCCCGCTCACCCGGCCGGGCTCGCCGGCCCAGCCCGCCGGCCCAGCCTGGCGGTCCAGCCCGGCGGTCCAGGCCGGCGACCGCCACGCCATCAATCGGTCGCTCAGGGCCCTGGGGGCCCGGGGGAGTAGGCCTCCGACCCGGGAGGTCTGCGCCCATTGATGGGCTGGCGGTCGGCCCGCTCACCCCGACCGAGCCCGGCGGCCCGGGCTCGCTGGCCCAGCCAGGCGGTCGAGCCCGGTGCCGAGCCCGGCGACCGCCACGCCATCAATCGGTCGCTCAGGGCCCCGGGGCCCCGCGGGAGTAGGCCGCCGATCCGGGAGGTCTGCGCCCATTGATGGGCTGGGGGTCGGGCCGCTCGCCTGGGCGCGGCTACCGGCTCGCCTTGGCGACCGGGCACCCTCCGCCCCGGCCCACCCCCGGCCCAGCCCGGTCCCGCCCCCGGCCCCGCCCGCGGGGAGGGGCGGGGGCGGGGTCAGCTTCGGGTCGCGGTGTTTCCTGCTACCCAGTCCATGTCCGGGTAGCGGGTGCCGACTGGAGTGAGCTTCGCGAGTGACGCGACGTCCTTGGGGGTGAGGTCGACTGCGAGGGCGCCGGCGTTCTCCTCCAGGTACGTGCGGCGTTTGGTGCCGGGGATCGGGGCGATGTCGTTGCCTTGGGCAAGGAGCCAGGCGAGGGCCACCTGGCCGGGGGTTGCGTCGTGGTGGGCGGCGATCGCGCGGATGTGTTCGACCAGGGCGAGGTTGGCGTCGAGGTTTTCGGCGTCGAAGCGGGGGAGGGTCTTGCGGAAGTCGTTGTCCGCGAGGTCTTGCTGGCCGGCGATCTTGCCCGTGAGCATGCCGCGGCCGAGTGGGCTGTACGCGACGATGCCGATCCCGAGTTCGCGACAGACCGGCAGCACCTCGGCCTCGATGTCGCGGCTGAACAGCGACCACTCCGACTGCACCGCGGCGATCGGGTGCACCGCATGTGCCCGCCGGATGGTGTCGGCCGACGCCTCGGACAGCCCGATGTGCTTGATCTTGCCCGCCTGCACCAGCTCCGCCAGCGCACCGACCGTCTCCTCGATCGGTACCGACGGATCGGCGCGGTGCTGGTAGTACAGGTCGAGATGGTCCACGCCGAGCCGCCCCAGCGAGGCGTCGAGCGCTGACCTGACGTACGCGGGTGAGCTGTCCAGCCGGATCACCTTGTACGTCGCCGGGTCCATCACGATGCCGAACTTGCTGGCGAGCACCACCTCGTCCCGCCGGCCGGCGATCGCCTTGCCGACGAGCTGTTCGTTCTCGCCGGCGGCGTAGATGTCCGCTGTGTCGAGGAACGTGATGCCCAGGTCGAGGGCGCGCTGGACGGTGGCGATCGACTCGGTGTCGTCGCCGGGTCCGTAGCCGAAGCTCATCCCCATGCAGCCGAGTCCGAGCCGGCTGACGTCAGGTCCGTTGGTACCGAGAATCATGGTGTTCTCCTGTGAGAAGGCATGGCTCCGCCACCCGACGGCTGCCTCAGCGCGTCGGTCAAGGGCAGAGCGGGGTTAGGGAGTGCAGTCGCCGCCGTACGTGGCGATCTTGTAGTCGGTGACCGCGAGGGCCGCCTGCAGTTCGCGCAGCCGGCGCTGGATCGTGGCCCGGTGCTCCTGCATCAGCGCGAGCCGTTGCGGGGCGGTCGAGTCGCCCTGGAGCACCAGGTCCATGTAGTGGCTGATCGTGCTGATCGGCATGTCCGACAGCCGGAGCCGGGTGATGAACACGACCCGGGCGAGCGCCTGCCGGTCGTACTGCCGATAGCCCGCCTCGTCTCGCCCCGCGACGATCAGGCCGACGCGTTCGTAGTACCTGAGGGTGTGAGCGGTGAGCCCGGTCGCGGCGGCGGCCTCGGCGATCGTCAGGACGTCCGGCAGCCCGGCCGGGAGCTCGAGCAACTGCAGCAGCTCGTGATCCATCGGCGACGGCTCCGGCGCGTCGTAGTGCTCGGCGAGCGCATGCAGACGATCGGAGGAGCTGAGGACACCCGTTGTGTTCATGATTACGAACCTACGGGTTAGAGCGCGCTCTAACGCAAGCCTGGGTTCAGGACGGCTGTTGGCAGTCCGAGCAGGTGCCGAAGATTTCGAGGGTGTGGCTGACGTCGGCGTAGCCGTGTTCGGCGGCGACCTTGTCGGCCCAGCGCTCCACGGCCGGGCCTTCGACCTCGACGGTGCGGCCGCAGTTGCGGCAGACCAGGTGGTGGTGATGACCCTTGGAACAGCGCCGGTACGCCGTTTCGCCGTCGGCGGTCCGCAGTACGTCGACCTCACGCGAGTCGGCGAGGGCCTGGAGGGTCCGGTAGACAGTGGTCAGGCCGACGGCCTCACCCGCGCCCCGGAGCTCCTGGTGGATCTCCTGGGCCGTCCGGAAGTCGTCGAGATTGTCGAGCGCGGAAGCGACCGCCGCGCGCTGACGGGTCGAGCGTGTTCCGATGGCCACCGTTCCTCCTGTCATCTCGTCACCGTGGTTTTCGCCGGTAACCCGCCAATTCTCTCAGAAGTCAGCAACTTAGTGCTCATCCCAGTGGTCGCCGTGTGCTGCATGGAGGTGGCCGTCGTGCACGTAGTCGACGTGGTCGCCGTGCTCGATCTTGGGGTGGCCGCATTTCGGGTCGTGGGCGTGCTGGTGGGCGGTGCTCACGACGTGCGGCTCCGGGGCGGGTAGGCCGCCCTCGGGCTCTTCGTCCGCGAGGGGAGCGAGGACGCCGCGGCGACGGCGTACCAAGGTGCCGGCGATCGCGGCGACGACGAAGCCGCCCAGGGCCAGTACGACGATCGTGGCGCCGGGAGCGACATTGGCGTTGTACGACGTGATGATGCCGGCCAGACAGGCGGCGACGCCGATCGCACAGGCGGTGATGAACGTACTGCGGAAGGACCGCGTGAACTGCTGTGCGGTAGCAACCGGCACGACCATCAGCGCACTGACCAGCAACAGCCCCACAGTCCGCATGGCGACGGTCACAGTCACCGCAGCCATCACGGCGATCAGGAGGTTGAGCAACTGGACCCGGAGACCGGTGACGCGAGCAAACTCCTCGTCCTGGCACACGGCGAACAGTTGCGGGCCAAGGCCGATCGCGATGATCAGTACCGTCACGGCCAGCCCGACTACGACGTACAGGTCGGAGGGGGAGACGGTGGTGAGCGAGCCGAACAAGTAGGTGTTCAGAGTCGCAGCGCCCTGCCCTGCCAGGCCTATGAGCAGCACACCACCCGCTATGCCGCCGTAGAACAGCAGTGCGAGCGCCACGTCCCCACTGGCCTTGCCGCGCGCCCGGACAAGCTCAATCGCAGTAGCACCGGCTATAGCGACCAGTACTGCGGTAAGCACCGGCGCAGTCCCGGTCAAGAGCCCCAGCGCCACACCGGTGATCGCGATGTGCCCGATCCCGTCGCCCATCAACGACAGCCGCCGCTGGACCAGATAGGTGCCGATCGCCGGCGCCGACAACCCGGTGAGCAGCCCGGCGATCAGCGCCCGCTGCATGAACTCGAGCTCGAACAACGTCATGACAGCCACCCCGGCTCGTCGTCGATGGACCCGTGCGGGTGGACATGAGCGTGCGTCTGCGAGGCGTGCGGGGGACCGTCGTACACGATCCGGCCGCGGCGCAGGACGATGGAACGATCGATCAGCGCGTCCATCGGGCCGAGGTCGTGGCTGACCATCACCACCGTCGTACCGCGGGCGACCCGCTCCCGGATCGCGTCGGCGAAGATGGCTTGGCTGGCCAGGTCGACGCCGGCGGTCGGCTCGTCGAGGATCAGCAGGTCGGGATCCGACACCAGCGCGCGGGCGATCAGCACCCGCTGCTGCTGGCCGCCGGACAGCTCGGCGACGCCGTCCTTGCGTCGATCGGCCATGTCCACGATCTCCAGCGCTTCGTCGATGGCGGCCCGGTCAGCCGCCTTCAACGGGCGGAACAGCCGCCGCTTGGAGAGCAGCCCGGACGACACCACCTCGGCGACAGTGGCCGGTACGCCGCCCGCCGCGGTGATCCGTTGCGGGACGTAGCCGATGCGATTCCAGTGGCGGAAGCGCGGTACCGGCGTACCGAAGAGCCGGACCTCGCCGCGCGCCGCGGGCAGCAGGCCGACGACCGTCTTGATCAGCGTGGACTTGCCGGAGCCGTTGGTGCCGAGCACCGCGACGACCTCGCCGGCCCGGATCCGCAGGTCGATACCGCGCAGGACGAGACGACCGCCCAGGTCGACCGAGAGATCGGCGACCTGGACGGCATCAGAGGTTGATGGAGGTGTCACGCGCAGCTGTTCGCCTTCCGGAGCTCCTGCAGATTCTCGCGCATCAGCGAGAGGTAGGTCTCCTGGGAGTTCGCGTCCGACAGGCCCTCGATCGGGCTCAGGACCGCGGTCTTGACGTGGACGTCGCGGGCGATCGACTCGGCCACCTTCGGGCTGACGAGCTCCTCGTAGAAGATCGTGGTGACCTGCTGCTTCTGCACGATCTCCTGGACCTCCTTGATCCGCGTCGGGGTCGGCTCGGCGTCGGGGGTGAATCCGGCGATGCCGACCATCGTCAGACCGTACCGCTTCGCCAGGTAGGCGAACGCCTCATGGCTCGTCACGAAAGTTTTCAGTTTGCAGTCGGCCAGGCCGGCCTTGTACTCCGTGTCGAGCTTGCCGACCTCGCCGAGCAGGGTCGCGGCGCGCTGCTTGTAGCCGTCCGCGTGGTCGGGGTCGGTCGCGACCAGCTTGTCCGTCACGGCCTGTACGACGGCCTCGTACCGGACCGGATCGAGCCAGAAGTGCGGGTCGAGACCCTCCGACATGTACGCGGCGGGCTTCACGGTGCTGCTCGGGGTACCGGCCGCCTCGCCCTCGGGGTGCTCCTCGAAGTCGGCGCCGGTGGCCTCGAGCTTGGCGGCGGGCGCGACGTCGAAGCCGGCGCTCTTCGCGTTCTGCGAGACCGCCTCGTCGACGGCCGGTTGCAGCCCGCCCTCGTAGACGACCAGCTTGGCGCCGGCGATCGTGCCGACCTGCTTCGGGGTCAGCTCGAGGTCGTGCGGCTCGACGCCGGGCGCGGTCAGGGTGGTCACGTTCACCGCGTCGCCCCCCACCGAGCGGGCGATGAACTCCAGCGGGTAGAACGAAGCGACCACGTCGAGCTTGCCGTCGGATCCGCCCGCGGCGTCGTCGCCGCAGCCTGCCAGAGTTACCACTGCCAGGGCGGCGAGCCCGGCGACGACAGCACGCGTACTAGATCTCATGACAATCATTTTCATTTAAGTGGGGATGGTTGTCAAAACAGGGAGTTGACGAATGGCCAAGCGGACCGTAGGACGGCGGCGCGCCGACACCAAGCCGAACCGCGGGCGCCGGCTCGAAATTCCGCGCGGTCACGGGCACGGGCACGGTCATGGGCACGGCTCCGAGGTGATCGACACGTCGGTCGTCGACTCGGATGCGGTGGTGGCCCGACGTGTCCGGATAGTGGTCGCGGGGGTGCTGATCCCGCTGATCGCGGCCGCCGTGATCGCCATGATCGTGCTCTGGCCGGGCGGTGATCTGAAGATCGCGGCGGCTGAGCAGACCGGGGCGAGCGGCACGGTCACGGCGCTCAAGGCCTGTCCCGAGACTCCCGCCGACTGTGACGAGGCGACGGTCAAGCTGCGGTCCGCGCCGGGCGCGGACAAGGGGCTGGAGGTGCCGGTCGAGGTCCCCAAGGGCAAGAACGCTGCCGTCGAGATCAAGGTCGGCGACCGGATCATCCTCGGGGTCCAGAAGGGCGCGGCGATCGCCGATCGGTACCAGTACGTCGACCACGACCGGTCGGTCCCGTTGATCTGGCTGGCGGTCATCTTCGCGATCGCGGTGATCGCGCTGTCGCGCTGGCGGGGAGTCGCGGCGCTGGGGGCGCTGGGCATCACGGCGCTGACGCTGACGCAGTTCATCCTGCCGGCCATCCTGAAGGGCTCGAATCCACTGCTGGTGGCGGTGGTCGGCGGCTCGGTGATCATGGTGATCGCGCTGTATCTGACGCACGGGATCAACGCCCAGTCGTCGGTGGCGCTGGCGGGGACGATCGCGTCGCTGGGGCTGACCGCCTTGCTCGGCTGGGGTTTCGTCAAGGTGAGCGCGTTCTCCGGGCTGGCCAGTGAAGGAGCGTCGGCGGTCAAGGCGTACGTACCGGGGCTCGATCTCACCGGTCTGCTGGTCGCGGGGATCGTGATCGGCTCCCTCGGGGTGCTCGATGACGTGACGGTCACCCAGGCGAGTGCTGTCTGGGAATTGTCGGCGGCCAACCCGGCGGCCGGCCGGGCCTCGCTGATCGGGGCGGGGCTGCGGATCGGCCGGGCACACGTCGCCTCGGTGGTGAACACGCTGGTGCTCGCGTACGCCGGCGCCGCGCTGCCTATCCTGATGGTGTTCGCGATCGGCGGGGTATCCACGGGGTACCTCCTCAGCACCGAGATCGTCGCCGTGGAAGTCGTCCGAGGTCTGGTCGGCAGCCTCGGAATCATCGCTGCCGTCCCGTTGACGACGGCACTGGCCGCAATGGCTGTCGCCGATCGGTCGCGCGACCTCGTCGGCGTGCCCGAGTCCGTTGCCGGGGCAGGAGAATCTGCGGTATCCGGGTAATTCCGGGAATTAGGCGGTTGACCCAACAAAGTCCCCGGCAGGCTCTTCCCAAGCGGTCCTGAGGCGATCTAGAGTTCCGATCTGTCACGGACCGGCCGACCCAGTTCACTGTCCGTGGCTGGACTCGTGAGGAGCCGCGGATGACTCGACGCGTTGGTGTCTGGCTGTTCGGAGCAAGAGGATCGGTCGCAACCACGACCATCGCCGGTGCGGCAGCACTCCACCACGGCATCCCACCCGCCGGCGTGGTCACCGAACTCCCGGCATTCGCCGGAACCGACCTGATCCCCCTCGACGCCCTCGTCTTCGGCGGCCACGACGTAGTAGAAACCCCACTGGCGAAGCAGGTAGAACGCCTGATCGCCGGCGGCGTCCTCCCACCCGGCCTGGACCGCCTGATCACCGCGGAATTGGCCGAGGCAGAACGCAACATCACGCTCCTACCCACTGCTGAGTGTGCTCCCGCCGCCCCCTCCCACCAGCGCGACCTGGCCGGAGGCCAGCTCGCGCTGGTTCATCGGATGGCGGAGGACATCCGGGCGTTCCGCCTGCGCAACGACCTGAGCCAGGTCGTTGCGATCAACGTCGCCTCGACTGAGTCGCCGTACGAGGTGCCCATGACTACTGCGGCTGAGTTGCGGGAGGCGCTGGCGTCTCCAGAGGTGTTGCCGGCGAGTTCGATCGGGGCGTTGGCGGCGTTTGAGGCGGGAGCCGCGTACGTCGACTTCACGCCGTCGACATCGATCCGGCCGGCCGCGGTGCGGGAGTGGGCGGTTGAGAAGGGGCTGCCGTACGGCGGGCAGGACGCCAAGACGGGGGAGACCCTGGTGAAGAGCGTGCTCGCGCCGATGTTCGCGGCTCGCGCCCTTCCCGTGCACGCCTGGTCCGGTACGAATCTGCTGGGCGGCGGCGACGGCGCGACCCTCGCTGACCCCAAGGCTGCTGAGTCCAAGAGCATCTCCAAGGAGCGTGGCCTGGCCGAGATGCTCGGCGACGTCGCCGGTGACGTACACATCGACTACGTCGACCCGATGGGCGACTGGAAGACCGCATGGGACCACGTGCTGTTCTCCGGCTTCCTCGGCGTACGGATGACGCTGCAGTTCACCTGGCAAGGCTGCGACTCCGCCTTGGCCGCTCCGCTCGTACTAGACCTGGCCCGCCTCTCAGCCCTCGCCCTCGACCGCGGCCACGTCGGCGCTATGCCCTTCCTCGGCTTCTACTTCAAAGACCCGATCGAGTCGACCGAGCACGCGCTCGCTCGCCAGTACGACGAACTGCTCCGCTGGACCCGCTCATGCTGAGGCGCACCACCAAGCGCTCCCGCTCCCGCCTCGCCGACCTGGCCGAGCTAGTCCGAGCCCCAGCCGCCCTGACCGTCCCCGGCGACGTCCTAGCTGGCGCAGTAGCCGCAGGCAACCTCCGCCCGACCCGCGTAGCCGGCCTCGCCGCCTCCTCCATAGCCATCTACTGGGCCGGTATGGCCCTCAACGACTGGTCCGACCGAGACCTGGACGCAGTAGAGCGCCCAGAACGCCCCATCCCCTCCGGCCGCGTAACTGCCGGTACTGCGCTCTCCCTAGCCTCATCCCTAACCGCAGCCGGCTTAGCCCTCTCAGCCTTCGCCGGTGACCGCCACACCTTCCGCACCTCAGCAGTCCTAGCCGCAACCGCCTGGACCTATGACCTCAAGGCCAAAAACACCTCACTAGGCCCAGCCGTCATGGCAGCAGCCCGTTCCCTGGACGTCCTGGTCGGCGCCGGCAACAACCGCCGAGCCGCCCTGCCCGCAGCCGCCGCCATCGGCACCCACATCCTCGCCACCACCTACATCTCGCAAGGCGAAGTCCACGGCAGCACCCCCACCTCCGCCCGAGCAGCCCTAGCAACCACCACAGCCATAACCGCCGCCACCGCCCGCCCCACCTCCGCCCGGCTCAGCGCCGGCTCCGCCTCCACCCGGCCCGGCTCCGGCTCCGGCTCCACCCGGTTGGGGGCTGGCCCCGCCTTGCGCAACGCTGAGCCGAGCACAGCCGGCGCGTTGCTTGCGGCGGTCTTCGCCGGGCTCTTCGCCCGCTCGGTTGGGTCGGCTCAGTTGGTCGCTGCAGGTGATCCCAGCGCGGCTAACCTCCGCAAAGCCGTCGGAGCCGGCATCCATGGGCTGGTGCCGTTGCAGGCTGCTTGGTGTGCTCGGGGAGGGAAGCCGTTGGTGGGGGCCGGGCTGATGGCCGCCCTTCCGTTGGCCAAAGCGCTGGCGAGGAAGGTGTCGCCGACATGAGGTTCGGTTACGGGACCAACGGGTTTGCCAATCATCGGTTGCCTGATGCGTTGAAGGTGATCGGGGAGCTTGGGTACGACGGGGTCGCGCTGACCATCGACCACAACCACCTCGACCCGTTCGGCCCGGACCTTCGTCAGCGCACCGCCGAGGTCGGCAAACTGCTTGCCGACAGCAACCTAGCCGTCGTGATCGAGACCGGCGGCCGCTACGTCCTCGACCCCTACCGCAAGCACGAGCCCACTCTCCTCCACACCAACGGCGCCGCGTGGCGCATCGCTCTCCTCGAACGCGCCATCGAGGTCGCCGCAGACCTCGGCGCCGAAGCGGTCTCCTTCTGGTCCGGCACCCTCCCGCCGGACGTATCACCCGAACTCGGCTGGCAACGCCTCATCGCCAGCTGCAACCAGTTGGTCGCCTACGCCTCCGACCGCGGCGTCCAACTCGGCCTCGAACCAGAACCAGGCATGCTCATCGACGACCTGGCCGGCTACCTCAAACTCCAGGCCGAGGTAGGCAGCGAGACCCTGGGCCTCACCCTCGACATCGGCCACCTGGTCTGCAACGAACCGCAGTCCCCACCCGCCTGCATCACCGCCGCGGCGCCCTACCTCGTCAACGTCCAGATAGACGACATGCGCCGAGGCGTCCACGAACACCTCGAGTTCGGCGCCGGCGAGGTCGACTTCCCACCCGTCCTCCAAGCCCTCAAAGATATCCAGTACGACGGGCTGGTCGCAGTAGAACTCCCACGCCACTCCCACGCCGCCCCCACCGTCGCCAGAGACTCGATCGCCTTCCTTCGGAAGGCCGAAAGATGACAGGCGAGGGCGTGCCGCCAGTGGGCGCTGCCGATGAGCAGTCGGGGCGGCCTGTCGTGGGTGTGCTGTCGGAGGCCGGGACGTCTGCGGTCGAGTTGGAGTTGTTGCTGCCTGCAACCGCTCGGGCGTGGTTGGCCGCCGCTCGGCAAGGGCCCTTGGCGACTGCCTTTCCCGCTGCCGCGCGGAAGGTTGGCCATGAGCGGTTGAGTGCGGCCTGGACTACTGATCAGGCAGTGCGCGCGCTGCTGCTGGTCGGCGCGCCCGCGGACGAAGTACTGGCTGTCTACCGCTACGGCGACACTGCCGAGAAGCTTGCCGTTCTTCATGCGCTGTCCGTCGTCGACATCGCGAACGGCCTCCAGGACCAAGCGGTGCCAGTCGTCGAGGACGCGCTCAGGACCAACGATCAGCGGCTGGTGGCCGCGGCGTTGGGGCCTTATGCGACCGAGCACCTTTCCCAGCACGCCTTCCGGCACGCGGTGCTGAAGTGTGTGTTCGCGAACATCCCGCTGGCCGTGGTCGACGGCCTGCCGAAGCGGGTGGATCCGGAGCTGATCCGGATGATGACCGATTTCGCCGCCGAACGGAGCGCAGCCGGCCGGGCCATCCCGGCCGACTTGGAGGCGTACCTCAACACCCCGCCCTAAGAGGTGTCTATGCGCATCTTCGATCCGCACATCCACATGACGTCGCGGACGACCGACGACTACGCCGCGATGGCGGCCCACGGAGTGCAGGCACTGGTGGAGCCTGCGTTCTGGCTGGGGCAGCCGCGGACCAGCGTCGGCTCGTTCGTCGACTACTTCGACGCGCTGATCGGCTGGGAGCCGTTCCGCGCTTCGCAGTACGGGATCAAGCATCACTGCACGATCGCGCTCAACCCCAAGGAGGCGAACGACCCGCGCTGTCGCGAAGTACTCGAAGTACTGCCCCGGTACCTGGCCAAGGACGGCGTCGTCGCCGTCGGCGAGGTCGGCTACGACTCGATGACGCCCGAAGAGGACGAGGTCTTCAGCCACCAGCTCCAACTGGCCGAACAGTTCGAGCTGCCGGTACTCGTCCACACCCCGCATCGCGACAAGGCAGCCGGTACGACGCGCACGCTCGACGTCGTCAAGGAGTCCGGCCTCGCCCCCGAGTGGGTCGTCGTCGACCACCTCAACGAGGTGACCGTCAAAGAGGTCGCCGACTCGGGCTGCTGGATGGGCTTCTCCATCTACCCCGACACCAAGATGGACCCCGATCGCATGGTCGCGATCCTGCAGCAGTTCGGCACCGAGCGCATCCTCGTCAACTCGGCCGCCGACTGGGGCAAGTCCGACCCGCTGCGCACCTACGCCACCGCCCAGGCGATGCTCGCGGCCGGCTTCACCGAGGACGACGTCGACCAGGTACTCTGGCGCAACCCGGTCGCCTTCTACGGCCAGTCCCAGCGGCTCGACCTGGGAGACGTACAGGCCGCGGACTCCTTCGAGGGCAACTCGATCCTGCGGGGAGCCAGGCCATGAGGTTCCGGCACCCCGACGGCTCGATCGTCCATCTCGCCTACTGCACGAACGTCCACCCCGCCGAGGACCTCGAAGGCGTCATCGCCCAGCTCGACGGCTGCTCCGCCCTGGTCCGCAAGGAGCTCGGCGTCCCCGTCCTCGGCGTCGGCCTCTGGCTCGCCAACACGCTCGCCGATCGCCTGGCCAATTCGTCGGTGGCGCTCAACCGCCTCCGTCGCGCACTCGACCGCAACAACCTCGAGGTCGTCACCCTCAACGGTTTCCCGTACGCCGGGTTCCACGACCGCGTCGTCGGCAAGAAGGTCTACTCGCCGGACTGGACCGAGCCCGCGCGACTCCGGTACACGCTCGACCTGGTCGAAGTACTCGCCGAGCTCCTGCCCGCCGACGCGTCGTACGGATCGATCTCGACCTTGCCCCTGGCCTGGCGTACGCCGTGGGACCGGACCCGCGACGCC
Source organism: Kribbella ginsengisoli (assembly GCF_039537185.1). Lineage (NCBI taxonomy): Bacteria > Bacillati > Actinomycetota > Actinomycetes > Propionibacteriales > Kribbellaceae > Kribbella > Kribbella ginsengisoli. The sequence continues at coordinate 152,488 of NZ_BAABAA010000003.1, read as the reverse complement.
GCCGCTCGCGACGCCTTCAACCGTCTGGAGCTCCGGCTGGCCAAGACGCATGAGACCACCGGCCGCCGCATCCGCGTCGCGATCGAACCCGAACCCGGCTGCATCCTCGAAATGATCCCGCAAGCTGCCGACTGGCTCACCCCGTACGCCGCTCAGTCGCTGGTCGGTCTCTGCCTCGACACCTGCCATCTCGCCGTGCAGTTCGAGCAACCCGCCGAGGCGTTCAGCACGCTGCAGCGGGCCGGCGTCGAAGTCGTCAAGAGCCAGGTCTCGGCCGCTCTGCACATCCCCGACCCGGAGGACCCGACGGCTCGCGAGCTGCTCAACGAGTTCGCCGAACCCAAGTTCCTGCATCAGACCCGTGAGTACGGCGGCCCCGGTATCGACGACCTCGACATGCTCGACCAGCTGTCCGGCCACGCGTCCTGGCGAGTGCACTTCCACGTACCGGTGCACGCCGCTCCGCGACCCCCGCTGACCAGCACGACGGACGTACTCGACGAGAGCCTCGAGCACCTCGTCGGTGGCGCGCATCCGCTGACCCACCACCTGGAGTCCGAGACCTACACCTGGTCCGTACTTCCGAACGCACCCCAAAACCAGCAGGAACTCGCCGAGGGCATCGCCGGAGAGCTCGCCTGGCTCCGCGACCGCCTGGTCGGCCTCGGCCTGGAGGAGATCAAGTGAGCAAGCAAGTCGTCGTCATCGATGTGGTCGGACTGACTCCGAGGCTGCTGCGCAGGATGCCCAGGCTGCGCCGGTTGCCGCTCAATCGCGAGCTGGGCACGGTGCTGCCCGCTGTCACCTGTTCGGCTCAAGCCACCTTCCTCACCGGCGAGCTGCCGACGGAACACGGGATCGTCGGCAACGGCTGGTACTTCCGTGAGCTCGGTGAGATCTTCCTCTGGCGGCAGCACAACCGGCTCGTCCAGGGGGAGAAGGTGTGGGACGTCGCCCGGCGCCAGAACCCGTCGTACAAGGTGGCCAATGTCTGTTGGTGGTACGCGATGGGGGCGGAGACCGATCTGCTCGTCACGCCGCGGCCGATCTACTACGCGGACGGGCGCAAGGCGCCGGACTGCTACACGCGGCCGGTCGAGTTGCATGATCGGCTGACCGGCAAGCTGGGGGCGTTTCCGCTCTTCCAGTATTGGGGGCCGACGGCATCGATCAAGTCGAGCAAGTGGATCGTCGCGGCGTCCCGGCAGATCCTTGCGGAGGACAATCCGGATCTGCTGCTCACGTACATTCCGCATCTCGACTACGACCTGCAGCGGTACGGCGCTTCGTCGGTGGAGGCGACTCGGGCGGCGATCGCGCTGGATGCTGTTCTTGCGCCGCTGCTCGACGATGCGGAGGCGAAGGGCGCGACGGTGATCGTACTGTCGGAGTACGGGATCACTGATGTCTCGCGGCCGGTCGACATCAACCGGTTGCTGCGGAGCGAGGGGCTGCTGGAGGTGTACACGCAGGATGGGATGGAGTATCTCGACCCGTGGGCCTCGCGGGCCTTCGCGGTCGCCGATCACCAACTGGCACACGTGTATGTGAAGGACCCGGCCGACATCGATGCCGTCGGCAAGTTGCTTCAAGGGTTGCCGGGCGTGGCGGAAGTACTGGATGCCGAGGGCAAGCGCGCGCAGGGTCTCGACCACGAGCGAGCCGGCGAACTCGTCGCGGTAGCCGAGCCGGACTCCTGGTTCACCTACTACTACTGGCTCGACGACGCCCGGGCCCCGGACTTCGCCAAGGGCGTCGAGATCCACCGCAAGCCCGGCTACGACCCCGCCGAGCTGTTCTTCGACCCGTCCGACCGATTCGTGAAGCCTCGCGCGGCGTCGTACTTGTTGCGCAAGAAGGTCGGCCTGCGCTACGCAATGCAGGTCGTCCCGCTGGATCCGTCGATCGTGAAGGGCTCCCACGGCCGCTTACCAGCCTCGCCGGAAGACGGCCCGGTCTTCCTCAGCACCGACCCGACGCTGGCGCCAGAGGGCAAAATTGAGGCAACCGCCGTCCGAGACCTGATCCTCAAGGCAAGCGCCCTCGCCTGACGTCGACCACCTGGCAGGGGACTGTGGATCGCGTCGCCGGGCGGCCGGTGATCGCTGTCGCCCGGTTCGGGGGGCTGTGGATCGCGGTGCCGGGCTGCTTGAGTGTGCTAGTCGTGGTGGTGGGTATCAAGGGCGCTTCGCGTCCCTTCGGGATCGAACAAGTTCGACCCTTGACACCCACCACCACGACCAGGGAAGGACGCAGCTGTCCCGGAGCCGCTCGGAAGTACGGCAACGATGGACAGGGTCACCACCAACGCCCGGCGCCCCCGTATTGCGGCCGAGGACGAGCGCGGCCGGAGACGAGCGCGGCCGGGAACGAGCACAACCGGGAACGAGTACGGCCGGGAACGAGCGCGGCCGGTCCCGTTGCGTGGCTCGACAGACCCGTTTCGCGGCTCAACCCCGGCGCCGTTACGCGGCTCGACCACGGTCCCGTTGCGCGGCTCGACCACGGTCGCGTTGCATGGCTCGACCCCGGCCCCGTTGCGTGGCTTGACACCGGCCCGCCCTCCGCTGTCCTGAAACCACCGTGCTGAACCGGTTTGGGGAGGATTCTCTGCGGGGGTGGGGAGGAAAGTCGGCCGGTTTGGGGGTAAGAACCGCCCCAACCCCGGTTGGCCACCCTCGCCATGACCACCGACAGCACCGGCCCCAGCGCCGGCCCGACCAGGACCGGCCTCACTGGGACCGGCCCCACCAGCGCCGGCCCACTGGGGCCGGCCCCACCAGCGCCGGCCCCACCGGGACCGGCCCCACCAGCGCCGGCCCACCAGGACCGTCCTCACCGGGACCGTCCTCACCGGGACCGTCCTCACCGGGACCGTCCTCACCGGGACCGTCCTCACCGGGACCGTCCTCACCGGGACCGTCCTCACCGGGACCGGCCTCACCGGGACCGGCCTCACCGGGACCGGCCTCACCGGGACCGGCCTCACCGGGACCGGCCTCACCGGGACCGGCCCCACCAGCGCCGGCCTCGCCAGGAGCGGCCTTAGCAGGGTGCTGTGGTTGCGACGGATGGGGGAGTGGACCGCCAGGCGCGCACAAACTCGGCGCGCTGGTTCGACGCGCCGGGGTGAGCGGTTGTCGCGGCGGGTTGGGTATGCGTGGGGAGGCGGCTCTTGCCTTTGGCAACTGCTTGGAGGCGGCCGGATCTGGGGGGATGGGCGGGTGGTGGGTGAGGGGTCAGGCTGATTCGCGGATGACGAGTTCGGTGGGGAGGATGACTGAGTCGGCGGAGCCGTTGGCCAGGAGGTTGAGCAGTAGGCGGACTGTGCTTGCTGCTTGTTCGCCCATGGGGCTGCGGACTGTGGTGAGTGGGGGAGCGGTGTAGAGGGCGGCTTCGATGTCGTCGAAGCCGACTACTGCTACGTCGTCGGGGACTCGGCGGCCGGACTCGCGGAGGGTGCGGAGGGCGCCGATCGCCATCAGGTCGTTGGCGGCGAAGACCGCGTCCAGGTGCGGATCGTCTTGCAGGAGTTGGCGCATCGCGTCCGCGCCGGAGATACGGGTGAAGTCGCCCAGGGCGACGATCGAGCGGCGGTCGGTGTCTTGCAGGGCTTGGCGATACGCGTTCAGACGCTCTTGCGCGGCTTGCATGTCGAGGGGGCCGGAGATGGTGGCGATCCGTTGGCGGCCCTGGTCGAGGAGGTGCTGGACGGCTCTGGTCGCACCACCGACGTTGTCGTTGTCGACGTACGGCATCAAACCCGGTGTGGCGAGGCGGCCGTGCGAGACGACCGGCAGGCCAGTGCGAGCCAGTACTGCGGGCAGCGGGTCCGAACCGTCCATCGACACCAGCATCGCGCCGTCCACATGACCCGCTGCCAGGTACTGCTCGACTCGCAACCGGCTCTCGGCCGACCCGGCCAGGACGAGCGACACCTGCTTGCCCGCCGCCTCCAGCGCACGCGACGCCGCCCGGACGACCATCGCGAACATCGGGTCGTCCGACACCAGCCCGGCCGGCGGATCGGAGACGATGATCGCGATCGTGTTGGTCTTCTGGGTGACCAGATTGCGCGCCGCCCCGTTCGGAACGTAGCCGAGCTCGGTCACCGCGGCCATCACGATCTGCCGGATCTCCGGCGCGACCGTCGGCTCGCCGTTGATCACCCGGGAGACGCTGGACTTCGACACCCCGGCCCGGGCCGCCACGGCATGCAGGGTCGGTCGTCGCACGCAGTACCCCCTCAGGTCTGGGGGAGCGCTCCCCACGACTGAGCATCCCGGCGGTTCCGGAACCTTGTCAAGGCGTACCTCCGTGTTACGCCAAGGTTGCTTCCAGGTGACCGCGAAGTCTTGACACCGTTCCCTCAGCACGGTTTTCTCAGACTCAGGGAACGTTCCCTCGCCCCGAAGCTTCGAGGAACCACAGTTCGACTGCGCAGTTCATCGTCCCGCCCCAGGAGATGCCCATGCCGTCCCTTTCCCCGCCCCTGCCCAGAAGCCGAGCGCCCAGAAGCAAAGCGCGCCTCAAGATCGCAGCCCTGCTGGCGATCGCGACCAGCTTCGTCGTCGCGCTGATCGTCAGCCCACCCGCCGGCGCCGCCGACACCTTGCTGTCCCAAGGCAAGACCGCCACCGCGTCCTCGACAGAGAACGCCGTCTTCCCAGCGTCGTCAGCCGTAGACGGTGACCAAGGCACCCGCTGGTCGAGCGCCCACGGCGTCGACCCGCAGTGGATCCAGATCGACCTCGGCCAGACCGCCACCGTCAACCAGGTCGTCCTCAACTGGGAGACCGCAGCCGCGAAGGCCTTCCAGCTCCAGGTCTCCGCCGACGGCTCTAACTGGAGCAACATCTACACGACCACCACGAGCACCGGCGGCAACCAGACCCTGACGGTCTCCGGCTCCGGCCGGTACGTCCGGATGCTCGGCACCCAGCGCACCACCCAGTGGGGCTACTCGCTGTGGGAGTTCAAGGTCTTCGGTACCACCTCAGGCACCGGCCCGGGCAGCAAGCTGCTCTCGTACGGCAAGACCGGCGCCGCCTCGTCGCAGCAGAACGACGGCAACTGCTGGGAGTGCACCCCGGCTCGCGCGTTCGACCTCGACCCGGCCAGCCGGTGGGCGACCACGACCGACAGCGGCTGGGTCGACCCGGGCTGGATCTCCGTCGACCTCGGAGCGACCGCCCAGATCGACAAGGTGATCCTGCAATGGGATCCGGCCTCGGCGAAGTCGTACCAGATCCAGGTCTCCAACGACAACGTCAACTGGAACCCGATCTACACCACCACGAACGGCCCCGGCTTCAAGGAGACGCTCAACATCACCGGCACCGGCCGGTACGTCCGGATGTACGGCACACAACGAAACACGCCGTACGGGTACTCGCTGTGGGAGTTCCAGGTCTACGGCACCGGTGGTGCACCCACCACGCCGCCGACCCCGCCGGCCGACCCGGCGAACCCGCCGCAGCTGATCTGGTCCGACGAGTTCAACGGCGCCTCCGGTACGAAGCCTGACATCAACAAATGGCGCGCTGATCCGGGCAACGGCCAGAACGGCGAGCTGCAGGTCTACACCAACCACAACAACACGCAGATGGACGGCGCCGGCCACCTGGTGCTGGAGGCTCGTCGCGAGGTCACGCCGGGTTCGGCCTGCCCGATCGACCCGGTCACCGGCAGCGGCACCTGCCAGTACACGTCCGCCCGGATGAACACCGGCACCAAGTTCGACACGACGTACGGCAAGATCGAGGCGCGGATCCAGGTGCCGAAGGGCAACGGGCTGTGGCCCGCGTTCTGGATGATGGGCTCGGACTTCCTGACCGGCCGGCCGTGGCCCTACAACGGCGAGATCGACATCATGGAGATCCTCGGCCGCGAGACCACCAAGGCGTACTCGACGCTGCACGCTCCGGCGTACAACGGCGCCGGTGGGTACGGCGGGTCGTACGGGCTGCCGGGTGGGGCCGACTTCTCGGCCGGCTTCCACACCTGGACGATGCTCTGGAACAGCACGAGCATCACCTACCAGGTCGACGGCACCACGGTGTTCGTCGTCGACAAGGCCCAGCTCGAGGCGACCCGGGGGCCGTGGATCTACGACCACCCGTTCTACCTGATCCTCAACCTGGCCGTCGGCGGCGACTTCCCCGGCCCGCCCAACGCCGCCACGCCGTTCCCGGCTCGCATGCTCGTCGACTACGTACGGGTGTACCGATGAGGCGCGCGCGGTTGGGCACGCTGTTCGTAGGGCTGCTCGCATTGTTCGGCGCCTATCTGGTGACGACCGGACAGCCCGCACAGGCAGCCGAAACGCTCTTGTCCCAAGGGCGTCCGACGCTGGCTTCTTCGGTGGAGAGCGCAGCCTTTCCAGCCGCGGCAGCTGTCGATGGTGACAACGGCACGCGGTGGGCCAGCAGCTTCGCCGACAACCAGTGGCTTCAGGTCGACCTGGGGTCGTCCCAGGCCGTCAATCGGGTCCTGTTGCGCTGGGAAGCGGCGTACGCGAAGGGCTTCCAGCTCCAGACCTCCGACAACGGCACCAGCTGGACCACGATCCAGACCACCACGAACGGCACCGGCGGCGAGCAGAATCTCGTTGTCAACGGCAACGGACGGTACGTGCGGATCCTGGTCACCCAGCGCGCGACCCAGTGGGGTGCCTCGCTGTTCGAGTTCCAGGTGTACGGCGGTACGCCGGGTGGCGGCCCGATCGTCCGGGTCGCCGAGTTCCTGGCCGACTGCGCGTACACGCACCGGCTGCCGGACGACCCGATCGTGTTCCCGAACATGCCGGGCGCCTCGCACATGCACAGCTTCTTCGGTGCGACCGTGACGAACGCCAACACGACGGTCAACGACCTGGTCAACTCGCCGACCACCTGCAACCCGGCCGAGGACAAGTCGTCGTACTGGGTGCCCACCCTGTACGTGAACAACCAGCCGGTCGAGCCGACCGGGACGACGTTCTACTACCTCGGCGAAGGCGTCCGGGACGACGTGATCGCGACGACCCAGCCGCTGCCATTCGGGCTGCGGATCGTGGCCGGCAACGCGAAGGCGACCGGGCCGAACGACAACACCATCTCCCGCTGGTCCTGCCTGCACGCCGGTGACGCCGGTTCGGGGCACGACTTCATCAACTGTCCGGCCGGCACGATGCTCGAGTCCTACCTGGACTTCCCGCAGTGCTGGAACGGGCGCGACCTCGACTCGCCGGACCACAAGAGCCACATGGCCTACCCGGTCAACGGCGAATGCCCGGCCAGCCATCCGGTGCCGGTACCGAAGCTACGCCAGGTACTCCGGTACCCGGTGAACGGCCCGACGGCCGGCTTCCGGCTCGCTTCGGGTGGCGGCTTCACCATGCACGGTGACTTCTTCAACGCTTGGCCGCCGGCCGAGATGGAGCGCCGCGTCAACGACTGCATCCGTCCGATCATCAAGTGCGGGGCCAACGGGCACCCGTAACAATCCCTCGACTGCCGGGCGGGTCCCCCGTCCCAGGACCCGCCCGGCCGCTGTTCGTAGTACCCGGATCTCTGCTTTGCTGGTGGGGAGCTCTCCACCGCCCCCGTTTGTACGAGGAGTTCACCTCATGAAGGCTCTCGCCTGTGCTGTCTTACTCGTGGCCCTGACCGGCTGTGGCTCCTCAGCTGCCAGTACGCCGCCCGCGGCCGCGCCGCCGCCGACCGTCAGCAAGTTCGCGGTCAACCCGTCGTTCAACGCGACCGACCTGGCCTGGATCGAGCTGATGATCCCGATGGACGACCAGCTCATCCGCGTCCTCGGAATGGCGCAGAAGCAGGCCGCCGACCCCGCGGTACGGACGTTCGCGACCCAGGTGAGCAGCGGCCACAAGACCGAGGTCGCCCAGTTCGTTGCCCTGCGCACCCGCGCCAACTGGCCGGCGAAGAACCCGCACGAGGGCCATGACATGCCGGGCATGATGACCGAACCCGAGATCGTCACCCTGGGCAAGACCAAGGGTGCCGCCTTCGACCAGCTCTTCGAGAAGAACCTCAAGGAGCATCTCGACCAGTCGATCGTGCTGGCCCGCAGCATCACCACCGACGGCAAGGACGCCGAGACGAAGAAGCTGGCCGCCTCGATCATGACGAGCCGGGCCGCCCAGCTGAAGCAGCTCGCCGCGCTCTGACTAAAGTACTGAGGTGAAGATCGTCGACGCCTCAGTCATCGTCACCAGCCCCGGCCGCAACTTCGTCACGTTGCGGATCACCACCGACGACGGCGTGACCGGGCTGGGGGATGCCACCCTCAACGGCCGCGAGCTCGCGGTGGTGGGCTACCTGCGCGACCATGTCGCGCCGCTGCTCATCGGGCTCGATCCGCACAAGATCGAGGACACCTGGCAGTCGCTCTACCGCGGTGCGTACTGGCGGCGCGGGCCGGTCACGATGGCGGCGATCGCTGCGGTCGACGTGGCGTTGTGGGACATCAAGGCCAAGGTCGCGAACCTGCCGCTGTACCAGCTGCTCGGTGGGGCGAGTCGCGATCGCGTACGGACGTACGGGCATGCCAGCGGGCGCGACGTACCGGAGCTGTTCGACTCGGTGCGGGCGCGGCTCGAGCAAGGCTACAAGTCGATCCGGATCCAGACCGGAATCCCTGGCCTGCAACGGGTCTACGGTGTCGGCGGTTCGCCGGACGTCGCTCCGGACGGGCGGGTGCGGCCGCTCGTCGAGGACTGGGACACAGCTGCCTATCTGCGGCACATGCCGACGGTCTTCGAGGCGGTTCGCAACGAATTCGGTCCCGAGTTGCCACTGCTGCACGATGCTCATCACCGGCTCACGCCGCAGCAGGCCGCTCGATTCGGCAAGGACCTGGAGCAATACGACCTGTTCTGGCTCGAGGACTGCACGCCCGCCGAGAACCAGGAGGGGCTGCGACTGGTCCGCAGCCACACCACGACGCCGCTGGCGATCGGCGAGGTCTTCAACACCGTCTTCGACTTCCGGACGCTGGTGAACGAGCAACTCATCGACTACGTCCGCGCCGCGGTCACCCACTTCGGCGGCGTCTCGCCGATCAAGAAGCTCTTCGACTTCGCCGCCCAGCAGCAGATCAAGAGCGCCATCCACGGGCCGGAGGACATCTCCCCGGTCGGGATGGCCGCCGCGATCCACCTCGATCTGGCGATCCACAACTTCGGCATCCAGGAGTACGCCGGTTACACCGCCGCGACCGAGGAGGTGTTCCGTCACGCCTACACGTTCACGGACGGCCATCTCCACCCCGGCGAGGCTCCGGGCCTGGGCGTAGAACTCGACGATGAGCTGGCCGCCGCTCATCCCTACGCCCCGGCGTACCTCCCCGTGAACCGCCTGGCCGACGGCACGGTCCACGACTGGTGATCAGGCCCTGACGAGATCGGCATAGTCCGGGAGCTGGAGCGATCCGAGCGCCTTGCCGATGCCGTTCTGGGCCCAGATCAGGCGTTGCAAACCGGTCGGCAGATGGGGGAGTACCGCGAACGCCAGCGGTACCGCCCGCATCGCCAGTGGGCCGCCCGGGATGAGTGTCTTCATCACCTTCGGCGCGAGCGCTCGGCTCGCGTCGACGGACTGCCGCATCATGCGCTCGTAGTTGCGCAAGCCCGACGGCAGGTCGCTGCGAGCTGCCGCCAGCTCGCCCGCGAGCACGTACGCCGCGATGACGGCGAGGCTGGTACCACCGCCGACCGCCGGTCCTGGGCAGTAGCCCGCGTCGCCGACCAGCCCGATCCGGCCCTTCTGCCAGGTGTCGAGAGTGATCTGAGCGATCGAGTCGAAGTAGAAATCGCCGGCCGCGTCGAGGTGCTTCAGCAGCCGCGGTACTTCCCAGCCGTACTCACGGAACTCGTCGGCGAGCAGTTGCTTCTGCTGGTCCTTGTCGCGGTAGTCATACCGCAGCTCCGACGCGCTGTGGAACATGAACGCGGCCCGGGCCTGGCCGGTCTGGTGCACTCCGTAGAGGCCGACGAGCCGGCCGATCTTCATGTGGGTGAGCATCCGGTTGCCCAGCTGGAGCTCGTCGGGCATGGAGTAGACGGCGAGGTAGCCGCCGAGCGGACGCTGCATCGACTCCTCGGGCCCGAATGCGAGCCGGCGGACGGTGGAGTGCATCCCGTCCGCGCCGATGACGAGGTCGAACCGACGGGGTTTCCCGTGCTCGAAGGTGACGTCGACGCCGGTGCCGTCGTCGGCCAGGGTGGCGATCGAGTCGCCGAAGAGGTATTCCACTCGGTCGCGCGTGGCGTCGTACAGGAGTCTGGTGAGTTCGCCGCGGAGGATCTCGACATGCCGGTCGGAGATGCCCGCGTTGAGCCGGTCCAGATCGACGTCGATCGGGCGCTTGCCGTCGCGGCAGAGGGTCAGTTGCTGGATCCGGGTGCGGGCCTCCCGGACGGCGTCGCCGAGGCCCATCCGCTCGGCGACCTCGACGGCGTTGCTGAACAGGTCGACGGCATGACCGCCGAGCCCGTGCCGCAGTTCCGGTGTCCGCTCGACCACTGTCGGCTCGAAGCCGTACCGCTCCAGCCAGTAGGCGAGGACCGGGCCCGCCACACTTGCCCCTGAGATCAGTACCTTCATCTCGACCGCCTCCTGCCCGAAAGTTTGTTTACTTAACGGAAGGTAAGCTAACGTCATGCCAAGAGCAAGGAGTGGCGACACCAAAGCCCGGATCCAGGCCGCGGCGCTGGAGCTGTTTGCCGAGAAGGGCACGCAGCAGACCAGCCTGCGCGACATCGCGGACCGGCTCGGCGTCACCAAGCCGGCGCTCTACTACCACTTCGCCTCGCGCGACGAGCTGGTCCGCAGCCTGGTCCAGCCGATGAAAGAGGCCTTCGACAAGTACGTCGACGCACAGGAGGCGGCCGCGCCGGTCGAGGCGCGGGAGCTGTTGTCGTCGTACTTCGATCTGGCGTACGAGCACCGGGGGCTGATCCAGCTCGCGATCAACGACCTCACCGTGCTGCAGGAGACGGGTCTCGCGCAGCGGTTCGTGGACTGGCGGACCCGGCTGATCGCGCTGATCATCGGGGACGACCCGCCGCTGAGCGAGCAGGTCCGGGGGATGGTCGCGTTCGGCGGGCTGTCCGACTGCGCGGTGATGTTCGACCACGTCGACCGTTCGGAGCTCAAGCAGGCGTCGGTCGACGCGGCCTACGACACGTTGCGTCCTTAGCTGTTGGCGATGCGGGAGACCGCGAAGAGCAGGATGACCAGGACCGAGAAGATCCGCATGCCGCGGGCGCCGGTGCTGACCACCGGCCAGGAGAGGAAGCCGAGCCAGGCGAGCAGCAGGGCCAGCAGGATCAGGGCGGGGATGCCGACGCTGACCGGGGCGAAGACACCGATCAGGGCGAGGACCAGGGTGATGCCCGGCAGGGTCAGCTTCGGCATGGCGTGCAGCCGGGCCACGATCGGGTAGCTGGCCTTGGTGATCCGTGCCCGGAGCGGGCTGACCGGCTGACTGCTGGGTGTGCTGCTCATTCGGCCATTGTTCCAGGTCAGCAGAGCAGGGCCGTTCGAGTAGGGCCAGCGGACGGTGACCCGGCGTGACGCCGTACGCTGTCGCGGGTGTTCGTGGTGATCAGGTTCCGGGTCGAACAGACCGCGCAACCGGAGTTCATTGGCCGGCTGGAGACCGCTGTCGAGGTGCTGTCGCGGCAGAAGGGCTTCGTGGCGGCCAGGACCGGGCGGAACGCCGACGATCCCGAGCTGCTCGCGCTGAGTATGGAGTGGGTGAACATCGGCAGCTACCGCCGCGCGCTCTCGCCGTACGAGGTGAAGCTGGCGGCCGTACCGCTGCTGTCGCAGGCAATCGACGAGCCCTCCGCCTATGACGATCTCGGGGAATTCGCACCGCACCGCTGACCCGATAGCCTTGACCTTTGCCGTACCACCAATCTGGAGTCGAAAAGTGCCCGTGGATACCGTCGATGCCGTCGTCAGCCTCAGTAAGCGGAGAGGCTTCGTGTACCCGTGCGGCGAGATCTACGGCGGTACCAAGTCGGCGTGGGACTACGGCCCGCTCGGCGTCGAGCTGAAGAACAACGTCCGGACCCAGTGGTGGCGCTCGATGGTGACGAGCCGCGACGACATCGTCGGGCTGGACTCCTCGGTGATCCTGCCGACCCGGGTCTGGGAGGCGTCCGGCCACCTGCAGGAGTTCGTCGACCCGCTGACCGAGTGCCAGTCGTGCCACAAGCGGTTCCGCGACGACCACCTGCGCGAGGACTTCGCCCGGCGCAAGAACAAGGACGCCGACGACGTCAAGCTCGACGAGATCTCCTGCCCGAACTGCGGCAACAAGGGCACCTTCACCGAGCCGCGGATGTTCAACGGCCTGCTGAAGACGTACCTCGGCCCGGTCGAGTCCGAGGAAGGCCTGCACTACCTGCGGCCGGAGACGGCGCAGGGCATCTTCATCAACTTCGCCAACGTGATGGGCACGGCGCGGAAGAAGCCGCCGTTCGGCATCGCCCAGGTCGGCAAGAGCTTCCGCAACGAGATCACCCCGGGCAACTTCATCTTCCGGACCCGCGAGTTCGAGCAGATGGAGATGGAGTTCTTCGTCGCGCCCGGCTCGGACGAGGAGTGGCACGAGTACTGGCTGAAGGCGCGCTGGGACTGGTACACCGGCCTCGGGCTGAACCCGGACAACATGCGGCTGTACGAGCACCCGAAGGAGAAGCTGAGCCACTACTCGAAGCGCACCGTCGACATCGAGTACAAGTTCCACTTCGGCGGCAAGGAGTTCGACGAGCTCGAGGGGATCGCGAACCGGACCGACTTCGACCTGTCCACGCACTCCAAGCACTCCGGCGTCGACCTGTCCTACTTCGACCAGGAGAAGGGCGAGCGCTGGACGCCGTACGTGATCGAGCCGGCCGCCGGGCTGACCCGCAACGTGCTGGCCTTCCTGCTCGACGCCTACACCGAGGACGAGGCGCCGAACGCCAAGGGCGGCGTGGACAAGCGGACGGTACTGCGCTTCGACCCGCGGCTCGCTCCGGTGAAGGCGGCCGTGCTGCCGCTGTCCCGCAACGCCGACCTGTCCCCGAAGGCGAAGGACCTGGCCGGCGAGCTGCGGAAGAACTGGAACGTCGACTTCGACGACGCCGGCGCGATCGGCCGTCGCTACCGCCGCCAGGACGAGATCGGTACGCCGTACTGCATCACCGTCGACTTCGACACCCTCGAGGACCAGGCGGTGACGATCCGCGAGCGCGACTCGATGAAGCAGGAGCGGGTCGCCCTGACCGAGGTGACCGGCTACCTGGCGCAGCGTCTGGTGGGCTGCTGACGATGCCTGCTCTGTCGCTGCGGGGGATCATGACGCCCAGCCGGACCAAGTTCGGCGTGGCCGTCTTCGGGCTGAGCGCGTTGCTGGTCTTCCTGGTGGCAGGCTGCTCGGACAGCGCGCCGGATGCTGGTAGCACCCCTTCGGCGACTGGCTCTTCGGGGCCTTCCTCTGCTGCGCCGATCCCGACCGCGTCGAAGCCGACGCTGACTCCGCTGCCGGTGCCGTCGAAGCCCTGGCCGACGCCGTCGGTGAAGGGTGAGCCGGCTTCGGACGCACCGCTGGCCCAGCGGATCCGGTTCGCGATTTCGAAGCAGGCGCAGATCACGGCCGGTCGCGCCGCGACGACGACGGTGAACTGCCCGGGGATCGACAAGGCCGAGACGGCCGGCAAGCACACGCTGACCTGCACGGTGACGTACGCGGGCAAGTCGTACACGGGTCAGCTGACGGTCGACGCGAAGCAGTACTCGGCCTCGTACAAGTTCACCTCCGACTCGGTCGCGATCGTTCGGGCGAAGGTCGTCGACGCTGTGCTGCGGACGGTGCCGGGTGCCGCGAAGGTGACTTGCACGATGGACGACGTCGCGGTCGTGAAGCACACGGCCGATGGCATCGCCTGTGACGTGACGACGACGGCGAACGCAGTACAGCCCTACAAGGCGCAGATCTCCGGCAACGGCCAGGTGCTGGTGGCGAAGGCCTGATGCTGAAGCTCGGTGACCTGACGATCGACACGCCTGTGGTGCTCGCGCCGATGGCGGGCATCACCAACGCGGCGTACCGGCGGTTGTGTGCCGAGCAGGGCGCCGGGCTGTACGTGTGCGAGATGATCACGTCGCGCGGGATCGTCGAGGGCGACCAGAAGAGTCTGGACATGCTCACCTTCGACGAGCGCGAGACGGTGCGGTCGGTGCAGTTGTACGGCGTCGATCCGGTGTACGTCGGGCGCGCGGTGGAGCTGTTGTGCTCGGAGTACGGGGTGGCGCATGTGGACCTCAACTTCGGCTGCCCGGTGCCGAAGGTGACGCGCAAGGGTGGTGGCGGAGCCCTTCCCTGGAAGCGGAATCTGCTCGGCGCGATCCTGCGGGCAGCGGTGAAGGCGGCTGAGCCGTACGGGATCCCGGTCACGATGAAGACGCGGATCGGGATCGACTCCGCGCACCAGACGTATCTCGACGCGGGCAAGATCGCCGAGGAGTCGGGCGCGGCCGCGATCGGGCTGCACGGCCGTACCGTGGCGCAGGCGTACTCCGGCCAGGCCGACTGGACCAAGATCGCCGAACTCGTCGAGCACGTGAACATCCCGGTCCTCGGCAACGGCGACATCTGGGAGGCGTCCGACGCGCTCCGGATGGTCGCCGAAACAGGCTGCGCCGGCGTCATAGTCGGCCGCGGCTGTCTCGGCCGCCCCTGGCTGTTCCGCGACCTGGCCGTTGCCTTCGCCGGCGGCGAAGCCCTGAACCTGCCGACCCTCGGCGAGGTCGCCACCGTCATGCGCCGCCACGGCGAACTCCTGGCCGGCCTGATGGGCGAGGCCCGCGGCCTCCGCGACTTCCGCAAGCACGTCCCCTGGTACCTGAAGGGCTTCCCCGCCGGCGGCGAACTCCGAGCCGCCCTAGGCATGGTCGACTCCCTGACCCACCTGGACGAACTCCTCTCTCAGTTGGACCCCACCGCCCCCTTCCCAGTCCAAGAGCTGGGCTCCCCCCGAGGCCGCCAAGGCTCCCCCCGAGACCACGTAGTCCTCCCACACGGCTGGCTGGACGACACCGACGGCCTCAACACCGACCTGGCCGACGCCGAAATCGGAGTCTCCGGCGGCTGACCTCGGCCGGGTGTCTAGACCCCACCCGAACCATCTGCGGGGTGGCGCGGGTTGTCAGTCGAGTAGGGGGCCGGCCCAGCGCCAGTCGTGTTGGGGGCCTGGGTCTTGGTATTCGACTCGTTGGATGTCTTCGTCGTGGTCGTCGGCTCTTGCCCAGGCCAGGGCTGTGGCGTGGTCGGCGAAGTCGGCCTCTTCGACGACGGTGCCCATGGCGTCCAGGAAGCGGTAGGAGGTCATCTTCGGGATTGTCCTCCGCCCGCGTGGAGGGTCAAGACGATCGGGTGGCAGGTCGCCGCGGGATCGGTAGGAGTGATGGTTGCGGTGTGTGTGGGGTTGGTTACCGTGGGGCGAAGCGCTTGAGGGGCAAGGGTTCTCATGCTCGCGTGGGCGGCGTACGAGGTGGTAAGACGGCGGGATGCAATTGCCTTCAGCACCCTTTCTTTCGGCTTTCGCGGAGCCGCTTTATCGGGCGGCGGTTGTGGGTGGGCGGATGAGCCTGGACACCCTGGCTGAGCGGGCTGGTGTCGAGCGGGGCGTCGCTGCGGACGAGGTGAAGGCGCTGGCCGCGATTGGGCTGCTCGAGGTGAGTGACGAGGGGATCGAGGCGGTTGCGCCGCGGATTCCGTTGGAGCAGGTGGCGGCTGAGCACGCGCGGGCTGCTGATGCCACTCGGCAGATCGCCTCGGTGTTCGCCGGGATCTGGAGTGAGGCGGGCGACCGGTCGAGCTTCGTCGAGGTGATCGCGGACGAGGCGCGGTGCACGGTGGTCGAGACCAAGCTGATGGATGACACCGCCTCGACCGTCGACGGGTTGTGCATCGGGCCGGTTTCGCCGCGGCGGGTGCAGAGCGGGATGCGGATTCCGCGACCCGGTATCGCGGTCGGATTCCTGGCCGCGATGGAGCGTGGGGTGCGGGCGCGCGGGCTGTACGGCGTATCGGTGCTCGAGGACATCGAAGGACTCACCGCGGTTCAGCAGTGCATCGCGGTCGGCGAACAGGCGCGGGTCTTCGCCCAGGTACCGCTCAACCTGATGCTGTACGACGGCAAGCGCGCGATGTTGTCGGTGCCGGGCCAGAAAGGGGCGCGGCGGTCGCTCATCGTCGTCCACGAGTCCGGCCTGCTCGACTCCTTGATCAGCCTCTTCGAAGTCTTCTGGCAGATGGGAGTGCCGCTGTCGGCGGAGTCCCAGGTGGTCGACGCGCTGGATGGTCCGGGTTCGGACGAGCAGCAGTTGCTGTCCTACCTGGCGGCCGGTCTCACCGATGAGGCGATCGCCCGTGATCTGGGCGTGAGTGCTCGCACGGTCGGCCGGCGGATCGCCCGCCTCGAAGAGGTACTCGGCGCCCACAGCCGGTTCCAGCTGGCCACGCAGGCGAGCCGCCGGGGCTGGATCTGAGCTGACACGGCAGCACCTCTCCGAGGCCGAAGCGCTCGAAGAGGTGCCACCGGCGAATCAGGTCAAGGTCACTCGGACACGGTGGCCGTGAAGGCGCCCGATCCGGAGTCGGACTTCACCACGAGCCGGTAGTTGCCGGCCGTGTTGTTGTAGGTGAACGACTCGTCCGGGTTCGGGGTGATGCCCTGGGCAACCGTCACCCAGGAGAATCCGGACTGCTTCTGCAGGTAGACGTCGAAGTCGCTACCGGTCGGCCCGTCGAGGCAGACCTTGAGCTGGCCGGCGTCGCTGTCGCTGAAGGCAGCGAACGTCTTGCTGCCGCCTGAGGTGAGGCTGCCGTTGTACGTGAGTGCGCCGGTGCAGGTCCCGCCACCGCCGCCGGAGACGACCCACGAGAACGACACGGTGCCCGTCTTGCCCGCGGCGTCAGTGACCTTCGCCGTCACCGTCGAGGTGGCGGCAGCGGTCGGCGTACCGGAGATGAGACCGGTTGAGGCGTTGACCGTGAGGCCCGCGGGGAGACCAGTCGCCGACCACGAGTACGGCGTGGTGCCGCCCGTCGCTGCGAGCTGCAGCGAGTCAGCGGTACCTGCCGTGCTCGTCTGCGCGCCGGGGTTGGTGACCGTCGGGGAGCCGGGGTCCGGGGTGCCCGTGCCACACGTCTCGGCCGTCGCCGCGACGGCGATGGCCGTGAACGCCTTCTCGACCGCTTGGCACTCGGCCGAGCCCTGGCCGTAGAGGTCCTTGGCGGACTTGATCGCGCCGGTCCGGGCGTCGGAGTACTTGCTCGAAGACGTCAGGTAGGTCGCCAGCGTGCGGTACCAGATCTTCTCGGCCTTCAGGTGACTGATGCCGGTCACGGCCGCGGCGCCGCCACACGTGGGCGAGTTGTAGCTGACCCCGTTGACCGTCTTCGCGCCCGAGCCCTCGGACAGTAGGTAGTACCAGTGGTTGAGCGGGCCCGAGGAGTAGTGCGGGTTGAGGCTTCCGAGCGTCGAGGACCAGCAGTCCTTCGACAGCCCGTCCTTGCTCGGCTTGTCCATGTAGCGCAGCGGCGAGCCGTTGCCGTTGATGTCGATCTCTTCACCGATGAAGTAGTCCGGTATGTCGTTCGGGTTGTTCACGTAGAACTCGACCGCGGTACCGAAGATGTCGGAGTTCGCCTCGTTGAGTCCGCCGGCCTCGCCGCTGTAGACGAGTCCCGCGGTGTTCTCGGTGACGCCATGGCTCATCTCGTGCGCGGCGACGTCGATCTCGGTGAGCGGGGCAGCGTTTCCGGCGCCGTCGCCGTACGACATCTGGGTGCCGTCCCAGAACGCGTTGACCATCGCGTTGGCGAAGTGGACGCGCGAGCGGGCGCCGCGGCCGTCGTTCCAGATGCCGTTCCGGCCGAGCTGGGTCTTGTAGTACTCGAAGGTCTTCTGCGCGCCGTAGAGAGCGTCGACAGCGGCGGACGCGCGGTCAGAGTTCGACCCGGTGCCCCACTTGTCGTCGGCGTCGGTGAAGATGTCGCCGTCGGGGCCCTCACCGGTGTTGGGATCGCCCTGGTTGTGGACGTCGGTGGCGGTGTTGCCGGTCGCGTCCCGCATCTCGAAACCGCCGCCCGACTTCGCGGTGGTCTCGATGCTGACGTTGCCGGTGAAGATGCCGGTGCCGGTGCCGGTCTTGATCTCATCGTCGGTCAGCAGCACGGCGCCGGTGGCGGCGTCGACGTAGGTGTGCAGCCGGGTCGGGACCTGGTTGGCGCGAAGGCCGGTAGTCAGTACGTCGTACGCCAGCTTGGGGCCCTGGTCGGTCACCAGAACGACCAGTTCGTTGCCGACGGTCTTCTCGTCCTTGGTGGCCTGCGCCGTGGCGAGCCCCTTGGCCTGCGCGGCCGCCTTGGAGATCTTGGGGGTCCGCGAAGCGGGCGTGACGCTCTTGCGGCCGAGGTTGTACGTGACGTCGTCGACGACGCCCTTCGCGTCCTGGTGGGTGACCAGGTCACCACCGATGACGCGCAGCCCGTCGAGCGTGCGCTGGTACCGCACGTGCTTGGCGCCGTCCGCGTCCTCGATGACCGCTTTGACGGTCAGCTTCTCGCCCGATGTCAGACCCAGCGCGGAGGCACTCGCGGGGGCATGTGCCTGCGCGTCGGCAGCCAAGGAGCCTGGCTCGTGGGCGACGGCGCCCGGAGTGGTCTGGTCGGCGTGCGCCGCGAAGAAAGGCGTCATCACCAGCCCAGCGGCGAGGAGGCCGCTGACGGCGGCCACCCTGGTCTTGGTTCGATTCACAACTGCTCCTTGGGGCGGGGGTCGACGGTCGGCCGACCTGTACTGCGCCGGTCGCGTCCGAGACGTCTCGGTCGCGGCGGCGTTTGGGTGCTCTGAGTTTGAGCAAGCCCCTGTACCAGCGGAAGGCATCTCGCTGTCGGAGATCGGCACCGCCGATTTAGGACATCACCCGGAGCGGAACGACATCGTTGAACTCGGTCAGCGCTTAGGCTCCTGTCATGGCGAGCAAGCCGGACGAGACGCGTGACGGAGTACCGCTGACCAACCTGGATCAGCCGCTGTTCGACGGGGCCGACGCGACCAAGCGGGATCTGGTCGACTACCTCGACGCGGTGCACGAGCAGATGCTGGTGGGGTTGGCGGAGCGGGCGTTGTCGGTGGTCCGGATTCGCCCGGGGCAGCCGTCGTTCATGCAGAAGAACGTGCCGAAGTACACGCCGGAGTGGGTGCGGACGGTGCAGGTGTGGGCCGAGGCGTCGAAGCGTGAGGTGTCGTACGCCGTGTGTGACGACCGGCGGACGTTGCTGTGGTTCGCGAATCAGCGGGCGGTCGAGTACCACCCGGCGCTGATCCGGCTCGACCGGCCGGATCGGGTCACGCAGTTGGTACTGGACCTGGACCCGCCGGAAGGCGACGACACGTTCGCGCTGGCCGTGCAGGCGGCGCTGCTGGTCAAGCAGGCGCTGGCCAATCTCGGGCTGGACGGGGCGGTCAAGACGAGCGGTGCCAAGGGGGTGCACGTCTACGTACCGATCGACGACTCAGCCAGCATCGAGGATGCAGCCGCCGCGACCCGGGCGATCGCCGCCCGCGCGGCCCGAATCGACCCGGTGCTCGCGACCACGGCGTACGTGAAGGAAGAACGCCACGGCAAGGTCTTCATCGACTCCACCCGAGCCGGCGGCGCCACCGTCATCGCCGCCTACAGCCCCCGCATCCGCCCCGGTACCACGGTCTCCTTCCCTGTGGGCTGGGCCGACGTCGAGCAGGTCACCCCCAGGGACTTCACCGTGAAGACAGCACCCGGCCTACTCAAAACCTCCTGGCCGGACCAACTCCCCGCACCGCAAACCCTCCCCGCCGACCTGATTGCCGAAGGCCACGAAATCCCCATCGCCCGGGTAGTAGCCATGCACGAAGGCAAACGCCGCAAAGCCGCCGCCCGCAAGGCCGCCGAAGACAGCTGACGCTCAGGACTCCAAGGCTGTTCTCAGGTCCAATGCGGCATAGCGGACGTCGGCGACCGGGTGGGTTCGGAGGTTGATGAGCAAGGCGCGCCACTCGGGTGACCAGCCTGCGTAGTCGGTGGAGGCTGCGATCAGGGCCAGGGCGAAATGACCGTCCACTGCCCGACCGGTGGCAGCGAGTTGGGTGGCTGGGGCGAGTAGTGCGCCCGGAGGCAGGTGCCCTTGCGCGGATCCCAGTCGTCGGTGGAGTTGATCGGCTGCAGCTGCGATCACCGTCGGACGATCGGCGACGAGGTCGGCGATGGCAGTGAGGTCGGCGATCGGCGCTGTCGTCTCCATCGCCCAGATCAGCGGGGGGACCCGCAGCGCCAGGTACTCCGGTGCCACAAGTTCGGCGGCCGCGTCTACCAGCGGTTGCTTGCTGTTCCAGTCAACGGCGTCCTGCACCCTGCTCATCAGGACCGTCAGGCGCAGCCGGGCGGGGTGGTCGCGGTCGGCTTCGGCGTTTGGTACGTCTGGGTTGCTCTCCAAGCGGATCAGGAGCCGGACGACCGAGATCAGTTCATCGCGGCCCTGTCCGGTGGCGATCATCGCCGATAGCGCGGTGGCCGCGTCGTTCCAGTTCTGGCTGCGGTTGGTGAGGTCGGTGATGAAGGCGGCGCATACCGGTGCCACTGCCGGGTTGTAGGGAGCCCAGCCCGCCAGCGACCGCAGAGCCGCTCCCACAGTCGGCGACTCTGGCCGGTTGGTCACTGCGATCAGCAGGTCGGCATACCGGGACCTGTACTGCGCAGCGATGCTCAACGGCGCCCGCTGTACCAGGGCCTCCGCGGTAGCCGGCGAATCGTGCACAGCCTCCTGCAGCAACGCCCACGCCTCCGGCTCGTGCAGCAGGTGCTGCGAGGCGACACTGGTGATCGCCGCTCGCACATCCCGATGCGCACCGACCCAGGCCTCATCCAGTACTGCGCTAGCGCCCTCCGCCCGCAGTACTCCGAGCAGCCGCGCCGCCTCCTTGCGCGACGTCACCTTCACGCCCTCACCCAGCAGTACCGGCTGAAACGTCTCGGCCAGGGTGCTGGGCTTGGCGAACCGGGCAGCCCGACTGGCCGCGTAGAGGGCCACCCGCGCCCGGTCATCACCCGCATGGCTCAGCAGCACCGGCAGTGCGAGCTCCGGCTGGTCAATCCAGGCCAGTGCGCCGAGCGCCGCCTCCTGCAGCACCACCAGTTCGCTCGCGAGGAACGGCTCGAGCGCGGCCCGCCCGACGCCCGGCAACCGGCCGAGCGTCGAGACGGCCCGGGAGCGCGCCCACTCGGGCATGCGGGTGTCGTTGGCGGCGGCTGCCACCAGTTCGGCGTACCGGCTGTACTGGCGGGGGAGCCAGCGTTGCAAGGCGACCGGCGAGACCTGCCAGGCGGGGTGGTTGCGGGTGAAGCGGCGGATCCGGTCCGGCGCGGCCAGTACCGGGTCGAGGAGGTCGGTGCGGACCTCGGTGACGGCCGCCCAGACAGCGTCCCAGCGGGCCATCCCGACCTCGCGGTCGATGATGCGACCCACGCGTTCCGATCGGGTCGCCGGGGGAGCGAGCCAGAGCCTGGCGGCCTGGTCGACCGTGTACTCCTTGTTGGACCAGACGGCCTGCTCGAGAACCAGATGCAGCTCCTCGATGGCCCAGCCGCGGCGGCCGAACGCTTCGGCGATCGCGAAGGCCAGTCCGTACTCCTGACGCTTGGCCGCCGCCTCGACGTACGGCTTCAATGCTTCGTAGACGGCGACCTCGCGACCGCGCGGCAGACCGTCGATGAGTCCGTACAGGTTGACCGAGCCGCTGCTGTCGGCGAGCCGCGCCTGAGCCTGCAGACCCCAGTCGAGCACTGCGGATTGGTTGCCTAGGGCCCCTTGCTGGACCGCGGTCTCGGCGAGCTGGTTGAGCGAGGCGCGGGAGCTCCAGGAGAGATCGCGGGCTTCGAGGGCATCGGTCAGCAGGGTCTGCAGTGCGTCGACATGGAGGTTGGTGAGCTGCGATGGCGGCAACGAGGCAGCGGCGTCGAGCACTGCCTCACGGACCGGGTCCTGATCGTTGCGGACCCTCGCTGCCCAGCTCAGCGCCTTCTCGATCGACTCCGGGTCGCGCGAATGACCGGCGCTGGCGATGACGGCGCGGTAGATGACGGCACGAGCGCGCGCATCAGGCTGGCCCACCTGCGGGCCGAGGTGCGCGAAGGCCTCGTCGTACGGGAGGTAGGCGCTGTACTCCCACTGCCGTTGTGGGTCCCGGTCTCGGTAGAGCTCGATCATGCGACGGGACTGCTCGTGTCGGAGCGCCCGGGGGAGGACCGCCAGGAGGTCGTCGGACAGCTCGGTCCGGCCGAGTTCGATCGTGGTGGTGACGCCCTCGAAGATGGTCGCTCGCCGGGCGGGCGGGAGGTCGGAGAGCAGGTCGGCGAGGTTCGGCCAGAGGACGCGGCCGAGGGCGATCAGGTCGTCGTCGGCGAACCGGTACAACCTCCGCCGGAGCGCCGGGGTGAGAGCGCGGGAGAGCGCCCGAGCTCGGTCGGGGGCGAGCAGGAGCTGGAGCAGACCGGCCGGATCGAGGTCGGCGAGCCGTCCGATGATGCTGACGACTAGCGAGGGGAGGTCGTAGCGCGGCATCGCCGTCTTGATCAGTTCGAGCACGCGCTCGGGGTGACTGTCGATCGCCGTGACCACGCCGTGGGCGACGCTGTTCCACCACTCGGTCCGGTAGATGGTCTCGGCCGGCATCGTTCGGGCGGCGTGGTCCAGGACGGCTTCCGGGTGACGAGCGGCCAAGCGGCCCCAGTCGCCTGACGAGAAGGTATAGGCCAGGTCGGGCAGGAGGCGTTCGACGGTGGCCGAGTCGGTGCTGCTGAGCAGGCCGGCGGCGGCGTGGTCGCCCCAACGCTCGCGCTGTTCCTCGATCAGACGCGTGGCGAGTGCTTGCCGACGGGTCCGCCGGATGACTCCGAGGATGCGGGTGCGTAGGGCTGCAGGCGCATCGGCGTACAGGTTGTAGAGGGCATCGTCAGAGACCGGTACTCCGCGCCCTGCGGCGGCCAGTGCGCGCCATTGGAGTTGCGGGTCGCTGAGCAGCTTGGTGACGTGCTCGACGTCGCCGCCGATCTGCGCGAGCTGGAGGCCGATCGTCCGGGCGAAGGTGTCGCCCGCGTCGAGCTCGGTGATCAGCGCGGTCAGGTCGGGGGAGTGGCGTGCCTCGTGGGCGACCAGGCGGACGCGTTCGCCGTACGGGAGTCGGTCGAGGGCGGTCAGCAGTTCGGTCGCTCGCATTCCCACATCCTGCCCAACGGGGGAGTCAGCGGGCGGCCGAATCGCAGGGTCAGGCAGGGAGTTGCGCCGCCATCAGGAGCTCGGCCGCCTCGCGGGCGCGGGTCGCGGGGGCGGCGGACTCGGTGAAGACGGAGGTGGTGATCGCGCCTTCGCTGAGCAGGATCAGATAGTCGGCCAGGCGCTGCGGGTCCTTCGCACCGGCTGCTTCGGACAGCTCGGCCAGCGCGTCGCGGAAGCCGGCCTTGTGCTTGCGGGCCATCGCCGCGACGGCGGGGGAGACGGTGCCCAGCTCGCCGAAGGAGTTGATGAAGGCGCAGCCGCGGAAGCTCTTCTCCTGGAACCAGTCGTCGAGGAAATCGAAAACGGCGAGAATGCGCTCGCGTGGCCCGGTCTCCGCCTCGACGTGCTCGGCCAGCATCGACTTCCACTGCAGGTCGCGCTTGTGCAGGTAGGCCTCGATCAGGTGGTCCTTGGACGGGAACAGCTGGTAGAGCCGCTTGAGCGAGACGCCGGACGCCGTCCGGATCGCGTCCATCCCGACCGCCTGGACGCCGCGTTCGTAGAAGAGCGCGTCCGCCGCATCGAGCACCTGCTGCTGTGCGGTCGCTGTGTCGATCGTCATATCGCCTTCCTCGGACTTGCCGCTTGCGCGGAGAACCAACGTTCTCCTAGAGTACTCGACATCGGCGGAGAACGGTCGTTCTCCGCAATCTCGAGTCAGAGGGAGTACTGCGATGACCGTTCTGGAGCCTGCTGCCCAAGCCTTCGCCGACGCGACCAGCGTGCCGCCGTTCCTGTTCCAGCTGCCGCCGGACGAAGGCCGCAAGGCAGTCGACGACGTGCAGACCACCGACTACCCGAAGCTTCCGGTCGACGAGGAGTGGGTGACCGTCCCGGCCGGCGACGGTTCGGTGAAGGTGCGGATCATCCGTCCGGCCGGTGTGAGTGGGCCGTTGCCGGTGATCCTTTACATCCACGGCGCGGGCTGGGTTTTCGGTGGTTCGCACACGCATGACCGGCTGGTGCGGGAGCTGGCGGTCGGGGCGGGGGCGGCGCTGGTCTTCCCGGAGTACGACCTGTCGCCGGAGGCGCGGTACCCGGTCGCGCTGGAGCAGAACTACGCGGTGGCGCGCTGGATCGTTGCTGCGGGCAAGGATCACTCGCTGGATGCGAGCAGGCTGGCGATCGCGGGCGACTCGGTCGGCGGCAATATGACCGCGGCGGTGACGTTGCTGGCGAAGGAGCGGGGTGACGTGCGGTTCACCCAGCAGGTGTTGTTCTACCCGGTCACGGACGCGTCGTTCGACACGGCGTCGTACAAGGAATTTGCCGTGGGCTACTTCCTGCAGCGGGACGGGATGAAGTGGTTCTGGGATCAGTACACGACCGACGAGGCACAGCGCAACGAGATCACCGCGTCCCCGCTTCGGGCTACCCTCGAACAGCTCCGCGGCCTGCCCCAGGCGCTCGTGATCACCGGCGAGGCGGACGTACTGCGGGACGAAGGCGAGGCGTACGCCGCCAAGCTCCGCGAGGCCGGCGTCGAGGTCACGGCCGTCCGGCTGGGCGGCATCATCCACGACTTCGTGATGGTCGACGCCCTCCGCGACACCCACGCCGCTGAAACCGCCATCAGCCTAGCCATCACCACGTTGCGCAAGGCCCTCGGCTGAAAATCCCCTTGTACTACCGGCCGCCGGCGCTGACCTTCTCCAACTCAGCGTAGGCGGCCGCAAGCTTGGGCAATGTGTAGTGCGCATTCAGCCCACTCGGATTAGGCAGAATCCAAACCCGCGTCTCCCCGATCCGCTTGCCCTGCTCACCCATCCCCGCCTTGCGCTCACCGAACGCATCCCGGTAAGCCGTAACCCCCACCACCGCCAACCACCGAGGCTGGTAGGCGAGCACCTTCCGCACCAAGTTCTCACCTCCAACAACCAACTCAGCCTTCGTCAACTCATCAGCCCGAGCCGAAGGCTTGTCCACCACGTTGGTGATCCCCAGCCCCAACCCCAGCAGCTCCCCCTGCTCATCCGGCCGTAACTGCCGAGGCGTAAACCCGGACTGGTGAAGCGCCGGCCAGAACCTGTTCCCCGGCCTCGCGAAGTGATGCCCCGTCTGAGCCGACACCAGCCCCGGGTTGATCCCACAGAACAGCACCCGTAGACCCGGCTTGATCACATCACCCAATGCCTGCACCCCAGCACGGTAGCCACCCACCCACCACCCCGGGGCGGAGGGGCGGTGGGCCGATGGGGCGATGGGTGCACTTTGTGCACGACGTGAGCATCTGAAGCCGGCCGAAACGCCCAGGCGGAGCACAAAGTGGGGTCTGGCATCGGTGGGGTGGTCAACTCGGGGTTGACGCAGTATGAAAGTCAACCTAGCGTTGACGCATGACTCCTGGGCCGAACCTTCAGCAACTCATCGACACGATCCGCGAGGATGCCGGCTCCGACGACGTCCTCGACCAGCTCGGCGCCGCCGCCGGCACGATCAACGAACTGACCAGCACCAGCGACGCCGCCCTCGGGTACTTCGTCGATCGCGCCCGTGGCGCCGGCAAGTCCTGGGTCGAGATCAGCGCCGTACTCGGCGTGAGCAAGCAGGCCGCGCACAAGCGCTTCGCCGACTCCTGGACCGCTGAGGCGGTTCTCGGGCACTACACGCCGCGGACCAAGGCAGTGCTGGATGCCGCGAAGGATGTCGCCCGCGGCCTCAACCACCCGTTCGTCGGTACCGAGCACCTGCTGCTCGCCTTGTACAGCCAGCCGGAAGCGCTGGCCACCCGCGTCCTCGTTGCTCGTGGCATCGCCGAGGAGGCGGTCGCCGAGGCTGTCGCACCGCTGAGTCCCGCCAAGGGCCCGTCGAAGGATGTCGAGGCCGCGTTGTCGGCCGAGAATCCGCCGTACACGCGGAAGGCCGCGCATGTGCTCCAGGGCGCGGTCGCCGAAGCGCTCGTGCTCGGCCACAACTACGTCGGTACCGAGCATCTCCTGCTGGCCTTCTACCGCGACTCGGCCAGCGTCGCCACGGAGGTCCTGACCGGCCTCGGCCTCGACGAAACGGCTGCCTGGGCAGACGTCCGGGCCGCGCTCGAAGAGGTCACGAAGGCCAAGTAGGTTTGGCCGCATGCCTGACTGGAGTTCCCGCCTGGAAGAGTTGGCCGCCGGGGCCGCGGTACCGGGCGCGGTGCTCGGGATCTGGGCCGACGGTGAGCAGAGCATCACGCCGTACGGCGTCCTGAACCGCGCGACCGGTGTCGAGGTCACGGCCGGCTCGCTCTTCCAGGTCGGGTCGATCACCAAGACCTGGACCGCGACCCTGATCGCGCAATTGGTTGCTGAGGGCAAGCTCTCGCTCGACGACGCGGTCGTGAAGGTGCTGCCCGAGGCGCCGGTCGACGGCCGGATCACCGTCCGGCACCTGCTCACGCACCAGAGCGGCATCGATGGCGATCTGTTCACCGACACCGGCCGCGGCGACGACTGCATCGAGCGGTACGTCGCTTTACTGGGGGACGCGGAGCAGTTGTTCGAACCTGGTACGGCGTACTCCTACTGCAACGCCGGATTCGTCCTCCTCGGCCGGCTGATCGAGGTCCTGGACAACCGCAGCTGGGACGAATCCCTGCACGCCCGGCTGATCGAGCCACTCGGCCTGACCCAGACGACGACGCTGCCCGAGCAGGCCATCCTGCACCGCAACGCGCTCGGCCATACCGCGGACGGCGTACCGGTGAAAACCTGGAACCTGCCCCGCAGCATCGGCGCCGCCGGCCTGATCACCCAGAGCGCGGCCGACCTACTGACCTTCGCCGAACTCCACCTCGATGGCTATGCCGAGATGCGCGATCCCCAGGTCGCCGTCCCCGGTGCGGCCGGCGGCTTCGAGGCGGTCGGCCAAGCGTGGCGGCTCTACGACTGGTCCGGCCGCAAACTCTTCGGCCACGACGGCACGACAGTCGGCCAACTCGCCTTCCTCCGCATCGACCCAGAGGCCCGCCTAGCCGTCTGCCTGCTGACCAACTCGGCCAACGCGCCGGCTCTCTTCGACCAGCTGGTCTCCGAGGTCTTCACGCACTACGTGGGCGCCGCCGTACCGCTCCCGCCGGAGCCGATCGAGGGTGTTTCCGCAGGTGAGACGCATGTTGGCGTCTACGAGCGAGCAAGCGTCCGGATGGAGGTCGTCCGCCGCGACGACCGCCTCGTCCTCACCTCGCAGGCCACCGGTGATCGGCTGGCCTTCGCCGAGGAACCCGTCGTCGAGTACGACCTCTACCCGACCACCCCCGCCGACGGCAACCACTTCGTCACCCGCAGTGCACCCGACCAA
The DNA here is from genome assembly GCF_039537185.1 of Kribbella ginsengisoli. Classification (NCBI taxonomy): domain Bacteria; kingdom Bacillati; phylum Actinomycetota; class Actinomycetes; order Propionibacteriales; family Kribbellaceae; genus Kribbella; species Kribbella ginsengisoli. The sequence goes on along the minus strand of NZ_BAABAA010000003.1, from coordinate 124,834 downwards.
CCCTGGACCACGGTCACCTTCACCCCGACATACTTGTTCAACTCGGGACGGGTCACTCCGCGGTCTGTCCCGACCGACAGGACATAGTCGGCATCTCGGCCGGGCGTCACGCTCACGGGAACGGCGCGCTGCCGCAGTTTGGGGACTATGTCCTGTCGGTCGGGACGAGATATCGCGGGCGTGCTTGGCAAGAGCGAGCTAACGTCGTCTGAGTGACCAGTGCACCTGTTGAGCTTCCCCGTAAGGCCGGCGAGCTGCGCGCCGCCGGATTCGTCCCCCGCTCGATCAAGGCCGAGCTCCGCGACAACCTGCTGACAGAGTTGCGCGCGGGCCGCAACCCCTGGCCCGGCATCGTCGGCTTCTCCCGCACCGTGATTCCCCAGCTCGAACGCGCCCTCATCGCGGGGCACGACGTAGTACTCCTCGGCGAACGGGGACAAGGCAAGACCCGCCTGCTCCGTACCCTGATCGGCCTGCTCGACGAGTGGACCCCGGTGATCGAGGGAGCCGAGCTGCCCGAGCACCCGCTCGACCCGATCACGCCCGCGTCCAAGCGCCGCGCCGCCGAGCTCGGTGACGACCTGCCGGTCGCCTGGCTGCACCGCAGCCTCCGGTACGCCGAGAAGCTCGCGACCCCCGACACCTCGGTGGGCGACCTGATCGGCGACGTCGACCCGGTCAAGGTCGCCGAGGGCCGCAGCCTCGGTGACCCCGAGACGATCCACTTCGGACTCGTACCGCGCGCGCACCGCGGCATCGTCGCCATCAACGAGCTGCCGGACCTGGCCGAGCGGATCCAGGTCGCGCTGCTCAACGTGATGGAGGAGCGCGACATCCAGGTCCGCGGTTACACCCTGCGGCTGCCGCTCGACGTGTTGCTGGTGGCAACGGCCAACCCCGAGGACTACACCAACCGCGGCCGGATCATCACGCCGTTGAAGGACCGGTTCGGTGCGGAGGTACGGACGCACTACCCGCTCGACATCGACGCCGAGGTGGACGTCGTACGGCAGGAATCGCATCTCACCGCCGAGGTGGGCGAGCCGCTGCTCGAAGTACTGGCCCGGTTCGTGCGGCACCTGCGGGAGTCGACGGCTATCGATCAGCGCTCGGGTGTTTCTGCGCGCTTTGCGGTCGCCGCGGCCGAGACGGTTGCGGCTGCTGCGCTTCGCCGTTCCGCGATCACGGGTGAGGAACCGGCTGTCGCCCGGCCGGTCGATCTCGAAGCTGTTCCCGCGGTACTGCGGGGGAAGCTGGAGTTCGAGCCGGGTGAGGAAGGGCGCGAGACGGAGCTGCTCGAGTACCTGCTGCGTCGGTCCGTTGCCGACACCGCTCGTGAGCGCTTCGCCGGTCTTGATTTGACCCCTCTCGCGGATGCCGTTGCCGAAGGCCACATGGTGACGACCGGCGAGCGGATCCCGGGTCGCGACGTACTGTCCGCTCTGCCCGAGCTGCCGGTACTGCACGACGTGGCGGCGCGTGCCGGGGTCTCGCCCGACGACTCACCTGGCCGGATCGCGGCGGCGGTCGAGCTGGCGCTGGAGGCGCTCTACTTGTCCAAACGACTGGCCAAGGACGCCGACGACGACACGACCGTCTACGGAGCCTGACATGTCGCAACTACCGGAAGGCTGGTCGTACGGGCCGTGGCACGACGGTCCTGACCCGCTCGCCCCGCCGGTGGATCTGCGGGACGCGCTGGACGAGCTCGGCCGCGACGTGATGGGCGGCTCGTCACCGAGGTCCGCGCTGGAGGAGTTGCTCCGGCGCGGCACTCGCAACACGCAAGGGCTGGACGATCTGACTCGCCGGCTGTGGGAGCGGCGGCGTGAGATCCAGCGGCGGCACAACCTCGACGGGACGCTGCGCGACGTACAGCGACTGCTGGACGAGGCGCTTGAGGCTGAGCGGCATGATCTGTTCCCGAACCCGTCGGACGATGCGCGGTTCCGTGAGATGCAATTGGATGCGCTGCCGTCTGGGACTGCCGCGGCTGTGCGGGAGTTGGCTGACTACGACTGGCAGTCGAGTGAGGCCCGGCAGAAGTACTCAGAGATTCGTGAGTTGCTCGGTCGTGAGCTGCTGGGGTCGCGGTTCGAGGGGATGAAGGAGGCCCTGCAGAACACGACGCCGGAGGATGTCGAGCGGATCAACGAGATGCTGTCCGATCTCAATGCGCTGCTTGCTGCGCATGCGCAGGGGCATCCGGAGATCGACTCGCTGTTTGGTGAGTTCATGGCCAAGCATGGCGAGTTCTTTCCGGAGAATCCGCGGAATGTGGATGAGCTGATCGACGTACTGGCGGCTCGCGCGGCGGCTGCGCAGCGGATGCTGAACTCGATGACGCCGGAGCAGCGGGCTGAGTTGGCGGAGCTTTCGCAGCAGGCTTTTGGGAATGCGCAGTTGTCGCAGCAGTTGGCGAATCTCGATGCACAGTTGCAGGCCTTGAGGCCGGGCGAGGACTGGTCGGGGTCTGAGCGGATGAGTGGTGAGGATCCGCTCGGGTTGGCCGAGGGCGCTCGGGCGATGTCGGATCTGGCCGAGCTGGATGCGCTGGCGGAGCAGTTGGCGCAGTCGTATCCGGGGGCTCGGTTGGAGGACATCGATCTCGATGCGCTGACTCGGCAGTTGGGTGACGAGGCGACGGTCGACGCGCGGCGGTTGTCGGAGCTCGAGCGGGAGCTGCGCAACCAGGGGCTGCTGGAGCGTGCGCCTGACGGCACGTTGCAGTTGTCTCCGAAGGCGTTGCGGCAACTCGGGCAGACGGCGCTTGCCGACGTACTGCGAACCGCCCGCGGCCAGTCCGGCGAACGCGACGCGGCGTCGGCTGGAGCGGCCGGCGAGCTGAGTGGGTCCACCCGGCCGTGGCAGTTCGGCGACACCCAGCCGTGGGATGTACCTCGCACGGTGCGCAACGCAGTACTGCGAACCGCCTCACGTGACGGCTCGGTGCGGCTGGACGTAGCCGACGTCGAAATCGCCGAAACAGAACACCGCGCCCGGGCTGCCGTCGCGCTGCTGGTGGACACCTCCTGGTCGATGGTCCAGGAAGGCCGCTGGCTACCGATGAAGCGAACAGCCCTCGCCTTGCACCAACTGATCTCCACCCGCTACCGCAACGACGCCCTCCAACTGATCACCTTCGGCCGGTACGCCGGGGTCGTGGAACTACCGCAGCTGATCGGCATGGAAGGGACCTGGGAACAAGGCACCAACGCCCACCACGCCCTCCTGCTAGCCGGCCGCCACCTACGCCGCCACCCCGACGCCCAACCCGTAGTACTGATGGTCACCGACGGAGAACCAACGGCCCACCTGGAACCAGACGGCACGGCGGAGTTCGACTACCCACCCCGCCCAGCAACCCTCCGCAAAACCATCTTCGAAGTAGACCGCCTAGCCAAACTAGGCGCCACCGTCTCCATCTTCCGCCTGGGCGACGACCCCCGCCTGAACCAATTCGTAGACCTCTTGGCCCGCCGAAGCGGCGGCCGAGTCCTAGCCCCCGACCCAGACGGCCTAGGCGCAGCCGTAGTAGGCGACTACCTAAGAACCCGCCGCCGCCTCTAGCAAAGAACAAAGAGGATGGTCGCGGCACCGCGTGTGGTTGGCGAGGTGCCGCGACGTAGGGATGTGCGGTGATGGACTGTCTGATCCTCGGTCGCGTCGAGGGTCAGCCGGCGAAGGCTATTGCGTTGCCGTCTGGGTCGCGGAGGATGAAGTCGGTGCCGCCCCAGGCTTGTTTGGTTAGTTTTTGGGTGATGTCGGCGTTGGCGGCCAGGTATTCGGTGTAGAGGTCGCGGACGTTCGGTGTGTTGATGAACGCCATGATCAGGCCTTCTCGGGCCGCGGCGCCGCGGGCGAAGACCAGCTCGTGTACTTGCTTCAGGTGCAGAGTGGCGCCGTCGCGGGAGACCGAGCCGTAGAACGGTGGGTTGCCGTGGAGGAAGTCGGTTTGGAAGCCGAGTTGGTTGCGGTAGAAGGTGGCCGAGGCAGTTACGTCGGCGACGTACAGGACCGGTTTGGCGCTTGCGGGCGTCGGGTGCTGGGGAGCCGGTCGTGCGTTGGTGGGCGCGGCTTCCGTGCTCGCCTTGAGGTCGGCCCAGGTGGCATGGCCGGCTTCCAGGGCGATGATTTCTTGGGCTTCGGTGAGGGGGAACTTCAGGGCGAGGGCTTCGCGGTCGGACAGGGTGCGATAGCGGGCGAGTTGCCGGATGCGGCCGCCGATCGAGAAGTTACCTTCGCGGTGCCAGCGGACGAGCAGTTTCGCCTGTTTCTTGTACGTTTCCAGCTTGGGCATGGCGCTCCCTCTTCGGTGGTGAAGTAGGTGGGCCTTGCCCTTTCGGCTGCTGTGCCGTTGCGCCCTACGACCGGGTTCGAACCCCGCGCCTGCGGCAAAAACACTAGCACTCCGGCGGGTCGGTGAAGGAGATCGGTTTGCCGGTGGTTCGGGCGTGGGCGATTTCTCTGGTGGTGGATTCGCCGAGGTAGCCGCCGGGGTTGACCACCAGGACGCGGTCGGCCAGGTCGATCTTGCGGAGGTGGAGGGCGCCCAGGGCGGTCTTCTGTTCGGGGGTGAGGGGATCGTCGGGGCGCGGGGAGACGGCTGGGGCGAGGACGATGGCGCCTGCGATGGTCAGGGCGCGGTTCGCCGCCTGCATCTCGTCGGCGAATCGGATCGAGCCGCAGATGCAGACGATCTCAGGGCGGTCGGGCGCAGCGAGAGGTCGGTCGGGCGCAGCTCGAAGTCGGTCAGGCGTCGCAGGGCGGAGGCCGGTCAGCAGGAGGTCCAGGAGGCGGGCTGCCATTGGTTGGTGGTCGGGGGAGCCGGCGACGGTGAAGATACCGATGAGGGTGGCGGCGATGTCGGTGGCGGGGACGTCGGGGCGGAGTTGGCCGGTGGCGCGGCCGGCTTCGAGGAGGTGGTCGATGGCGGCCAGGAGTTCGGCGCGGGTGTCGGCGTGGGGGAGATCGCCCGATTCGATCATCGTGACGAGGGTGTCGATCATGCCGTTCTTGGTGGCGATCCAGTCTCCGAAGAGGTCCATCCAGCGGCGCAGGGCTGTGGCTGGGTCCAGTTGAGTGAGTAGCTCGCGGGCGCCGGTGGTCAGTCGGGAGACCTGGTCTCGGTAGACCGCGTCGACGAGCGACTCACGGGTGGGGAAGTGCCGGTACAGAGTGGCGATGCCGACCCCGGCTTCCACAGCGATCGCCCGCATGGACGGCTCGGTCTCCGCTGCGGCGAACATCCGGGTCGCCACGTCCAGCAGCTGCTGGCGGTTGCGGGTCGCGTCGGCCCGCGGTCTACGGCTCTCGGCGGCAGCCAAAACGGATCACGCTCCACTTATGCTAGCTTGGATATAGAAACGGAGCATACTCCGTTTATGAGGCCAGCTGCAGGAGAGAGACGAGCATGAGAGAAGCGAGCATGAGCCGGGCGGTCCAGTTCGAGTCGTTCGGTGGACCGGAGGCTCTGATCATCCGCGAGGTGCCCGTGCCGCAGGCCGGAGCAGGACGGATCCGCGTGCGGGTCACTGCGGCCGGCCTGAACCCGATGGACTGGTTCATGACCTCCGACGCCGAGACCGCCGCGCGATTCGGCTTGAGCCTGCCCTGCGGATTCGGCACTGACTATGCGGGCGTGGTTGATCAGGTCGGTGACGGCGTCAGCGAGTTCGCTGTCGGCGACCGGGTGTTCGGCGGCGCGCTGTCCCGCGCGGTCGCCGACTACATCGTCGTGGACGAGGCGGGTGCAATCGCTCACGGCGGCGAGGCACTCCATACCCCCGACGGCGTCGACGATCGCACCGCTGCCACGCTCGCTATTGCGGGCCGTACGGCGGCCGCGGCTCTCGCTGTGATCAACCCCGGTCCGGGCGACACGGTGCTCATCGGCGGCGCGGGCGGCGGAGTAGGTGTGTTCGCCGTCCAGCTCGCAAGGCTTGCCGGTGCCCGAGTGATCGGTACCGGGTCGGCGAGCTCCGCGGATGCCCTGCGTGCATTGGGAGCCGAGCCAGTCGCGTACGGCGATGGCCTGGTGGACCGTGTCCGGGCGCTGGTCCCCCAAGGCATCACCGCAGCCATGGACCTGCACGGAACGGACACAGTGCAGGCGGCGCGCGAACTCGGCGTACCGGACGAGCGCATCACCACCATCGCTGCTCAGATCGACGGGATCACCGCGGCGAACGGCGCCAACACGACCCGGGCCGCCGTCGAAGAGATCGCCGAACTGGTAGCGGCAGGGCAGCTCCGGGTGCCGATCGCCAAGAGCTTTCCGGTCGAGCAGATCCGCGCCGCGGTCGAGCTGCAGGCCGAGCGGCACGTGGCCGGCAAGGTCACCATCGACCTCTAGGAACACCTCGAAGGCAGGCCTGTACCCAGCACCGAAGGCGGGTATGCGCCTGCTTCCGCTTTTCCTCGGAAAAACCCGCCGTTGTCCTGCGTTGTCAACGTGGCAAGGGTTTTCCGGCCGATGGATGTGGGCAGCATCACCCGTCTCAACGTGAGACCAGTGTTCAACTGGACTGGTTTTCTGGCTTACTCTGAAAAGACGCCGTCGCCATTGGAGTCGTCGGGCCAGCGGTCACCACGCCGCGACAAGTCGCCGTCCAATCTCGGGCCCACACCTCAGGGAGCCACCGTGCCGAAACTCGTCTACGACTTTGCCGAAGGCAACAAATCCATGAAGCAGCTTCTCGGCGGCAAGGGGGCCAACCTCGCCGAGATGACCAATCTGGGTCTGCCGGTACCGCCCGGCTTCACCATCACCGCCGACGCCTGCAAGGTCTTCCTGAAGACCGGTTCGGTACCGCCGGAGCTGGCCGACGAGATCGACCACCACGTCGCCGAGCTCGAGCAGAAGATGGGCAAGAAGCTCGGCCAGGCCGACGACCCGCTGCTCGTCTCGGTCCGTTCCGGGGCGGCCGTGTCGATGCCCGGCATGATGGAGACGGTGCTCAACGTCGGCCTCAACGACGACTCGGTGAACGGTCTCGCGCACCACTCCGGCAACCCGCGGTTCGCCTGGGACGCCTACCGGCGGCTGATCCAGATGTTCGGCAAGACCGTGCTCGGGATGGAAGGCGACATCTTCGAGGACGCGATCGAGGCGGCCAAGCAGGCCAAGGGCACCAAGAACGACCTCGACCTGGACGCCGACGACCTCAAGGCGCTGGTACAGACCTTCAAGGCGGCCGTGCACGAGCACACCGGCCGCGAGTTCCCGCAGGACCCGCGGGCGCAGATGGACCTCGCGATCGAGGCCGTCTTCGGCTCCTGGAACTCCGAGCGCGCGATCCTGTACCGCCGCCAGGAGCGGATCGCCACCGACCTCGGCACGGCGGTGAACATCTGCTCGATGGTCTTCGGCAACCTCGGGATGGACTCCGGGACGGGGGTCGCGTTCACCCGGGACCCGTCGAGCGGCCAGCCCGGCGTGTACGGCGACTACCTGCAGAACGCCCAGGGCGAGGACGTCGTCGCCGGCATCCGCAACACGGTCCCGCTGGCCGATCTGGAGCAGATCGACAAGGCGTCGTACGACGAACTGATGACGATCATGGCCAAGCTCGAGGGCCACTACCGCGACCTGTGCGACATCGAGTTCACCGTCGAGCGCGGCAAGCTGTGGATGCTGCAGACGCGGGTCGGCAAGCGGACCGCCGGCGCGGCCTTCCGGATCGCGACCAGCCTGGTCGACGAAGGCGTGATCGACACCGACGAGGCGCTGCGCCGGGTGAAGGGCGCGCAGCTGGCCCAGCTGATGTTCCCGCGCTTCGACGGCGACGCGGCCACCGACCTGCTCACCAAGGCGATCGGCGCCTCGCCGGGTGCCGCTTCTGGCAAGGTGGTCTTCACCTCCGCCGCCGCTGTCGAGGCCGCCGACCGGGGCGAGAAGGTCATCCTCGTCCGCCGGGAGACGAATCCTGACGACCTGCACGGCATGATCGCCGCCCAGGGCATCCTGACCAGCCGCGGCGGCAAGACGTCGCACGCGGCAGTCGTTGCCCGGGGCATGGGAAAGACCTGTGTCTGCGGCGCCGACGAGCTCGAGGTCGACGTCGCCGCGCGCTCGATCAAGGTCAACGGCAGGACGATCGCCGAGGGCGACATGATCTCGATCGACGGCACCACCGGTCAGGTGTTCCTCGGCGAGGTACCGGTCGTGCCGTCGCCGGTCGTCCAGTACTTCGAGGGCACGCTCGCGGCCGACGCCGGCGACGAGCTCGTCGCGGCCGTGGACCGGCTGATCACGCATGCCGATGAGACCCGGCGTCTCGACGTACGGACGAATGCCGACACCGCCGAGGACGCGGCCCGGGCTCGCCGGTTCGGTGCCCAGGGCATCGGTCTGTGCCGGACCGAGCACATGTTCCTGGGTGAGCGCCGGGAGGCCGTCGAGCGGCTGATCCTGGCGGACTCGGCGGAGGAGAGCGACGCGGCGCTCGCAGTACTGGAACCCCTTCAGCGTAAGGACTTCCTCGAGCTGCTGGACGCGATGGACGGGCTGCCGGTGACGATCCGGTTGATCGACCCGCCGCTGCACGAGTTCCTGCCGCCGCTGACCGAGCTGGCCGTCAAGGTCGCGCTGGCGAAGGAGCGCGGCGAGGACCCGGGACGCGACGCCCTCCTGCTCACCGCGGTCGAGCGGCTGCACGAGCAGAACCCGATGCTGGGTCTGCGCGGCGTACGGCTCGGGCTGGTGATCCCCGGTCTGTTCAAGATGCAGGTCCGGGCGATCGCGTCGGCCGCCGCCGAGCTGAAGAAGGCCGGCAAGGATCCGCGGCCGGAGATCATGATCCCGCTGGTCGCCGCGGTCCAGGAGCTGCAGTTCAGCCGCGACGAGGTCGAGGCGGTGCTAACCGAGGTCGCCGCGGCCGAGGGCGTCGAGTGGTCGACGCCGATCGGCACCATGATCGAGCTGCCCCGGGCGGCGGTGACGGCGGAGCAGATCGCGGAGGCAGCCGAGTTCTTCTCCTTCGGTACGAACGATCTGACCCAGATGACGTGGGGCTTCAGCCGTGACGACGTCGAGGGCTCGTTCTTCTCGACGTACCTGGAGAAGGGCATCTTCGCGGTCTCACCGTTCGAGTCGATCGACCGCGAAGGCGTCGGCGCGCTGGTCAAGATGGGCGCCGAGCGCGGCCGGACGACCCGCCCCGACCTGAAGCTCGGCATCTGCGGTGAGCACGGCGGCGACCCGGACAGCATCCACTTCTTCCACGAGGCCGGGCTCGACTACGTCTCCTGCTCGCCCTTCCGCATCCCGGTCGCCCGCCTCGAAGCCGGCCGCGCGGCCCTGGACTGACCCCTCACCTCCCCGTACGCCGGGCGCTAGTGCGCCGTGTCGGAAGTTCAGTTGCGCTACTCCCGACACGGCGCACTAGCCTTCAGCAATGAGCCGGGAGAGCTTGCGCCAGACGTTCGGGGAGGACGCGGAACTCTACGACCGGGTCCGGCCGACGTACCCACCACGCCTGTACGACGACATCGCCACCCTGCTGCAGGAGCCGCAGCGGCCGCGGGTGCTGGAGATCGGCTGTGGGACCGGTCAGGCGACCAAGCCGATGCTGGAGCGTGGCTGGTCGGTGAAGGCGGTCGAGCTGAGCCCGGAGCTCGGCCGGGTGGCGCGGACGAAGCTGCCGGAACTCGAGGTGATCACGGCCGCCTTCGAGAGCTGGCCGTTGCCGGCCGAGAAGTTCGACCTGGTGCTGTCGGCGACGGCGTTCCACTGGATCGATCCGGTCGTCCGGGTGCCGAAGTCGGCCGACGCGCTTCGGCCGGGTGGGCTGCTCGCGATCGTCTCGACGCATCACATCGCCGGTGGCTCCGAACAGTTCTGGACCGACGTACAGGACTGCTATCGGCGCTTCACCGACGATCCGGTCGAGGTCGAGATGCTCACGGCGGACGAAGTACCGCAGGAGGACGCTGCCGAGATCGACGCGAGTGGGCGGTTCGGGCCGGTCGTCGTCCGTCAGTACGAGTGGGAACAGCGGTATTCGGCCGCGGAGTACCTCGATCTGCTGAGTTCTTATTCTGGTCATCGGGTCTTGACATCTGAACGGCGTAACGGACTGTACGAGTGTGTAAGCGCTCTCATCAACGCCGCCGGGGGGTCGATCACGAAGCGTTACCTGACGAGACTGACCGCTGCAAATCGCCTTAACCAACCTCTTGCATCCGGCTGATCCGGTGGTCAAAATAACCGAGCGGGAAGGGCGATCACCGTCGACTTTAGGGTCCGACCTGAACCAGCCGCTGTGGCGGCTCGTGACTCCCTTCCCGCACCAACGTTGAGATGGCGAGCGGGCCGTGACCTCCCTGAGTAGGGTTGAGGTCATGGCCCTTTTCGCGCTCCAGCTGAAGTTCACCGACCCGGCCCGCCGGCTGGAGGTGATGCCGACCCACCGCGAGTACCTCGCCGAGCTGTACGCCGCGGGCAAGCTGCACGCCGCCGGACCGTTCGCCGACGCGAGCGGCGCCCTGCTGATCTACGACGTCGCCGACGAGGCGGAGGTCCGCGAGATCATCGCCAACGACCCCTACACCGCGGCCGACGTCTACGAGGTCGTCACGCTGCAGGAGTGGGACAAGAGGTTCCCGCCGGCCTGAAGGCCGGCGGGACGTAGTACAGGTCCTCAGACCTCGGTCGGCTCGAGTTCGAGGTAGTCGACGTAGGCCCACAGCCAGACGAGCGGGGCGAGCACCATCTCGGGCTCGCCCGTCTCGTCGTCGGCGACGAACAGCATCGACGCGTCGCCGTTCGAGATGTCCTCGACGACGGCCGGGCAGACCGCGACGGCGGCGTCGAACGGCACGATCTCCGGGCCGTCGTCCCACAGCGGCGCGGGCAGCGGCAGGACCGGCGCCTCGTCGGTGCCGTCCATCTCGACCGAGACCTTCTGCAGCATCTCGTACAGGTCGTAGGAGATCAGGCCGGCCAGCGGGCTGCCGCCGATGCCGATCAGATACGGGTCGTCGGCGCCGGAGCGGAACGCGTCCCGGACCTCGGGGAACGCGGCCGGCAGATCGTTCACCTCGATGTACGGCGCCTCGGTCCCGTCGTCCTCGTACTCGTCCTCTTCCTCGGCGAGCTCACCGCTGCGCATCTGGTCGAACGAGTGCAGCAGGTCGTTCAGCTCGTCGTACGCGCCGCCGCCCGGAGCCGCCTGGGCCCGGTTCTCCAGGTCGCGCAGGTGCTCGACCAGGTCGTCCTCGAAGTGCAGGTCGTACTTCGGGAGTCCGGGCTCACGTCCCGCGTTGATCCGCGCGACGAGCTGGGTGGAGATCGGCCCGAGCCGCTCGGCCAGCACCTCGAGCGGGGTGGTCGGCTTCTCCTCCTCGTCGTGGGCGCAGGAGTCGTCCTCGGTCTTGCCGTCGCTCTCCATCGCGAGCAGCACCGAGAACGCGGGGAAGGCGATCAGGGCCGCGGTGGCGAGCATCCCGTCGCCGATCAGCATCAGCGGGTTGCCGCCGGCCTCGGTCCGTCGCAGGTGGTCGGGCAGCAGCAGCGCGGCCTGCTCGACGTTGACCTGGCTGGCCAGGGAGGACAGGCCGTGGTCGGCGTCCACCCCGAGCTGCTCGACGAGGGTCTCGGAGCTCATGTCGAAGGTGGAGCGGAGGTAGTAGCGCAACCAGCCGGCGTCGACCGGGTTGCCCAGCAGTTCGGCGATCCGGGCCCGGAAGTCGGCGAGATCGGCGATCGCCAGCACGACCAGCACCGGCTGGTCGCCGTCACCGATCACCAGCGGCCGGGTGTCACCGTTCTGGAAACCGTCGATCACTTGGTGCAGGCCTTCGGCCGCTGCCTCCAGCGGCCAGGACTCCGCCTCGAACTCGGTCACACCCGCGGTGTGAACGTCGTCGGGCATCTTAGTGTCCCGTCAGCGAGGTAGCTCGGCGCTTGCGGCGCCCAGGCACGCACCTCGCGGCACTTGAGCAGCATCCACGATGCTCCGCATCGAGGACGCTCCTCAAGCGCCGCGATGCACGCACCTGAACACCTCCATCGTTCGAGCTACCTCGCTGACGGGACACTGGTGTTCCTCTCCGGGCGGTCGGAATGGCTAAGACTATGACGCGGGGGACGCACCGGGGGTTGGCGGGCGGTGCGTCGTGACGTTGGCTACGCTGTGAGCGGCGGGTCGGTGCAGGGGTATCTCACATGTGAGATAAGGTCCGGCGCATGACTGATGACTACCTGAGCCGGATCGGCAATCTCATCCGGGACGCCCGCAAGCACCGTGGCTGGACGCAGACCCAGCTCGCCGACGTGCTGGGCACCAGTCAAAGTGCGGTGAACCGGATCGAAAAGGGTCATCAGAACCTCACTCTCGAGATGCTCGCCCGGATCGGCGAGGCACTCGACTCCGAGATTGTCTCTCTCGGTGGCGGTCCGGTCCACCTCCGTGTCGTCGGTGGACGCCGGCTGTCCGGATCCATCGACGTGAAGTCGTCCAAGAACGCCGGTGTGGCGCTGCTCTGCGCCAGTCTTTTGAATAAGGGCCGCACGACGCTGCGCAAGGTCGCGCGGATCGAGGAGGTCAACCGGCTGCTCGAAGTACTGAACTCGATCGGCGTGAAGACGACCTGGCTGAACGACGCCGGCGACCTGGAGATCGTGCCGCCGGCGCACCTCGACCTGGCCGGGATGGACGCCGAGGCGGCCCGCCGGACCCGCAGCATCATCATGTTCCTCGGCCCGTTGCTGCACCGCGAGGACACCTTCGCCCTGCCGTACGCCGGTGGCTGCGACCTCGGCACCCGGACGGTCGAGCCGCACATGTCGGCGCTGCGCCCGTTCGGCCTGGAGATCAAGGCGACCGCGGGGGAGTACCACGCGCTGGTCAACCGGGCGATCACGCCGGGCAAGCCGATCGTCCTGACCGAGCGCGGCGACACCGTGACCGAGAACGCCATCATGGCCGCCGCCCGGTACGACGGCGTCACGGTGATCCGCAACGCGTCGTCGAACTACATGGTCCAGGACCTGTGCTTCTACCTCGACCTGCTCGGCGTGAAGATCGACGGCGTCGGCTCGACCACGCTGACCGTGCACGGCACCCCGGACATCGACGTCGACGTCGACTACGCGCCGTCCGAGGACCCGATCGAGGCGATGAGCCTGCTCACCGCGGCGATCGTGACCAGCTCGGAGATCACCATCCGGCGGGCGCCGATCGAGTTCCTCGAGATCGAGCTGGCGCTGCTGGAGGAGATGGGCTTCGACTACAGCCGCAGCGACGAGTACCTGGCCGAGAACGGCCGGACCCGGCTGGTCGACCTGACCACCCGGCCGTCAACGCTGCACGCGCCGATCGACAAGATCCACCCGATGCCGTTCCCGGGCCTGAACATCGACAACCTGCCGTTCTTCGCGGTGATCGCGGCCACGGCGACCGGGCAGACGCTGATCCACGACTGGGTCTACGAGAACCGCGCGATCTACCTGACCGACCTGAACAAGCTCGGCGGCCGGGTCAAGCTGCTCGACCCGCACCGGGTGATGGTCGAGGGCCCGACGCACTTCTCCGGCGCCGAGATCATGTGCCCGCCGGCGCTGCGGCCGGCGGTCGTCACGCTGATCGCGATGATGGCGGCGAAGGGTACGTCGGTGCTGCGCTCGGTCTACGTGATCAACCGCGGCTACGAGGAACTGGCCGCCCGGCTCAACTCGCTAGGCGCCCAGATCGAGACGTTCCGCGACATCTGAGTCCTGCACACTCTGCTCGTCCTGGACGAAGGCGACGGCCTCGGTGACGACCTCTGGATCAACCATGATCTGGCGGTGGCCGAGGCCGTTCGTCTGCAGGAAGTGCGCCTTCGCTCCGTATCTCTCGAGCAGGATCGGCGCTTGACCCGGATCGACCACCTCGTCCTCGTCGTTGTGGATCGCCAGTAGCTCCGTCGCGCCTTCCGATACCGAGTACTTCGTCCAGATCGTCTCGTCGCCCTCGAACAGCCCGCGCTCGATCGCCTTCCTCAGCTCGGCGTTGACCTTGGCGTCGAGTTCGAGCTCGCGGCAGAACGCATCGACCAGATACCCGAAGTCAGCCAGCCCGCTGATCGTCACCACCCGCTTGGCCCGCACCCCCTCGCGGAGCGCGTACAGGGCGAACGGGACGCCGAGCGAGTGCGCGATCACGCCCTCGAAGGTCCCGTTCTCGTCGGCCAGCTTGTTGATGATCCGCTGGTGATCGAGGATCGTGCCCGCCTTGAGCATGGTGTCGCCGTGCCCGGGAGCGTCGTACGAGACGGGGCTGTAGCCGAGCTCGACCAACCGCTCGACGAACGCGTAGTACCGCGAAGCCCGCGACCGCCAGCCATGCACCAGCAGCACCGGCCGCTCGCCATCACCCCACGCGTACGTCACCACCCCGTCGACCACTCGGGTCTTCGCCGCCTCGTGCACCGCGCGCTCAACCGTTCGCACCTTGCCCCGCGCCAACGGCCGCCGCCACAACTCGAACGCCACCCGCCCCGCGATCCTCGACGGCAACACCTTCAAACTCGCCCGCACCACCTCGACGATCACCGCGCACTCCACTCCGGATCGCGCCCGGTCAGCGCCAGCAACCGCTCGACCGCCCCAGCCCCTTCACCCACCGGTACTACGGCCGCGAACGCCCCACCCACGGGCCGCGCCGCCGGAAACAGCGCGCTCAACCTCAACGCCGCGGCAGCCAGCTCAACCGGAATCGGGTTGGGCAGGTCGATCGCCCGAGCCACATCCCAGGCATGCACGAGGTAGTCGAGGAAGTGCATCGCCGCGGCGACCGGCCCCGGGAATACGCCGAACTCCCGCACCTCGACCATCCGCTGCAGCACCTCGTCATCGGCGAACGCCTTCGCCAGCAGTTCGACCGACGCCGGGAACTCGACCAGCGCGACCTCCGGCGGACCCGGCTGCCAGGCGAGCCGGTCGACCACCCCGGAGGCGTTGCTCGCGAAGCCGCGGTTCTCGGCCACGAGGTGGGCGACCAGTTCGCCGAGGTTCCACTCGTCGCAGGGGGTCGGATAGGAGAGCTGGGCGGGCCGGACGGCGCTCACCTGGGTGAGGCAGAGGTCGGTGGCTGCTCGATCGAGGCTTCGGGGATCGAGGTCACGCAGTACAGAGGTCATCGGAAGTCCGATCCTAGGAAAACTATACGAACGGTCGTATTATTAGATCGTGAATGCGGTGGCGTCAAGCGAACTAAGATCTCCGGCACAGGAGGTGGCGGTGGAGACGCGTGTCGACGGACGGCTGGTGCGGGGCGACCAGACCCGGCGGATCGTGCTGGCCAAGGCGGTCGACATCGCCTCGGTGGACGGGCTGGAGGGCCTGTCGATCGGGCGGCTGGCCAAGGAGCTGGAGCTCAGCAAGGGCGGGGTTTTCGCTCACTTCGGGTCCAAGGAAGAGCTGCAACTGGCGACGGTCCGCGCGGCTCGCCGGATCTATGCCGAAGCGGTGGTCGAGCCTGCCTTCGCGGTTGAGCCCGGCCTTGGTCGCGTGTGGGCGTTGAGCGAGGCTTGGCTCGACTACTCCGAGCGCCGCGTCTTCCCGGGCGGCTGCTTCTTCGCGAAGGCCTCCCATGAGTACGGAGCGCGGACCGGAGCCGTGCACGACTACTTGGCCGAGGTCAATCACGAGTGGATCGGATTGGTCGAGCAGACCATCTCCGAGGCGATCGCGGCGGGCGAGCTGGCGGCGGATCCGGTCCAACTCGCCTTCGAGTTGAACGCCTACTACGACTCGGCGAACCTCGCCTCACTACTCCGCACTGACGACGGCGCCATCTACCAGCGCGCCCGCCACTCGATCCGCGCCCGACTCGAGTCCGCCGCAACAGCCGGCACTCCACTGCCTTGGTGATCCCCGGTACGCCGACCTGGCGTGGTGGGGGTTGCATGGTGCTGGGCCCGAGGAGCTGCGGCTTGCGTGGTGCCGAGCCAAAGGGGCTGTGGATTGCGTGGTGTTGAGCGTGGTCCCGGGGTGCCCCGTCATCGCGAGTAGCTGTCCGCGCATCGTTCGGCGTCGGCTGGACGGCGGGCCGATGGCTCCGTCGAAGCTGGCGTCCGGTTGCGACTAGGAACTGTGGTTGCGTGGTGCTTGGCTGAGGGTGCAGTGGTTGTGGGGTGCTGAGGGGCTGCCGATGGCGTGGTGCTGAGCCAAAGGGGCTGTGGATTGCGTGGTGCTGAGCGTGGTCCCGGGGTGCCCCGTCATAGCGAGTAGCTGTCCGCATCGTTCGGCGTCGGCTGGACGGCGGGCCGATGGCTCCGTCGAAGCTGGCGTCCGGTTTGCGACCAGGAGCTGTGGTTGCGTGGTGCTGAGCCGAGGGTGCTGTGGTTGTGGGGTGCTGGGCCTGAGGGGTTGTGGATTGGGTGGTGCTGAGCACCAGGGGCTGTGGATTGCGTGGTGCTGAGCGTGATCCCGGGGTGCCCCGTCACCGCGAGTAGCTGTCGGCGCATCGTTCGGCGTCGGCTGGACGGCGGGCCGATGGCTCCGTCGAAGTTGGCGTCCGGTTGCGACCTGGAGCTGTGGTTGCGTGGTGCTGGGCCGAGGGTGCTGTGGTTGTGGGGTGCTGAGCCTGAGGGGCTGCGGATGGCGTGGTGCTGAGCACCAGGGGCTGTGGATTGGGTGGTGCTGAGCTGAGGGGACTGTGGTTGCGGGCTCCCGCTGCGGGAGTGTGCTAGTCGAGACAGTGCGCGTCAAGAGCGCTTCGCGTCCCTTCGGGATCGAACAAGTTCGACTCTTGACCCGCACTGTCTCGACCAGGGAAGGACGCAGCTATCGGGATCCCGCGCAGGAGTCTGGGCCCAGGGTCTCTTGGGTGAGGCGGGTCGTGTCCCGGGGTGCCGATCGCAAGGTAGGCCGGGTTGCGGGGTGAGGGCGGCAAGGGTGGCGGGGTGGCGATGGCGGGGTCGGCCGGGTTGCGGGGTGAGGGCGGCAAGGGTGGCGGGGTGGCGATGGCGGGGTGGCCGGGTTGTGGGGGTGATGGTGGGCGGCGTGGGGGTTTGGGGAGGAAAACCTTTCAGGGTAAGGGGGTTGGGGAGGGTATTGCTCTCGAATTGGGGTAATTGTCTCCCCGGTTTCCAGATAATCCTCCCCAAGTTGCCGTCGGGGCCCAGTGCCACACCGGCACGAAGGATCGGGCACGGTGAGGTAGGGGGCTGGGGTGGGACGGGGCTGTCGCGCGGGGCCGTGGCCTGATGTGGGCCTTGACGGTTGTCAGTGCATGCACAACTCACTGGGCGAGCGGTTACCCCCGGCGTGGCGGGGTTATTCCTGAGGGTTGTGCGTGCATGGCGGTCCGGGCGCTGGCGTCCGCGCTGTCCCCGCAGGGCCGGCCGTCCCATCTGGGGCCGTAGCGCGGGTCCGCTGGGCGACGGGCGCCGACCTGCTGGACGCAGACCCGCTGGGCGACGGGCGCCGACCTGCTGGACGCCGACCCGCTGGGCGACGGGCGCCGACCTGCTGGACGCAGACCCGCTGGGCGACGGGCGCCGACCTGCTGGACGCCGACCCGCTGGGCGACGGGCGCCGACCTGCTGGACGCCGACCCGCTGGGCGACGGGCGCCGACCTGCTGGACGCCGACCCGCTGGGCGACGGGCGCCGACCCGCCGGACGCCGACTCGCTGGGCGATGGGCGCCGACTCGCTGGGCGGTGGACGCAGACCCGTCGCTCCTTTGTTGCGGTGGTTCTCAGTTGCGTGTCGTCCAGGACACTCATGCAGCCCGGTCGCGGGATCCGCAGTTCCTCAGTTGGGCGACCCCGGATTCGCTGAGCCGACCGCGACCAAGTCGCCGGCAGGCAGGTCGCGTTGGTGGCGGATGGGGGAGAGGAGCAGTATCAGGCCGGCGAGGGGTATGCCGGCTGTTGTGATCCATAGGGCGGTACGGAGGCCCAGTACTTCGCCCAGGGTGCCGCCGAGCAACGCGCCTAAAGGGATCGTGCCGTAGTTGAGGAAGGAGGTGCTGGCGGCGAGGCGGCCGCGGAGTTCGGGTGGGCAGTAGGACTGGTGGAAGGTCTGCTTGATCGTGTTGCCGGCGACCACGCCGACGCCAATGCAGAAGGCGCCGACGGTGTAGAGGGCGAGGCCGGGACCCCTTGTGGTCAAGGGGATCAGCAGGGCGAGGGCCGGCAGGGCCAGCTCGAAGAAGAGGGTTGCGCGGGCGGTACCGATGGCTGTGGCGACCCGGCGGCCGAGGAACGCGCCGGCGACTCCGCCGCTGCTGGCGATCGCGATCAGGGCGCCGACGACGCCGGGGGAGACGCCGACCTCGCGGACGAGGAAGACGACGATGATCGACTGGTATCCCATCAGCGCGAGGTTGGAGACGCCGCCGAAGATGGTGAGCGTACGGAGCCAGACGTCGCCGGCGACGAGTCGCAGGCCGGCCAGCACCTCGGTGGCGAGTGGGGTGTGGGCGACGTCGGGGCGGCGCGGTTCGCGGTACCGGATCGCGGAGATGCAGAGCAATGCGATCAGGAAGGTCGAGGCGTCGACGTACATACCGTTGACGGCGCCGGCTGCCTGCACGATCACGCCACCGCAGCCGACTCCGGCGATCTGTGCGGCCGAGGCGCTGCCGTGGAGTTTGGCGTTGCCCTCGGCCTGATCCGCGTGGGGGATGAGGTTGGGCAGGTAGGCGGTGTAGGCGGTCTGGAAGAAGACGGCGGCCGCGCCGGTCAGTACTGCGATGGCGAGCAGCAACTCGATCGTCAGTACGCCGGTATGCGCGGCGATCGGGATGCTTGCGAAGAGGACCAACGAGGTCGCCGAGCTGATCCGCATGATCGGCCGACGCGACCAGCGATCGACCCAGGCGCCGACCGGCAGCCCGATCAGCAACCACGGAAGCCAGGCGGCCGCACTCAACAGCCCGACCTGGAATGTCGTTGCCTGAAGCACCGAAACCGCAATCAACGGCAACGCCACCGTCGACACCGCACTACCGAACCTATTGACCGTCTCCCCAACCCAGAACCACCGGAAGTCCCGATGCCTGGTCAGCAGGCTGTTCATGCCGGGCGCCGGGGGAAGGACTGGAGCTGGACTATGACTGGGAGGGCGTCATCGCTGGGTGCTGTTTCGGTGTAGCGGTCGATGACCTGGCCGAGTTCTTCGTTGAGGGCGAAGAGTTGTTCGGGGGTGAGCTTGAGGTCGCGCCAGTCGGAGAGGGCGGCGGCGTGTTGCCATTCGCCGGACCAGTTCTCGTCGACGTAGCGGCGTACCCGGTCGTAGTAGCGCTCGACCAGGTCCTCCAGATAGACCTTCAGCGCGCCGCTCGTCTCGGGATCGTCGCGGAAGTCGGCCGGATTGAGGACCGTGCGACCCGGCGGGATCCGCCACCAGCGCTCCCGCTTGGTGCCGCGATCGACCTCCTCCTCGATGTACCCGTGCTCGGCGAGCAGCCGCAGATGCCAGCTGATCGTCCCGGTGCTCTCACCCAGCCGCGCCGACAACCCGGTCGACGTCGCGGCCCCATCCAGCTCGAGCGCCTCGATGATCCGCATCCGCAACGGATGCGCGAGCCCTCGCAGACTCCGCGCGTCGATCCTGCGCATCGGCTTCTCCATACCCGCGACGCTAACATGCAGAGACTTCTCTGCAAAGACTCCTCTGTAAATATTTCTGTCGGTGGCCACTCCTAGGGTCGAAGACATGCGACCTCACGTGGTGGCTCAACTGGCGGTCTCACTCGACGGCGCGACAACCGGCTTCGAGGCCGATCACGCGCGCCTGTATGCCCTGGCGACCCTCTGGCAAGAGGACGTCACCCTCATCGGGGCAGACACCTTGCTCGCCCAAGAGAGCTCAGTCCGTACTGCGCTACGCCCCGGCCCCCGCGACGCCGGCCCACTCCTCGCAGTCGTCGACAGCAGGCACCGAGTCCACAACCTCGAAGCGCTTCGCGAGCTCGGCTACTGGTCCGACGTACTGGCCCTGTACTCCGAGCTGACACCGGCCCGTCGAGCCGACAGCCTGATCCGCGAGCTCGTCACCGGCTACGACCATGTCGACCTGGCCGAGTGCCTCGACCATCTCGGCCGCCGAGGCGCCAAGCTCGTCCGCGTCGACAGCGGTGGCGGGTTGCTCGGGGCAATGATCGACCAAGGCCTCGTCGACGAGCTCTGCCTGCTCGTCCATCCCGTCCTGATCGGCGACGCGCCGCGCTGGCACGACTCCTTCACCCGCCACCTCGACCTCTCACTGGCGAACGTCGAGACCTTCCTCCCCGGCGTCACCTGGCTCCGGTACTGCGTGGCCGAGAGTTCCGTCGAAGTTGGCGAAACTGTCGGTGGCGATGGCTAGTGTGACTAGTAATGAGAAAGCAGCACGAGTGGTACGACGAGCACGACGCCGAGCGCTGGGTCGCGGAGCCGGTCAAGCGGCCGGGCCGGACGGCGTTCGCGCGTGATCGGGCGCGCGTGTTGCACAGTGCCGCCCTGCGCCGGCTGGCGGCCAAGACGCAGGTCGCAACCGCCGGGAGCGACGACTTCGTCCGGAACAGGCTGACCCACAGTCTCGAGGTCGCCCAGATCGGCCGCGAGCTGGCCAGCACGCTCGGCTGCGATCCGGACATCGTCGACGCGGCCTGCCTCGCGCACGACCTCGGCCACCCGCCGTACGGGCACAACGGGGAGCGGGCGCTCGACCAGCTCGCCGAGAAGATCGGCGGATTCGAGGGCAACGCGCAGACGTTGCGGCTGCTGACTCGGCTGGAGTCCAAGACGTTCGACGCGGCCGGTCGAAGCGTCGGGCTGAATCTCAGTCGCGCGACACTCGACGCAGCGACGAAGTACCCGTGGCTGCGGCAGCCGGGGCAACGGAAGTTCGGCGTGTACGACGACGACGCGGCGGTCTTCGACTGGCTGCGACAAGGCGTCGAGGCGGGCGGGTCGACGTCGGTCGCCTTCGCAGCGCCGGCGGCTGACATGCAAGGAACACAACGACGCGATTCTGGCGAAGCCGGCCCGCGATCCGGGCGGGACCCGGGCGGCGAGCGGCGCTGTCTCGAGGCGCAGGTGATGGACTTCGCCGATGACGTGGCGTACTCGGTGCACGATGTCGAGGACGGGATCGTCGCGCACCACATCGACCTCGGCCAGGTGGACGCCGAGCGGGCGCCGTACTGGGAGACCGTCCGGCGGATCTACTTGCCGGAGGCAACCGACGCGGAGCTGGACGACAGCTGGGAGCGACTGACCGCCCTGCCGTACTGGCCGCGCGCTGCTTTCGACGACAGCCGCCGCGCGCTCGGCGGGCTGAAGGACTTGACCAGCCAACTGATCGGCCGGCTCGTCACGGCGGCGGAGCAGGCGACGCATGCCCGATTCGGGCGATCGCGGCTGATCCGCTACGAGGCGGACCTGGTCGTTCCCGACGGCGTACGCACACAGATCGCGTTGCTGAAGAGCATCGGTATGTTCCACGTCCTCAACTCGCCCGAACGCCAAGCCCGCCGCGCCAGCCAACGCGAGCTGCTCACCGAACTGGTCGAGGCCCTCTGGGACTCAGCACCCCGGGACCTGGACGTCGCCTTCGCCGCCGACTTCAAGGACGCCCCCGACGACGACGCCCGCCTCCGCGTCATCATCGACCAGGTCGCCTCCCTGACCGACCCGTCCGCTCTCAGCTGGCACACCAGGTTGGTCGGCCCAAAGCGCTGAGCCGCGCCTCGACGTCAGGACGCCGTGGTGCTCGCGGCCGCAGCCTCTTCCTCTGCCCGGCTGATCCGCGCCCGGACATCACGGAAATGCAGCCGCATCGCATCACGAGCAGCCTTCGAGTCGCGATCACGCAAGGCGTCAACGATCCGCCGATGGTTGGCGATCAGGTCACCGGTGCGGTCGGCCGGCTCGCCGAGCAGATGCTCCACCTCGTGGTACGTGTCCCAGAACAGCCCGATCAACTGCAGCACCAACTCGTTGCCGCAGTTCTCGTAAAGCAATGCATGAAAGGCCCGGTCAGCCCCCGAGTCGTGCGCGATCGCCGTCACCAGCGCCTCCAGCGCCGACAGCTTCGGCTCGCTGGTACGAGCCTTCGCAACCTCGCCGATCAGCCCGGTCTCCAGCAACTCCCGGACCTCCACCAGATCGCGGATCGCCCGGATCCCGTCACTGGACCGCACCCGAAATGCCAGCGAAGTCGTCAACCCGGTCAGCGACGCCTGCCCGACGAAAGTCCCGTACCCGTGCCGGATATCCACGATCCCCAACGCCTGCAGCGCCCGGATCGCCTCCCGCACGCTGTTCCGGCTCGCGCCGAGCAACTCCATCAGCTGCGGCTCGGTCGGCATCGCGGCCCCCGGCGCCAGCCCGCGCTCATGGATCAGCTCGATGATCCGCTCCTCCAGAGCAGCCCCCGCCCGCACCCGCATCGCGCCTCCCGTAGTACGCCGAACCCCGGCCGATTCATCCTATGTCCGGCGCCTGCCGTCACCGCTCACATACCGGACATGTACGCCGACGCGGCTGCCTGACGCGAGCGAGCCCGAAGGCTTAACCTCGGGGACATGACCGACTCGGAACGCATTGTCATCATCGGAGCGAGCCTGGCCGGCGCCAGGGTTGCGGACACCCTGCGCAAGGAGGGCTGGACCGGGCAGATCGTCTTGATCGGCGACGAACCCGAGCTCCCCTACGAACGCCCGCCGCTGTCCAAGACGGTTCTGCTCGGCAAGGAGCAGCCCGAGGTCTCCCAGCTGCACGACCAGGCCTGGTACGACGAACGGAACATCGAACTCCGCCTGGGTGTCGCGGCGACGGCGATCGACACCGCCGCGCACAAGGTCACCTTGGCCGACGGGACCGAGGCCGGATACGACAAGCTGCTGATCGCCACCGGTAGCCGGGTGCGCAAGCTCGACGTACCGGGTGGCGAGCTGATCGGCGTGCATTACCTGCGGACCGTGGCGGAGTCGAAGGCGCTGGCCGAGGCGTACGCCGCGAAGCCGCGGGTGGTCGTCGTCGGCGCCGGATGGATCGGGCTGGAGACCGCCGCGACCGCGCGGGAGCGGGGCTGCGAGGTCACCGTCGTCGAGCCGCAGCCGACAGCCCTCGCCTCCGTGCTGGGTCAGCAGGTCGGCGATCTGTTCGCCGAACTGCACCGCAGCCACGGCGTGGAGTTGCGGTTCGACACCGGCGTCGAGGGTTTCGAGGGCGACGACAAGGTCACCGGCGTTCGGCTCTCGAGCGGTGAGGTACTGCCCGCGGACCTGGTGGTCGTAGGGGTCGGCATCCAGCCCAACACCGAGCTCGCGGAGGCCGCCGGGATCAAGGTGGCGAGCCGCGAAGAAGGGCTGGGCATCCTCACCGGCCCGGACCTGCAGACCTCCGTACCGGGTGTGTACGCCGCCGGCGACGTGGTTCGCTGGGACCACCCGTTCCTGGGCCGGTCGATCCGCGTCGAGCACTGGCAGAACGCGATGGACAGCGGCAAGGCGGCCGCGAAGGCGATGCTCGGTCAGGACGTGTCGCAGGACGCGCTGCCCTACTTCTTCAGCGACCAGTACGACGTCAGCATGGAGTACACGGGCGACGTGCCGCGCGATACGTCGTACCAGGTCGTCCTGCGCGGCGACCCCGCCTCTGGCGCCTACCTGGCGTTCTGGCTGGCCGACGACAACCATGTCCTGGCCGGCCTGCAGATGAACAGCGGCTGGGATGTCATCGACCCCATCAAGGCCCTGATCCGCTCCAAGAAGCCCGTCGACCCGGCGCGCCTCGCGGACACCTCAGTGGAACTCGCCGACATCTGACCGTCCCCCTGCCGCCCGGACCCGCTCAGTCGGGTCCGGCGCGCTGGGGTTGTTCAGTCGATCGGTGATCAGGAAGTCCGGCAGTTCGAACGCCGCGGCATGCTCGTGCTCGGTTAGTACGAAGGTTCCGCCGACCTCGTCCGTCTCCCAGCCGTTGACCAGTGCGTAGTCGACGATCGCCCGGACATCCCCGGACGTCGGATAGGCGGTGTCCGTCGCGCAGGCACCCCACGGCCCGGGTGGTGTGGTGGACAGCAGGTCCACTTGCAGCGTGCGGCTGTTCTTGCCGTTGCCCCAGACCCGCAGCCGAATGACGCGATGGCAGTCGTGCTCCCCGGCCGCATGCGTGATCCGGGCGGTCCAGGCACACCGTCGAGCGCCGATCCGCAGCGTCCGTAGTCTCGTCTTCATCCGGTTCCACCTCACCTCGCAGGCGAGTATCTCTTGGTGGGCCCGCGATCCGAACTGCTTTTCGGGTGGTCGTCGTACCGTCGTTGTACCTCCGTTGTGTCACCGGCTTCCGGTGGACCGTAGACTCGGCGCGTGGCGGGCAGGATCAAGGAAGAGGACATCGCGCTGGTGCGCGAGCGGGCTCGGATCGACGAGATCGTCGGCTCCTACGTGACCCTGAAGAACGCGGGTGGCGGATCGCTCAAGGGGCTGTGCCCGTTCCACGACGAGAAGTCGCCGTCGTTCAACGTCACCCCGGCCCGCGGCTTCTTCTACTGCTTCGGCTGCCAAGAGGGCGGCGACGTGATCGACTTCATCCAGAAGATCGATCAGATCAGCTTCCACGAGGCCGTCGAGACGCTGGCCGCCAAGGTCGGCATCCAGCTCCGGTACGACGAATCCGGCGCGCCGATCCAGCGGTCGCAGAACAACCAGCGGCCGCGGCTCGTCGAGGCACACAAGGTCGCCGCGGAGTACTACGCCGAGCAGCTCTTCACCGCGCCCGAGGCGATGCCCGGGCGGCAGTTCCTCGACAAGCGCGGCTTCGACCGCGACGCTGCGGCGACCTTCGGCGTCGGCTTCTCGCCGCGCGGCGGGGAGTCGCTGGTGGCGCATCTGCGCGGTCGCGGCTTCACCAACACCGAGCTGCTCGCGTCGGGTCTTTGCTCGGACGGTCAGCGCGGGTTGTACGACCGATTCCGGGGCCGGCTGATGTGGCCGATCCGCGACGCCGGCGGGGACGTGATCGGGTTCGGGGCGCGGCGGCTGTTCGACGACGACAAGATCGAGGCGAAGTACCTCAACACGGGTGAGACCGCGATCTACAAGAAGTCGAAGGTCCTGTACGGCGTCGATCTCGCGCGCCGGGAGATCGCGAAGGGCAAGCAGGCGGTCGTCGTCGAGGGGTACACCGACGTGATGGCTTGCCACCTGGCCGGAGTACAGACCGCTGTCGCTACGTGTGGCACGTCGTTCGGTGAGGATCACTCGCGGGTGCTGCGGCAGCTGTTGCTGGATCATGACCAGTTCCGTGGTGAGGTGATCTTCACCTTCGACGGGGACAGCGCGGGGCAGCGGGCTGCGTTGAAGGCCTTCGAGGGTGATCAGGCGTTCGCGTCGCAGACCTATGTGGCGGTGGAGCCGGACGGGCTGGACCCGTGCGATCTGCGGCTGCAGAAGGGCGACGCGGCGGTGCGGGAGCTGATCGGGCGACGGGTGCCGCTGTATCGGTTCGTACTGTCCAACGTGCTGTCGAAGTACGACCTGGATCGGGCGGATACCCGGATCGATGCGCTGCGGGACGCGGCACGGCTTGTGGTGAGCATTCGGGACCGGTCGAAGGTCGATGCGTTCACGCGGGAGCTGGCGGGGCATCTTGGGATGGAGGTGGATCAGGTGCGTACCGAAGTACATCGTGCTGCTTCTCGTCCTGCCCCGGCTCCGGCTGCCGTGGTCGACCGTGGGCCGGTGCAGACGACGAGCGAGGCGCCGGTCGCGCCGCCTCGGGTGGATCTGCCGTCGCCGCGGGACCAGCGGTTCGTGATCGAGTGGGACGTGCTGAAGATCGCGATGCAGTATCCGCACTTGATGGGGACTGCTTTCGACGAGCTGGACGACCAGGACTTCACCCATCCGTGGCTCGCGGCCGTGCGTGGTGCGATGGCCAAGACCGGTGGGCCGGCGAACGCGGCGCCGGGGGAGGCGTGGGTGGTCGCGGTCCGGGAGGCGATGGGGATCGATCCTGCGGCGGCCGTGGTCAGCGCGCTCGCTGTCGATCCGGTACGTCTGGATCGCGACCCGGACGAGATCTACGCGCGGGCGCATCTGGCGCGGCTGCAGGAGCTCACCTGTCTGCGGCGGATCGCCGACCTGAAATCGAAGCTGCAGCGGACGAACCCGATCGATCGGGCCGACGACTACAACCGGATGTTCGGCGAGCTGATCGCTTTGGAGCGGTACCGCGCCGAGCTCCGCGAACAGGCGATCAGCGGCGCGATCTGAGCTTCGTCGGCGGGCTGTTATCCACAGCTTCTGAATTACAAGCCGGTCACCCCCGGTGATCACGGCACTATCCCTAGTGACAGAGGGAGACTGCCATGCCTGACCTGGACTGCGACCCGGCCGACCTGCACGCCTTGATCGCGTACCTCCGCGACATCGGCCGCCACGAACTGCTGACCACCGAGGAGGTCACCGACCACGCCACCTGGATAGAAGCCGGCCTCCTGGCCGCCGACCGCCTGGACCACCTCACGCCCTCGGCCGAGCTGCGCGATGACTTGCAAGCCATCGTCGTGCTGGGAGAGCAGGCGCGCCGGCGCATGATCGAGGGCAATCTGCGCCTCGTGGTGTCGCTCGCAAAGCGATACACGAACAAGGGCATGTCGTTGCTCGACCTGATCCAAGAAGGCAACCTCGGGCTGATGCGCGCGGTGGAACGGTTCGACCACAAACTGGGCCACCGCTTCTCGACGTACGCGATCTGGTGGATCCGGCAAGCCATCGGCCGAGCTATCTCCGACCGCTCCAGACTCGTCCGCATGCCCGCCCAGGCCTACACCGACGCCGGTCGCGTGATCGCCGTCCAACGCGACCTCACCCAACGGCTCGGCCGCGAACCGACGACCGCCGAGGTAGCCGCCGGCGCCTGCCTCACCGTCGCACGCGTGGAGCGCGCGTATGCCTGGAAGGTCCGCCCCGAGGTCCTCGACCTGGAGGAGACCGACCAGTACGTCGACGACGAGGCGATCGTCCTGCAAGCCGCGCTCCGACGTGATCTGCATTACCAACTGGAGTTCCTGGACGACCTGCAACGGGAGGTCCTGACCCTCCGCTTCGGCCTCACCCGCCCAACCGCCGCCTCAGTCGAGGAGACAGCCCTGGCCCTTGGAATCACCCCTGAGGAGGTGCAGACCCTCGAGGCCGAAGCCCTACGCGCCCTCCGCCCCCGCTGTGCCATCGGCCTGCGCGACTACGCCGCCTGATGGGACGGTTCTGTCCGGTGGTTGGAGCGGGCTGCGATCATGGCGGTGTGCTGAGACTTCGTCGTACGTCATGGCCGCGCGAGCTGACCGAAGCGGTTGCAGTCGCCTCCAGGCATTCTCCGGGCGGCAAGGAGGACGTCCTGGCCGCCGTCCAGCTGATCGACGGCAACTGGGTCGCCGGCAGCCGTGCGGCCCTCTACCTGCCGACCGAGACCGAAGGCGCAGTACGCCGCGTCGGCTGGGAAAAGATCGAGCGAGCCGGCTGGGACTCCGAGGAATCAGTCCTGCGCGTCTACGAGACCACCTCCTTCGGTACGCCGCTACGCGCCACCGAACTCAAGGTCGAAGACCCAGGCCGCTTCGGCCAGCTGCTGCGCGAACGCATCGACGCCAGCGTCCTGGTCCAGCGCCACGTCCCACTGGCCGGCAAGAAGGGCGTCCGCGTAGTAGGCCGCCGCAACCCCTCCGACCCCAACGCCCCCGTGAGCTGGAACTTCGTTCTGGACAAGGGATTGGAGCCCACCCAGCCCGGCCTCGTCGACAGCGCCGAAGCCGCCCTGGCTGCAGTCCGGGACGAGTTCGGAGTCTGACCCGGAAGCCACCCCAAATCCCATTTTTGTACTTCGTCCCAGTCCTGCTAACCTACTCAAGTCCTCGGGATCGAGCACAAAGAAGCACCACGATCCCGCGTAGCTCAATTGGCAGAGCAGCCGGCTGTTAACCGGCAGGTTACTGGTTCGAGTCCAGTCGCGGGAGCAACAATCAAAGGCCGGTTCCACACCAGGAACCGGCCTTCCGCATGTCTGGCCCGCGCTGATCTCAGCGCCGCTTGTTCTCCTTACGCCGCTCGATCGCCCGCTGAATCCGCTGCGGCGGCTGCCCGGTCAGCTTCGCGATCAACGGCACCCGGAACTTGTAAGCCGCCACCGCAGCCACCACAACCACCAGCAAGATGAAAAAGCCCATCGAACTTCCTTCCATCGGACCTAGCCCCCATCATCCCGCACCCCCACCCCAAAACCCCTCCGTCATCCCCCTGACCCACCCCTGGAATCCGATACCATCACCACGCACGGGGGCGGTAGCTCAGCCGGTTAGAGCAAGGGACTCATAATCCCTGGGTCGTGGGTTCGAGTCCCACCCGCCCCACCAGCACCACCCACTCAGAGCACCCTCCCACCCAAAGACCCCACGCGCCCTCCGCCGCAGGCTCCTGCGTCGCCCGCGGCTTCGGTCGCTCCCGCCCGCCCGTTTCTTGCCGCTTCTCCGTCGCGGTGACTACGGGACGGTCTGGTACCTCGCGATACCGGCTCACCCCATCGGGTTCGCTGCGCGTCAGCGTGCACTCGGGCTGGGATCCCTTGAACAACAAGCGGTTCGACATGGCAACGGTCGCCCTGCTCATCGAGCGGTGCTTCGATGTGGCCGATGTTGACGGGCAAACGAATCTCGGAACCACAAGCCGCAAGGCCCAGGCAGCCGTTCGTTAGGTGTCCTTGTGCTGGTTGACGTAGGTGAGGTCGACGTCGCCTTGCCATGACTCGCCGTCGGCATTGCTCGGTTCCTCGATCTGTTGCTAGCTCTGACCCACCACACCGCGGCGGCGGAGGAGGTCGGGAAAGTGTCGGTGAAGGGTAGACATCCGATCTCGGATTCGGCATTCTCGCTCGGAAGTCTGGGATCTGTGCAGAAATGGGCAGATTCACCCGATCTCCTGGAGAGGCCGCCATGCCTGAGTTGAGTCGTCGTGCTGTTCTTGCTGCTGGTGGTCTGGCGAGCGCGGCCTGGGCGGGTGGGGTGGGCGTGGCGTCGGCTCGACCGGTGTTGCCGACGGTTCGGCCGGGGCGGCTCGAGTACGACGGGCCGGCTCGGGCGTGGGAGTCGGGGGCGCTGCCGATCGGCAACGGCCGGCTGGGAGCGATGCTCTTCGGGGGCGTCGGCCGCGATCGCGTCCAGTTGAGCGAACAGAGCTTGTGGGGTGGCGTCAACGACTACGACAACGGTCTGGCCGGAGTCGGCGACGACGCGTTCGACACGTCGATGAGCGGCTTCGGCTCGTACCGGAACTTCGGTGACCTGTACGTCGAGCTGGGCGGTGGAGTCACCGAGCTGACCGCGCCGGGCGGGCCGTACGAGACGTCCGCCGCCGAGACGGTGCAGCAGACGATCGACGGCCGGAAGGAGACCAAATGGTGCGTGATCTCACCGCCGGCGACGGTGGTCTGGCAGTTGGCGTTGCGGTCGGCGGCCAGCGTCAGCGGCTACAGCCTGACGAGTGCGAACGACGTCCCGGAACGGGACCCGCAGGCATGGGTGCTCGAGGGATCGAACGACGGCCGGGTCTGGACAGTGCTGGATCGGCAGCAGTTGGCTGGTCCGTTCGGCGCGCGGCTGGAGACCAGACACTTCGGCGTCGCGGCCCCCGCGTCATACCGGCTCTACCGTTTCACGTTCACACCGGTCGCCGGGGTAAGCCACTTCCAGGTCGCTGAGATCGCACTTGACGGTGTGGATCCGCACGACACGCCGCACGTCACGCAGTACCGGCGTTCGCTGGATCTGGTGAGTGGTGTGCACAGCACCGAGTACGTCGACGAGCGTGGTGTGCGGTTCCGCAGTACTGCGTTTGCCGGTGATGTACTCGTGCTGCGGTACGTCGGGCAGCTGTCGGGCCGGGTGACGTTGCTGGCCGGGCAAGGCGCGCGAACGACCGCGGACCGGACGACGCTGAGATTCAGTGGTGCCATGGGCAACGGACTGCGGTACGCCTGCGAGGTGCGCGTCGTACCGCGGGGCGGGTCGGTGACGACAGATGGCACCTCGATCGAAGTACAGGACTGCCGGGAGCTGGTGCTCTACGTGGACGGCCGCACCGACTACGCGATGTCCGCGGCGAACGGGTGGCGTGGGAGCGCCCCAGGACCTGCGGTGCAGCAGTCCGTTGCGACTGCTGTCCGGCGAGGCGCGGATGCCCTGTTGAGCAAGCATCAGGAGGACTTCAGTGCGCGGATGAACCGCGTCGCCGTGGACTGGGGGACCACGTCTGCCGACATCGCCGCACTTCCGACAGACCAGCGACTCGCCCGGTACGCCGACGGTGCGGCAGATCCCTCACTCGAGCAGACTCTGTTCACCTACAGCCGCTATCTGCTGACCTCCTCGTCGCGGCCGGACGGACTGCCGGCGAATCTGCAGGGACTGTGGAACGACCAGGACCAGCCTGCGTGGGCGTCGGACTATCACACGAACATCAATGTGCAGATGAACTACTGGGGTGCGGAGACGACGGATCTGCCGGATTCGCATCAAGCCCTCACCCGCTTCATCGGTCAGGTCGCGGTTCCGAGCCGAGTCGCCACCAGACATGCGTTCGGCGCGAACACCCGGGGGTGGACGGCCCGAACCAGCCAGAGTGTGTTCGGCGGCAACGCCTGGGAATGGAACACGGTCGCGAGTGCCTGGTACGCGCAGCATCTCTGGGAGCACTTCGCCTTCACCCAGGATCTCGATTATCTGCGCAAGGACGCCTATCCGCTGATCAAGGAGATCTGCGAATTCTGGGAGGACCGGCTGGTCGAGAACGCCGACGGCCGGCTGGTCTCGCCCGACGGGTGGTCGCCGGAGCACGGCCCGCGTGAGGACGGCGTGATGTACGACCAGCAGATCATCTGGGATCTGTTCCAGAACTACATCGACGCCGCGGGAGTTCTGGGTGCCGATGGGCAGTATCGCCGGACGGTCACGGACCTGCAGGCCCGGCTGGCGCCCAACAAGGTCGGCCGCTGGGGGCAGCTTCAGGAATGGCAGACCGACCGTGACGATCCGGCCGATATCCACCGGCACACCTCCCACCTGTTCGCTGTCTACCCAGGTCGGCAGATCACGCCGGCCGGTACGCCGGAGCTCGCCGCGGCGGCCCTGGTGTCGCTGAAGGCGCGCTGCGGTGAGAAGGAAGGTGAGCCGTTCACCGCGGCCACGGTGTCCGGGGACAGCCGTCGTTCGTGGACCTGGCCGTGGCGATGTGCGCTGTTCGCACGGCTTGGGGACGGTGAGCGTGCGGCGATCATGCTCCGTGGGTTGCTGGCCTTCAACACCCTCCAGAACCTGTTCGCGACCCATCCTCCGTTCCAGATCGACGGCAACCTCGGCGTGTCCGGTGCGATGACGGAGATGCTGCTGCAGAGCCACACTGGCGAGATCTCGCTCCTGCCCGCACTGCCGGCCTCGTGGGCCGACGGGTCGTTCCGCGGCCTTCGTGCCCGCGGTGGCTATCGGGTCGACTGCAGGTGGGCCGGAGGCAGGGTTCAGTCGTTCCGGATCACGGCCGACCGTGCAGCCTCGCGCAGTCCCGTCCAGGTACGAGTGAACGGGACGGTCCGGACCGTCCGCCCGGAGGCGCCCTGACCGGCAAGCGGCGGACGATGAGGAGGCGGCCCGGCCCGGACTGTTGTGTTCGGCACGCGGGCGCCGACCTCACTGGGTCAGGGCGGTGAGTCGCTGCTGGTGCGCGTTTCTTCGGCGTTCGGCCGAAGCGGCGGCGCGGGTGGCTTTGTCGAGTGCGCGTTCCAGTTTTGAGGTTTCGCGCTGGGTGGACTGCAGTTGCTGCCTGGTGTGGTCGAGTTCGTCGGTCAGCCGTTGGAGCGTGGCTTGGAGGTCTGCGACGTGGTGCTGGTTGGCGTCGAGCGCGGCTTCGGCTTCGGAGCGCTTCTGTTCGGCTTCGCGGTAGTCGTTCTCGACCTCGTTCGCGCGAGTTTGCAGTTCTGCCCGGCGGCGCTGCAGCGCATGCTCGGCTCCGGAGTGGTCTGGGCCGGCCTCTGTCCGGGCGGTCCTCGTCTTCTTGGCCGGCGTGCTGCGTACGGCGCGGGGCTTCGTTGGAGGGAGTTTGGCCGGCTGGCCGGTTTCGTCGATGACGCCGAAGCCGATGTGTCGTAGAGCGCTCGTCAGCTGGCCGCTGCGGAGGAGTTGAGCCGAACCGGGATCGACGAGCGCTGCGTCGAGGGTCTCGGTGAGGCGGTCGGCGACCGTAGGGGTCACGGTCCGGCCCAACTGTTTGGCCTCCCTTCGGGCGGAAGCGACCAGTTGTCTGACCAGGGCATGTCGTTTCCGGGTCAGAGCGCGCAGCCGGGGGCCGTCCGCGGACAGGTGGGCAGCACGCAGTTCCTCGCCGAGTTCGGTGAGGTCGTTGACTCCGTCGGGGTCGGTCCGGACGAGCAGATTGGCCAGCCATGCCGCTCGTGTCGGCTTCTGCAGCGCCCTGATCGCGGCCGCGGTCGTGGCGTCGGCGCTCTTGGCCAGCCGGCTGCGCGCAGGGGTGAACTCTTCTGGTGTCAGGCCGTACAGCTCGACGGCTACCCGAGTCAGGTCCACCTCTCCAGGGTGACGCCGCAGCCACCGGCAGTCCAGAGGTGGGGGTGTCGTTTCTACATTTCAATCGAACATATGTTCGGATCGATGCCCTGGGTGTTACGCGCGCGACTGAGCTCAGGTCAGCCGCTGTTGATTGAGAGGGCGAGGCGGCGGAGCTCGTCGACTCGGATGGGCAGTTGGTTCAGCAGTTGCTCGATGCTCGACTCGATTGCGTGGT
This sequence comes from Kribbella ginsengisoli, assembly GCF_039537185.1. NCBI lineage: Bacteria > Bacillati > Actinomycetota > Actinomycetes > Propionibacteriales > Kribbellaceae > Kribbella > Kribbella ginsengisoli. The sequence goes on along the minus strand of NZ_BAABAA010000003.1, from coordinate 92,062 downwards.
TGTCGCCCATCCACCAGGTGGGTGGGTTTCGGTTGAGGGAGACGAGGACCCGGTCGTACAGGACTTGTAGGTCGTGTCTGAGCACGCTGATGAAGAGGTCCGGGCCGGGCCAGGAGATGTCGCCGCCTGCGGCCGTGTAGGCAGTGAGGATTCGGGTGAGCTGAGCTGGGTCGCCGGCGGCGAAGATGTGGGCGACCCGGCCGGCTTCGAGGGCGGCGCTGTCGATGCGGACGCTGTCCCAGTCGATCAGAACCGGGCCGGTGGGGGTCATCAGCAGGTTGTGGGTCTTGAAGTCGCCATGGGTCGTCACTGGGTCGGGCGCGACTTCGCAGAGCTCGGCTATCCGGTTCGACAGGTCAAGTACACCGGCCAGGCGCTCCCGGGCGAGCGACGACCAAGGGCGATCGAGGTGCTGGGCTTCGTCGATCCATTCTTCCCAGTACGTTCGGGGCCAGACCGGACCTCGCCACCAGTCCGGAAGGCCGACGCCGACCATCGGTTCCAGTTGGTGGATCCGCGCCATCGTCCGGCCGATCCAGTCGGTGAGGTCGTCGTCGGGGCGCAGTGGGCGGTGGTCGATCCACCGGTAGACCCGGAAGAGGCGATCGTTGATTCGGGCAACCGAATCCAGCCATGGATCGACCGGTGAGATCGGCTCCGGCATGGCGATGCCGGCTTCGAGGGCGCGGCGCTCGAAAGCCATCGCCGCGGAAAGCTGATCGGGCACCCCACCAGGTGTGAACTGCAGGCCCAGCCCGTCCCAGGCGCCCTTCACGAAGTAGCTGCCCCGATCCGTGTCGAGTCGCCAAGCCTCTGTCGAACCCCGCCTGACGAGCACCAGGTCCGTCAGCGTCCGCCCGAGATCGAAGGCTCGCGCGACGACCTCCGGCCCGGGCGTGTCCACAATTCGCCAACGGCCGCCATCCCCGCCGAGTTCCGATCGGACCCGCCGGTTGGCGTTCCGCGCACGGACGACACGCGACGCAAGGGCCTTGTTCACCTGCCAGAATGTCTCCATGGGAACCACCTCGTACGTCGGCGTAGCGGTGACCGCCCTGACGATCGTCGGTGTGCTCTTGTACGGCTGGCAACGCTCCCGCGACCGCCACCGTCGCCAGCCGGTGCAGGTGGTGAGTGGTTGGGAGGAGTCGGCCAGGAGCGAGATGGCTGAGGTACACGCGACGTACGGGCAGCGCCTGGAGCTGCCTGGGCGGCGTCCCGACGTACTCGGGCTGGCGATCACCGTGGGGTTGTTGCTGTTCCTGCTGGCCGAGGCGTTGCCGAACGGACTGACCGGCCCACAAGGCTTCTGGATCGGCGCGGGCGGCCTCGTCGCTCTCGTCGTCCTGGTTCTGCTCGTCGCCGTCACGGTGGACAACCGCAACAGCCGCTCGCCGGAGCGCGACGAAAAGCTGGAAGACTTCGTGTTCACCCGGCTGGCCGATCAGGTCGTGGGTTTCCGGAACGACCTCACCGATGACGGCGTCGACAGCCTGGTGGACCTGCTGCTGAGATGGGACTCCGTTCCGCCGGAGGACCGGCAGCGGGGGATGAAGCAACTGCTGGGGAGTACTGAATTCTGGACCCCCGATCAGGTCGCCCGGCTGATGTCGGAGATCGCCATCGCTACGAGGTCGCAGCGGGTTCTGTTGTCGTACCTGGTCGGGGACCGCCCGTGATCGACGACCTCGAGACACTGCTCAAACAGGCCTCGAACCCGGCCGACATGGCCGTTGTGCTGCTGGCGGGAACGGCTGGGTTCGTCGCCGAGGCCGGGCTGAGTCTGGTCGGCTTCATGTCTCCCGGCGTCGTGGGCATCACTGCGGCGACCGGTGCGCTCGGCGTCAAGCGAAGTATCGATGCGTGGCAATTGAGGCGGCGACGGATCAGAGCCGAACACCTGTACTCCCAAGACATCATGCGGCGGATCGACACGATTCGGCTGATGCTGCGAGCGGCGTATGTGCCCGCTGAGGTCGAGAGCCGTCTGGACCGCGAGGTGGAGCTGTACACGGCCGGAGTGACCTCGATCGAGGACCTGCACGAAGCGGTACAGCAAACGGTCGAGTACCTCCGCCGAGGTGAGGCACCGAGGGAGCCTGTACCCCTGTCAGGCCCCGCCCGGTTGCGACGCCGCCGGCTTCGTGAACCGGACTGAGGTCCTTGCGCTAGGGGGCTTCCCGCCAAGCGTGTTCGGCGAAGCTGAAGAGGCGGTGGGGGGTCATGCGGAGCCAGGCTGTTGCCCAGTCGAGGGTGCCGCCTTTGTTGCGTTGGTTGGTGAGGGCGATGACTTCGGGAGGGGCTTCGGTGAGGACCTCGGCGGGGCCTTCGGTGAGGACGGCGGCGTGGGTTTCGTGTTCGCCTTCCAGGACTGAGAGGGCCAGCCAGGGATTGGCTTGTACGTTGCGGACGCGGATCGCGTTGCCCAGGGTGGGGAGCCAGAAGGACTCTGCATAGGTCGTGAAGAGCGTCGGGGCGGCGTGGGCCCGGCCGTCGGCTCGGGTGGTGGAGGCGAGCGCATAGCTCCGGCGGTCCAGATAGACAGCCAGTTGCGCCCCGGTCAGCCGTCGTTCCGGTGGGTATGCCGTGCGTACGGCCCCGCCTTTGCTGAACGACGCGTCCTGCAGATCTCCCAGCCAGGTCACCAGATTCGGATCATCCACGGGTCGGATCCTATGGGGCCACGTACTGGTCGGGTAGGGATGGCCAGCGTTGGGAGGCCCAGGTCGACCAGGTTGGGTAGCCGGAGGGGGCGGGCGGGAGGTCGGTACCCAGAAGCTCTTCGTCGTCCGGCGTCTCGAACAGGGTGCTCCAGTGCTCGAGCTCTGCGTCGGTCATCTGGAACGTCTGGTCGGGGGTGGTGGCGAAGCGGTGGGTTACGCGGCGGCGTTGTTCGGTGGGGGTTATCGGGAGGTAGATGACTTGGCTGTGGGCGCCGACGGTGGAGGCGATCCAGCGGAGGGAGGAGCGCTCGGCTTGGCTCCAGAAGCCGAAGTCGAGGACGACGTCGGTGCCGAGTTGGGCGGCTCGCATGGCTAGCTGGATGAGTTTGCCTTCGACCAGGTCGCGTTTGTCTTCTGGGTTCTCGTCGCCGAAGAGGGCGATCTGCCATTCGTCGGGGGTGAGGCGCAGGGCCGGGGCGGTGAGTTCCAGGTGTCTGGCGTGGGTTGTTTTGCCGGCGCCTGGGAGGCCGACGATCAGGTAGACGGTTGCGGGCATGCAGTCAGGTGTACCAGCGACGGCCTTCTCCGGTGAGGACGCGGCCGAAGGCGAGCTCGGGGAAGTGGGCGCCGACGCCGACGGTTCGTGGGTCTTCGAGTTCGCGGAACAGGCGGTCGCGGACCGTCTGGGCGAGCGCGGGGTCGACGTCGCCCAGCGAGCTCCAGGTCGGCTCGTCGAGCTGGACCGGGCAGATGATCGCGTCGCCGAGGAGCAGGGCGCGCCGGTCGCCGGACGAGATGATGACGCAGAGATGGCCGGGCGTATGGCCTGCGGTCATGATCAGGGTGAGGCCGGGCGCGATGGTGGTGTCCTGGGTGAGCAGGTTGAGGTGGTCGCCGGTTTCGGCGGCGGTACGGAGGCCTTGCCGGAGGTGCTCGGCCATGCGGGCCTGCGGGCCGTCGACGAAATGGGTCCAGTCGGCGGTACCGAACCAGATGGTGGCGTTCGGGAAGACCGGTACTGCGTCGAAGTCGAAAAGCCAGCCGCAGTGGTCCGAATGCAGATGCGTGCAGACGACGTCGGTGATGTCGGCGGGCGCGACCCCGATCGCTCGCAGGCCGAGCGGGAGTTGGCCACCGACCAGGAGCCGGCGCGGGTCCGTGTCGTTCAGCGCAGGACCCATGCCGGCGTCGACGAGGATCACGCGTTCGCCGGTACGGACCAGGAACGACCCGATGGGCAACCAGGCCATTCCGTCCCGCTGCTGGAAGAGGTCCTCGTGCCCGTCGGGTCGAACATGCTCACCGAAGTACGCCGGTGAGGCGCGGAAGGTTCCGTCGGTGAGCGGGTGGATGTCGATGTCACCGATCCGCATGCTGATCCCTCACCTCATCGCCGGGGATGCGCCTCATCCCACGGTAGGGCGTCCGCCGGGCAGCTGGCAGAGTGCCGCAGGGTCAGCGGGGTTGGGCTGTTCGGTAGGTGAGTAGGCCTTCCACTCCTTGGAGGAAGGTGTTGCAGACCTCGGTGGGGTTGCCGAGGCAGCCGGCGGACATGGCTCCGTCTCGGAGCATGATGAAGTGGCGCGCTGGGGGGTGGGGGTCGGCGTCGCCCAGGTCGGTGAAGAGAGTCGCGATGGTGGTGGCGAACCAGGCGCGGTGGGTCAGGACTGCTTGGTGGACGGGGTGGTCGGGGTCTGGGTATTCGGCGGCGGCGTTGAGGAAGGCGCAGCCGCGGAAGCCGTCGGAGGTGATGGTGGTGGTGATTGATTTGGCTACGGCGCGGATGCTGTCGGCGGCTGAGTCGGCGCCGGCGATGGCCTGGTTGAGCTGGTCGCGCTCGAGTTGAGCCGCGCCCTCCAGGTAGGCGACGACCAGTTCTTCCTTGCCGGTGAAGTGGCGGTAGAGGGTCGCGCGGGTGACCGAGGCCTCGGCGACGATGCGATCGATGCCGACGGAGTGGATGCCCTCGGTGTAGAAGACCCGCGTCGCGGTGTCGAGCAGGCGCAGACGTGCTTCGGAAACCTTCACCATCTGACCGAGCGTAGCAGATAGGTAGAACGTTCTGTCTTGACAAGGAGCCGACCGTCACCCATGGTTGAGGGAGGTAGAACGTTCGGTCTCTTTTGAAAGGCTCACCCCAATGACCACGATCGAAGCCACCACCGCCGGGATCGCCCCGGCCTTGCGCCGCCTGTACTTCGGACGCTTCGCGTTCGCCATCGTCTGGGCCGGACTGATGTTCGCCACCAAGTCCGGCCTCGGCCCGCTCGGCGTCGCGTTGATCGTCGTCTACCCCTTGTTCGATGTCGCGGCAGCAGTAGTCGACATCCGCACCACCGGCCCGACCCGCGGGCTCTACATCAACATCGCGATCAGCCTGCTGGCCGCGATCGGTCTGGCGGTCGCCGGCGCTTCCGGCGTACCGGCGGTACTGCGCGTGTGGGGTGCCTGGGCGGTCGTCTCCGGGTTGATCCAGTTGATCGTCGGCGCCGGCCGTCGCAAGCTGGGTGGCCAGTGGCCGATGATGCTGAGCGGTGGAATCTCCATCCTGGCAGGGCTCTCGTTCGTCGCCGGCGCTTCCGTGGACGACCCGAAGCTGACCAACATCGCCGGATACGCCGTACTCGGTGGAATCTTCTTCCTCGTCTCGGCGATCCGGCTAGGTCGTCAACAGCCCGCTGCCGTGCGCTGACGCGACTGCCTCGGTGCGCGTCGTGACGGAGAGCTTGCGCAGGATCCGGGCGACGTGGGTGGCGACGGTGTTGGAGGAGACGAAGAGTTCGCGGGCGATCTCGGCGTTGGACAGGCCGCGGGCAAGGACCTTCAGAACGACGAGTTCTCGCGCGGTCAGGCCGTACGCGTTGGCCACGACGGGAGCCTCGGCCAGCCCGGCGCGAGTGGTCAGGGCGGCGATCTCCGTCAGCAGGGGAGTGGCGGAGAGGTCGGTGGCCAGCGCCTGGGCTTCGGTCAGGCGGAGGCGGGCGCCAGGTTTGTTGCTGGTGGCAAGGGCTGCCGAGGCGGCGGCGGTGAGGGTCATCGCGAGTTCGTAGGGCTCGGAGAGGGCGCGCCACGCAGCCACGGCAGCATCCCAGGACTTGAGAGTGTTGGATTCGGCCGCCTCGGCGGTGCGGAGGGCGGCGGCGACCGTCGGCCAGCGGGATTCGCCGTCGGCCAGTAGAGCCCGTACTTCGGGCAGCCGCGTGGCGGGTTGTCTGCGATGGGAGCGGGAGAGCCGCTCGAAGTAGACGCCGACGAGGAGTACCCATGCCGTTTCGTAGTACAGGACGTCGGTGCTCGCGAGGACCTTGTCGAAGTGGTCGGCGAGGACCTTCTCGGCGGCGTCGAGGTCACCCTGGCCGGCCAGAACGAGCACTCGCAGGCTGGTGAAGAAGTGCTCGAAGGCGGCCGGCCGGCGCTCGCCGAAGGTGTCCGAAGCGATGCTGATCAACTCGCCGGCATAGTCGAGATCTCCACGCCTGCAGGCGATCTGGGCGACGAGGAATCGCAGAGCCGCGTCGTGGCGCGGCGGTGGGCCGTCCGCGAGGGCGTCGTCGACGACGTCGAGGGCCTCGTCCCAGCGGCCGAGGTAGAACAACGCGTAGGCACGGTTCTGAGCGAGCATGCTGCCTCGGGCGCGACCGAGCCCCCAGCGTTCGGCTGACTGTTGCGCGGCCGCGATGAGGGCGACCGCCTCCTCGCGATGACCGTTCTTGTTGAGGGTCAGGCCGGCCCATTGCACGGCAGTCAGATAGGTGTAGTGGTCGCCGCCTGCCTCCGCCGCCGCGCGGCAATCGGCGTACTGCTGCAAGGCGGACGGTACGTCGCCGTTGCGGTCGTCGACCCAGCCGAACACCAGCAGCGCCGCCGCTCGCAGGCTGTCGTCTCCGCGCGCGAGCTCATAGGCCTCCGTGGCGCAGGCTTGGGCGCGCGACTGCAGTCCGTCGATGCAGTGCAAGTAGGCGAGTGAAGACAGCAAGCGGCTTCGCAGTACGTCGTCCGCGCCGGCCGGTACGAGTTCGACAGCGGCGGTCAGGTCCTCGATCCCGCTGTTGTCGATCCGGTTCCGCAGCAGCCCTCTGAGCCCGAGAAGCCGAGCTGCCTGCGCAGGCGCTGACGAGGCATCGAGGTCGGCCAGCGCCTCGGTCGCGTAGGCGACGCCGGAAGTCGATCGACCCGCGGCATAGGCAGCTTCGACCGCCGCCAGGAGTACGTCGACTCGATCGGCTTCGATGTGGGCGGCAGAAGCCGCCGACCACAAGGTCAGGACGCGTTCGAGCAAATGCAGTTGTTCGTCGTAGGCATGCTGCTGCGAAGCGACCGCCGCTGCCTGCCAGGCCGCTGCCAGGGACAAAGCCGGTTCACCAGCCGCTGCCCAATGCTCCGCCAGCGCTGCCGACGGATTCGTGCGATCCCCAAGTACATGTGCGTAGCGCGCATGGAGTCGACGCCGTTGCCCGGGAAGAAGTGAGCCGTAGACAGCTTCGCGGATCAGGTCGTGCCGGATCGCGTAGCCGTCGGTCGTAGCGATCAGTTGGTTGCGTTCGATCAGTTCGCGCAACGCGTTGTCGGGCGGGCCGTCGCAGACCTCGGACAGCAGTTCGTCGGTCACTTCGGCACCGGCAACCGCGATGGTCTCCAGCAACTGGCGAGCATCCGATGACAGGTCCGCCACACGGTCGAGTAGCAGCGTGGTGAGGTTGGCGAGCCCGGCGGGCGAAGTACCGGAAGCTCTGAGAGCCTCCACGAACAAGGGGTTTCCGGCGCTGCGTCGGTGGATCTCGGCGCTGACCACCGGATGTGCCGGCTGGCCCTCGATCGCGGAGAGCAGCGCGCCGACCTGCTGGCGGCTCAGCGGTTGCAACTCCAGTTGGACGATCTCGGCGCGTCGCCCAAGCTCGCCGAGCAGCTGCCGAGTGGGGTGCGCGGCCGCCAGGTCGCCAGTACGAACCGTGCCCACCAACAGCACAGCCCGCGGCCCGAGGTTGCGCGCCAGGTAGACGAACAACTCCCGACTCGACGCATCAGCCCACTGCAGATCCTCGATCAGTACGACGACGGCCCGGTCGCGCGCCGCCAGGTCGAGCAGCGCCACCAACTCCTCGAACAGCCGGATCTGCCCGCCGTCAGCAGGCGTCAATCCGAGCTCCGGAAGCCAGGCCGCCAGCGCCGTACCGTCCGACGGGAGCTCCGCCCGCAATCGCTCAGCGCCCCAACTGCGCAGGAGGTCACGGAGTACGGCGACGAACGGGACCCACGGCGTACCACCGGCGCCGAGCTCGAGGCAGCCGCCGGACAGGACGAGCGGATCGCCCGGCAAGGACGCCAGCGCGGTCGACGTCAGGCGCGATTTACCGATGCCGGCCTCACCCGAGACGAGCACCGTCACCGATTCGCCTCCGGCGGCCTTCTCGTACGCCGCCAGGATCTCGGCCAGCTCGTCGCTGCGCCCGACCAGCTCCGGACTGACGATTGTCGTCGGCATGCCGCCCATGGTCGCACCCTGAGGGATCGGGATCGGATGTCATCAGATCAAGTGACGACCGGACCAGGGGTCGACAGCCAGGGTTGAGCCATCGGAACGACAACCCGTGATGGAGGAGCCCGAAATGACCGACACTTCGCACCGTACCGTCGTAGCGAACATCTCCTTGACCCTGGACGGGCGGGTGAACGGCCCCGGTGGCGACTACGACCAGAGCTGGGTCGTGCCGCATGCGGTCAGCCAGGTCGCGCTGAGCCACATGAACCGGGTGACCGGGCCGGCGACCACCGCGCTGCTCGGCCGGAAGAACTACGAAGGCTTCGGCGGCTACTGGCCGACCGTCGCCGACGACGAGACCGCGCCGGCCGAGTGCCGTGAGTTCTCGCGCTGGCTCAACGAGGTCGACAAGGTCGTCTTCTCGACCACGCTGCGCAAGGCCGCCTGGCAGAACAGCCGGATTGCGACCGGCGACCCGGTCACGACGGTGAAGGAACTGCGTGGGCAGCGCGGCGGTGACATCGTCGTCCTGGCGAGCACGAGCGTGATCAAGGCGCTGCTCGCGGCGGACGAGGTCGACCGGCTGTCGGTGACGCTGTGCCCGGAGCTGGTTGGCGGAGGCGTCCAGCTTTTCGACGAGACGGTCACGCGAGGCTCCTGGGCGCTCGTCGACCCGACCCCGACGGACAGCGGAGCCCTCTGCCTCCTGTACGACCGCAAGCGCGACTGACCGGGTCGTTTTGACGGGGTGCGCATGGTTGGGCACGCTGTGTGCGGGACGCCTCGGATCCGCACCGCCCAGCCGGATCCAGGCGAGACGCCGGAGGTACCTGAGATGGTTCTTCGAACGGTCCGACTGTTGACGGCTGTCCTGCTCGCCGGGGCCTGCGCCCTGGGAACCAGTGCTCTGGGTTCCACGCAGGCCGAGGCGAAGCAGGACGCCGAGCCGCCGAGCTGGCCAGTCTTCATCGTCAGCGTGCCGAACGGCCGGGTCGCCGACCTGGACGGCGGCGGAGTCGACGAAGGCCACAAGATCCAGGAGTGGCCCGCGAACGGCTCGGTCGCCCAGCAATGGCTGGTGCAGCGGGATGGCGATCACTACAAGATCAGACTCGAGAGCAACCACGCCTGGTGCCTGTCGCGGGACCAGGCCAGGGTGGTACTTCGCAGCTGCACGAACAACGCGTCTGGCTGGGATGTCGAAGACCTCGGCGGCCGTTTCCGGCTCAAGGACCCAGCCGGCGGCTACCTGCACGTCGTCGCCACGGGTCCGTCGAACGGTCGCGAGCTGGTCACCAGCGCCGACTCGGGGGCCGGCGCCGAGTGGTACCTCAACGGCATCGACGTACCGCGTCGCCCGATGCCGGCTGACCCGCGGCTCGACCAGGTCACCTTCCTGGCCGCGCACAACGCGATGGCCAACACGGACGAGGGTTTCTGGGGCCGGTTCCCCAACCAGTCATATCGTCTGAAGGACCAGCTCAGCCAAGGAGTGCGCGGGCTGCAGATCGATGCCTACCCGTACCAGGGTGACGTCCGCATGTGCCACGGCAGTTGCTGGGGCAACGAACGGACGCTGACCGCGGGCCTGCAGGACGTGGTCGACTTCCTCAACGCGAACCGCGACGCGATCGTCACGGTGTTCATCGAGGACTACACGAGCGTCGAGGAGCTGCGCGCGGCCGTTGCCCGGGTCAACGGGTTCGCGGATCGCGTCCTCAATCCCGCGCAGGCCGGCGTACGGCAGAACGGCTGGCCGCGCGTCTCCGAGCTGGTCGCCCAGAACCGCCGCCTGCTGGTCTTCTCGCAACGCTCCGGGCGCGACTCGTACGGCGTGATGTTCGACCGCGACTGGACCGCCGAGAACTACTGGTCGCTCGGCTCGAGCGGAAACGACGTCCAGTGCTACAGCCGCTGGGACGAGGTCCCGCTCGCGAAGGAAGAGCCCGGCTTCCGCCGCCTCTACTCGATGAACCACTACCGCGACATCCCGTCCGAAGGCTCCGCCGGCAGCGACAACGGCACCAAGCTGGCCGACCGCATCCGCCGCATCTGCGGCCCCGCCGCCGGCCGCAAACCCAACTACGTAGCCCTCGACTTCTACCAGAAACCCGAAGGCGGAGCCGTCCGCAACCTGCTCGCGGACCTCAACACCTATTGGTGATGACGCGCCCAGCTATCCGGACGCGCTTCGTCCGGGTAGCTGGGTACCGTGCTGAGCATGGCTATTGGACAGTTTCCCAGTGTCGTTCTCGACTGCCCGGATCCTGCGGCGCTGGCCGCGTTCTACGGCGCGATCCTGGACTGGAAGGTGGAGAACAGAGACGGCTGGAGTGAGATCCGGGCGGACTACGGGCACTGCATCGGCTTCCAGCGCGTCGAGGACTACCGTGCGCCCGCATGGCCGGGCCAGGACGTGCCGCAGCAGATGCACCACGACATCATGGTCGAGGACCTCGACGCAGGCGAGGCCGCCGTGCTCGAACTCGGTGCGACCAAGCCCGAGCACCAGCCCGGTACGACGTTCCGCGTCTTCCTCGACCCGGCCGGCCACCCGTTCTGCCTCTGCGTCGACTAGCTGGGGGAGTCGACCAGCTCAGGTCGACTAGCTGGTCAGCATGCGGTGGTGGCCGGCGGGGAGTTTGGACCACCAGTTGTTGTAGCGGGAGTAGACGGCTGGGTCGCGGTCGGCGAGGAGCGCGGTGAGGGACTCGGCCTCGGCGCGTAAGGCCTTCCAGACCTTGGCGGGTTGGCGGCGGAAGGTTATGGCTTCTATGCCTGCGGGGGTTGGGCGCCAGAGGCCGGCTACGTGGCCGTCTACCAGGATGGTCGGCAGTACGTCGCCGTTGGTGCGGGTGACGATGGACTTGTACTCCGTCGGCACGATGCGCGAGCGGTCCGCGTAGGCGAGCAGGGTGCTGTCCCACATCGCCATCAGGCGTGGGGGAGCGGGCGTTTTGGCCGGCGGGCGTGGTGCGTCCGGTACGTCGTACAGCTGCTCGCCGGCCGGTCCTTCGAGGACGATCAGCTTGTCGAGGAGCGACGCGATGGCAGCCTTGGCGCGGGTGCGGTGGACGGAGGCGAACTGGGCCACGTCGGCCATCGACGCCGGGCCGAATCCTTCGAGGTAGCGCCAGACGAGCGTCTCGAGCGCTTCGGCCGCCAGCTCCTCGGAGTACGGAAAAGGTTGTGGCGAGGCGACGTACAGGGGGCGTTGGCCGAAGGACCAGGGGCCGCCGGTCGGTGCGTGCACGACGGGGACGAAGCTGCGGAGTCCCCACCACACGTCCTTGCCGGGGACATCGCCCTGCTCGCCGAGCCACTGCTCGATCTCCGCGTTGGTGCGCGGCTCCTTGGTGAACTCGAGTAGCCCGGGGATCAGGTCGTGCGCGTCGCCGAGCGGCAGGCCGCCGGCGCGGGATTGCGTCAGACGACCGCGCAAGGTCGCCTGCATGGCGGTGTGCAGCGGCAGGTGATCGTCGCGATGCACCGCATGCAAGGTGAAACGCATCAGCGTCGCCTTGACCAGTTGGCCCTCGGTGAACGCCGTGTCGAGATCGGCCGCCTTGAAGTCGGTGAGCCGGTTCCAGAGCGCGATGTACGGCGATGCCGCCTGCTGCGCCTGGATGGCGACGATTCGCCTTGTCCCTTCGACCGGATCCAGGGCCTCTCGCTCGAGCAACAACTGTCGCGCAAGCGTCGCCCGGTTCAGCTCCTCGGCGCTGACCTTCAGCGGCGAACCCGGGCTCATGCGGGCGGCAGGTCTGCGGCGATGGTGAGGAGCCGGTCGAGGACCGAGCCGCCGGACGCGCGGCCGCCGTCGTGCTCCCACTCGTTGGTGATCCAGGTCTTGAGGTTGCCGACGCGAGCAGCGGTCTGCAGCGAGAGCCCTGCGTCGACGTACATGTCGTCGTGCCAGACGGCAGCCGCGACCGGCACTCGATTGGCCTGCAGTTTCGGTACGTCGTACAGGGGAGTCCAGTCGGTCGCTGTCGCGAGTAGCTCGGCGGCTTCCTTGAACGGCTTGAGCAGCGCGATCTCGTCGAACATCCAGGGATAGATCATCTCGCCGGTGAACAGGAAGTGCTCGGCGTCGCCGTCGAACTCGGCCGGGCGCAGGCGGTCAGCGGCCCAGTTGGTCGGGCGGTCGTCCTGTCCGTAGATGCTCTCGTGCAGGACGCTGAAGAGCGGGCCGGTGCCGAACTGCGTCCGCTCCATCACGCCGTAGAGGAATTCAGCGCCCAGCTCGCCGTCGTCCCAGGCTCCGTCGATCAGCCAGTGCAGGGTCTCGGCGTAGTCGCCCATGCCGAGGTTGAGGCCGAGCGTCTGGAAGCGCCGGACGGTCAGTGGGTCGCCGTCGGGAAGTCGTACGTCGTTGTCGCGCAGGTGATCCACGATCCGGCGTACCCGCTCGACGTCTTCTGGATAGCGCTGGTAGAACGCCTCCACCTTGGCGCGGACCCGCGGATAGGTCCGGCTGTAGACGTCGTCGGCGATCGTGTCGAGGCCGGGCAGTCCGCCGGTGATCAGGCAGGTCTTGAGACCCTCGGGGGCGAGTGACAGGTAGGTGAGGGTGATGAAGCCGCCGTAGCTCGTGCCCAGCGTCGTCCACGGCTTGTCGGGGCTGAGCTGTGCCCTGATGAGTTCGGCGTCCCGCACGATCGAGTCGGCGCGGAAGTGCCGCAGGTACGCCGCTAGCTCCGCCGGCGTTCGGCTGGACGCCGTACGGGCTGTTACCGCGGTACTGCGACCTGTGCCGCGCTGGTCGAGCAGCAGCACCCGGTAGTCCTTGGCGGCGCGGCCGATCCAGCCGCTGGCGCTCATGGGTCGCGGTGACGCGCCACCCGGGCCGCCCTGCAGGTAGATGAGCCAGGGAAGGTCCGCGTCGACCTTGGCCGCTGCGACGACCTCACGGGCCAACACCTCGATGGTCGGCCCGTCCGGCTGCGAGTGGTCGAGCGGCACGGTGAACACGTGGTCGGTGACGACAAGTCCTGGAAGTCTGGGCACCGGCCCATTGTCCTCAGTCGAGTTGCGCGAGGGTACGGCGGATCCGGACCAGGTGGTCGGCGGCGACCGTCGGACCGTCTTCGCCCGCCAGGATCCGGCGGATCGACTCGACGTGCACGGTCCGGTAGGCCGCCACCACCAGGGCCGCGGTCAGCTTGGGCTCCGGTACTGCTGTTGCTGCCATCGCGGTGGCGATTGCGTTCTCCAGCATTTCCAGGAGTTCGCGGGCGCGGGCCTGGAGGGCGCGGGAGCCGGTGACCAGCCGCCAGAAGGGGGCGAAGTCGGCGCTGATGGCCGACAGCGGGTGGCCTTGCTCGGCCAGAGTGACGAGGAGGGTGGTCAGGGCTCGGGTGGCGGTGGTGCGGGGCGAGCGATTGGCGACTGCCGCGACGACGAGGGCTTCGGCCTCGGGGTAGCGGTCGAAGAGCAGGTCCTCTTTGCGCGGGAAGTGGGCGAAGACGGTCGGGCGGGCGACGTCGGCTGCCTCGGCGATCTGGGAGACGGACACCTCGTCGAAGCCGTGCTCGAGGAAGAGCGCGGTGGCGACGTCGGAGATGTGGGTCCGGATCGCCACCTTCTTGCGTTCGCGCAGACCAGGTTGACTCATACAGAAAGCTTACTCGGACAAAAGACATACTGGGTATGAGTTTGTTTGCTATCGTGACGGCATGCGCAGCATCGGGGTGAACTACGACACCGGACTCGACCTGGAAGGGCGCTCGACCCGCTCGGTCTTCGATCGGGAGACGGCGCGGCGCGAGCTGCGGACGATCGCGGGGGAGTTGCACGCGGAGGCCGTCCGGGTGACGGGAAGCCATCCGGAGCGGCTGGCGGTCGCCGGAGCGGAGGCGCTGGAGGCAGGGCTGGAGCTCTGGTACTCGCCGATCGCGATGGATCTGGAACCCGACGAGCTGGTTACGTTCCTGACCGGCGCTGCAGTGGACGCCGAGCGGTTGCGGGTAGAGGCAGAGCAGCACGCCGCGCAAGGGGTCGGGGAAGGTGCCGGGCTCGAGGTTGTGCTGATTCTGGGCTTCGAGATCTCCTTGTCCTGCAAGGGGTTCGTGCCGGGGGAGACGATGGGTGAGCGGATTGCGACGATGATGGATCCGGGCACCTGGAGTGATCCGGTGATGATGGGCCGGATGATGGCGGGGCTGCAGCGTTGGGGTGTTGTGCAGGAGCAGCTGGCCGCGGCGGCTCGTGAGGTCTTCGGTGGGCGGATCACCTATGCGGCGGGGATGTGGGAAGAGGTGAACTGGGATCTCTTCGATTTCGTCGCGGTCGATGCCTATCGCGATGCGCAGAACGCGGCGACCTTCCGCGATGAGCTCGCTGGGCGGTTGAAGTGGGGGAAGCCGCTGGTGGTCACCGAGTTCGGCTGCTGCACGTTCCGGGGTGCGGCGGATCAGGGTGGGACGGGGTGGCTGATCGTCGACCGTTCGGTGGATCCGCCGGCGATCAAGGGGGAGTACGTCCGCGACGAGGGCGAGCAGGTGCGGTACCTCCGGGAGCTGGCGGCGACGTTCGAGGAGGTGGGGGTTGAGGCGGCGTTCTGGTTCAGCTTCGCTGGGTACGAGTTGCCACACCGTGCTGACGACCCGATGCATGACCTGGACTTGTCGGCGTACGGGCTGGTCGCGGTGGATCCGGACGGCGGGTGGCGGCCGAAGCAGGTGTTCCATGCTCTCGGCGAGCTGAACGGGAGCTAACGTAGGCGGGTGCGAGTAGCTACCTGGAACGTGAACTCGGTCAAGCAGCGGATGCCGCGGTTGTTGGAGTGGCTGGACGAGCGGCAGCCTGATGTCGTCTGTTTGCAGGAGACCAAGCTGGCGGACGATGCCTTCACGAAGTTGCTGGGGGACGAGCTGTCGGGGCGCGGGTATGAGTCCGCTGTCTATGGGCAGGCGCAGTGGAACGGTGTCGCGCTGCTGTCGAAGGTCGGGCTGGAGGACGTCGTCACTGGAGTTGCCGGAGCGCCGGGATTCCCGGACCCGGAGGCGCGGGCGATCGCCGCGACGTGTGGCGGGGTTCGGATCCACTCGCTGTACGTGCCGAACGGGCGGGAGCCTGACTCGGATCACTACCAGTACAAGTTGGCGTGGCTTGCCGCGTTGAAGGATGTCGTCGCGGCGGGGCCGGCTGAGCAGATCGTCTGTGGCGACATGAACATCGCGCCGACCGATGCGGACGTCTTCGATCCCGCTGCCTTTGTCGGGTCGACGCATGTCACGGCACCGGAGCGGCAGGCGCTGGCAGATCTGATGTCGACTGGATTGCACGATGTCGTTCGCGATCGATGGCCGACCGAGCGGGTGTTCAGCTACTGGGACTACCGCGCCGGGATGTTTCACCAAGACCTCGGTATGCGGATCGATCTGATGCTGACGTCGGGGCCGGTGGCCGAGCGGGTCAAGGCGGCGTGGATCGACCGGAAGGCGCGGAAGGGGACCGGGCCGAGCGACCACGCGCCGGTGATCATCGATCTGGACACTGCGCCCGATGGCGACATCGGTCCGGTCGTACCGCCGCCGTCGGCACCACGCGGCGCGAAGAAGAAGACCACCAAGCTCCCCCAGAACCGCTGAATGAACGGCCTCCGCCTGGTTGCACTCGTCAGTGCACTCTCAGTTCTTGTCGCGGGGTGTTCGGAGGACAAGGGTGCGTCGCCGCCGCAGGCGGTGGGGTGGACGCAGGTCGAGTTGCCGGCTGAGCCTGTGGTCCTGACTGGGCATGGCGACGAGTTGCTCATCGGGCTGCGGGATCGCAGTGCGAAGGTTGTGCCGAGATTGCTGCTCCAGCAGGCGGATGGGAGCCGGCAGGAGATCAAGGTCGAGGCCAAGAGTCCGTACGCGCTCCTCGCGACCTGGCAATCCGTTGCGTATGACGGGAAGCGGCTGCTGGCGCTCGGCGGGGCTTCGGGTGGGGCGCACTCCAACACGCGGTGGACGGTGTGGACGGGGTCGGTGAAGACGCTGACGGAGTACCCGCAGGAGTTCAACACGTTCGGCGGGCAGAATGCGGGCGGGCTGTACTCGGCGATCATCACGCCGGCAGGTCAAGCGCTCGCCGGTACGTGGGGAAGTGCGAACACCGGGCTCGATGGTGCCATCTGGTTGCCGCAGGGGACGAGCAAGTGGGTGCGGCAGTCGTCGGCGAAGACTCCGTTGGAGAGCGTGAAGACGTTGCTGCTGAGCCCGAGCTACGGCACCGCGGCCGGCGACGGGATTCTGCTGGTCGGGTCGCAGGTCCGGTTGGATTCGAAGGTCAAGCAGGAGACCGCGGTCTGGCGTTCGGCGAAGGTCAACGAAGGGTGGAGCCGGGTCGAGCTCCCGGAGCTGGGCGATCGCAGTCAGGGCAACACGGCGACCTGTACCAGTGCGACGGCCTGCACGATCTCCGGATTCGTCGACGGCAAGCTCGCGATCTGGCAGCTCGACGGTGACCAGGGCAAGCGGCTGGCGAACGTGCCGGCGATCCCGGTCGGCGACAAGGACAAGCTGCCGCCGCCGGTGGTCGCCGACGGGCGGACCTACCAGCTCATTGCCGAGGGCAACAAGGTGAAGGTGGTCAGCGGGCACGACGGCACCTGGACGGTGCAGGAGTCGACCGGTCCCGGGGGCGTGGTGAGAGACGCCGCGCTGGTCGGCAAGACCCTCTACCTGCTCGCTGGTCCTGCCGACAAACCGGCATCCCTCTGGAAGACCACCCTCAACTGAGCGCCCTGAGCGGAGCTGCCGGCTTCAGCTGATCAGGCCGCGGACGTAAGCCGCTTGGCCGGCGTGCTGGAGGTCGTCGGACAGGACGCTGATCAGGCGGACCCCGAGCGTCACCGGCGGGTTCCAGCGCTTGTCGACGATCCGGTCGAGATCGTCGGCGGTCAGCGTCTTCAGGTACTCGAGGCTGCGGGCGTGGACGGCGTCGTAGTACCCGAGCAACTGCTCGCCCGACAGCTTGACCGCCGCGACGTCTTCCGCCGAGTGCCCGTAGCCGGTGTCGGCCGCGTCGAACGGAAGGCCGAGCCGATCGTGCCAGCCATCAGCCGTGTAGGTCTGCTCGTACCCGCCCGCGTCCGCGAGGTGATCGTCCTGGATCCGGGTCAGATGCCAGACCAGCCACCCCATCGAGTTGCCGGTCTCCTCGGGTCGCGTCCCGAGCGTCAGGTCGTCGAGCCCTTCGACGGCTTCGTGCACGACCTCCTGGATCCGGCCGAAGGCGTCGAGCAACAGTTCACTGGTGTTCATCAGCTGCCTTCCATCAAGCGCTGTCCTTCGTCACGGGGAGTCTAGTCTGGTCAGGACATTGGTTCTCGAGCGAGGAGCAGTCGTGGAATACCGCACGCTGGGCAGCAGCGGCACGGTCGTGTCGACGTACGCGCTGGGCACGATGACGTTCGGCAACGAGACCGACGAGGACGGCGCGCACGAGCAGCTCGACCGGTACGTCGAGGCCGGCGGCAACTTCGTCGACACCGCCGACGTATACACGGCCGGCGCCTCGGAGAACATCATCGGGCACTGGCTGGCCAAGTCCGGCGCGCGCGACGACGTCGTACTCGCGACCAAGGGACGCTTCCCGATGGGCGACGGGCCGAACGATCTCGGTACGTCGCGGCGGCACCTGCGGCAGGCGCTCGACGCGTCGCTGACCCGGCTCGGTGTCGATCACGTCGACCTGTACCAGCTCCATGCCTGGGACCCGATCACGCCGCTGCAGGAGAGCCTGAGCTTCCTGGAGGACGCAGTACGGGCCGGGAAGATCCTGTACGGCGGCCTGTCGAACTTCACCGGCTGGCAGTTGCAGAAGGCTTGCGACCTGATCGACCGGCGCGGGTGGTCGCCGCTGGTCACGCTGCAGCCGCAGTACAACCTGCTGGTGCGTGAGATCGAGTGGGAGATCATCCCGGCCGCGCAGGAGAACGGTCTCGGGCTGCTGCCCTGGTCGCCGCTCGGTGGCGGCTGGCTGACCGGCAAGTACTCGTTCGACGAGGAGCCGACGGGCGACACGCGGCTGGGCGACGATCCGAACCGCGGTGTCGAGTCGTGGTTCCGGCGGAGCAAGAACCAGCGCGTACGGGATGTGGTCGAGGCGGTCCGCGCGATCGCGGAGGCGCGGGGTGTCTCGATGGCGCAGGTCGCGCTGGCGTGGCTGGTGGATCGGCCGGCGATCACCTCGGTCATCCTCGGCGCCCGCACCATGAAGCAACTCGACGACAACCTCGCCGCGGCCGGTCTGCACCTCACCCCCGAGGAGACCCAGCGCCTCGACGAGGCGAGCGACCCGGGCGCGGCCGACTACCCGTACGGCGGTCCAGGCGTCGACCAACGCGACCGCCCAATCACCGGCGGCCGCGCCTAATCCTCGACTGCGATTCGAAGAGCGGCGTACGACGCAACGAGCGCGCGCCGCTCTTCGACCAGCAATCGGTCGTCGAGGTTGCAGCCTGCCGCGACCCAGCGGTCCGAGTAGTCCATGGCGTCGACGCGATGCGCCGCAGCCGGCCGTACCGCTTCCTTGTCGGCTTTGTAGACATAGGAATAGAGCTCCACCAGCGCGTCCTCGAGTTGCACGCGGGTCACCGAGGAGTCGTGCTGATGTGCCCGATGGATCCGCCACCACTCGACCTCGAGCCGCGCGGCCTCGGCCGGATCGAAGTCCTCCGAGTCGGCCACCAATTCGTAGAAGCGACGCATATACGCCCGCGCCCCATCCGGCTGGTTGTCCGGGAAGGGCGCCCAGAGCTGGTTGGCCTTGAGCACGTACCAAGCGCCGGCAAGCGTCCGCGCCCGACTCATCCCGAACCCCGCCGCGACCATCCCGACCGAGCTCCGCAGGAACTTGATCCAGTCGTGCCGGTAGTACGCGACCCAGGCATCCGTCTCGCGGTTTCCCACCACGACAGGATCGAACGACCGCGGCCCGCTCATCAGCTCGGCAGGATTCCGGACCAGGCCACCCCGAGCGCGAGGCAAGCAAGAGTGAGAATTCCGAAGAACCCAACCCACAGAATCGCCGGTACGCCGGTAAGCCGCCGCAACTGATCAGCGTCCGAGCTCCGCCCGCCGCCATGCCGCCGCGACCGCTGCAACTCCAGCACCGCGCGCGGCGCCGCAAGCAAGAGGAACCAGGTCAGCAAGTGCGCGAACCCGGACTGCACCTGCTCCGAGCCCCACCACGACACACCGAACACGATCGCACCGAACGCCAGCACCGACCAGAGCCCGAACAGGTTGCGGATCTGCAGCAACAGCAGAAGCAGCGCCGCGAGGAGTCCCCACAGCAACGCCACGGCATACCCCTGCTTCAGCACGAAAGCCGCCGCGATCCCGAACAGCGCCGGCCCCGGATACCCGACCAGCAACACGGCGATCATCCCGACACCATCCGGCTTGCCGCGCGAGACGGTGACGCCGGACGTATCCGAGTGCAACCGGATCCCGGCCAGCTGCCGCCCGACGAGCAACGCGATCAACCCGTGCGCGCCCTCGTGCGCGATCGTCACCACCTGCCGCGTCTGCCGCCAGACCGGCCGCCAGGCGATCAGCAGCAACGCGACGATGCCGGTCACGATCACGACCGTGCCCGAAGCACCCGGCTGGGTGCTCGTGATGTTGTCCCAAACCTCGCCCATCACCCCATCCTTGCAGGCACCCGGTGAGGTCAGCTCCAGGGGATGTGGACGGTCACCCGCTCCCGCAGCTGTTCGCTGAGCAGCCAGAGTTCGTTGGTGGCCGGCCAGTAGGAGAGGTTCTCGGTGTTCTTGGGCGCTTTGGTCCAGACCGTAGTGGAGACTCCGGCGGTGCCACGGTGGAGGCAGCTCGGGTAGTCGATGCCGTCGCCGATGTTGTCGGCGTACTCCGGACAGACCCCGGTGATCACGAACTTCCCGCCGTACGAGACCGCGCCCTGCATTCCCCACACCGGCGAGTTGAACGCCTCGACAGCCGGTACTACGCCAGCCGCATTCACCGGCGGGAGCCCAGTCGCGAGGTCGACCGGCCACCGGACGATTCGCCCGCCGCCGCGCTCAGTGTGCTCGGCCGCCACGAAGGATCCGGTGTGGTCGAGCCCGAGACTCGCGAAGCACGGTTTGACGCCGGTCGTGTTGGCACACCCGCCACCGGCGTACCAGTAGGCGCCCGTCTGGGGCAGCGCGAACGCGTGCCACAGTGCGTGGTACTTGCCGTCGGCACCTAATCCGACCTCGCCGGTGCTGGTGTCGGTGCGCCAGATGTGCCGCAGGTCGAAGGTTCGCAGTACCGATCCGCCCGTGGCGACGACGAGGGTGTTGCCGGACCAATACATACCGTGCCCATGACCGGCGATCGCGGCGAAGTTGCCGATGCTGGTCGGCTCGACGAGCAACACATGCCGGTACTTGTTGGTCGCCAGGTCCAGGAACGACACCCGGATCGCGCTGTCGTTGCCGTTGTGCCAGGTCGCGGCGACCACCCTCCGCGCTCCACCGCCGGGCTGCGCGTCGCCAGACCCGGTGACGCCCTGCGGGATCCAGACGTTCTCGTCATCGTCCTCGCCGTCCTGCCAGCAGAACCCTTGCGGATTGAGCGACGCGGTCAGGTACGTCGGATGACACAGGTTCCGCCCGGTCCGGTTGGAGGCAGCCAGTACTTCGCTGACGCCGACCGGCGCGAGCGACGGCTTCTGCTCCAACGCCGCGATCCGCCCGCCGTACGTGGCGAACGTGTCGCCCGCGACGAGCTGCATCCCGCTCGCGTCGATCCTCGGAAACGAAGCGGCAGCCCCGGCCGGCGCCGTACAGACGCCCGTCACCACCGCGATGGCCAGCAACAAACGTCTGATCCTCATCACCCGATGGTGGTCGAGCCGCATGCTGTTGGCCATCTGGACAACGAGGCGTTGACAGCGATCCGGTCGCGCAGGACGGTGAGGGCAAGGGGGAGATCATGAAGGCTGCTGCCGTCGTACCGTTGTCGCAGTTTCTCGACTCGGCGGGGACGCTGACGCTCGATCAGCGGAAGTTGCTCGTCGATCAATCGTTGTTGTTGCTCGAGCAGAACTATGTGCATCTGCAGCTCAAGGTCGCGATGCACGCGGTCAATCCGCTGCAACGGCTGCGGGTGATGCGCGCACGGATGGAGCGGCAGACCGCCGAGACGATGGAGGCCGAGTGGCTGTTCCATCGGCAGATGTCGAGCATCTTCCACTCGGTCCGGGACCTGCACACCAACTACCTGCTGCCGGCGCCGTTCGCGGGCAAGATCGCGTTCCTGCCGTTCATGATCGAGAAGTGCGTCGACGAGGCGGGCGGTGAGCAGTACCTGATCACCCGGACCGTCACCGGCTACACCGCGCCGCAGTTCGGGGCCGGCGCCGAGGTGACGCACTGGAACGGTACGCCGATCGCTCGCGCCGTCGCCCTCAACGGAGCCCAGTTCGCCGGCAGCAACGACGCCGCGAACCTCGCCCGCGGACTGGAATCCCTGACGCTGCGCCCATTGGTGATCCAGTCGCCGCCCGACGAGGACTGGGTGACCTTGACCTATGTCGGCCTCGACGGCTCCTCCCAGGAACTGCGCGAGCAATGGAAGGTGACGACCAACCTGCCGCCGATGACCGACCTCGACGCGCTCACTCCAGCCTCGGCCTCCATGGGCCTCGACCTGGACTCGGACGAGAAGTCGCGAGCCAAGAAGGCCCTGTACGTCCGTGAGGTCGTCGACCTGGAACGCGGCCAGAGCTCGGCCGAGCTCAAGAACCCCAAAGCAGTCGGTGGCGACGATCTGCCGACGACGATGCCCGGTGTGTTCCGCGCCCGCGAGGTGGTCACCGCGAGCGGCACCTTCGGCCACCTGCGGATCTTCACCTTCAGTGTCACCGACCCGATCGCCTTCCGCGACGAGTTCGTCCGGCTTGCCGCCGCACTGCCGCAGAACGGCCTGATCGTCGACGTCCGCGACAACGGCGGCGGGCACATCTACGCGAGCGAGTTCACCCTGCAGACGTTGACGCCCCGGCACATCTCGCCCGAGCCCGTGCAGTTCATCAGTACGCCGCTCAACCTGCGCATCTGCCGTCGCCACAAGGACAACCCGGCCGGCATCGACCTCGGCCCCTGGTTCGACTCACTCGACCTCGCCACGGAGACCGGCGCCGCGTACTCCGCTGCGAAGCCGATCACCCCCGAGGACGGCGCGAACGCGATCGGCCAGACCTACTACGGCCCGGTCGTACTCATCACCGACGCCCGCGTGTACTCGGCGACAGACATCTTCACCGCCGGATTCGCGGATCACCAGATCGGCCAGATCCTCGGCGTCGACGAGAACACCGGCGCCGGTGGTGCGAACGTCTGGACCCACGGCCTGCTCGCCACCTTGCTCAACGAGCCGCCGCCACCCGACGAGACCTCGCCGTACGTCGCGTTGCCCAACGGCGCCAACCTGCGCGTCGCGATCCGCCGCACCCTCCGCGTCGGCGACCTGGCCGGCACGCCGGTCGAAGACCTCGGCGTACGGCCTGATTCGACCCACCAGATGACCCGGCGAGACCTCCTCGAAGGCAACGTCGACCTGCTCGACGCGGCCGGCGCCCTCCTCGCGGCGATGCCCAACCGCCGCCTCGACGTCACCACCAAGCTCACCGGCACGACGCTGACCGTCGAGCTGGACGTGGACGGTCTCGACCGCGTCGACCTCTACCTCGACGACCGCCCGATCAGCTCCGAAGACCTGGCCGGCGACCCCATCAGCATCGACATCGTCGACGTCACTCCCGGCCAACTCCTCCGCGCCGACGGCTACTCGGCCGGCACCCTCACCGCCTCCCGCCGCTCGGTGGTCTGAAAGGGCAGCGCCGGTGTGATCTCTTTCATATTCTTCGCAACTATCAGCAGATTGCGATAATTTCGAAGATGTAAGTCAGATCACAAGGTAAAACGAATGACCGTTCTTGATCTCCACGGGCTCGCGGGCGCAGGCTGGACGGTAGAGAACGAGCGTTCGGTTTCTGGGGAGGGCGACATGGCGCAGGTGACTCTGAGTCGACCACTGGAGGACCTGCCGTCGCTGTCCCCGCCCGCCGAGCACCACGCGAAGCTGAAGCGTGTCGTCCGCGAGATCGCCCTGCTGGCGGTGCTCTTCGGCATCTACAACCTCGGCCGGCTGATCTCGGCGCATCACGCCGGCTCGGCCTTCATCCACGCCGACGAGGTGCGGCACTTCCAGGCCTGGCTCGGCCTGCCGACCGAGGCACAGGTCCAGCACGTCGCCTTGCAGATCCCCGACCTGGCGCGAACGGCCAACCGGTACTACGCGATGGTCCACTTCCCGCTGACGGCCGCGGTGCTGATCTGGCTGCTGATCCGCCGGCCGGCGGAGTACGCGAAAGCACGGTGGGCTCTCGCGTCGCTGACCGGTCTGGCGCTGATCGGGCACCTGGTCTTCCCGCTCGCGCCGCCGCGGATGTTCCCGCAGTACGGGCTGGTCGACACCGCGCAACTACTCGGCCAGTCGGTCTACAGCGCCGATGCCGAGAGCGGGCTGGCCAACCAGTTCGCGGCGATGCCGAGCCTGCACGTCGGGTGGGCGTTCATGGTCGCCGTGTTCCTGATTCGTGCCACGAAGTCGCGGTGGCGGTGGTTGTGGATCGCGCATCCGGTGATCACCTTCGCGGTGGTCGTCGTGACGGCCAACCACTACTGGCTCGACGGGCTCGTCGCGCTCGCGCTGGCGGTCCCGTTGGTGCTGATTTTCGACAGCCGGCGGGTGCGCCGGGACAGCACACCCGCCGACCTGTCTCAGTTGTCGGCCGGCGGTCTCGCCGTGGTGGCCAGTTCCTCGTCGGCGCGGACCAGGTAGGGCTCGCGTTCGAGGACCAGCCGGGCGGCGGCCGCGCCGATGTCGAAGTACAGGCCGACGAGTTCGAGCCGGCCGGCCTCCTCGGCCTTGCGGACGCAGGCGAAGCTGCGCAGGTTCTCCAGCTGGACCGCCACGTTGGTGACGGACAACTTGTCGGCCGGTGACAGTTTGATGCCGGTCACCGGGTCGACGATGTCGGGCAGCGCGGCGGACCGGCGTACCGACACCTCCAGATGCTTCAGCCAGGTGTGCAACGCGGAACCGTTGTCGGTCGAGGCATCCAGCGCCGCCGCGGCCGCACCACAGTGCGAGTGACCGCAGACCACGATCTGCGCGACGCCGAGGATGTCGACCGCGTACTCGACCGCCGCGTCGACGGAGTTGCTGTTCGACCCGTACGGCGGGACGAGGTTGCCGACATTGCGAACGCAGAACTGGTCGCCCGGTCCGGTCGTCGTGATCATGTTCGGCACGATCCGCGAGTCGGCACAGGTGATGAACAGCTGCGTCGGCTGCTGGCCGTCGGCCGCGAGTCGCGCCATCATCGGCCGGATCGGATCGGCGGACGCCTCGAACTCGAGGATCCCGTCGAGCATCGCGGCCCGCTGGTCGACCTCGGCCACCAACTGGCGTTGTGGCTGCCAGGGGATGAGCCGGCGGCCCGTGTCGCCACGCATCGCGGCCCGGAACGCCGCCCGGTTGAGGACGACCGAACCGCCGCGCGCGATGTGCCCGCGTCGCCAGTCCTCGATCGCCTCGTACGCCGCGTGGTCCAGGTGATCGACCTGGAGATCCACCCGGACGGGCGCGCCGACCGGGATGGTGCGCAGCGTCCGGACCAGCGACGCCACCCCGAGGAAGACCAGCGTGCCGCGGATCCGGACGATCCACAGGCCGTCCTCCTCGGCCGCGGTGACCGTTGCCCTGGCCAACCGATAGAGCACCCGGCCGAGCGCGAGGATGAGCCCGGCGAGCACGCCCTCGGCCAGTCCGAGGGTGGCGACGCCTGCCGCTGTCACGACGTACACGAGAAGTTCGTCGTGTCTGCGGAGGGTGCGGATGTGGGCCAGCTGTACCAACCGCAGGCCGGTGACGAGGAGCACGCCGGCCAGGGCGGCCATCGGGATCAGCTCGAGCATCGCGCCCGCTGCGAGCACGAAGACCGCGATCCAGACGCCGTGCAGGATCGCTGATGCCCGGGTGCGGGCACCGGCGGCCACGTTGGTGGAGCTGCGCACGATCACGCCGGTGACGGGCATCCCGCCCAGGGCACCGGAGATCGCGTTGGCGGCGCCTTGGCCGATCAGTTCGCGATCGAGGTTGCTGCGCTTGCCGCGGTGAAGCTTGTCCACGGCAACGGCCGATAGCAGTGACTCGACGCTGGCGACGAGGGCGACGGTCAGGATGGCCGTCGCGATCTCGAGCGGGCCGCCACCGGGCAGCGCGGGTGGGATGAGTTCCTTCAGTGGCGCGTCCGGCAGGTTGACGCGGGTGACGTCGACCATGAAGACGGCGGCCGCCGCGGTGGCGGTGACCACCGCGACCAGCGGCGCGGGGACCATCCTGGCCTTGGGGATCTTCGGCCAGACGAGCAGGATCGCCACGGTCAGGATGCCGATCAGCACGGAGCCGGCATGGTGCGCCAGCAACTGCGCGGGAAGCCCTGCCACGTTGGCGATCAGGGAGCTCTGGGCCTGCCCGCCGAGCACCACGTGCAGCTGCTGGACGGCGATGGTGATGCCGATACCGGCCAGCATGCCGTGCACCACGGCGGGGGACAGGGAGAGCGCGAGCCTGCCGATGCGGGTGACGCCCAGCAGGATCTGAAGCAGGCCGGCCGCGCAGGTGATCGCCGCGGTGGCGGCCCAGCCGAACTGCGTGGCCAGCCCGGCCACGACGACCGTGAGACCGGCCGCGGGACCGCTGACCTGCAAGGGGGAGCCGCCGAGCGCGCCGGCGACGATGCCACCGACGACGGCGGCGACGAGCCCGGCGATCAGCGGGGCCCCGGAAGCGGCTGCGATCCCCAGTGACAAAGGGATCGCGATCAGGAAGACGACCAGCGAGGCCGGTACGTCATGTCGGACGATGGACCTCCACGAGCTGCGCTCGGGCGCAGCCTCGGACGGAGGCGGTGAGTGGTTGGGTGAGATGGTCGGCACGGGTCCTCCGGCGTTGGGTGCTGACAGCAACAGAACGTCGAAACAAAGAGTGTCGATCTGAGCACTCATAGTAGCCGGGCGATCAAGGGCAGACGAGCAGTAATTCGAATTCGTTGCCTGGGGCTCCGTTAGTGGGAGCTAGGCTCGCGATCGGCACACAAACGCGCAGCACGAGGTCCTGGGAGGACGACGAGTGGATCTGCAACTGTCCGGGAAGATCGCGGTGGTCACGGGAGCCAGCAAGGGGATCGGGCTCGCCTGTGTCGAGGCGCTGGCCTGGGAGGGGGTGCAGGTGGTCGGGATCTCGCGGGATCCGGGCAACCTTGCGGCTGCTCAGAAGGTGCTGGCGGAGAAGGGGCTGGGGTTCGATGTCGAGGCGGTGGATCTGACGGATCCGGAGGCTTCGGCGGAGGTGTTCTCGCGGATCGGGATTCCGGACATTCTGATCAACTGTGCGGGGGCGGCACGGCGTACGCCGGTGGCAGAGTTGGACAGCAAGGCGTTGCATGCGGCGATGGAGGCCAAGTACTTCACGTACATGCACGCGACCGAGGCGGTTGTGCGCGGGATGGCCGAGCGCGGGACTGGCGCGATCGTGAACATCGTCGGGCAGGGTGGTCGCGCGGCGAACCCGCTGCACATCGGCGGTGGGGCGGCCAACGCGGCGCTGATGCTCGCGTCGGTCGGCTATGCGAAGGCGTACGCCGATCGCGGCGTACGGGTGAACGTGATCAACCCCGGCATGACCCGCACCGGCCGCGTCGACGAAGGCCTCGAAGCGGCAGTCCGCTCCACCGGCCGCCCGAAGGAAGAGCTGCTCGCCGAGATGGTCGCCGACATCCCCTTGGGCCGAGCCGCCGAACCGTCCGAGGTAGCCGACCTAGCAGTCTTCCTGGCCTCACCCAGAGCCAGCTACATCACCGGCGCCGTCATCCCCATGGATGGCGGCGTCGCCTCCGTCATCTAGGCCCCATGACGCTTCGCGTCACCTCGACCGGTTCAAGAGCGGGGAAAGCACAGAGCGCCGCCAGGTTTGAGCGATGCAGCGTCCGGGGGCCGGCTCGCTTGAGGTGCGCGGAGCGCCGCCAGTTGAGGGCGGGAGGGCTGCCAGGTTCGAGTGTGCGGAGTGGCCTCAGGTGCGCAGGGGGCGTGTGAAGGGGACGGGCCCCGGGCAGGTGGTCCGTCCCCCTCGCACGGCTTTGGGTCAGACGGTGATCCAGTCGATGTCGGCGATGTAGCCGGACGGGTTGGAGACCTTGATGGAGTTGGTGCCTGCGGTGAGTTCGACTGGGAGGTAGACGACCTGGGGTGTGCCCCAGTCGTTGTCGCCCAGGCCGTGGTAGTTGACCCAGTAGGTGTCGGCGTTGTTGATCGTCAGCATGCTCTGGCGGCTGGTGTCGCCGTCGGTGTAGGCGATCTTCACCAGGTAGGTGCCGGTGAAGGGCACGGTGATGTCGTTGAGGGTCACCGAGGCGTCGTAGCCGATGTTGCCGATCTTCTTGCCGCCGGAGCAGAGTGTGCAGCCGTTGGCGCTGGCGTTGCCGGTGAGGGTGCTGTTGGCGGCCTCAGCCTCGTAGCGGACCGGCCCACCCGACTTCGAGGTGAACATCGTGACCGGAGCGCTCGCCTCGGACGACTTGTTGCCGTTGGCACCCTTCACCTCGAACTTGTACTGCGTCTGCGGCAGCAAGCCGGTCACCACAACACTCGGCCCAGTGCTGGTCGCCACCTGCTTGCCGTTGGCGAAGACCTTGTACGACTTGGCGCCGGTGCTCGGCTGCCACGCCAGCGAGACCGTGGTCCGGCTGACATCGGTCGCCTTGACGTTGGCCGGCTTGCTGACCGAGCCGAGGCTGTTCGGGAAGATCTTGTACAGCTTCGACCCGTGCGCCGGCAGCACCGCGCTGACCTGGCCGCTCACGTTGTTCGTGTTCTGCGCCGCCCAGACATCCCGCACCCGTGCCTTGCCGGTGATCCCGAGCTCGTCGAACTTCCCGGTCACCGTGGCGGGCTCCTCACCCAGGTTGAACAGCCCGACGGTGACGGACCCGTCGGTGTTCTTGGCGAACCAGGTCTGCTGCAGCTGGTCCTGGTTCAGCGGCCGGGCCGGTACGCCGGCCTGGTCGATCGCGATCACCTCGCGGTTGGTGAGCAGCTTGAGCCCGTACGCGTCGAGCTTGGTCAGGTCGTCACCGGCGAACAGCGGCGCCGAGTTGATCGCCCAGAACGTCATGTACGACTGGCGCTCGGTCTCGCTGATGCCGTCCATCGCGCCGACGCCGACGTTGATCGCGTCGAGGTTGTTCCAGTGCCCCGGTCCGGCGTCGTCGGCCCACTGCGCGACGTCCCACCAGCGCTGGACGACGGAGCCGGTCCAGCGGACGATCGTGTCGCAGTAGCACTCGACGTCGGTGTCGATCCGCCAGCCGTTCGAGTTCGCCTTCCAGGTCTCGGCGTACCGGTGGCTCAGTGACCACGACAGCGTGTACTGCATCGGGCGGCCGGCGTTCTGGACCGCGCGCCACCAGGACTCGACGTCCTCGGTGTTGTTGTGGTTCGGGTCGTCCGGCGAGCCCTTCCAGGAGCCGGGGCCGACGCCGTCCATCTTGATGAAGTCGACGCCCCAGCTCGCGAAGGTCCTGGCGATCGAGTCCGCGTACTTCTGCGCGCACGGGCTGGCGTAGTTGATCTTGTACGCCTGGTCCCAGCCGTTCGTCGTGCGCAGATCCGGGTAGACGATGTCGCGGGTGAAGCAGCCGGGCGCGTCGAAGATCGGGGTGTTGCCCTCGCGGTAGACGTCGAAGCCGAGGCCGACGACCGTGTAGATGCCGAACTTCAGCCCGAGCTTGTGGATGTCGTCGCCGACCGCCTTCATGCCGCGGGGGAAGCGGGCCGGGTTCGCGATCGGCCGGCCGTACTCGTCACCGCCGCCCTGCCAGCCGGCGTCGACGTTGATGTACTCGTAGCCGTAGGGCTTCAGCTTGGTGGCCAGCGCGTTGGCCTGGGTGAGGATGTTCTTCTCGTTGATGAAGCTGCCCGGGCCGTCGGGGTTCACGCCGGGGTAGTTGGTGGACTGCAGGCTCCAGCTGCTCCAGCCCAGGTAGGGCTTCGCGGCGATCTGCGGGTACTTCGCTGGTACCGGCGCCTTGGCGGTCGGCACCTCGATCGGGACGGTGGCACTCGCGGGCGCGATCCAGGCCGCTGCCGACACCAGGGCGACGGCGGCCAGCAGAGTAATGCCAGTACGGCGTACAGACATAGGAGTCCTCCGTTGTGGGCGGAACGTGCGCCGAGCCTAGGACCGTTTAATTTACTAGGTCAAGTAACAAGCCTCAATAACCGTGAGTAAGTGCTGTAACACGATTGCCATCCAACTGAGATCAACCTTGGCAGGGGGCTGGGGGTCTCTATTCACGTAAGGGATCGATGACCCGTGTGAGGCGGGTCTGCCCGAACGGGAGGGGATTGATCATCAACATTTCACGGAAGTTCGGTCGTACGGCGGTGGCCGTGACCGGAGCGGCGACACTCGTCGCGCTCGCGGCGGGGGCCGCGGGAGCAGCGACCTCGAGCCGGCAGGCGGCGGCCCAGCCGCAGCTGAAGCTGGTGGCGGGCAGTACCGACGTGACGCTCGACCGCTATCCCGAAGGGGGTGGCATCGTGCTCGACCTCGGCACCCACATGGTGGCGGGCAAGAACCCGATCGAGGTCCGGGCGACGCGCAAGTCGTACAAGGACCCGGTCGTCGGCGTGCAGATCGTCAACGGCAAACCCAAGGCACTGCCGGCCGGCTCGGTGACGGACTTCGGCGGCCTGGCCAAGTTCCTGCACCTGACCATCACCGATGCCACCGGCAAGAAGGTCTACGACAAGGACCGCACCTTCTGCCTGAACGGCGAAGGCTCGCGGACCCGGCCGGACGCGCCGGCCACCTCGCCGTACCCGGAGGGCTGCAGCGCGAATCCGTTCACGCTCGGCGCGGTCTGGGGTCTGCAGGCCGGCTGGTCGTCGAACACCACGAGCTACTACGGCAACGACGAGAACGTCGACCTGCCGGAGGGCAAGTACACCGCGAAACTGACCGTCAACAAGGTGTACAAGGACTTCTTCAAGATCGGCGCGTACGACTCGGCCGTGACGCTGAAGGTGACGGTCAAGAACGTCGAGGACTGCGGCCACGGGGTCGCTGAGGGCTGCAAGCAGGCCTTCGCGAAGGCGCAGGCGAAGGCGCTCACCAAGACCGGTGTCGCGCCGAAGCCGGCCAAGATCCAGGCCAAGCCGCACGCGCAGCGGCCGGTCGGCAAGGCGTCGGTTCCGGCCGGTCCGAAGCCGGACCTGCGGTCGGTGCCGGCCTGGGGAATCCAGGTCACCACCGGCGAGGAAGGCACGCCGGAGGCCGACAAGGACTACCTGGCGTTCTCGGCAACTGTGTGGAACGCGGGTCCGTCGCCGCTGGTGCTGGACGGTTTCCGGCAGCAGGGCAAGGACCTGATGGACGCGTACCAGTACTTCTACGACGCGAACGGCAAGGAGGTCGGGTACCAGAACACCGGCACGATGGAGTGGGACCCGCGGGAAGGCCACACCCACTGGCACTTCACCGACTTCGCCCGCTACAGCCTGCTGAGCGCCAAGCAGACCGAGGTCGTCCGCAGCCAGAAGGAAGCCTTCTGCCTGGCCGCGACCGACGCCATCGACTACACGGTGAAGAACGCCAACTGGCACCCGTCCAACACCGACCTGCACACCGCGTGCGGCAACCACGGATCGCTGTCGGTCCGCGAGGTGCTGGACGTCGGGTCCGGTGACACCTACGAGCAGTTCCGTCCCGGCCAGTCCTTCGACATCACCGGCCTGGCGAACGGCACGTACTACATCCAGGTGCAGGCCAACCCGGAGAAGCGGCTGATCGAGTCGAGCACCACGAACAACGTCGCCCTCCGCAAGGTGATCCTGGGCGGCACCGCGCACCACCGCACGGTCAAGGTTCCGCCGGTCGGCCTGATCGACGTTCCGTGACCTGTTAGTTGCTGAATGCATTGGCGGCCCTTCCTGGGGGAGGGCCGCCTTTGCGTTGCCCGGGTTCTGGGTACGGGTGGTGGAATGGCAGTAGCCGACACCCTGGAGCGACGATGACCGAGGAACGCCGGATCGAGGCGGAGATCCCGCTGGACGCGACCCCCGCCGAGGTGTGGGACGCGATCGCCACGGAGGCCGGCCTGACCGCTTGGTTCGCGCCGATGGACCCGGAGCCGGACGAGAACGGGCTGTCCGCCGACGGCGTCGTACTGCGCTGGGAGCCTGGTCTCGGCTACGCCATTCAGACCGAGACGAGTGCCTTCGAGTACCTGATCGAGGAGCAGGACGACGGCTCGTCGATCCTGCGCTTCGTCCAGACCGGTTTTCTCGGGGACGACTGGGAGGCGGAGTACGAGGCGACCGCGCGCGGCTGGGACCTGTACTTCCACACGCTGCAGCTGTATGTGTCCGGCTTCCATGGCGCGCCTGCTACCTATGTGGTTGCCGAGGGCCCCGCATGGTCTGGGACCGCGGAGGCCTGGCAGAAACTGCGCGAGGCGGTCGGCGGTGAGGTCGGCACGAAGGTCGAGCTGGATGTCTACGGGCTGGGTGTGGTGGTCGGCGAGGTCGACTACGACGGGCCGAGCCATTTCGGCATCACCACGGAGTACGCGCTGCTCCGCTTCCACAACCGCAGCCTGCTCGGCATGCCCGTTGCCCTCGGCCACCATTACTACGGACCTGGCCAGGACGCCAAGCGCCTCGAGGACGCTTGGCAATCCTGGCTGACCGAGTTCTACCTGACTCAGTAGTGCAAGGGCTTCTTCCTGGTACGCCGGGGGTGCGGGTGATTGACGTCGCGCTGGTGATGCCGCCGGGCGATCGTGCGTGGCCGCTCGATCCGCGGTGCCGCCGGCCGTTCGACCCGTACCTCGGTCTGCGTCAGCCCGAGTCGCGGCGGCTGCAGCCACGGTGAGCGGGTGTCCGAGCGGACCACGACCACGCGGAACCGGCCGGTCCGGGCGAGCTTGATCCCGATCGCGATCGTCGCCACGGCCGGGATCATCCCGGCCAGCAGCAGCCCGAAGCGGGCACCCCAATGCTGGGCGATCCAGCCGACGGTCGGTCCGCCGATCGCGCCGCCGCCGATGAAGACCAGGTTGTAGATCCCGGCGACCCGGCCGCGGAGTCCGTCGGGAGTGGTGAGCTGGACCATCGACTGGGCGGCGGTGAGGAACATCAGCGTCGCCATGCCGAGCGCGGCGAGCAGCGGGAGGAACGTCCACAGCGACGGCTGGATCGCGGCCACCATCTCGGTCACCGCGAGGATCGAGGCGATCGCGACGAGGTTGCGCAGCCGGGTCGGGCGCACTCTCCTTGCCGAGAGCAACGCCCCCGCGAGTGAGCCGACCGCAACGACGGAGTTCAGTACGCCGTACCCGGTGGCGCCGGTGTGGAAGACGCGATCCGCGAAGGCGGTCAACGTGACCGGCAGGCTGATCGTGAACATGCCGTAGACGCCGACCAGCGCGATCGCCCAGCGCACGGCCGGCTCGTGGAACGCGTACTTCACGCCGTCCTTCAGCCCATCGCGGATCTTGATCCCGGCGCCGGCCTTACGGGCAGCCTGCAGGCCGGGCATCTCGCTCTCGCGCATCATCGTCAGCGCGGTGATCGAGCCGAAGAAGGTGATCGCGTTGAGTGCGAAGGCCCAGCCGGTGCCGACCGTGCCGAGCAGCGCGCCGCCGAGCGCCGGGCCGATCAGGCTGCCGAGCTGGAACGTCGACGAGACCATGCTGATCGCGTTGCGCAGTCGCTGCTTGCCGACGAGCTCGGTGACGAAGGACTGCCGGGTGGGGTTGTCGACGGCGGTCGCGAGGCCGAGGAAGAGAGCGAGCGAGTAGACCTGCCAGACCTGGACGCTGCCGGTGAACGCGAGGGTGGCGAGGATCGCGGCGGCCAGGCCCATCGTGGACTGGGTGACGAGCAGGACCTTGCGCTTGGGGAAACGGTCGGCGATCACGCCGCCGTACAGGCCGAGCAGGAGGGTCGGGAGGAACTGCAGGGCGGTGGTGATGCCGACCGCGGTGGCACTGCCGGTCAGTGTCAGGACCAGCCAGTCCTGGGCGATCCGCTGGACCCAGCCGCCGGTCGAACTGACGAACAATCCGCTCACCAGGAGGCGGAAGTTACGGACCTGCAGAGCACTGAAGGTGTCGCGGAAGCCCGGCCGTTTGAGCGCGGCGTGCGGGTCGATCGGGGTGCTGCGATGGGTGTGGAAGTCGGGGACGGGGTGGACAGAACCGGTGGCCCGGGTGGTCAAGAGTCATCCCTACGGAAGTTTGTGTCAGGGGAGGTCTCCTCCATCCTCACCGGCCGGGGGTGGATTCTGACAGCGAATTACTCCTATTAGTCTTATTGCGTCCCGCAATGAGAGGGGTTCTGGTGACCTACGATCCGGACCAGTTGCGCACGTTCCTGGCGGTCGCGCAGTCGCTGAGCTTCACCCAGGCCGCGGAACGGCTGGGCATCCGCCAGCCGACGGTCAGCCAGCACGTCCGCAAACTCGAGGGGGCGGTCGGGCGGCCGCTCTTCGTCCGCGACACGCGGACCGTCACGCTGACCGCTGACGGGGAGGCGATGGCGGGTTTTGCCCGGACGATCCTGGCGGCGCACGAGGAGGCTGCTGGGTACTTCACCGGGTCGGAGTTGCGTGGGCGGCTGCGCTTCGGGGTGACGGATGACCTTGCGCTGACGCCGTTGCCGCGGATCCTGCGGGACTTCCGGCAGTTGTACCCGCGGATCGATCTCGAACTGACCGTTGCCCAGAGCCCCAATCTGCTGCGGCGGGTCGAGTCGGGTCATCTGGATCTGGCCTACGTCAAGCACAGCCTTGGTGGCGGCTACGAACCGAACGGCCGGGTCGTCCGGCGGGACCCACTCGTCTGGGCCGGCATCGCCGGCACCCGGATCGCCCCCGACGGCCCGGTCCCGCTGGTCGCCTACCAAGCCCCCAGCCTCAGCCGCTCCCTAGGCGTCCAAACCCTCGAGCAAGCCGGCCGCTCCTGCCGCATCACCTGCATCGTCCGAGGCGTCAACGGAGTCCTCGCCGCGGTCCGGGCCGGCCTAGGCATAGCCATCTTCGCCCGCTCCCTGATGCCCGCTGACTTGGTCGAGCCGCCGCCGAGTGCGGGGCTTCCGGAGTTGCCGGCGATCGATCTGGTGCTGATCACCAACCCAAGAGCAGCCAAGGAACCCGCCGAGGCCCTGACCTCCGCAATCCTCAGCAACAACGCCCCCCTCAAACCAGCCGACTGAGCGCGCCCATCCCGTGCGCGCCCCAGGGGCTACGCTCCGCGCTCGCGCTAGCGGATTAGGGCGTCGCCGCGGGCGACCAGGGTGAGGATGCTGATCGCGGCTACGCCGATGGTCAGGAGAAAGGGTGCCTTCTTCCACAGGACGATCAGGGTGAGCAGTGCGGCGACCACGAGCAGGGTGAGCCAGCCGATTGCGCCCAACGGACCGGGTGGGGCGATGACCAGGAGGGCTGTGGCGATCGCGAGGGGGAGCGGCGCGGCGTACCGGGCCAGCTTGCCCAGGCGTTGGGGCCAGCCGGTTACGCCGGTGGCTAGGTCGTCGGCTAAGTCGGGGACTACGTTGGCGAGGTGGGCGCCGACGCCGAGGAGGGCGGTGGCGGCGGTGGCCCACCAAGGGGCCCAGGTGCCGGCGGTACCGAGGGTGACGAACGACGGGAGCAGACCGAAGGCCACGGCGTACGGGAGCCAGGAGATCCGGGTCGACTTCAGGCCGAGGTTGTAGGCCCAAGCGGCTGCCACGCCGATCAGGTGTGCGAGGCCGGCCAGCACGCCGCTGGCGAGCGAGAGTGGGACGCAGGCAACTACCATCGAGATCGCGCCGATCCACAGGGTCCGCCGACTCACCAGTCCGAGCACGATTGGTTTGTCGTTCCGGTGGACACTGGTGTCGCGGGGTGCGTCAATCGCGTCATTGCTCCAGCCGATCGAGAGGTGGCCGGTGAGGATTGCTGCGGCGACTAAGAGGCATCCGGAGGCGTTCCTGCCTGCCGACCAGGCGACGACGGTGACCAGGGTGGTGACGGCAACGGTCGGGCCGGGATGGCTCGCCATCGCGAGCCCCTTGAGTACTCTCAGCCCGCTCACCGACCCAACGATGCCACGATGACGCGGATCGCCGCGGTGCAGGCCGCGTTGCCGCCCAACCGATACGCCCAACACGAGCTCACCGACGCGTTCGCCGAGATCTGTCTCCCGGACGGCAAGGGGATCGGTCTGCTCCGCCGGCTGCATGCCAACGCCGGCGTGTCCCATCGCCATCTGGCGCTCCCGTTGGAGCGGTACGCCGCGCTGAAGGACTTCGGCGAGGCAAACGACGCGTGGATCTCGGTGGCGGTCGACCTGGGCGCCGAAGCGGTGTCGGGGGCGCTGGCGGCGGCCGGGCTGACGGTGGATGACGTCGACGTGCTGATGTTCACCACCGTGACGGGGGTCGCGGCGCCGTCGATCGACGCGCGGGTCGCCGTACGGCTCGGGCTGCGGCAGGACGTGAAGCGGATGCCGTTGTTCGGGCTGGGGTGCGTCGGGGGAGCGGCTGGGGTTGCGCGTCTGCATGACTATCTCAAGGCCTGGCCGGGGCATGTCGCAGTACTGCTGTCGGTGGAGCTCTGCTCGCTGACGCTGCAGCGGGATGACTCGTCACTGCCCAACCTGGTTGGCGGTGCTCTGTTCGGTGATGGGGCAGCGGCAGTGGTGCTGACTGGGTCGGAGCATCCGGCTGCGGCCGGGCCATCTGTGGTGGCTACGCGGTCGCGGCTCTATCCGGACTCGGAGCGGGTGATGGGGTGGGACGTCGGGTCCGGTGGGTTTCGGATCGTGCTCGGGGCCGACGTACCGCAGGTGGTTCGGCAGTACCTCGGTGGTGACGTCACTGCCTTTCTGGCCGCGCATGGGCTGACGATTCCGGAGATCGGTACCTGGGTGAGCCACCCAGGTGGGCCGAAGGTGCTCGAGGCGGTCGCGGAGACGCTGTCGTTGCGGCCGGGGGCCCTCGACCTGACGTGGAAATCGCTCGACGCGGTCGGCAACTTGTCGTCGTCGTCGGTACTGCACGTGCTCGGTGACACCCTCCGGCTGGATCCTTCGGGTATGGGCGTGTTGCTCGCGATGGGCCCAGGCTTCTGTTCCGAGCTCGTACTCCTGGAGTGGTGATGGACTCGTCGTTGTGGTGGTACGTCGCGCTGGTGCTCGTGGTGGGGCTCGAGCGAGTGGCCGAGCTGGTCGTCTCGTTGCGCAATGCCGCTTGGAGCTTCAAGCAGGGTGGGGTGGAGTCGGGCAAGGGGCACTACCCGTTCATGGTGGTGCTGCACACTGGGTTCCTGGCGGGGTGTCTGGTCGAGGCGATCGTGGCGGACCGGCCGTTCATCCCGGCGCTCGGGTGGACGATGCTTGCTGTCGTGGTGCTGGCGCAGGGGTTGCGGTGGTGGTGCATCTCGGTGCTCGGACATCAGTGGAACACGCGCGTGATCGTCGTACCGGGGCTCTCGTTGGTTGCTGCTGGCCCCTATAAGTGGTTGCGTCATCCGAACTACGTGGCGGTGGTCGCGGAGGGGATCGCGCTGCCGCTGGTGCACACGGCGTGGGTGACGGCGGTCTTGTTCCTGCTGCTGAACATCCCGCTGCTGACGGTCCGGATCCGCGCGGAGGAAGCAGCGTTGGACTCAGCGCTGACGAAGTGATCGACCTCCTCGTCGCCGGCGCCGGCCCGGCGGGCGCGGCCACCGCCATCCGAGCCGCCCTGGCCGGCCTCTCCGTCGTCGTCGTGGAGCCTCGCTCGATGCCGATCGACAAAGCCTGCGGCGAGGGCATCTCTTCTTCTGCTGTCGAATACCTTCGACGGCTGGGCGTGGAACTGGACGGCCGCCCGTTCCACGGCATCCGCTACCTGGATTCGTCGCATGTGGTCGATGCCCGCTTCCGCCAGGGACCAGGCCTCGGAGTCCGCCGCACAACCCTCCAGCGCGCCCTGGCCACCCGCCTGGCCGACCTGGACATCCCCGTCATCCCCACCCGGATCTCGACCATCACCCAAAACCAGCACTCGGTAACAGCCGCCGGCCTCACCGCCCACTACTTAGCCGCCGCCGACGGCCTCCACTCCCCAACCCGCCGCCAACTCGGCCTAGGAGCTGGCAGCAGCCAGCGCCTGATTCCAGCCGAGCAAGCCCGGTTCCCAGCCGCGGCCGACGCCCGACCGCAGGACGCTGACAGCGAGCCCGGCTCTATCGCCCCACCCCGCCTACCGTGGGCCCTGCCCCACCTGCCCAGGCTCCCGACCCTGCCCCGCCTTTCCGCAGCCCGCGACGCGGCGCAGCCGCGGCGTGGGCTGCGCCGGCACTACAGCGTGCGGCCTTGGTGTGACCTCGTAGAGGTCTACTGGTCTCGCCTCGGCGAGGCCTACGTGACTCCGGTGGCCGACGACCTCGTGGGGGTCGCCATCCTCACCTCCGAGCGGGGTTCCTTCGACAGTCATCTGGAAGCCTTCCCCGCCTTGAAGCGCCGCCTGGTGGGTGCCTCCGAAGCCTCCTCCGTCATGGGAGCCGGCCCGCTCCGCCAGCGGGTCCGAGGGCGGGTTGCCGGGCGGGTGATGTTGGTTGGGGATGCGGCTGGGTATGTCGACGCGTTGACCGGGGAGGGGATCGCGGTGGCTTTGCGGACCAGTGCCGAACTGGTCCGGTGCGTCGAGCGCGACGACCCAGCGGCGTACGACGCGGCCTGGCGGCGGGTGTCCTGGGAGTGCCGGTTCCTGACGGGTTCGTTGCTCTGGGCCCGCAACAGATCGTTGCTGGCTCCCCGCATCGTCCCGGCCGCGGCGCGGCTGCCGAAGATTTTCGGTGCCATCGTCAACCAACTCGCGTAACGCCTGCCCCAGAACGCGCGTTGGCCCGGCGATCGCTCAGACAATCGCCGGGCCCACACGCGACCGAGCATCCTGGTGAAATGCTCGCTCGGGTTGCTCCAGCCTCCTGGTGAAAGGCTGGAACGATCTGGCCCCAGCCTCCTGGTGAAAGGCTGGGACAAGTTCTCGGTGTTTCTGAGTTAAAGATTGCCAGCCGCATGTTGCCCATCCGTTGCCGGAATATGAAGCCTTGTTACTTAGCCCGGTGACCTACGTCTCAGTGCTCGGTCCGCACGGCCGCGATCTGCAACTGCAGAGCCAGCCGCTCGCGCGGGCTGGACAGGTCGAGCCGGGCGATCTCCCCGATCCTTTTCATCCGGTGCCGCAGCGTGTTCGTGTGCAGATGCAGCTCTCGCGCCGCCTGCTGCGGCTGACCGGGATAGTTCAGCCACGCCTGCAGGGTGTCGACGAACGCGGTGTCGTGCTCGATGTCATGCCGTAACAAAGTCGCGAGCGGCCCATCCAGCTTCGTCGTGTCGAGCGAGGTGACCGCCCGGTGAACAGTGAGGACGTGCCAGGCCTGCTCGACCCGCAACGCCGGGCCGGGCGCAAGCTCACGCCGTACCAGTCCCAGCAGCTCGACGGCCTCGGCGCGAGAGCTCGGCAAGTCCGCCGCGCCACGGGCACGCCCGCCGGCGGCGGCCGTAGTACCGGGGAAGTCTTTGGCCAGGTCGATGACCAGCTTGCGCAACCAGCGCCACGATCCAGGTCCGTCGCCATCCGAGACGACTGCCAGGACGGTCCCATCCAGGTCGGCCAGCTGCGGCTCACTCCAGCCATGGCGGCGACCAGTCGACTCCCAGAGGTCCAGCTCTTGCGGTACGTCGTACGCGGCCGGCGAACCCAGCGCTACCACCCGCCACGGCGCAGGCGGCAGCCGTACGTCCAGCGGAGTGTCAGGGGAGAACTGCCGCAAGACAGTGCGCAATCTGTCGATCGCACTGCGCCTAGCGACGTCCGCCTGCGCCCTGAGCCGCAGCATGTGCAGCGCAAGCACCGACGCCGCGTTACTGAGCTCAGTAGTCACCTCTGCGCTCACCGGCCCATCCACCACAGCCCAGATAGACCCCAACCACTCACCACCGGCTCTGACGGGTACTACTAGCCGCGGCCGAATGCCGTTCGGCCCATCCGGCACCAGGAACGGCTCACTCGACCGGGCCAGCCGCCGGAAGATCCCTCGGGCCCGGAAGTGCGCAATGACCTCAGCAGGCACGCGACGGCCGACAATCGTCGACACCCGGGTCGGGTCCGTGTCAGAGACGTCATGGAGGCTCGAGTACGCCAGTACCCGGGACTGGTTGTCCTCGATGGTCACCGGCGCGTCGACGATGGCTGCAGCGGCATCGGCCAGTGCGAAGAGCTCCTGGTGCACCCCGGCGTCTCCGGCAGTGGGGGAGTCCGGTGCGGCTGCCCTGTCGATCACACCTCGCAGTAGCCACACCACGTGGGCCCAGGTGACTGACGGCTGCAGCGCGACCAGGGTGAGTCGCCGCTTGTCCGCATGAGCCACCACGGCCGGGTCCTGGGCCAGCGTCGTCCGCAGGATGATCCCTGAGGCGTTACCGACGGCACAGCGCTCTACTAGCTCTACTGCCTCCTCCGCGCTGCCCAGGCCGAAGCCAAGGACCAGGTCGCCCGGCTGACCGGTCGACGCCTCCTGCGGATCGGCGAGGAATACATCGCGGACCTCACCGTCGCCCTGCCCGGCGACGACGATCTCGAACAGGGCCGGTCCGACGGCGACGACCAGGTCAGGGACGGTGATCATGAAGTTATTGTGCTCTTGCCACTGTCATCAGTGCCAGCTGTGGTGCGATCGCACCATGACAGCGGTTCCGGGCGGCCGCACCATCGATACATGGTCGCTTCCGTGCAAGGCACTCACATCGTCCCGGACCGGGTCGCCGTCGTCGGCGCCGGCATGGTCGGTCTCGCCACCGCCTGGTTCCTCCAGGAGGCCGGCATCGAGGTCACCGTGCTGGATCGCGAAGGCGTCGCCGCGGGTGCCTCCTGGGGCAACGCGGGCTGGCTGACCCCCGGCCTGGCGACTCCGCTGCCGGAGCCGGCCGTTCTCAAGTACGGCGTCCGTGCGGTGCTGAGCCCCTCCTCGCCGGTCTATGTACCGCCGACGGCGAGCCCGCGGCTCATTTCGTTCCTGACCCGCTTCGCTCGCAACAGCACCGCCGGACGCTGGAAGACCGCGATGGAGGCGCTGGTGCCGATCAACCGGCAGGCGCTGAACGGGTTCGACGCGCTCGCCAAGGCGGGGGTCGAGGCCGAGACGTACGAGGCCAAGTCGTTCCTGGCGGCGTACCGCACCGAGGCCGAGCGCTCGGTGCTGCTCGAGGAGATCGAGCACATCCACGCGGCCGGCCAGGGCATCGAGTTCGAGGCCATCACCGGTGACGACGCCCGCGAGATCGAGCCGTCGCTGTCCGACGAGATCGG
Source organism: Kribbella ginsengisoli (assembly GCF_039537185.1). Taxonomy (NCBI): domain Bacteria; kingdom Bacillati; phylum Actinomycetota; class Actinomycetes; order Propionibacteriales; family Kribbellaceae; genus Kribbella; species Kribbella ginsengisoli. The sequence continues at coordinate 51,450 of NZ_BAABAA010000003.1, read as the reverse complement.
CGCGGCGATCCGGCTGCACGGCCAGCGCTTCATCAACCCGGGCGAGTACGTGAACATGCTCGCCGACTCGGTCCGCGCCCGCGGCGGCACCATCGTCACGGGCGTGACGGTGAAGGACATCGTGGACGAGATCCGCGGCGTCCGGATCGTCACGGCGGACGGTGAGAGCACGCCGTACGACGCGGTCGTGATGGCGACCGGCGCCTGGCTCGGCGATCTCGCGCGGCAGTTCGGCGTACGGACCGTCGTGCAGGCCGGACGCGGCTACAGCTTCAGCGTCCCGATCGCGCACGTGCCGGCCGGACCTGTGTACTTCCCGGCGCAACGGATCGCCTGTACGCCGCTGGGCGACCGGCTCCGGGTGGCCGGGATGATGGAGTTCCGCAAGCCCGACGCGAAGCTCGACCCGCGCCGGATCGACGCCATCGTGGAAGCGGCCCGGCCGCTGCTGCGGGACGCGGACCTGGACGCTCGCACCTTCGAGTGGGTGGGACCGCGCCCCTGCACCCCGGACGGCCTGCCCCTGATCGGTGCGACCTCCTCCCCGCGCGTCTTCGCCGCCGGCGGCCACGGCATGTGGGGCATCACCCTCGGCCCGATCACCGGCCAGCTCCTCGCCGAAACCATCACCACCGGCCGCACCCCGGTCGAACTGGCCCCCTTCAACCCCCTCCGCTGACCCACCGGCCAGCAGATCCTCGGCCGGCTGCGTGGAGATACCAGCCGACCAGACTCAAGAGCCCAGCTGCAGCCGGGCTCCCTCCCCACCGACCACCCACGAACTCCCGTCGCGGCCGAGCCGTACCCCAGCCGCCTCTTCCGCGACGGGACCAGACGGCCTCCACCCTGCAGGAGACCACCGGCCGGCCCCGCTATCTCCCGGGGCTCCGGCAGCACCACCCCGGGCCCGCGGCTCCGCGGTCCCCGGCAGCACCACCCGGGCCCTGTGACCCCACAGCCCCGGCAGCACCACCCCGGAACCACAGATCCGGGCGCACCACCCCGGGCCCCTCACCAAGACCCGGCGCACCACCCGGGTCGCTCAAGGCCCGGTGCACCACCCGGGTCCTTCACCAAGACCCGGCGCATCACCCGGATCGCTCCAGGACCCGGCAGCTCTATCCGGACTGCTCACCGCGATCCGGCGGCACTACCCCGGGACCACAGGCCCGGGCCAGCAGTACCGGCGACGTCCCGGCCCCTGTCGGGAAGTCGCCAGCACCACCGGCGGCCGCACCCAACGGCCGGCCAGTCGCACCGGCAGACCCGTTCAGAACCCAGCGGACCTGCCAGCACCACGACGGATCTCCCGCAGCAACCGGCAGATCCGCCGGCACCACCCGGTATCCGTACGGCGCCTGCTCTGCGGACACCGGCAGCACCACCCGCGACTCCCACCCTGCTGGGAGACCGCGGCGCAGTACCCGGATTCCGCGGAGCCTCACCTCCGGAACCCGGTAGCGGTCCAGCACCCGAGCGCCTGACGGGACCGTGAACGCAAGACCCGGCTCCCGCGATGCCGCGCGGGAGCCGGCCGCACCACCAGCGCAGGCGCCGGAAGCAGCAATGGACCTTCCGGCCAGCGCACCAGCGGTCCTCGGGCGGGAGGACCGTCGCACCGCCTGGCCCGGCCAATGACGCCCGAGCCAGAAGAGAGCGTGGCTCCCCAGGGAGCCACGCTCTATCTAATTCCGCAGGGCCGTGTCGGCGCCGATCGGCTCTGCCATCTCAAGCTCGTCGAGCCGTCTGCTCAAATAACCCCGGATCCACTGGTACGCCTCAGCCCCCAGCGGCAACCGCAAAGGCGAATCGTCCCGCTCAACGGCCTCGATGATCGCCTCGGCCGCGCGCAACGGATCACCACTCTGCGTCCCATGCGACGCCTCGAAGGCAGCCCGAGCCGGCCCGATCAGCGCCGCGTAGTCCTGCAGCGGCTGCCCCCAACTCAACGACCGCCCACCGAAGTCCGTCCGGAACGGCCCCGGCTCGACGATCGTCACCCGGATCCCCAGCGCAGCAACCTCCGCCGCCAGCGCCTCCGACATCGCCTCCAACGCAGCCTTCGGCCCCGCGTACGCCGAACCGCCCGCACCCGACGTCACGCCCACCACCGACGACATCTGCACCAGATGCCCCGACCGCCGCGCCCGCATCCCCGGCAGCACCGCCCGCGTGACCGCCAACGCCCCGAACAGATTCGTCTCGAACGCAGCCCGCAACTCCTCGTCCCCGTGCTCCTCGAACGCCCCGAGCAAGGCAGACCCCGCGTTGTTCACCAGTACGCCGATCCCGCCGAACGCCTCCTCGGCCGCAGCCACCGCTGCCCGAACACTCGCCCCATCCGTCACATCGAGCCGCGCCACTCGCACCCGGCCGGGCGCCAACTCCTCCAGCTCAGCAATCCGGCCAACCTCCCGAGCAGTAGCCATCACCCGCTCACCTCGCGCGGCCAGCACCTCGACCAGTGCCCGGCCGAGCCCGCTGCTCGTCCCGGTGACCAGCCAACTCCGTCCATCCTTCGCATCCATGCCGTCCACCTTGCCCAAAAGATCGCATGGTTGTAAAGTTTTAATCGATGAACAATCTGCGTGAGCGCAAGAAGGCAGCCGCTCGCCAAGCGATGTCGGACACCGCCACCCGCTTGTTCGAGCAGCGCGGCTTCGAGCACGTCACCCTGAGCGAGATCGCCACCGCCGCCGACGTCTCGGTCAAGACGATCTTCAACTACTTCGGCAGCAAGGAAGACCTGTTCTTCGACGCCGAGCCGCAAGCCCTCGAGAACCTGCTGACCACCCTCCGCGACCACCCCGACGAGTCCTGGACCAACGCCGTCCGCCCCCCGCTCCTCGAAGGCCCGATGCTCGACCTCAACTGCCCCTGGCCGGTCGTCGACCAGACCATCTACGAAGGCCTCCGCGCCTTCCACAGCTGCGAGAACGACTCCCCGACCCTCAGGGCCCGCCGCCTGGTCATCATCAACTCCTGGGCTACGCCGCTGGCCACGGTGACCAACTCACCAGCCTGGTCAGCCATGCTCGTCGGCCTGCTCGCGTTCCGTCACCAGCTACTCGTCACCGGCCTGGTAGCCGCCGACCCCATCACCACCATCGAAGACGCCATCCGCGCCAACGTCGGTGCCGGCCTCGACGCCCTCGACCGCGCCTACCCACTGACCTGAGCACCGCGTACGTAGTACGGGCAAAGAGAAGCGGTCCGGACCCGAAGTACGGGTCTGGACCGCTTCCTTATATATAGAGCGTTTGACTCAGTGCGTGTGCGGCTCGGTGCCGTGCTCGGCCTCGTGGGCCGCGATCTGGGCGCGAACCTCTTCCATGTCGACCGCGCGGAGCTGGGTGATCAGGTCCTCCAGCGCCGGCGCCGGCAGGGCACCCGGCTGCGAGTACAGGACCACGCCGTCGCGAACGGCCATCAGGGTCGGGATGGACTGGATCTGGAACGCCTGGGCCAGCTCGACCTGCGCCTCGGTGTCCACCTTGCCGAAGGTGATGTCCTCATGCGTCTCGGACGACTTCTCGAACACCGGCCCGAACATCTTGCACGGACCACACCACTCCGCCCAGAAATCCACCAGGACGAGCCCGTCGGAACCGACGACCTTGTCGAAGTTCTCCTGGGACAGCTCGACCGTTGCCACTACGACCTCCGAAGTTAGACGAATTCGTCATGCATAACAGCGTGGACCCCGCGAGTGTTCCCGGGGCCGCGCGCGGTGCCGCGCAGGGGATCAGATGGGCATGTCGACGAACGGCGACTGATAGTCCTGCACCTCGTCCAGGATGGCAGCCGCGGCGTCCGGGCTGAGCTCGGCCCGCTCTTTCTCGGCCTGGACCATCTGGCGCAGCAGCCGGGTCTCGCCGGCCGTCGCCAGGCCGGTGATCTCCGGATGCCCGTTCAGCAGCCAGGCTGTGGCGGCCGTCACATACCGTTGCTCGTCGAACGGCCGGTACCAGGTGTCGTACGCCTTCTCCTCGCCGTCCTGCCAGTTCCGCCGGGCGATCATCTTGATCGTCATCAGCGCGGCGTCGCTGGCCCTGACCGCCTCGACCAGCGCAGCGTAGTCATCGGCGTACTTCGGATCGGTGGACAACTTGTAGTTGAGCGGCGTCAGCACGCTGTCGAAATCGAACCGGCGCAGGCCCTCCAGATGAACACTCGGTGCCTCGGCGGTGTGCCCGGTGATGCCGATCGCCGACACCATGCCCTCTTCCTTGGCCCGGATCGCGGCCTCGAGCGAACCACCCTTGCCGGTGACCAGGTCGAGGTTCTCCAGATCGCAGACGGCGTGCATCTGGATCAGGTCGACGTGATCGGTCTGCAACCGCTCGAGCGACCGGTTGATCTCCGCCCAGGCCTCGTCGTACGTGCGCCGTCCGGTCTTGGTGGCCAGGAAGATCCGGTCCCGGATCTCCGCCATCCGCGGCCCGAGCCGCAGCTCGGCCTCGCCGTAATCAGCGGCCACGTCGAAATGGTTGATCCCGGCGTCAAGGGCCTCCTGGATCGACGCGTCGGCCCGATCTTGGTCGACCCCACCCAGTGATGCCGCGCCATAGATCAGTACCGAGCTCTGGTGCTCCAGCCGCCCTAGTCGACGAGTCTCCATCGCATGTCCTCTCAAAGGTCCTCGGATGCGTCAAACACTAGTACTTTGACCCCGCGCCACGGGAGAGTTTTCCACAGGGCGCACCGGGTGATCGGTTACTATCTGTGATCAGTTGGATCGTTCTGCTTACCATGGTTGTTCGCACGGATATTCGAACGTCGGTTCCGTGTGGCATGGTTTGCGCTGCCTGATCGATCGGGTCGGGCATGAGAGAGGAGTTATGGCGACGGTACCGAAGGTGTCACGCTTCACCCGTGGATGTGCATCGAGCGCAGAAGCGGGTAACAGTATGGCTGCGGGGAGCGATGGAGCTTCCGGATCCTGGTCTCAGGTCTCCCGGTGGACAGTTGCTTGCCGTATCCTCCCGGCTACTGTCCGCGTAACTGCTGTCTGAGGGGCGGGTAGCGATGAGTTGGTGGCGAACGTTGCTGAATCTGCCGCCAAAAGGTGAGCATTGGGCGGACCAACGGCGCACGAAGAGGTCGGGCAGACAACGCCCGCAGAACACCGCACCGGAGTGGTGGTCCCACCCCGATGGACCGGTGTCACCCACGCCTCGCCAGGCGCAGGGGGTGGCAGCGCAGTACAGCCAACCCCAACCGCCGAACTCCGGTGGTGTGATGGCCCCTCCGCGTCGCCCGCAGCAGCCGGGCGCCCAGCCCCCGGCCGGCCAAGCGCCTCCGGGTGCGCCTCCTGGTCAGTCGTCGGCGGCAGCCCGTAGTACCGGGCAGCCACCGGAGGGCGGGACCAGGCAGCCCGAGCGGCTTCGGCAGCGATCACCGCACGGCGCCCACGCGGCGCCCGGGCCGGTCCGCGAGCCGATTCTCGAGCCGAGTCAGACTCCTTGGGCGACCGAGCCCGAGTCCTCTTTCTCCACCTGGGCGCGGCGATTCTTCCGCGGCCTGGTGGTGGCCGTTCTGCTGCTCGCTGCCATCAGCGGCGTGCGGTCCTGGGTCCGGCCGAACAACTCGACCACGACCGGCGGCCAGACCACCCAGTCCGGCTTCCCGGCCGACGAGGCCAGAGCAGTCGCGACCCGGTACGCGGTCTCGTACCTGAACTGGGACGAGACCAACCCGGACGCCCGTCCGGCCTCGATCGCCCTCGACCTGGCCGACAAGCTGGACGCCCGGGCGGGCTGGAACGGTCAGGGCAAGCAGACCGCCGACAAGGCATACCCGGGTGAGGTCAAGGTCGACCCGTCCGGCGTCACGGCGGTCGTCGACGTCCGGGTGCAGGTCCGGGCGTTCACCAAGTCGGGCCGTACCTTCGTGCCCGGCCCTTACACGTGGCAAAGGGTCTCCGTGCCGGTGGCGCGGACGGCATCGCGGGTCGTCGCCAGCGGCCCGCCCACCTTCGTCGCCGACGAGCGGGCAGCGTTGCCCGACAACATGCCGGGGACCGGTCAGCCGGACGACGATCTGACCGCGGCCACGTCGAAGGATGCCGAGGCGTTCTTCAGCGCCTACGCCGAATCCGACGAGAAGGTCGAGGCGGTGGCGGCACCTGGTGCGGCTATCCACAGCCTGAACGGGGTCGTCAAGCTGGACGACCTGGAATCGTGGCAGGTTTACACCGGAGACGACAACGAGCGCCGGGCCACGGCCGCCGTCACCTGGGACGGGGCCGGGGACGCGACCCTCAAGCAGACCTACACGCTCACTCTTCGGCGTACTGTCGCCGCGGACGGGGCACAGCGATGGCAAGTGGCTGCCGTCGGATGACCACAGCAGACTGCCGTCGGATGACCAGAGCACCAAGGGAGATACCGCAATGATGACGCACCAACTCGTCGCGAGCGTGGTGGAGCTGACCGCGCCGATGGCCGACAGCAACGTCCCCACCGGGGCGGATTTCAAGGACTGGGTCCTGGTCATCGCGGGGAACATCTTCATCGCGATCCTCGTGCTGCGCGCGATCGGCCACTACTTCAAGCGCGAGTGGGGCGAGCTGTTCGGTCACATCGCGGCCGGCGTGCTGGTCGGTGGGCTGATCTACGCCAACAACCAGACCATCAACGTGCTCAAGGGCTTCTGGGGATTGCTGGCCGGAGGTAATTGATGCGTGTCGGCCGCACCCTGACCCACCACTTCGAGATCGAGACCCGGCAGTACGACCTGCTCGGGATCGATCTGGGAGAAGGCGCCCGCCGGCGGATGATCATCTTCGGCGCGGTCATCATCATCGTCTGGATCGCTCTGCTCGTCCCGTTCATCGGGGTGCCGCAGAAGGCCACGGTCAGCCTGTACATCGTGCCGCCGTTCGTGATCACCGCCTTCGGCTGGCGGGCGGGCAAACACCACGAACGCCGCCGCCGCGTGACCGAGTGGGCGCTCGCCGTCCGCTACGCGTTGCGGGCCCATCGCCCGGTGATCGGACTCGGCGCCCGGGCCGCCGACAAGACGGAGTACCTGCCATGGCGTGAGCGCGTCGCGACCCAGAAGGTGGCCAACCTGGCGAAGGCCAGGGTGACGCCGGAATGGGAACGCGAGGACGTGGTGGAGCTCGACCCACAGGTCCGGGCCGGCGCGGAGATCACCGTGAACCAACGAGCCCGGCTGCTCGGAGCTGACCACGTGCAGAGGGTCAGTCGCAGGACGTCGTCCGGGCTCAGCCGATCGAAGAACAAGGGGCACTGATGAAGATCGCGGACAAGCTCCTGAACCTGGTCGGTGTCGGCCGTGAGCGCGGCCTGCCGCCGCCTCGCCTGGTCGCCATCGCCGACGGTCTGCTGGTGACCGAGCGCAGCGCCGAGGCGTGGTTCCTGATCTCGGTCGCGAACACCGACCTGGCCACCGAGGGCGAGCAGGACGCCGCCCTCGACGCCGCGGTCAGCGCCGCCGCGACCATCCTCGGCGACCGGCTCAGCCATCTGAAGGTGGTCTGGGGCCGCTCGACCGGTCTGGACTACATCGACAGCGTGGCCGGCCACTACCGGATCGGCGACCACGAGGGCTGGGCGCAGACCCGCGCCGACCGGATCGACGAGATGCGGATGCCGGAGCGGTACGTCGCGCTCGGCGTGCACCTCAGCGACCGCGACCCGCGGGCGACCGCGCAGGTCCGCGGCTCGATCAGCGACGCCCTCGGCACGACCTCGTGGCGGGTGAGCGCGCGCGAGCTCGCGCACCTGGACGAGCGCGTCCACAAGCTCGCCCGTCAGCTCGGCTCGACCGTCTGGCGCGCGCACACGGCGCCGGCCGAGGTGATCTCCTGGCTGATCAGCCGCGAGATGCACCGTGGCGCGGTGGCCGCACCGCGTCGCGGCCTGATCACCGGCGCCTCGCTGGCGCGGCTGACGTCCGGCCGGGTCGTGCCCTACACCGACCACCTGCGCATCTACGACTCCCGCGGCCAGATCGCGGCGTACACGAGTGTGCTGGCGATGACCGACTTCCCCGAGGAGCTCGAGACCCCGGGCGCGGGGGAGTGGCTGCGGACGCTGTCCGAGATCAAGGCGATCGACGACGACGGCGACGAGATCGACGTCACCGTCGAGGCCTCGGTCCGGTTCCGGGTACTGACCAAGAAGACCGCGCGGCACCTCGTCGACGAGACCCGCAAGTCGGCCAAGGAGCAGCGCCGGTCGGCCGCGAAGGGCACCGCCGAGGAGACGGCCGACGAGATCGTCGAGACCGAGCGGATCATGCGTGAGGTCAAGCGGGACATCAACCGCAGTGGCCTGACTTTGGTCGAGGACCACCCGCGACTGCTGGTCAGCGCGGACACTCGCGAGGACCTCGACGCGTATGTCGACGCGGTCATCGCGCACTACGCGGACCGCGGCATCACGGTGGCCGCCGGTGCGGACGAGCAGCGGGACCTGTGGCTGGAATCGCTGCCAGGCGACCAGCTCCGGGTGCCCGATCTGGGGCACGTGCGCGAGTCGACGGCGTTCTTCGGCTCGTGGTTCTGGGGCGGGGCGTCGATCGGTGACGCGACCGGTCCGGCGATCGGGTATCTGACCGGGTCCACGCCTGGGTTGGTGCGTTTCGACGCGGCCGCCGGGTCGGCGTTGGGTGACGCGACGACGACGCTGTTCCTCGGCCGGTCGGGTCGAGGGAAGACGACTGCGGCGATGCTGGGCGGGTTGGATTCTGCCTTCGCAGGGGCCTGGGTTCCGCTTCTGGATCTGAAGGGTGATGCTGCTGGGGTGTCGGCGGTCGCCGCGGAGTACGGCGTACCGACTGCTGTCATCGAGATCACCGCCCAGTTCTCCGGTGCTGCTGACCTGCTGCGCGTGCTGCCTGTGGACGACGCTTTGCTGCAGGCGCCGTCGCAGCTCATGTTGCTGCTGCCGCCGCATCTGCGGGGTGCAGCCGAAGCGCCCGTCATGGCGGCGACTCGGGCGGAGATCCAGTCGCCCGATCCGTCCTCGTGGGGCGTCATCCAGCGACTGTGCGCGGCCGAGTCGGAGACCACCCGGACCGTCGGCTTCGCCCTGCGCGACCTGGTCGAGACGGGCCTCGGCTCGGTCGTCGCCGGCCCGCCGTCGGGCCTGTCCTCACTGACGACGAACCCGGGCCTCTGGGTCGTACAGATGCCCGGCCTCACCCTGCCCTCGCCGGAGTCGGCGCCCGAGTCATGGTCGCCGATCGAACGCGTCGGCATGGCCTGCCTCCGCGGCTGCCTCGCCTGGATGGTCCGTACCACCGGCCGTCGCGAGTTCCGCGGCCGCTCGAAGGTCGTCATCGTCCCCGAGGTCCACCTGCTGACCAAGACGCCTGACGGCGCATCGTTCCTCGACTACATCGCCCGAGTCGGTCGTGCTCTCGGCGCCTCGCTCGTGCTGGACACCCAGGACCCGGCGTCGATCCTGAAGCTCCCCGGCCTGGTCGAGCAGATCACCACCCTGTTCGCCTTCAGCCTCCGCTCCCGCGAACAGGTCGACTCGCTCCTCGAACTGCTGGGCCGGCCGCAGACCGCGCCGTACCAAACCCTCGTCCGAGGCATCAACACCGCCGCCAACGGCAAGTCCATCCGCCACGGCCACTGCATCATGCGGGACCGCTGGGACGAGGTCGCCACCGTCCAGATCGACATCCCCAGCCAGCGCGTAGCCGAACTCCTCCGCACCACCCCGGAGTCCGAGCACGACCTCGAACCCACCCAGCCGATCCTCCCGCCCTACGAGGACCCGGACCCCTTCGCCGAAGACGACGAAGACCGCGCCGACGCCGCCCTCCAACCAGCCGCGGCCGCCGCCTCCCAGGCAGAGGCCCACACCCAGGAACCGGTCCAGGACACCCCCCTCCCATCGGTCCCGGTAGTAGAAACCTCCAACCACCACGCCCCCACCGACACCCCCGCCCCGTCGAACGGCACAGCCCCCAACGGCGTGGACCACCACCACCCACCCCGCTACGAAGAACCAATCGGCCCCGACGAGGTCTACGACCAAGAAGCCGACGAAGCCGCCTACAACGAAGCGATGTACCCCGCCAACGAGCCCGACCCGACAAACTCCAACGGCAACGGCCCCGGCAAGAAGGAACACGTCGCATGAGATGGTCTCGCCGTCTCCGCACGGCGTTCACCGTCCTAGCGATCTCCTTCATCGTCACGGCCCAGGTCGCCATGGCCGCCGACCCCCACACGGGCCCCACCAACCCCACCGGCTTCGGCGACCTCCTCCCCACCCCCGACCTGACCCACGGCGACAGCAGAACCCTCTTCGAGTCCTACAGCCCCATGCTGTACACGCTGGAATTCGACAAGGGCATCACTGACTCGTTCAACATGATCTTCAACGGCTACGCCCTGATCGTGATGATGTATGTCACCGCGATCACTCGCGCGGCCATCTCCGTCGGGTGGTGGTTGTTCTCGTTCACCGATGTGACGTCGCTGACGACTGCGACATCCGCGACTGTAGGGGCCACTGGTACGCAACTGGCCGGATGGTTGTTGCCCTCGGCCCTGGCATTCGGCGCGGTTGCCGCCTACACCCAGCGAAAGACGTCGGGAAGTGCGCTCGGCCAGCTGCTCTGGGTCTTCGTTGCGGGACTCCTCAGCATCAGTTTCGCGCTGGCGCCGGGAACGTGGATCCGCGGTGTGGACGGTGCCCGGCAGCTCGGTGCAGGTGCGGTGATGACGGCATCGTCGGACGCGATGGGCTCGACCATGCAGACGCCCGTCCCGTGGCCGGAGCCCGGCTTCACCGGTACCCCGAAAGACACGCTGTTGCGTAAGTCTGCCGATGCCAGCTGGCGTGGGTTCGTCGTGACGCCTTGGTGCATCGCGGAGTTCGGGTCGATTGATGCCTGTGAGCGCTATGGCAAGGGGCTTCTGGATGTAGGCACAGACCCGGACGCTCGCTCCAAGTACGTCAATGACGTCGTCACACCGGCCGAAGGCGGCGGAGATGCGCCGACCGTCAAGTGGCTCAAGGGTGACAATCCGTTCGGCCGGGTGAGCGTGGTGATGATCGCTGCGATCGCGGCGACGCTCTTCGCCTTCCTGAATATTGCCTTGGCCTTCACAGCCCTGATGGCCTTCATAGGCTGTCTGCTGCTTTTGGTCGTAGGGGTGTTCTTTGCGTGTCTCTGGATCATCCCCGGCAGACCACGTCAGTGGGGGCTGAACTGGTTCGAGGCACTGATAGGCCTTGTCCTGCAGTCCTTCCTGGCAATGCTCATCTTCGGTACGGCGCTGACGCTGCTCACCGCCGTCTTCAGCCTGAGCGCTAGCCTTGGCTGGCTGCCGGTCACAGGTCTCGCGATCTGCGTCTTGATCGTGGGCGTCCGCGTACGACGTCTCCTCGACAGCTTGACTACGATGATGCGCCCTGGCACCGGCAGCATCATGCTGGGGAACCTTGCACGCCGAGGAGCGACCGGCGCGATCCAGCGTCTGACCAGCGCGATCAGCAACAGGGGTGTCACCTCGCCGACGCCGTCGGAACGGAATCGCGAGCGGTCCACTCAGCCTGGTAGCGGCACGCAGCGCGTTTCTACGGTTCGGGTCTTCCGGCAGGCGCCGGCCATCGGCACGGTCGGGCGATCGGCGGTGTCTGGTGGAAGTGGGAGCCCCTACGAGCTGACAACCGGCGCGGAGCGACGGAGGACCGACACGGTGGGGGCCGCAGGAGCAAGCGGGCCTGGTGGGGCCGGGTTGGCTACGTCCGAAGCAGCAAGCGTCGGTGGCGGTGGGTCCGGGCGCAAGGCGTCTGCTTTGAGCCTTTCGCGGATGCGGACGCAGACACACGGAGAAGGTCGCCGAACGATCTCGGTCGGCACAGGTACGGCGGCCGCCGGTCCCTCGGCGGCAAAGGCGCCGCGACCTGCTCCGTCAGATGCTCAGCGCCCCGCGCGTCACTCGAAGCGGATCCAAGCTGCACCGGTGAGCGAACCTCGCTACGAGCCGCGTTCCTACGTGCAGTCCGCGAGCCTGCGGGACGGCCCGCCGAAGGGGACGTCGCGCCGACGGCCCACCTCGGCGAAGCAGCGCCGGTTCAGGGAGTACTCGCAGTTCACGAAGGACGGCGTGACTGTGCACGTCCCGAAACGTCGGTGATGGGCGATGGCTGGTAGAAAGCGCGACAAGGACCCGGATCCGCGGCAGTCGGGTCAGCGTCCTCTTCCGCCGGAGCCGGACAGCTGGCGCTCCGTCATCAACAACGACTACGACTATCCCGAGGAGCTCGACGAGCTCAGTGGTCGCGAGCGACGGCGCGCCAAGAAGACCTGGCGTCGCGACGATCACGCGGCGCGGATGGCTTGGCTGCGGAGCCAGCGGCAGGCGGAGCCGGTCTCGCCTGCGGCGATCGTCGTGCTCGTGGTCATCGTGATGGTGGTGATCCTCGGGCTCGGCGGAGGCTTGCCGAAGATCCTGGGCGGTGGCGACGACGACAAGCAACCGGTTGGGTTGTTGACCCCGACGAGCCGGCCGGTCCCGTTGCCGACCGCTTCGGACACAACCTCGACCTCGATCTCGGAGCAGCCAACCGTCACCCCGACTCAGTCGACGCCGCCGCCGGAGACCCGTCGTCCGCCGGCGACGGCGATCGCCGATGCGGTGAAGGTGATCCAGACCTGGGCTCGCGTCTTCTACACCCGCGATCCGGCGGCCGAGAGCTATTCACAGCTGATCAACAAGACCGCTGAGTATGTGACGCCGGGAGTCGGAGCCAGCTTCGCCGCCGCGGGTGACTCGACGTACGACGCGTTGAAGGCAAGCAACGGCCGGTCGACGGTGGTGGCGGCCGTGGTCAGTGCTCCCCGGGCCGATGTCGCGCCGGTCGATACCGAGATCCGAATCACCCGTCTGCTGACGGTGACGATCCAGACGACCGGTACGAAGCCTCAGCGATTCGACGTTCCCCTGCTGATCACCGTGATCTCGGAAGAGGGCAAGTGGCTGATCAGTGAGGTCTCCGGCGGCACCGGGCCATGAGGATCGCGAGAGGAGGCCGAGATGTTCGACGCTCGTAACGCGTCTCGGGCCGGCGGCTTGATGAGCGCGGGCCTGGTTCTCAAGGCTGTCTCAGCGATGGCGCTGGTCGGGGTGGTCGGCCTCTTGATGCTCGCGCCGTTCGGCGCCTCGGGCAAGCCTCAGGCCGCCTGCCTGCCACTCGCGCCGGGGCAGGCGGGCGACGCCAACACCAGCGTGAAGCTCCGTCAGAACCAGATCGCCTTCGCCAGGATCATCGACGACGTGGCGGTCAAACGAGGACTACCCGGCCAAGCCACTCTGGTCGCCCTGATGACCGCTTTGCAGGAGTCGCAGCTACAGAACCTCTCCTACGGCGACCGCGACTCCGTCGGGCTCTTCCAGCAGAGACCAGCCGCCGGCTGGGGAAGCGTGGAACAGATCATGGACCCTCGCTACGCGGCGGAAGCATTCTTCGGCGGGGTCAATCCGCCAGACCCGCCAGGCCTGGTCGACATCAACGGCTGGCCGTCGATGTCCTACAACGATGCAGCTCAGGCAGTACAAGTCTCTGGCTTTCCGGATGCCTACGGACAACACGAGGAGGCGGCCAAGAGCATCGCAGCCTCAGCGGGTATCAACTTGAATCGCCCCGGTGATCCGTACGCCGGTCGCGCGGGCGCGCCACCCGGTGGCGGCGACGATGCGCAGGCGCTGACCGACAACAGCCAATGTGGACAAGGACTGATCTCCGGCCAGCCGGTCAACGGCGTGTGGCCGCCTGAGCAGCAGACGATCGCCGATCCGACCGGAACCGGCGGCCTGGTGACGCCGCGCACCGCCGCGTGGGTCGCTCTGGCACGCAAGTCGCTAGGCACGCTCAGCATGAGCTGCTGGGACGCACACGCCTGGAACCCGACTAGCGACCATCCACGCGGCAAGGCCTGCGACATCATGGTCGGAGGCGATTCCCGACGGTCGGCGCCGATCAAGGCCGAGGGAGACCGGATCGCCAACTGGGCGGTACAGACAGCGGCGCAGACCGGCGTCCACTACGTGATCTGGTACGGCAAGATCTGGTCCGCCAAACGCGGCACCTGGATCCCGTACAACGGCGGCGGCGTCTACGTCCCCACAGACGTCACCGGCGGCCACTTCGACCACGTCCATGTGTCGCTCTACTAAGACCGGCCAACCCGTGCCTAACGTTGAGACCCGAAGGCCACGACCCGACAAGGAGCGCAACCCATGAGCGGCCCGCCCGACCCGTTCGACAACAAAGGGCCAGTTGGCGGCGACCAGCCTTTCCCTGCGGTGCCGCCTCCGTACGGGTACCCGAACCCTCAATCGCAAGGCCCGGGCAGCAATCCTCCCTACGGCAGCCAGCAATGGAATCAATTGCCGCCTGGCCCGCAGCCAGGGCAGTTCCCGGGTGGACAACTACCTGAGCTGTCGCAGGGGAGTCCCGGGCCGGTCCGGCTGGACGCAGGTATCGGCTCTGCCTTGGCTGCTGCTGGAGCGTGGTTCTTCTGGAGCCTGTGTGTCGTCGGGTGGCTAGGCGGATTCTTCGGGGCCAGCGTCGGCTGGGCTGTTATAGGGGTCTGGGTGATTTCGGGCGGATTGACGTTCATCCGTCCGGTAGAGGAGCTGATTGCTCGCCATTTGCTGCGACTGCGGCTGCCAACCGCTATCGAGCGGCAGCGGATCGGGCCCGGGTGGTATCAGTTGGCTCGTCGGGCCGGCGTCGATCCGGAGCGTTACACGATCTGGATCCAGGAATCAGAAGACGTCAATGCGACGCCGACACCTGGACACACGATCGCAATTACTCGCTGGGCTCTCTACACCGTCCCGGTTCAGCATCTGGAGGCGGTTCTTGCCCATGAACTGGGTCATCACCTCGGTGGCCGCGCGTGGCTCAGCCTGCTGAGTTTCTGGTACTCGATTCCGGCGCGGGTCACGCTCATCGGCGTCCGTGCACTCGGACGCCTGATGCGCAGAATTCCGGCGCTCGGCTGCTTCATCGTCGGTTTCCTGGTCATCGGTTATGCGGGTGTTCTGGCAGCGGTACTGATCTTTGGTAACGGGTATCTCTGGCCGTTCTTGTTCCTCACACCTTTCATCGCACCCCCGATCCTTGCTTGGGTCAGCCGGGCACAGGTCAAGCAGGCAGATCGAAAGGCAGCACAGCTCGGCTACGGCCCTTCGCTGGTGCAGGTGTTGCACGGTTGGCAGATGCAGCATCAGAACACCCTGGGGCAGCGCGGCACTCGTCGGGCTGAGTTCATGTCGAGCAGGCCCTCATTGACCGATCGGATCCACGTTCTCGAGACGACTCCCAACCTCTGAAGCAGACCGCGGCGCACGGAGTCGGATCCGAAGATGCGCCGCGGTCTGATCAGCTTCAACGGTGTTGGTGCACCTCAGCCGACGCTGGAAGCATATCGCCGGCCGTGTTCAGCTCGACCCTTTTGGGTCGGGCTGTTCGTGCGTTAGGGGAGGAAGCGGATGTCGGTTGTGGTGGCTGTGGGGGAGGTGAAGGTCAGGAGGGTTTGGGCTTCGGTTTCTATGGCGGTGCGGGTGGATGGGGTGAGTTTGGTGAGGGGTTCTATTTCTAGGATCTCGGTTTTTTTGGATTGTTTGGGGCGGCGCCAGAGGGCGGTTAGGTAGCCGTTGTGGAGGATGGAGCCTTTGCTGAGGGTTTCTAGGAGGGGGCGGGTGGGGGGAGCGGGGGTGGGGTGGAAGCGGGTGCGGTTGGCGTGGGAGAGGAGGAGGTTGTCGTACTCGGGGAGGAAGCGGGTGGGGACTTCGGTTTGCTCGTCGGGGAGGGCCTGGTCGGGGAGGTCGTAGAGGGGGCGGTTAGTGGAGGGGTCTGTGTAGGTGCGGAGGTCTAGGCGGTCGAAGACTTCCGCCAGGTGGGTCAGGCCGGACCAGGTTTGGGCGTCGGCGACTGTGGCGGGGCCGTAGGCGGCTAGGTAGCGGAGGACTAGGGCGTCTACGTCGGGGGTTTGGGTGATGGGGGTGCCTAGCCAGAGGTCGGCGGTGGACATGGTGGGGTTGCCGGATTTGCCCCAGACGCCTCGGGGTGGGATTTGGATGGTGGGGAGTAGGCAGCGGACGGCGTGGGCGAGGGACGGGGCGTCGCGGTCTGGGTAGAGGGGGGCCAGGTGGTCGCGGAGTTCGGCGGCGGTGGCTGGGGCCTCGGAGAGGCGGGCGGTGCCGGCGGCTAGGACGGACTGCATGTCCAGGCCTTCCAGGCGTTTGCCGCCGTAGGTGGTGTTGGAGTAGACCTCGCGTTCCAGGCGGGGCTGGATGAGGCCGCGGATGGCCAGGAAGTCGCGGCTGGACATCAGGTGGATGGTGGCTCGCATGAGGGAGCCGCGGACGGCCTGGCGGGTCTCGAGGAGGTTGGCCAGTTCCATCGGGTCGAAGTCGACCAGGCGGGTCCAGAGGCCGACGTAGGGGGCTTGGGGGGCCTGGGCCTGCATGCCGACCAGGTGCTCGATCGCTTCGAGTGCAGTGGCGGACCGGCGGGAGATCAGCCATTGGCGGTCCAGGGTGGCCCGGTTCTGGGCTCGCAGGCTCAGCTTGGTCATGGCAGATCCTCTCCTTTGCGGGAGGTCAACACTAGGAGCAGAAGAGGCCGTGACGAGTCCGCTACTCGCGGCGGCTGAACGCCTCGATCCGGGCCGCGTACGCCGCCCGCGCCGCGGGATCCACAGCCAGCCCCCGGTCGTCACCAAGTAGGCGCATGCACCAGGCCATCAGCGGTGCAGCCACCAATCCGTCCAGCAGCCCCCATCCGGTCAGGAAGCCCGGTACCGGCGTCTCGGCGCGACGAGTGCGACAGGTCCGCACGACAGCCGCCGCGACGTCCTCCGGATCCACCGTCGGCAAGATCCCACCCAACCGCACTCCGGAGGACAAGGACGTCCGTACTGCGCTCGGCAACACAGCACTAACGCTCACCCCCGTCCCATGCAACTCCCGCCGCACCGCTGCCGAGAGCCCCACCGCAGCAAATTTCGAAGCGTTGTAAACCGCCATCCCCGGAAACGGAATCTTGCCCGCCATCGAAGCGATGTTGACCACGTGCCCGTGGCCCCGGGCAACCATCCCCGGCACCACCAGCCGCATCCCGTGGATCAGCCCCCACACGTTGACGTCGAGCGTCGCCCGGCTGATCTCGTCCGGCTCGTCGAGGAACGGCCCCAGCGGCATCACGCCCGCGTTGTTGACCAGTACGTCGATCCGCCCCGCCTCCCCGACAACCGCGTCGACGAAGCCCGCGTACGACGACCGCGAAGTCACATCCAGAACCCGCGGACCGTCCAGATCACCCACATAGACCGAAGCCCCCAGCGCCGAGAAGGCCGACGCCGTCGCCGCCCCGATCCCACGCGCCCCACCCGTGATCACCACCACCGACCGGCCGATGTCGATCTTCATGATGCCACCTCCACACCCGAACGGATCGCATAGTCACCAGGCGAGAACCGCCCGACCTGATCCCGCAGCCGCCGCGACGACCACGGCCAGTTGAAGCTGTTCCGCCCATTCGCGTCGTGGTAGTAACTCGCGCAGCCACCGGTCTCATAAACCGTCGACGGCAGGGCAGCCTGCACAGCCGAGTTGAAGGCGGCCTGCACCGACGGCCGCACAGACAGACTCGACCAGCCCCGATCCCGCAAAGCCGTCAAGGCGGCAACAGTGTGCTCGAGTTGCGCCTCCAAGATCATGAACGCCGAGGTATGCCCGGTCCCCAGACTCGGCCCGAGCAGGTTGAACAGATTCGGGAACCCACTCACTGTCGTACCGAGGTACGCCGACGGCGACCCCTGCCAGTGATCGTCGAGACTCTTGCCGGCGGCATCGAAAACGCGCGAGGCCAGCGGCAGATCGAGGATCTTGAACCCGGTGCCCAGCACAACGACATCGACATCGGTCACGGACCCATCCACCCCGACCACCGAGGAGCCGGACACAGAGGCGACACCGGATGGGTGGACAGAAACGTTGGAAGAAGCAACCGCCGGGTAGTAGTCGTTGGACATCAGAATCCGCTTACACCCCAGCGTGTACGACGGCGTCAACGCGGCCCGCAGCAACGGATCACGCACCGACCGGCGCAAGTGCCAAGCACCCACCCGTTGGATCTGCCGCATCACCGCCGGATGCCGGAAGCCGACCCCCAACGCCTCCATGCCGCCATACTCCACAGCACGCAGCAGACGCTGAGCAGCGGGCACCCGCCGCATCAGCCACCGCTCGGCCGAGGGCACGTAGTGATCGGGCTTCGGCAACACCCACTGCGCCGTCCGCTGATACAGCTGCAGCGACGACACCAAGGGCTGGATGGCCGGCACGAACTGCACCGCGGACGCTCCGGTACCGATCACAGCGACCCGCTTGCCGCGCAGATCGACGGAGTGATCCCACCGGGAGGAGTGAAACAAAGGCCCGTCGAAATCAAGGGGTACCGACGGCATCAACGGCTCATGCCAAGGCCCGGTCCCAGTGATCAACGCACGTGCCGTCACCGGACCCGAGGACGTCGACACCTCCCAATGCTGATCAGCATCCGACCAGGACGCGCGAAGCATCTCGACACCGAAACGAAGATGCGGAACCACGCCGTACCGCGCGGCCGTCGACTCCAGATACGCCTGGATCTCGGCCTGGCCGGCGAAGGCGCGGGTCCAGGACGGGTTCGGCGCGAACGAATAGGAGTAGAGCGCCGACGGTACGTCGCAGGCGCAGCCGGGGTAGGTGTTGTCGCGCCAGGTGCCACCCAGGGCGGTGGCTTTCTCCAGTACGGCGAAGGAGGTGATCCCGGCCTGACGAAGGCGGATCGCCGCTCCGATGCCGGAGGCGCCCGCTCCTACGATGAGTACTTCGTGGTCAGCCATATTTCAAATACTAGTAGTATCTGAATACTAATGGAAGGTGAAGATGCCGAGACTGACCCGCGCGGAGAGCCAGGCGCGCACCCGCGAGACGCTCGTCGCGACCGCCATCGAGCTGTTCCTGCGGGACGGGTACGCGGCGACCAGTCTGGAGAAGGTCGCCGACGAGGCCGGCTTCTCCAAGGGCGCGGTCTACTCCAACTTCCGCAACAAGGACGAGCTCTGCCTGGCCGTGGTCGACGCGATCCGGCTCGACCAGGCGCACAAGATGGCCCAGGCGCTGGACGGCGCCGCCACCTTGGAAGCGATGCTCAACGGGTTCCAGCGCTGGGCCGACGAGACGATCGGCGACGTGGCCTGGACGGTCTTCGAGGTCGAGTTCGCGACCCGGGCCCGGCAGGACGACGTGGTCCGCCGGGAGCTTGCCCTGCGCAACGCTCAGATCCGGGCCGCGGTCACCGAGCTGCTCGCGACGCACGCCGAGGAGTTCGACATCACTCTCCCCATGCCCGCTGAGGACTGCGCCACGGCGTTGCTCAGCCTCGGCGTCGGCCTGGGCGTCCAGCGAGCCATCGACCCAGACGTCGGCGTCGATGTCCTGCCGGCAGTCATCCGGTTGCTGGCAGGAGGCAACCGCTAGATGTTTTCCCTTGCCGAGCCGGGATCACGCAAAGTTTTGCTTCCCCTGACGGTGCCGGGCGAACTAGGGTCGCGACGGATCGTAGTCGTTTCACCACGGTCGTTCGCCCACCTTGGGAGGGAATGAGTATGAGGGAGCAGTCGCGTCGCCGGAAGGCGATCGCAGCCATCACCACCACTGGAGTGGTGCTGGCACTCGGGATGTCGTTCACCAGCGCGGCGGGGGCAGCGCCGGCGAGCACGTCGGCCGCCAGCGCGGTGCCGGGCAACCTGAAGCTGATCAAGACGAAGACCTCGTTGCTCGGCAAGCACTACTGGTACCAGCAGACCTTCAAGGGCCTGCCGGTCGTCGGCGGGTACTACGCGCAGCACGTCGACAAGTCGGGCAAGGTGCAGATCACCGACGGCCGCGACGCCGTACCGGCGAACCTCGACGTCAGCGCGAAGGTCGCCCCGGCCACCGCGACGAAGAGCGCCAACACCGCCGTCACCGCACGCGCCGCGCGGAGCCGGACCACCGGCGGCAAGGACGCCACCCCGGTACCGGCCGCAGCCACCGGCGCGGCCCAGCTGGCCGTGCTCGGCGGACCGAACGCCAAGCTGGTCTGGAACGTCACCTCGCGCTCGACCGAGGGCGTCAGCCGCTCACTGGTCGACGCCAAGACCGGTACGGTCGTGGAGTCGAAGGTGATCAGCGACAACATCGACGGCACCGGCTCGGTCTTCGACCCGAACCCGGTCGTCACGCTGAAGAACGAGGACCTGACCGACCAGGACGACAAGAACCAGAACGCCTTGTTCCTGGCGCAGAAGAACGTCATCCTGCGCAACCTGGACGGCTCGGGCAAGCTGAACGGCACCTACGTCAACATCGCCGAGGCAAAGGGCGGGGTGGCGGTCAACAAGAACAACCACTTCGTGTACCAGCGCGCCAACGACAAGTTCGAGCAGGTGATGGCGTACTACCAGGTCAACCAGACCCAGGAGTACATCCACTCGCTCGGCTTCAGCGACGTGAACAGCGAGTCGCAGGACTTCTCGATCAACACCTTCGAGGGCGACAACTCCTTCTACGACCCGTCGACCGACGTCATCACGATGGGCGAGGGTGGCGTCGACGACGCCGAGGACGCCGAGGTGATCTGGCACGAGTACGGTCACGCGATCCAGGACGACGTCGTCCCGGGCTTCGGCGAGTCGGAGCAGGCGGGAGCGATCGGCGAGGGCTTCGGCGACTACTGGGCCGTGCAGCAGTCCATCCCGGTCAGCAAGGGCTACGACATCCCGTGCGTGATGGACTGGGACGCGACGTCGTACACGGATGGCCCGAAGCACTGCCTGCGCCGTACCGACACCGGCAAGACCACCGACGACATCGACGGTGAGGTGCACGACGACGGCGAGATCTGGTCGAACGCGCTCTGGGACATCCAGAAGGCACTCGGCCGGAACAAGGCCAACAAGGTGATCCTGCAGGGCACTTTCTTCTACGCGCCCGACACCTCGTTCGCCGACGCTGCCCGGGTGACCGTGCAGTCCGCACGCCTGCTCTACGGCAAGGCGGCCGCCGCCCAGGTGACCACCGCCTTCAAGGCGCGCAAGATCCTCTAGTACGACCAGTACGAGCCGAGGCTCATGCGCCCACGACTACTGTGGGCGCATGAGCTGGAGCACTTCGGACATCCCTGACCTGACCGGCCGCCGCGCCCTCGTCACCGGCGCGACCAGCGGGCTCGGCTACGAGACCGCCCTCGAACTCCTCAGGCACGGCGCCGAGGTGACGATCGCCGCCCGCAATCCGGAGAAGTCCGAGCAGGCCGCCGCGAAGCTGAAGGCCGCCACCGGCAAAGAGCCGGACGTCCTCGCGCTCGACCTCGCCGATCTGGCCAGTGTCGAAGACGCCGCCAAGAGCTTCAGCGCATCGCAGGACAGCCTCGACCTCTTGATCAACAACGCCGGCGTGATGGCACCGCCCTTTCGGCAGACCGTCGACGGTTTCGAGTTGCAGTTGGGCACCAATCACCTCGGCCACTTCGCTCTCACCGCGCGCCTGCTGCCGCTGCTCCACAAGGCGAAGAATCCAAGGGTCGTCACGGTCAGCTCGTTCATGCACAAGACCGTCAACACGGTCCGCCAGGCCGACCTCCGCGCCGAGAACGGCTACGCCAAGTGGGACGCGTACGGCAGGTCCAAGCTCGCCAACCTGCTCTTCATGAGCGAGCTCGACCGCCGCGCCCGCGCCGCCGGCTCGAACCTGGTCAGCGTCGGCTCCCACCCCGGCTACGCCCGCACGCATCTGCAGTCATCCGGCCCCCAACTCGGTGGCGCCAACCTGGAAGCCCGCCTCCTCGCGATCGGCACCAACCTCGTCGCCCAGTCCGCAGCCGCCGGCGCCTGGCCGAGCCTGTACGCCGCGACGACGCCCGGCGTACCGTCCGGCTCGTACTACGGCCCGTCCTTCTTCGAGTTCCGCGGCAAGCCCAAGCTGGTGCATCCGAGCAAGGCCGCCCAGGACCCCGAACTGGCCCAGCGCCTCTGGACCTGGTCTGCCGAGGCCACCGGGGTCAACGCCTTCTGACTGAGAGCAATGAACTAGTGACACACCGGTAACTTCGTGGTTACTCTTCGGTAAAACCGAGGAGTAACCCCGCCCGGAGGTCATCGATGCGCAGACTCGTGGTCGCCCTAGCAGTCCTCGTCGCGAGCATCGGCCTCGCTCCCGCCCCGGCGCAGGCCCAGACCCAAGCGGCCGGTTTCAGTACGTCGTACCAGCGCATCCCCGGAGCCGGCGGGACCGAGCTCGGGGCCGTCGTGCTCACCCCGACCGGGCAGGGCGCCGGCCCGTTCCCGCTCGTGGTGATGCCGTCGAGCTGGGGCGTGCCGAACCTCGAGTACGTCGGCCAGGGCAGCAAACTCGCCACGGCCGGCTTCCAGGTCATCTCGTACACCAGCCGTGGCTTCTGGGACTCCGCCGGCGGGATCGACATCGCCGGCCCGCCGACCGTCGCCGACGTCACCGAAGTGATCGACTGGGCGGCCGGCCACACCCCGGCCGACACCAGCCGGGTCGCCTCCGTCGGTATCTCGTACGGCGCCGGCGTTTCGCTCCTCGCGGCCGCCCACGACCCGCGGATCAAGGCAGTCGGCGCACTCAGCGGCTGGGCCGACCTGATCGCGTCGATCCACCCCAACGACACCGTCAGTCTCCAAGCGGTGGCCGGTCTGCTTGCCGCCGGCAACATCACCGGCCGGCCGGGCCCGGAGATGCAGGCGCTGCAGACGAAGTTCATCACCGGCGACTTCGACGGCGCGATCACCGACGCGACGGCGCTCGCGCCCATCCGGTCGGCCAAGACCGTGGTCGGCCAGATCAACGCGAACCACCCCGCGGTCTTCCTGGCCAACGCCTTCGAGGACTCGATCTTCCCGCCCGGCCAGTACACCGACTTCTTCACCCAGTTGACCGGGCCGAAGCGCCTTCTGCTCGCGCATGGCGACCACGCAACCCCTGAGGTGACAGGCGCGATCGGCCTGCCCAACGAGGTCTGGGACGAGCTCGCACCCTGGCTGCGGCACTTCCTCACGGGCGCGGACAACGGCGCCGACCAAGAGGCTCCGGTCCAGCTGAAGTCGCAGCGAAACGTCTGGCGGAGCTACCCCGACTGGGCGTCGGTCGGCACCGAGAAGACCTCGTACCTGACCAAGCCGACCGGTCTGTCGCGGACCGGATCCCTGCAGTCCCAGGCCTCCACCGGCTGGTCCAACGGCATCGGCGCCGGCGTTCCGACGGTCGCCGACAGCGGCGTCGCGCTGCTCTCGGGTGCGTTCCAAGGCCTGCTCTCGATCCCGGTCGGCGTCGCCACGCCACTCGTCGATCGGACCTTCGCCGGGGTGTGGTCGGGTCCGGCGTACAGCAGCAGAACCGTGGTCAACGGTGCTCCGAAGCTGCACCTGACGGTGACGCCCAGCGCGAGTGACACCTCGCTGTTCGCCTACCTGTACGACGTGGACGCGCTCGGCGTCGGCTCGCTCGTCTCGCACAAGCCGTACACGTTGCGTGGGGCAACGGCCGGGCAGCCCGAGACCGTCGACCTGAGGCTCGAGGCGACCAGCTGGGAGGTGTCTGCCGGGCATCACCTGGTGCTCGTCGTCGACACCGTCGATCCGCGCTATCTCGGCTACAGCAGCCTCGGCAGCTCGGTCACCTTCAGCTCGCCCGCCGGCAACCCGTCATCGCTGACGGTCCCAGTTGCGTAATTTGCAACCTAGGTTGTGCCTATTGCCTCATCCGCCGAGCTAGGCCACTCTTTGTGGTCGGATCATTACCTAATTGCTCGGAGGATGTGTCATGGGTACGAGCCGCCGCCAGTTCCTCGGACTCACCGCCGCTGCCGTCGGCAGCGCAGCAGTCGGTGTCACGACCCCAGCTCAGGCAACCGCCAGTTGCCTGGCCACGGGCACGCTGTACCTCGGCACCTACACCTCCGAGTCGGGCGGTGGTACCGGCATCGGGATCGCGTCGTACGACGCAACGACCGGCAAGCTCAGCTCGACCGGCGTACTGGCCGGCGTCCAGGACCCGTCATTCCTGATCCTCTCGCCATCAGGCCGCAACCTGTACGCCGTGAACGAGCAGTCGTCCGGCGGCGTGACCGCCATCGCGGTCGACTCACCCGGCCATCTGCGCGTGCTCAATCGCCAGCCCAACGGTGGAAACGCGCCCTGCCATCTTGC
Organism: Kribbella ginsengisoli; assembly: GCF_039537185.1. Taxonomy (NCBI): domain Bacteria; kingdom Bacillati; phylum Actinomycetota; class Actinomycetes; order Propionibacteriales; family Kribbellaceae; genus Kribbella; species Kribbella ginsengisoli. The sequence goes on along the minus strand of NZ_BAABAA010000003.1, from coordinate 27,180 downwards.
TCTCGTTGCCAACGGCAAGTACCTCCTGAGCGCGAACTACGGCTCCGGCGACATCTCGGTCCACCCGGTCAGGACCGACGGCAGCCTCGGCGCCCGGACCGACCTGGTCAAGCATGTGGGCTCGGCCCCGCATGCACACCAAGTCCTGCAGGACCCGACCGGCAACTACGTCCTGGGCGTCGACCTGGGCACCGACACGATCTACACCTACACGATTGCCAACGGCAAGCTCGCCCTCAAGAGCCAGGCGAAGCTCACGACCGGCGCCGGCCCGCGCCACCTCGCCTTCCACCCCAACGGCCGCTACGCGTACGTCGCCGCCGAACTGAACAGCACGATCACCGTCTGCCAGTACGACGGCGCGACCGGCAAGGTGACCCCGGGGGCGGCCCAGGCCACGGCCCCCGCGGGCCCGACGAACTACCCGGGCGAGGTGATCATTTCGCCGGACGGCCGGTTCGTCTACCTCACCAACCGCGGCCACAACAGCGTCGCGATCTTCGCCGTCGAGTCCGGGGGAGCGAGCCTGCGGCGGATCGGTACGCCGTCCTGCGGCGGCGACTGGCCGCGCCACGTGACGCTGGACCCGACCGGCAAGCTGATGTTCGTTTCCAATCAGCGATCGAACAACATCACCACCTTGGCGGTCGACGTCCAGACCGGCGGGCTGACCCAGAAGAGCTCGTTCACCGCCCCCATCCCGGTCTGCGTCCTGCCAGGCTGACCACTACCGGTCAGCTGATGTTTGATTCTGACTGAACTCTTGCCTTTTTGTTCCCGTCGGCCTTGAATGACGAGCGTGTCCGCCCGGTCACGCTTCGTCATGGAAGCGTTTCCAGTGGACTGACCTTTCTCCGCCCACGAGAGGTAAGCCCATGCATTTCAGACGACGCGCGGTGGCAGCCGCGGTCGCCGGCCTCCTGGCCGCGACCGCGCTCGCCTCCGGCACCCAGCAGGCAGTCGGGCAACCGGCCGCTCAAACTGGTTGGCACAAGGGGACCCCGCCGCTGAGCACACCGTGGACCGACGACGTGTCGCCCACCAACGCGCTCCCGGAGTACCCGAGGCCGCAGCTCACCCGCAAGAAGTGGCAGAACCTCAACGGACTCTGGGAGTTCGCCCCGGCGGCCACGGGGGAGGCGCCGCCGTTCGGCAAGACGCTGGCCGAGCAGGTGCTGGTCCCGTACCCGATCGAGTCGGCCCTGTCCGGCGTACAGCGCCATGAGGACCGGATGTGGTACCGCCGGACCTTCACAGTGCCGAGCAGCTGGAAGGGGCAGCGGCTGCTGCTGCACTTCGGCGCCGTCGACTACGACGCGAAGGTCTGGGTGAACGGCCGCCAGGTCGCCACCCACCGCGGCGGCTACGACGGCTTCGACGTCGATGTCACGAACGTGCTCAAACGGTCCGGCCCGCAGGAACTGATCGTCTGGGCCGAGGACCTCACCGACGAGACGTTCCAGCCGATCGGCAAGCAGCGCGAGGTCAGTGACCACGGCATCTTCTACCAAGGCAGCTCCGGCATCTGGCGGACCGTCTGGATGGAGCCCGTCGCCACCTCCTCGATCGACCGCCTGCAGCTCACCCCCGACCTGCCGAGCAGTTCACTCAAGATCACCGCCGATACCAGCGGCCCCGCCGGCCTCGACGTGGAGGCCTCGGCGTACGACGGCAGCAAGCTCGTCGGCAGGGTGTCGGGCAAGGCCGACACCGAGCTCGAGCTGCCGATCAAGAACCCCAAGCTCTGGTCACCGGACAGCCCGTTCCTCTACACGCTCAAGGTCAAGCTGATCGACCGCGGGAAGACCCAGGACGAGGTCGGCTCGTACTCCGGGATGCGGTCGGTCGGCAAGGTGAAGGGTGCCGACGGCAAGCTCCGGCTCGCCCTCAACGGCAAGATCCTCTTCAACCTGTCGACCCTCGACCAGGGCTTCTGGCCCGACGGTCTCAACACCGCCCCGACCGACGAGGCGCTCGCCTTCGATCTCGTCCAGCACAAGAAACTCGGCTTCAACACCGTGCGCAAGCACATCAAGGTCGAGCCGGACCGCTGGTACTACCACGCGGACCAGTTGGGCCTGATGGTCTGGCAGGACATGCCGGCCGCCAAGCCCGACCCGATCCCGGCCGGCCCGTGGCGTGACCAGTTCAAGGCCGAGCTGCGGGAGATGGTCGACGAGCACAAGAGCTTCACCTCGATCACCACCTGGATCCCGTTCAACGAGGGCTGGGGTGAGTGGGACCTGGCCGAGACCGGCCGGATCGCGGACAGCGTGAAGGCACAGGACCCGTCCCGGCTCGTCAACGCGCACAGCGGGATGAACTGCTGCGATTCGCTCGGCGACTCCGGCCGCGGCGACATGATCGACCACCACGCGTACCTCGGCCCGGCGACGTCCACCCCGGCTGGTGATCGGGTGGCGGTCGACGGCGAGCACGGCGGGTTCGGCCTCAAGACGACCGACCACATGTGGTTCGGCGACGGGTTCGCCTACGAGATGACGCCCGACCAGGCGACGCTCACCCGCCGGTACGTCGAGAACCAGCGCGACGTCCTGCGCTCCGCCAACTCCTGTGGCATCAGCGGCTCGGTGTACACCCAGATCACCGACGTCGAGGGCGAGCTGAACGGCTTCTTCACCTACGACCGGCAGATCCCCAAGATGGACTTCGCCCAGGTCAAGGCGGTGAACACCGCGATCATCAAGGGCGCTGACGGCACCGGCACGAGTGGGCCGCAGCTCCCACCGGGCACGCCAGGTGCCGACGGCATCCACTTCTACCCGCTCGATGGAAACGCGGATGATGTTGTCGGGACCAACGACGCGACGCTGCAGAACGGCGCGGTCTTCGCCCCGGGCAAGACCGGTGAAGCCGTTGCCCTGAACGGGTCCAATCAGTTCATCGACACCGGCGCGCAGTTGCTCGACACGTCCGGCAACTACAGCGCGACGGCGTGGGTGAAGCTGAACAAGGCCGACGGATCGTTCCAGACCGTGGTCAGTCAGGACGGCGATCGCGACAGTGCCTTCTTCCTGCAGTACTCCGGCGCCGACCAGCGATTCGCGATGAGCTTCCCCGGCCAGCGCGCCCTCGCGCCGACCAAGCCCAACCCGGACCAGTGGTACCACCTCACCGGCGTACGGGATGCCGCGAAGGGTGAGCTCAGGCTGTACGTCGACGGCGAGCTGGCCGCGACCAAGAGCGCTTGCAGCCTCGACTCGACCTCGACCGGCCATGCCGTGATCGGCCGGGCGAAGTTCGGCGGCAACTCGGTCGACTACCTGGACGGCACCGTCGACCAGGTGCACTTCTTCGACCGGGCCCTCGACGATGCGGAGGTGCGCGCGCTGTACGCCTCCGGGCGCTGATCGAAGCGGGTCAACGGATTCGAGATGCGAGGCGGTCGCAAACCACGCATCCTGGTAGTGGTGCCGACCAGGGAGGGCCAGTCAGATGACCGCTCCGAGCCACGTTCTCAGCCCGTTGACCTCGACCAAGTTCCGGTTGCCCCGGTTCGGGCTCGGCGGATCGCCGATCGGTGATCTGCCGGACCCGGCCGGGGACGCGGTCGCGATGGCAACCATCGACGCGGCGTACCAGGCCGGCATCCGGTACTTCGACACCGCACCGAGCTACGGCGCCGGCCGCTCCGAAAGGCGCTTCGGTACTGCGCTGGCCCGCCGCCCCCGAGACGAGTACCTGCTGTCCACCAAGGTCGGCCGGACGATCGACGGCGCCCCCGACTTCTCCGCCGAGGGCATCCGCCGGTCGCTGGCCGAGAGTCGCGAGCGGCTCGGCCTGAGCATCGATCTGGTCCTGCTGCACGACCCGGGAGAGCACTGGCAGCAGGCGATCGAGGAGGCCTACCCGGTCCTCGACGAAATGCGGGCTCAAAGAGACATCGGCGCCGTTGGGGCGGCGGCCGGCGACTGGCAACTACTCGATCGGCTCGTCCGCGACACCGAACTCGACGCGGTCTTGCTCGCCGGGCAGTACTCGTTACTGGATCGGTCGGCGACGCCATTGCTCGACCGCTGTCAGGCCAGGGGAGTGCTGGCGATCGTGTCCGGCGTACTGAGCAAGCAAGTGCTGCAGGTCGACCAATCCAAACAAACGACTGACCCCGCGATCATCCTCGCGCGCCGGATCTCGGCGGTCTGCGAGCGGTACGGCGTATCGCTGCCGCAGGCCGCGCTGGCCTTCCCCGGCAGGCATTCAGCGGTCGCCTCGGTCCTGATCGGCGCGGCCAGCCAGGCCGAGATCCGGGCCGACGCGGCGCTGGTCCGGCAATCGGTTCCTGGTGACCTCTGGCGTGACAAGGAACTCCTCCGGCTTCTCGACTAGCAACCTCTTGTCAGTGACCTCCCGCTAGGTGATTCTGGTCGTTCGATTCCTGTGGGGGGATGGCACATGTCCAGAATCATTTCGTCCTGTCTGCGCGCCGCCGTGCTGACCGGGCTGCTCGGCTCCGGCCTGGTCGCGGTCGCCGCGCCGGTCGCCTCGGCCGCCACCATCACGGTCACCACGACGGCCGACGTCGTCAACGGCGGCGACGGTCTGACGTCGCTGCGGGAGGCGTTCACGACGGCCGGTGCGAACGGTGCCGACGACACGATCTCGCTGGGCGCCGGGCTGACCTACCCGCTGACGAACTGCGCCGGTCCGCTGACCCATGCCGACGGCCACGAACTCATTGTCCAGGGCAACAATTCGACGATCGACCAGTCCTGCAACGCGGTCGGCATCATCGACAGCACGAACCACGCGGGCCGGCTCGAGCTCCAGGACCTGATCATCGACGGTGGCCCGAACCCTGGAGCGGTCGCGCTGGAAGGTGCCGCGGTCCGCTCGGACAGCGAGTTGCTGCTGTCGAATGTCGAGATCCGCAACGTGCTCTCGCCGGGCGGCACGGTCGTCTGGTCGAGCTTCGACCACGGGATCACGCCGTACCGGCTGACGCTGAACAACAGCAACCTGCACGACAACACCGGCAGCATCGTGAGTTGTGACAACTGCTCGGCGCACTTGGACGGTACGACGATCTCGAACAACGTCGGCTCGGGCATCTCGCTCGTCGACGGCTACCCGCTGCTGGTCGACAACTCGACGATCTCGAACAACACCCGGGCCGGGATCAGCAACACCGGCCAGGGCTTCCCGGCCAACAAGACCGAACTCAACTTCAGCCAGGTCGAGAACAACGGCCGGGTCGGCATCCGCTGCGTCAACTGCGGCCGGCTGAACCTGTACTCCGCCAGCGTCGCCAACAACGGGCTGACCGCGGTCGACGCGCTCGGCGGCATCTCGATGTCGATGTCTCAGCGCAGCGGCACCCCGGCATCGGGGATCAACATCATGCTGTCGGGCATCACTGGCAACAAGAGCACCGTGTCCGGCGGCGGGCTGTCCGTCACACCGGTCCTGGTCGAGGACGGCGGCAACACCGCTTCGACCTACGTCGACCGGACGCCGATCGACAACAACATCTCGGCGGGTGATGGCGGTGGCGCGGTGATCGGCGTCGGCGACTTCAGTGCCTACAAGGGCAGCTTCATCGGCAACACGGCGGCTCAGCGTGGTGGCGGTCTGGCCTTCCTCACGGTCGGACCGGACGTGGTGCCGACGTCATCGATGTCACTGGACTCGACGGAGATCAGCAACAACACGGCCGGTACCGATGGTGGCGGTGTCTACGCCTTCAGCGCGGGATCGGTCAGCGGCTTCCAGCCGATCATCTCCGCCAACACGGCGACCGGCAACGGTGGTGGCGTCAAGGTCGGCTTCGCCTACCAGGCCACGTTCGACGGCGGCAAGTACTACGGGAACCACGCGGCCAACGGAGCCGGCCTCGACCTGGCCGCGGAGTCGGTGAAGTTCGACAAGGCGACGATCAACGACAACTCCGTCGTACCGGCCGCAGGCACGGGCGGTGGCGCGCGGATCTCGGCGATCGCGGCGAGCATGCTGAACAGCACCGTCAACGGCAACACCGCGACCACCGGCGGCGGGCTGAACTTCACCACGGCGACGCACGTCGACCTCACCCACGTGACGATGGCCGACGACCAGGCGACGACGGGCGCGCACATCGCCGCCGTACCGGCCGCCACGGTCGCCATCAGCCGCAGCGCCCTGGTCCTGCCGATCACCGGTACCGCGTGCGCCGGCGTCGGCGGCGCCTTCCACGGCGTCTCCGGCGGTTTCTCCGTACTACGCGACGCCACCTGCAGCACAATCGCCTCCGACTTGGTCACGGCCGCCGACCCGCAACTCGGCGCCTTGTCGAACGGCTACCCCGAAGGCCGGTTGCCCGCCGCGACCAGCCCACTCGGTGGGCGGGTACCCGTCGCCAGCTGCACGACCGTGGACGACCAGCGCCTGCAGGCCCGCCCGCTGGGCGCCAACTGTGACGCGGGGTCGGTCGAGTTCGCCGAGACGCCGAGCCTGGACAAGCTGCTGACCGACCTGATCGCCGAGGTGAAGGGGCTGCACCTGCAGAAGGCGCTCGAGACGTCGCTGGTGCTGAAGCTCGAGAAGACCCGGACCGCGCTGAAGGCGAACAACAAGCTGGTCGCGAGGGTCTTGCTGGTCGCGTTCGTGGTCGAGGTGAAGGCCAATTCCCCCGCGAAGATCCCCGCGGCCGCGGCCAGTCAACTGGTGACGAAGGCAACTGCGATCCGGCACGCCCTGTAGGTACTGTGGACGGAGGCCCGCTGATCCGGCGGGCCTCCGGACGAGAAGGCGCCGTACCCGGTTCACGACAAGACGACGCCGGTCCCTGGAGGGGCCGAGTCCATGCATGTCGTCGATGTGATCGAGATCGTTGGTGCCCTGACCGTGCTGGTGGCCTTCGCGGCCGCGCAGGCGGGTCGGCTCGAGCAGAAGACCCTGTCCTACCAGCTGCTGAACCTGATCGGTTCGGCCGTACTGGCCGTGATCGCGGCCGCCGAGAGCTCCTGGGGCTTCCTGCTGCTGGAAGGCAGCTGGGGGATCGTCAGCCTGATCGGGTTGGTGAGCCTGCTCCGGACCGCCAAGCCCACCACGGTGAGTTAGAAGCGGTCGCCTGGCTCCGGGGTGCCGGGGGAACCCGAAGTAGGCGAGCCCGGCGGGGGAACCGTGACGGTGTCCGACGGCGATGCGCCGGGCGTGGTCGGGCTCTCCGTGCTGTTCGAGCCGGGCGGCGGGGTGGTCGGGGTGACGGTCACCGTGAAGGTGTTGGTCGGCGGCGGAATGAGCGGGTCGGGCTCCAGCTCGGGGGAGTGCCGGAACATCAGCCAGGCGACCAGGATCGCCACTGCCATCAGTACCGCCATGGTCAGCAGCGAGAGTGCGACCGCGAGCCAGGAGGCCGGCCGCAATGCGGACGGCCAGGGGAGCGGCCAGATGCGGAACAGGCCCGGACGGCGGCGGTTCTCCCAGTAGTGGCGGAAGTCCGGTCCACGGACGCGGCCGATCGGCGGGATCCGGTCCATCAGGACCGCCGACAGGATGTCCTCGCCGCGGCGCTCCGCGATCAGCTGCTCGTCGTCGGCGGCGCTCGAGCCGTCGTACTCACGGACCGGTCCGATGGCCGCCCAGAGCGCGACGTCCTCGTCGTCTTCGTCGTTGTGACCGAGCACGACGCCGTCGGGCAGCTCGTCGACGGCGGTGATGAACCGGTCACGGGCGGCCGCGTCGTCGGAGGAGCCCTCCGTCATCATCGCGACGACCGCGCCACGGCCGGTCTCGTCGGCGGCGATGTAGAGATAACCGGCCGCATTGGCGCCCAGGCGGCCGCGGAGCCAGAAGTCGCCGACGCGCGGCGGGTCCTCCGGCAGCAGCGGCAACGCGTCCGGCACGGCCCGCGCGGGAGCCTCGGCGGGCACCTCGGCAGGAGCCTCAGGCTCGGTCGGCGCCGCCGTGTCGGTCTGGGAGTCGGTCGCGGTCATCACCTCCAATCCCACCACATCCCCGGTAGCCATGTCGCCCGCGCCCGCCGCGTACGGCGTACCGGGTGCTGTTGGGCGCCGCGGCCCGGCGTACCGGGGTGTTCGGATTTGAGCGGCTGGGCAGGATAGGAGGGGAGCAGGGCGGGGCGCGCGCGTGCCCTGGGTCGGCGATCTGATGGAATGGGCGGCAGTTCCCGTGCGCAGACATGGTCCACCGCGGACCCCGGAAGGACAGGCATGACCGAAACCACTGTGCCGACCGGGTCGGTGGCCCAGCAGTCACACCTGGTCAGCGAGGCGATCAGCGAGATCAAACGGGTGATCGTCGGCCAGGATCACATGGTCGAGACGCTGATGGTGTCGCTGCTCGCCAAGGGTCACTGCCTGCTCGAAGGTGTGCCCGGCGTGGCCAAGACGCTCGCGGTCCGCACCTTCGCGTCGGTGGTCGGTGGTTCGTTCGCCCGGATCCAGTTCACCCCCGACCTGGTCCCGTCCGACATCGTCGGCACCCGAATCTACCGGCAGACCCGCGAGGCGTTCGACATCGAGCTCGGTCCGACCTTCGTGAACTTCGTCCTGGCCGACGAGGTCAACCGGGCGCCGGCCAAGGTGCAGTCGGCGATGCTCGAGCTGATGGCCGAGCGGCAGGTGTCGATCGGCGGCCAGACCTTCCCGATGCCGAAGCCGTTCATCGTGATCGCCACCCAGAACCCGATCGAGTCCGAGGGCGTCTACCCGCTGCCCGAGGCACAGCGGGACCGGTTCCTGGTCAAGATCGACGTACCGCACCCGCGCGGGCACGAGGAGTTCGAGATCCTCCGCCGGATGAGCGTCGACCCGCCGCAGGCCCGCCAGGTGCTCAAGCCCGAGACGATCATGGAACTGCAGCGCTCGGCCGAGCAGGTCTTCGTGCACAACCTGGTCGCGGAGTACGCGGTCCGCCTGGTGATGGCGACCCGCACGCCGTCCGACTTCCATCTGCCCGACCTCGAGCCGATCATCGAGCTCGGCGTCAGCCCGCGTGCGACCCTCGGCCTGGTCTCGGCCGGCCGGGCGCTGGCGCTGATCCACGGCCGCGACTACTTGCTGCCCAGCGACATCCAGACGATCGCGCTCGACGTGATGGGCCACCGGCTCGGCCTGACCTTCGACGCGGTCGCCGACAACATCGACCCGCGCGCGGTGGTCGAGCGGATCCTGGCCACCGTCCCACCGCCGCAGCCGGTCTGGCGCGACGGCAGCGACGGCAGCGGCCGCCCCGAGTTCGTCTAACCAGATGGCCAACCGACCAGACCCACGGGTTGCGATGACGATCTCGCAGCTCGCGCCCGAGCGCGCGCTGCGCCGGCTCGAGCTCACGGTGGTCCGGCGGCTCGAGGGGTTCCTGCACGGCGAACACCTCGGTCTGCTGCCCGGCCCGGGTACCGAGCTGGCCGAGGCCCGCGAGTACCAGGTCGGCGACGACGTCCGCCGGATGGACTGGGCGGTCACCGCCCGGACCACGGTCCCGCACGTCCGCGACCTGATCGCGGACCGCGAGCTGGAGACCTGGGCGATGGTCGACCTGTCGGCCTCGATGGACTTCGGTACGTCGCAGCTGGAGAAGCGGGAGCTTGCCGTGGCCGCGGTCGCCACCGTCGGCTTCCTGACCCACCGGCTCGGTGACCGCTTCGGCGGGCTGATGCTGCGCGACTCGACCCTGCGCCGCTGGCCGGCCCGGTCGGGGCGGCTCGCCCTGTACGGCCTGCTGCGGGCGTTGCTCGCGGAGACCGATCACGGCGAGCACCAGGCGCGCAGCGACCTGGCCGGCGCCCTGGACTCGATGGCCCGGACCCAGCGCAAGCGTGGTCTCCGGGTGATCGTGTCGGACTTCCTCACCCCCGAGGACGGCGAGATCGACAGCCGGATGGAGCCGTCCTGGGAGCGGTCGATGCGCAAGCTGACCGCCCAGCACCAGGTGCTCGCGGTCGAGATCGTCGACCCGCGCGAACTCGAACTGCCGAACATCGGCGTCGTCATGATCGGCGACCCGGAGACCGGAGCGATCCGGGAGATCGACACCCGCAAGCGCCGGGTGCGCGAGGAGTTCGCCGTCGCCGCGCTGGCGCAGCGGGAACGAACCAGGACGGCCCTGCGTAGGGTAGGAGCCGGACACCTGGTCCTGCGGACCGACCGAGACTGGGTCGCCGACACCGTGCGGTTCGTCCTCGCCTACCGGCGAATGGCGCCCCGCCTGCACCAACCGCCGAAGGGAGTGGCTCGCTGATGGAGTTCCTGTCTCCGGCCAGACTGTGGTTCCTGCTCTTCATCCCGGTCGTCGTCGCCGGGTACATCTTCCTGCAGCACCGGCGAGCGCAGTACGCGCTGCGGTTCACCAACATCGCGCTGCTCGACCGGGTCGCACCACGCCGGCCGCAATGGCGCCGGCACTTGGCGGTCGTCCTGGCGCTGTTCGCGACGGCGTCGTGCATCATCGCGTTCGCGCAGCCGAAGGACGAGGTGAAGGTGCCGCGCGAGCGGGCCACCATCGTCGTCGCGATCGACGTGTCGCTGTCGATGATGGCGACCGACGTCGACCCGAACCGGCTCGAGGCGGCGAAGCGGTCGGCGAAGAACTTCGTCAGCCAGTTGCCGGCCAAGTTCAACGTGGCGGTGGTCAACTTCGCGGGGACCGCGTCGATCATCGTGCCGCCGACGACGGACCGGGCCACCGTGCAGCGGTCGATCGACGGGCTGGAGCTGGCCGAGTCGACGGCCACCGGCGAGGGGATCTTCACCTCGTTGCAGGCGCTTACCCAGGTACCGGCTGATCCCGAGCACCCGAACGATCCCGCTCCGGCGCGCATTGTGTTGCTGTCCGACGGCAAGCGCACTGTCGGCCGGACCGCCCAGGAAGGCGCGCAGGCCGCCAAGGCGAAGCACACGCCGGTCTACACGATCACCTTCGGTACCGACTCAGGCTTCATCGAGATGGACGGCATCCGCCAGCGCGTCCCTCCGGACCGCGCCGAGCTCCGCAGCGTCGCCGAGATCACCGGCGGAGAGGCCTACACGGCCGAATCCGCCGGCGAACTCGAAGACGTGTACAAGGACATCGGCTCCTCGGTCGGCTACGACAAGGTCGACAAAGAGGTCACCTCCCGCTTCGCCGGCATCGCCATGCTCTTCACCTTGCTGGCAGCCGGCGCCTGCATCGCCTTGGCCACCCGCTTCCCGTAATCAACTGCCGTTGATCAGACGGACTGCCAGGTCGGGGTCGAACTGACCTGCGGGGGTGCTTGGAGCAATCCCGCAGGGACCATCTGAATTGCCGGGGACCTTCACCCAGAGGAGCATTTCGGCGCCGCCGCCGGTTTGGGCGGGGGTGCCCAGTTTGCGGCCGGCTGGATTGCACCACTCGCCGTTCGAGCCGTTGCCGTTGCGGCTGGTGTCGATGACGAACGGTGTCGCCGTACCGAGGCTGCTGCGGACGTTGTCGGCGTAGGTGACCGAAGCGCTGGTCGTGTAGTAGTTGGATACGTTCACCGCGAAGCCGCGTGCGTTGGCGATCCCCGCGTCTTGCAGTCGCGAGGCCATCGTTGCCGCCGGCACCCAGCCGGCGTTGCCCGCATCGAGATACGCCCACGTGTTCGGCGCCCGATCGTGGAACTGCTGCGTGGCGAAGGCAAGCATCCCGTTGCGCTCGGCAATCTGATCCGCCGTCATGCACTCGAAGTCACCCAACGCGTCCGGCTCGATCACCACCACTGCCGGGCGAGTACCGATCGAGTCCGCGAACGCCGAGATCCACGACCGGTACGCCGCAGGCGACCCTGCCCCGCCGCCGGAGAGCCCGCCACACGCATCCCGCCCAGGCAGGTTGTACGCGACCAGTACCGGCAACTTGTCCGCATTGTCGGCCGCCCCGACGTACCCACCGACCATCGCGCCGATCGTCGTACCGGAAGGCGGCTGGCCGAACCACTTGGCCGTCGGCTTGCTCGCGATGTTCGTGGTGATCGTCGCGGCCCTCGAGTCACTCCCATGACTGTCCACCCAGGCCTTGGGCGTCGAGTCCGGATTGACGTAGAACCCACTCGTCAGATCGATCCGACTCGCCGGCGACGCCTGAGTGTTCAGTTGCTCATGCGACTGACGGTCAGCGAACGCCGTGATCCACGCCAGCGCCGAGTTCCAGTTCACCGCGACCTCGTTGGTCGAGTACGAACCGATGTTGTCGAGATAGCAGGTCGCCGGCGCACACCCCTGCAACCCGCGCTGAGCCACCGGATCCTGCAGGCCGGAGTTCGGCCCACCGGCCAGCGATCCAGGAGCAGGCGACGGCAGCGTCGGGTCGAGCGACTTCGCCCAGAACCGGTGATGCTGGTTGTGGCTGTCCCGCTCGCCGTACCCCGTCACGTACGACTGATTGATCGCGTTCCGCCCGAGCAGATAGTCCAGCGACTCCAGCGCCCCTTCGAGGTACCTGCTCCGATCGGTCAGCGTGTAGGCCAGCCCCATGATCATCGCGTTGTTGGCGACAGCGCTGTTCGATCCCCAGACGTACTTGCCGTCCGCCGGGAGATACGGGTTGGGGTATCCCTGCGCATGCAGGTCGTCGAGGTACACGCCCGCAGCCCGCGCGATCCGGTCGACCACGGCTTTGTACTCCGCCCGGGGCAAGGCCCTTGGCACTCTGGCGAGCGCGAGATCGGCCAGGCCACCGGTGTCCCGCCAGGAGAAGCCCTCCGCAGCGTCGAAGCGGGTGGTGATCGCCTTCCGGTAGGACTGTTGACCAGTGGCGGTGAGGAGCTCGGCCGCCGCCCACGAGAACTCGTCGGTCACCTTGGTGTCGTCGTACGCACCGCCGCCTTCGCCGCCGTCCGGCGCATAGACCGCCGGGTTCTGCACCGCTGCCTTCCACGCCTTCTCGGCCGCGGTCAGGCAACGGCCGGCCAGCGCCTTGTCCCACTGCGCATAGACCCGTGCACAGCGGGCGCCCACCGCCGCGAGGTTCAGCGTGGCCGCGGTCGACACCGGATAGAGGTAACGCTGCTGCGGGTCGGCATCCGGCCTGAGCGGGAGGCCGGTCCACTTCTCGTCGTGGATCTTGTGATGCACCAAACCCGACGGCGCCTGCATCCGGAGCAGGAAGTCGATCTCCCACTTCGCCTCGTCGAGCAGGTCGGGAATCGTGTTGCCTGCTTCAGGAATCTTCAGCGTCACGTCACCGGACTGCTCGTACTGATCGAGCAGCTGCCACGCCGCCAGCGCGCCGTTCACCACGTACTTGCCGTGGTCGCCCGCGTCATACCAACCACCCCGTACGTCGAGGCTGTACGTGCACGTCCCCGGCAGGCAGGGAACCGAGGTGTCGCCCTTGTTGGGCGCGACGCCGAGATGGCCGGCTGCCCGCGCGCGCTCCGCGCCGACGTACTGTGCCTCGATCGGGATGCCGCTGCGGTTGTTGTAGAAGTACTCCAGCGCGTCCTGCGACAGCGACTGGTAGATGTTGTTGCCGATAGCAAACGGTTCGCTGAGCTGGTCGCCGACCGCGAGACGGTAACCGTCGCCGGACCCCTCGTACCGCTTGAAGTCGATCAGCTGGACGCTGGTTCCGGACATCGCGTCGGCACCGTAGGGCATGGTTCTGCCATGGGCGACGACGGCGTCCGTAGCGTCGAGCAGACGCCAGTCGAGCGGGCTGGTCTCGTCGGTGACATAGGTGGCCCGCTTGGGTCCACTCTGCAGGTAGCCGAGCTGGTTGACCCGGACCGGAGAGCCGAAGTCCCGTACCCCACCAGGTGGTACGACACCGCCGACCAGCGAGATGTTGTCCAGGCACAGCGTGTACGGCGTACTGCCGCCGCCGGCCTGGAAGCTGACCTGAGTGTGCTCGGACGTGGTCGGCGAGGTGCCGGTGAAGGTGAAGGTCTGGGTGCCGGTGGTGACGTTGACCGTCTTGTTCAGCACCGTCGCCGTCGGCTTGGACGAGGTCTGCAAGACGGCGCGGAAGGTGGTCGCGAGGCTGGCCGACGCCTCGAAGCGCAGCGTGTAGGGCTGGCCGTTCTCCACCGGGACGTCGTCCTGCCCGATCATCGAGTCCCACACGTTCACCGTGCCGCCGGGGACCTGGGCGCACAGCCGCCCGTCGGTGACGGTCGACGGGGTGTTCCCGCTGGTCCACCACGGCGCCTTCACGCCGCTGTCGAAGTTCCCGTTCAGGATCCGTTCGTACTGCGGGCCGTCGGCCGCCGCGGCCTGGACGGCCAGGGTCGCCGGGACAAGGGTCGCTGGGACGAGGAGGAAGGCGGTCAGGGTGGTCACTGAGCGCCTTCGGAGTGTGGTCATGCAGCTGCCTCCGGAGGGATCGCGCTGGGAGCGCTTTCAGATTTTGGCCAAAGGGTCAGCGGCGTCCCTGTGCATGGTGCCGACGCCTCCGGGGCGTGTCAAGACTGAAACAGGCGGGAAATCTGCCCTTCACAACTGGCCTCCGGTGCCCTATGGTCGGCCGGAAGCGCTCCCAGTTTTTGTCCGACGCTGACTCAGCGGCGTCACCGTGGCCTCGGCGTCCATCGCACTGGGAGCGCTTCCAAAATCAGTCGCACGGAATCGGAAAGGCACCATCATGGCGAAGAGGAAAGCGCTTGCCGTAGGGCTTGCGATCGGCGCGAGCGTGGCGCTGCTGGCGGCCGGTTGCGGTGGCGGTGAGCAGGCGGCGGACGGCAAGGTCACGCTGACGATCAAGACCTTCGGGCAGTTCGGCTACGAGGACCTGATCAAGACCTACGAGTCGTCGCACCCGGGCATCCAGGTCAAGCAGGACAACATCGCCAAGCTCGCCGACTACACGCCCAAGCTGCAGCAGTGGCTGACCGCCGGTAGCGGCGCCGGCGACGTGGTCGCGCTGGAGGAGGGCATCCTGATCAAGCTGATGGGCAAGCCCGATCAGTTCGTCAATCTGCTCGACCAGGGCGCCGGTGAGCTGAAGGGCAACTTCCTGGACTGGAAGTGGCAGCAGGCGCTGACGCCGGACGGCAAGAAGCTCGTCGGTCTCGGGACCGATATCGGTGCTCAGGGCATGTGTTACCGGACGGACCTGTTCGCGAAGGCCGGGTTGCCGACGGATCGGGCGAAGGTCGGTGCGTTGTGGCCGACGTGGGACGGCTACCTGGCCACCGGCAAGAAGTTCGTTGCCGCGGGCACCGGCGCGAGCTACTTCGACACCGTCGGCGGCGTCTACCAGAACATCCTCATGCAGCAGGGCGATACGACGTACTTCGATCGCTCGAACAAACTGATCGCGGACAGCAACCCCGGCGTACGGGCTGCTTGGGACCAGTCGGTCGCGATGGTCGGCGCCGGGTTGTCGGGCAAGCTGCAGATGTGGAGCCCGGCGTGGAACGCGGGCTTCAAGAAGGGCACCTTCGCCACCATCCCGTGCCCCGCGTGGATGCTCGGCGTCATCAAGGACCAGGCGGGCCCGGAGAACGCAGGCAAGTGGGATGTCGCCCGGGTCCCCGGTGAAGGCGCGGTGCGCGGCGGGTCGTTCCTCGCCGTACCGGCCCAGAGCAAGCACCCGAAGGAAGCCGCTGAGCTGACCAAGTTCCTGACCAGCCCCGCCGGCCAGATCGGCGCCTTCAAGGCCAAGAACAATTTCCCCTCGGCACCTCAGGCCATCGACGACCCGTCGGTCTCCAGCGCGGTCAACGACTACTTCAACAAGGCGCCGGTCGGCAAGATCTTCGGCCAGTCGGCGAAGGAGCTCAAGCCGGTCTACCTCGGCCCCGACAACCAGGTGGTCGGCGACGGCATCGGCGACGCCCTCACCGCGGTGGAGCAAGGCAAGTTGCAGCCCGACGAGGCCTGGACGAAGGCGATGTCGGACGCCAAGCGGGCTGTGGAGAAGTGAGCGCAACAGTCAATCGCTCGCCGCGTAAGAGCCCGCCGCCCGCCGTCAAGGCGGCGGGCGGCGGGGGCGGGCTGCCGCCCGGGCACGCGCGCGTGCGGCGCGCTACCGGGAGAGGTGAGGCTGCGGCGTCCTGGCGGAATCGCCTTGACCTCCATGGGTCGCCGTACTTCTTCATCACTCCGTTCTTTGTCTTGTTCGCGCTCTTCGGGGCGTTTCCGTTGGTCTACACCGCATGGGTTTCGTTGCGGGCTTGGGATCTCACCGGGGACGCGGGGTTCGTGGGGCTGCGGAACTACTCGCGGCTGGTGGGGGATCCGGACTTCTGGAACGCGATGGGGAACACGCTGGGATTGTTCGTGTTGTCGACCGTTCCGCAGTTGTGTTTCGCGTTGGTGATCGCGGGGTTGCTGAACCGGCCGATCCGGGCGTTGATGATGTTCCGGCTGGGGGTGCTGGCGCCGATCGTCACCTCCGTGGCGGCGGTGGCGATCGTGTTCGGGCAGCTCTACGGACGCGACACCGGGTTGGTCAACGGTCTGCTGGGGCTGGTCGATATCGGGCCGATCGACTGGCAGGCGAGCAAGGCGTCGTCGTGGGTCGCGGTCGCGAGCATGGTCAACTGGCGGTGGACGGGGTACAACGCGTTGATCTACCTGGCGGCCATCCAGTCGATCCCGCGCGACCTGTACGAAGCGGCCCAGATCGATGGGGCCGGCGCGATCCGGCAGTTCCGGGCGATCACCGTGCCGCTGATCCGGCCGGCGCTGATCTTCACCGTGGTGATGTCGACGATCGGCGGCATGCAGTTGTTCACCGAGCCGCTGCTGTTCGGCCAGGGCGACATCTCCGGCGGCAGTCTGCGCCAGTTCCAGACGATCGCGATGTACATGTTCGAGCAGAGCTTCCAGAACTTCGACTACGGCTACGGATCGGCGATCGCGTGGGCGATCTTCCTGCTGACCGTGCTCGCCGGCGTCGCCAACGCGCTGATCGCCAGGCGCTGGAGAGGCGGTAGTACCCAATGAGACGGCAGTACCTACTGGGACGGCGTACCCGAGGCAACTCCCTCGTCTACCTCACCCTGCTCGTCAGCCTCGTGCTGTCGGTCTTCCCGCTCTACTGGCTGTTCGTCGTCGCCACCCGCTCCAACGACGTCGTCGGCCAGATGCCACCGCCGCTGCTCCCGGGCGGCAACCTCGGCGACAACGTCGGCCGGCTCTTCAACGCCGAGGAGGCCCACTTCGCCCGCGGGCTGGTCAACTCGATGGTCGCCTCGGTCGCGGTCACCATCTCGGTCGTTTTCTTCTCGTCGCTGGCCGGCTTCGCGTTCGCCAAGCTGCGGTTCAGGGGCCGCAACACACTCCTGATCGCGGTGCTCGCGACGATGATGGTGCCGGTCCAGATGGGCATCGTGCCGCTGTACATGGTGATGGTGAAGCTCGGCTGGCAGAACCAGCTCCAGGCGGTGATCGTGCCGTTCCTGGTCTCCGCCTTCGGTGTCTTCCTGATGCGCCAGTACGCCGAACGCGCAGTACCCGACGAGCTCATCGAGGCCGCCCGGCTCGACGGCTGCAGCACCTTCGGGCTGTTCGTCCGAGTGGTGTCGCCGGCGCTGCGCCCTGGCGCCGCAGTACTGGGGTTGTTCACCTTCATGAGCACCTGGAACGAGTTCCTCTGGCCGCTCGCGATCCTCGAGGCGGACAACCCGACGGTGCAGTTCTCGCTCAGCCAGCTCGCCACGCAGTACTACACCGACTACACGCTGATGTTCTCCGGCACGCTGATCGCGACGGTCCCGCTGCTGCTGGTGTTCATCCTCTTCGGCCGCCAGATCATCGGCGGCATCATGGACGGAGCCGTACGGTCGTGACCGGGTTAAAGTCTGGACCAGGCAAGACGAAGGAGAACGACCAGGTGACGACCGAGACTCCCAGACGGCAACCCACGCTCGACGAGGTCGCCGAGCGGGCCGGGGTGTCGCGATCGGCGGCGTCCCGGGTGATCAACAACGCGCCGCACGTCAGCCGCGCCAAACGCGAGGCGGTACGCCGGGCCGTCGACGATCTCGGCTACGTGCCCAACGCCACGGCTCGTGCGCTGGCGACTCAGCAAGCGGGCTCGGTCGTGCTCGCGATCTCGGGCGACGACCCGGGCATGTTCGCCGACCCGTTCTTCGCCGAGGTGGTCGTCGGCGTCAACTCCGTCCTGGAGGAGACCGAGCTCGAACTGATGCTCTCGCTCGCCACCTCCTCCCGCGGCCAGGCGAGGTTGGAGCAGTTGCTCCGCACCAGGCAAGCCGACGGCGTCATGCTCATGTCCCTCCACGGCGACGACCCCCTGGCCGCCCTGGCCGCCAACGCCTCCGTGCCAGTCGTCTTCGGTGGCCGCCCGCTCAACTTCGAACCCCGGTACTACGTGGACGCCGACAACCGCGGTGGCGCCCGACTCGCCACCGAGCATCTGGTCGCGGCCGGCCGCCGCCGGATCGCCACCATCACCGGCCGCCTCGACGAGGGCGCCGGCATGGCCAGGCTGCAAGGCTTCCAAGACGCCTTGGCCGTCGCCGGCCTGGACAACACGCTGGTCGAGAACGGTGAGTTCCGCGAAGACGGCGGCAGCATCGCGATGACCAAGCTGCTCGATCGGGCCCCCGACCTGGACGCTGTCTTCATCGCCTCCGACCAGATGGCGATCGGTGCCCTCCGGGTCCTGGCCCGGGCCGGCCGGGACGTCCCCGGCGACGTGTCCATCGTCGGCTTCAACGACATCACCAGCGCTCGCCACACGGAGCCTCCGCTGACCACGGTCAACCAGCCGATCCACGCGCTGGGCCGTGAGATGGCCCGCATGCTGCTCGCGCTGATGTCCGGCGACCAACCGAGCCCGCTGATCCTGCCGACGCAGTTGGTGATCCGCTCGTCGGTCTGAGCTCTGGGAGGTTTGTCGTCAGCCGTGCAGGGTGGGGTGGTAGATCAGTTCCTGGGTGCGGCCGTCGAAGGTGTGGCTCTCGATCAGTTCGAGGTCGAAGTCGGCCGCGCCCTGGAAGATCGGCTCCACGCCGGTCTGACCGGCGATCACCGGGAACACGGTGATCTGCACCCGGTCGACCAGGCCGGCGGCCATCAGCGCCCGGTTCAGCGACAGGCTGCCGTGTGACCGCAACGGCACGTCGGACTCCTCCTTGAGCCGGGCGACCACCTCGACCGCGTTGCCCTTGACAACGGTCACGTCCGGCCAGTCGAACGGTCCGTCGAGGGTCGAGGAGAACACCGTGGTCGGCATGCTCCGCATGGCCGCGTTCACCGGGTCGAGCGCCTCGGCCGGAATCTTGCTCAGGCCGACCATCTGCTCCATCAGCCGGAAGGTGTTGGCGCCGAAGACCATCCGCTGCTGCTCGGCGTACTGCGCCAGCCGGCGATCCAGGAACTCGTCGCCGGCCTTACCCCAGTACGGTCCCCAGTCGGCGGCGTCGTACGAGGCGAAGCCGTCGAGGCTGGAGAAGATGTCGAAGGTGTAGGTCGCGGCCATGGTGCTCTCCTTCACTGCGTCGGGCGGCCCGGTGGGCAGCTGCTCGTCCCTTGGTCGAACGGCTCGCAGGGGAATCGACAGCGCCTGCCGAATACTTTCCGACGACAGGGGACAGCCCGGTTTGCGGACTGGAGGGTTCTGGATTGCGACACGACGGTGATGTAGTTGACACGGCGAGGTTGCTGGTGTTGGCGGGGTGCGTGGTGCAGTATGGACCTCGCCGTCCGGGATCGACGGTGGTTGTTCGAGAACGCTGGGGAAGGCGCAGCTCGAACACAGGAGGTCCCGGTGGCGACGACTCGTGGCGTTTTATACGTCCACACCGTGCCGTCAGCGTTGTGCCCTCATGTTGAGTGGGCAGCGGGCGGCATACTAGGCGTGCCCGTGAAACTCGACTGGACGCCGCAGCCCGCGGCGCAGGGAACGTACCGGGCAGAGCTGTCGTGGCAGGCCGAGGCCGGCACGGCGGCGAAGCTGGCCTCGGCTCTGCGCGGCTGGCAGAAGCTGCGCTTCGAGGTCACCGAGGAGCCCAGCAACGGAGTCGAGGGCGAGCGGTACTCCTTCACCCCGACGCTCGGCGTCTTCCACGCGACCACCGGGGTGCACGGCGACATCATGGTGCCCGAGGAACGGCTGAAGGCAGCGATGCTGAAGGCGTCCACCGGCGAGGCGGATCTGACCGAGGAGGTCGAGCGGTTGCTCGGCCGCCCCTGGGACGACGAGCTCGAACCGTTCCGGTACGCCGGTGACGGCGCACCCGTGCGCTGGCTGCATCAGGTGGTCTGAGCGGAACCTGAGAAGTTCAGAAGAAAGCCCGTGAGAGCAGGACAACCAGCGCGATTTGCACGATGCTATGAACAAGCTTCCCGTTGATCGGGACCAAGAAGTGGCCGCTGGGCCACCGGGTGTCGGGACACCCCCGGTTGTCACACACAGCGGCCGCACCACGTGAAAGGGCGCGGACCTCACGGTCCGCGCCCTTCTTTTTGTATTACAGCGGAATGTTCCCGTGCCGCCCGCGAACGCGTCCGCCGGACTCTGCGGCAGCGATTGCAGCAGCCAGGGCCGAGCGTGTCTGCACCGGCTCGACGATCTCGTCGACGACGCCGATCTGACGGGCACGCTCGATACCGCCGGCGATCTTCTCGTGCTCGGCGGCCAGCTCGGCCTCGACCTGCGGGCGCAGATCCGGTTCGACCTCGGCCAGCCGGCGCCGATGCAGGATCCGGATGGCCGCGACAGCACCCATGACGGCAACCTCGGCCCGCGGCCAGGCGAACACCCGGGTCGCGCCGAGTGAGCGCGCGTTCATGGCGATGTACGCGCCACCGTAGGTCTTGCGGGTCACCAGCGTGACCCGCGGTACGACGGACTCCGCGAACGCATGCAGCAGCTTGGCGCCCCGGCGTACGACGCCGTCCCACTCCTGCCCAACACCCGGCAGATACCCAGGTACGTCGACCAGGACCACCATCGGCACGCCGAACGCGTCGCACATCCGCACGAAGCGAGCAGCCTTCTCCGCCGACAACGCGTCGAGACAACCGCCCAGCCGCAACGGGTTGTTCGCGATCACCCCGACGGTACGACCGCCAAGCCGCCCGAGCGTCGTGACGATGTTCGGCGCCCACCGCTGATGCAGCTCGACGCCGGACTCCTCGTCGAGCACCCCGCCGACCAGCGGGTGGACGTCGTACGCACGCTTGGCCGACTCCGGCAGGAAGCCGGACAAGTCGGTGTCGGAAACCTCATCCGCCACCGAGCCGGGGTTGGCGAACAGATCCGCCAGGCTTCGCGCCTTCTCGATCGCGGCCGCTTCGGAGTCGGTGGTGATGTGCACGACGCCGGACCGCCGCCCGTGCGGCTCAGGTCCACCGAGCCGCAGCATGTCGACGTCCTCGCCGGTGACCGAGCGGACCACGTCCGGGCCGGTGACGAAGATCCGTCCCTCCGGCCCGAGGATGACGATGTCGGTCAGCGCCGGCCCGTATGCCGCACCACCCGCCGCGGGGCCAAGTACGACTGAGATCTGCGGGATCTTGCCTGACGCCTGCGTCATCTCGTAGAAGATCTTGCCGACCGCGTGCAGCGACAGCACGCCCTCGGCCAGCCGCGCGCCACCGGAGTGCCACAGCCCGATGATCGGCAGCTCCTCCTCGCGTGCCACCTTGTAGGCCTGTACGACGACCTCGCAGCCCTCGTCGCCCATCGCGCCACCCATCACGGTGGCGTCGGAGCAGAAGGCGATCACCTGAGCGCCGGCGATCGTGCCACGTGCGGCGAGCATGCCGGACAGGTTGTCGGGGGTGATCAGTTCGAGCGTGCCCGGGTCGAACAGCGCGGTGAGCCGGGAGACCGGATTGCGGGGGTCCTCTTCGCGCGGCAGCTTGACCGGCTTCACAGGTGCGGTGGTCATGGGCATCTCCCGGGGTCGGAAAGGCGCGGACTGATCAGTGGGCCGGGGACAGGGGCCCCGGCCCACTCACAGATCAGACCGATTGACTGCACCAGCCTGATTCACTGGATCAGATTGATTTGAAGGCCAGGGCGACGTTGTGGCCGCCGAAGCCGAAGGAGTTGTTCAGCGCGGCGATGTCCCCGTCGCCGAGCTTGCGCGGCTCGGTGGCGATGTCGAGCTCGACACCGTCGTCGACCTTGTCCAGGTTGATCGTCGGCGGTACCAGCCGGTGGTGCAGGGCGAGCACGGTGGCGATCGACTCGACCGCTCCGGCGGCGCCGAGCAGGTGGCCGATCATCGACTTCGGCGCGGTCGCCACGGCGGTGTCGGCGACCTTGCCGAGCGCCTTGCGGATCGCGATCGCCTCGGCGACGTCGCCGGCCGGGGTCGAGGTCGCGTGCGCGTTGATGTGCACGATGTCGCCGGTGGCCAGGTCGCCCTCGCGCAGCGCCTGCAGCATCGCGCGCTCGGCGCCCGAACCGGTCGGGTCGGGCTGCACGATGTCGTGACCGTCGGCGGTGATCCCGGCGCCGGCGAACTCGGCGTAGATCCTCGCGCCGCGGGCGACCGCGTGGTCGTAGTTCTCCAGCACCAGGACGCCGGCGCCCTCACCGAGCAGGAAGCCGTCGCGGTCGACGTCCCACGGACGCGACGCGCGCTCGGGGTCGTCGTTGCGCTTGCTCAGCGCCATCATCTGGCCGAACGCGGCCAGCGGCAGGCCGGCGATCGAACCCTCGGCGCCACCGGCGACGACGATGTCGGCGCGGCCGAGCCGGATCTGGTCGGCGGCCAGCGAGATGGCCTCGTTGCTCGACGCGCAGGCGGAGACCGGGGTCTGTACGCCGGCCAGCGCGCCCAGCTCGAGGCCGACGTTCGCGGCGGCCGAGTTCGGCATCAGCATCGGGATCGCCAGCGGGGAGACCCGGCGCGGACCCTTCTGCAGCAGGTCGTAGTTGGTCAGCGTGGTGAGCAGGCCGCCGATACCGGTGGCGATCGCCACGCCGAGGCGGGTCTTGTCCAGCTCGACGTCGGCCAGGCCGGAGTCGGCCCAGGCCTCGCGGGCGGCGACGACGGCGAACTGCGCGTTGCGGTCCAGCCGGCGGGCCTTGACCCGTTCGATGATCTCGGTGGGTTCGACAGCGGCCGGAGCGGCGATCTTGACCGGCAGCTCCTCGACCCAGTCGGCGGTGAGCAGCTTGGCGCCGGACTTACCGGCCAGCAGCGCCTCCCAGGTGCTGGCGACGTCGCCCCCGACCGGGGTCGTCGCTCCGAGCCCGGTGATGACGACTCGGGTCTTCGACATGGTTACCTCATCCTTCGGCGTATCAACGGGTGGGGGAGGCCGGTACGGCGTACCGGCTGGGGCTGCCGCAGCGGCTCACCGGATGCTGAGATCCGGTGAGCCCGCGACGGCTGCCAGCACGATCGAGACGGGTCTCGATCAGCCGTTCTGCGCGCGCTCGATGAACGCGACGGCGTCACCGACGGTCTTCAGGTTCTTGACCTCGTCGTCGGGGATCTTGACGCTGAACTTCTCTTCGGCGGCGACGACCACCTCGACCATGGAGAGCGAGTCGACGTCGAGGTCGTCGGTGAAGGACTTGTCCAGCTGGACGTCCTCGACCGGGATGCCGGCGATCTCGTTGACGATCTCGGCGAGGTCGGAGCGGATCTCTTCGGTGCTGGCCATCTGTGTGGTTCCCTTTCGGATACGTGCTTTGTAGGTACTGCGAGCCGGGATCGGCCACCTGAGCCGCCCCGGACAACTATGGGCTACCGCGCCCCCGTACTACGGGAGCCGGATCACCTGGGCGGCGAACGTGAGTCCCGCGCCGAAGCCGATGATGAGGGCGACGTCCCCGCTCTTCGCCTCGCCGTTCTCGCGCATCGTCGCGATCGCGAGCGGGATCGAGGCGGCGGAGGTGTTGCCCTGCCGCTCGATGTCGCGGGCGACCTTGACGCTCTCGGGCAGCTTCAGCGTGCGCCGCATCGCGTCGGTGATCCGCATGTTCGCCTGGTGCGGGATGAACAGGTCGAGGTCCTCGGGCTTGACGCCGGCGACGTCGAGCGCCTGCTGCGCGGTCTTGGCCATCTCAAACGACGCCCAGCGGAACACCGGGTTGCCGTCCATCGTGAGGTGCGGCCACTGGTAGCTGCCGTGCGCCTCGACCCAGGACTCCTTCTGGCTGATCACCTCGTGCTGGGTGCCGTCCGAACCCCAGACGACCGGGCCGATGCCCGCCTCGTCGGACGGTCCGACCACGGCCGCGCCGGCGCCGTCGGCGAAGATGAACGCCGTCCCTCGGTCGGTCCGGTCGGTGATGTCGCTGAGCCGCTCGACCCCGATCACCAGCACGTACTTCGCGCTGCCGCCGCGGACCAGGTCGCTGGCCATCGCGATGCCGTAGCAGAACCCGGCGCAGGCGGCCGAGACGTCGAACGCGGCCGCCGTCGGGGCGCCGACCGCGACGGCGATCTGGGTCGCGATCGCGGGGGTCTGGTACAGGTGCGTGACGGTCGCGGTGATGACACAGCCGATCTGCGCCGGGTCGATCCCGGAGTCGGCGAGGGCCTCCTTGGCCGCGTTCGTCGACATCATCAAGATGGTCTCGTCCTCGGAGGCCCAGCGGCGCTCCTTGATCCCGGAGCGGGTCTGGATCCACTCGTCGCTGGAGTCGATCTGCTCCAGGATCTCCGAGTTCGGCACCACTCTGCGCGGCCGGTACGAGCCGAGGCCCAGTACTGCGGCGTGCGCCGCTCCGGTCGACTCTGCGATCTGTCCGCCCATGTCAGTTCACTCCACTCGGGTGCAGCCGCACGAGCGGCTGTCCAGGGGCGACGGGGTCGCCTTCTTCGACCAGCCACTCGACCACGCTGCCGCCGTGCGGCGCGCGGACCTCGACCTCGTCACGCAGGCTCTTCACCAAGGCGACCACCTCACCGGCCTCGACGGTGTCGCCCGACTCCCGGGTGACCTGTCCCTCCCGGGTGAAGGTGCCCTTGATCGGCGCGACCAGCAGCCGCCACGTCGGCGACGCGTTGATCTCCGACGGGCTGCCGTGCTTGTCCACGAACGCGCGGGCGTCGTCGAGCTGGTCCGGCGTCTTCAGCGCGAACACCTCGACCCCCTTGAGCGCGCGCCGGGCGATCCCGGTCAGCGTGCCGGCCGGGGTCATCTCCAGGATGCCGGTGACCTGCAGGTCGGCCATCGTCTGCATGCACAGGTCCCAGCGGACCGGCGCGTTGACCTGCTGCACGAGCCGGCGCAGGACGTCGCGGCCGTCGTGCACGATCTGGCCGTCGCGGTTCGAGATCAGCCGGGTGCGCGGGTCGTGCGTGGTGATGGAGCGGGCGTAACCGGCCAGCGTCTGGACGGCCGGCTCCATGTGCTTGGTGTGGAAGGCGCCCGCGACGGACAGCGGGATCAGCCGGGTCTTCTCCGGCGGGTCGGCCTGGAAGGCGGCCAGCTCCTCGACCGTACCGGCGGCGACGATCTGGCCGGGGCCGTTGTCGTTGGCGGCGGTCAGCCCGTACTTGTCCAGCTTGGCGAGGATCTCCTCGCGGTCACCGCCGAGCACCGCGGTCATCGAGGTCGGCGTCAGGGCGGAGGCAGCGGCCATCGCCTTGCCGCGCTCGCGGACCAGCACCATCGCCTGCTCACCGGTGATCACACCGGCGCCGACGGCGGCGGCGATCTCGCCGACGCTGTGGCCGGCCAGCGCGCCGATCTTCTCGAACGAGTCGCCCGGGTGCGGGAACAGCGCCAGCGCGGACAGCATGCTGGCGGCGACCAGCAGCGGCTGCGCGATCGCGGTGTCGCGGATCGTGTCGGCGTCGGCCTTGGTGCCGTAGTGGGCGAGGTCGAGACCGGCGACCGCGGACAGCCAGTTCAGCCGGTTCTCGAAGACGGGGTCGGCCAGCCACGGCTCGAGGAATCCTGGGGTCTGGGCGCCCTGTCCGGGCGCAGCGATGACGAGCACGAGAACAACTCTCCCTGAGGCAGCCGGTTCGCGGAGCACAATGCGCCACGAATTCTACCCGCAGGACTTTGTAGGGTTCCTACAAAAACGACGATCCGGGCTCCGGGTTGAGCAGGCGCCCGAGGGTCAGTGCGACACGTAACGTGAAAGCGTCTCGGGGATTCGACGGCGAGTAGCCAGTGAGTTCGCCCACACGCTTCAACCTGTACCGGACGGTATTGGCGTGGATGAACATCGCCCGGGCCGTCGCCTCGATGGAACCACCGGAGTCCAGGTAGGTCGAAACGGTGTCGAGTAGTACTCCGTCGCCCATTGTGAGCGGGCCGTAGACGTCCGAGGCGAGTTGGCGGCGGGCATGACCGTCCCCGGACAGCGATCGCTCGGGCAGCAGTTCGTCGGCCTGGACCGGCCTCGGGGCACCTGGCCAGGCGGGTGCGGCGCGGAGGCCGGCGACCGCAGCCCGGGCACTGGTGACCGCTGACATGAGGTCCTTGACAACGGGTCCCACGACGATCGGGCCGGGTCCAAACCAGCCCGCCAGTTTTTGTACGATCTCGACAGGTTTGCTCGTACCACCGAGTACCACCACCAGCCGGTCGCCCTGCATCGCGCACAGCGCGTCGGCTCCTGCCTCGCGGGCGGCATGGCGTACTGCGTCTGCGACGTTGGCGCTGCCGGACTCGGCCTCGAGGGCTCGTCCGACGACCACGGCGACCTCCGACGACGTGCCGCCGGTGGTACTGGTGCCGGTCCAGCCGAGGGCCGAGGCGCGGGATCGTACGGACTCGTCGGCCTCGCCGCGGATGACCGAGTCGACGACGAGCGCTTCGAGCCGGGCGTCCCAGGCGCCGCGCATCTCGGCGGCCTGGGCGTAGATGGTGGCGGCGGCGAAGGCGACCTCACGGGCGTACCGCTGCATCGACTCGCGGACGGCCGGTACGTCGTCGGCCGGGAGCAGGTCGCCGATCGTCTGCTCGATCATCTCGATCGTGGTGCGGAGCAGGTCGACGGTCTGATGCAACGAGATGACCCGGGTGAACTCCCGCGGCGCCGACCCGAACATCCGCGTCGGCATCGAAGAGTGCGCCTCAGGATCCCGGAACCAGTCGACGAAGGCGGTGATCCCGGACTGCGCCACCAGCCCGATCCACGACCGGTCCTGCGCCGACAGCTTGCTGAACCACGGCAACTTCTCATCCATCGCCGCAATAGCAGCCGTCGCCAGCGCCCCGGTAGCCCCCTGCAACCGAAGCGCCCGCGCCTCATGCGCACTGATCCTCCGCTTCCCACCCACACCCCGACCCTACAGAGCCCACCCCTACCCCCTCCCCAACCACCAGCCACCCCGCCCCACCCCGCCAGAGTCGCCCCGCCCGCCCCGCCCGCCCCGCC